>JAWOHR010000154.1:0-67131 GCA_046485075.1 Bacteroidales bacterium
GAATCCTCATATCCAAGGGATCTGACCCGGGATAGGGCAGTGGATGCATCCTCATATTTCGTGAATTTCCCCGCATAATACTTGATCAGTCCCCTCTCCTTAAGGGTTTCTGCAGTAATGGGGCTTATACCGCCAAATGTACCGGGATCAACAGCCTTGCCGAAAGCGCCCAGCTGGATTCTGTAAAAAACGCCATCCGGGAAAGCCACATCTGTGGGTATGGGATTGGATTCAGAATATGGAGAAGATCCCAGGATATCGAACCGGTCCATAAAGTGCCCCCCCCTACTGGCAGAAACAGAATTCATTTCAGGCTGACTGCCAGGCTCACCTTCCACAACCAGCGGTGACAAAGATTCCGGCAAATCTACCGGTGAAGCTGGTTGAGCATCGGGACTCCCCCCATCCATACTGGCATAGAGAACATCTGCCAAAGCCTCCTCATCATGTGCCTTTTTCTCCCAAACCATAATCTGCTTTTGCCATACCCACCTGTCATTGGGATCATCTGACTCCCTCACCCTTGCGCGCGCCTCGGTTGCCAGGTCCTTCAACGAGTCTGATGCAGCCTGGTGCATGAGGGCTTCTGAAAGAAATGCTCTTTCGGTCGAAACAACGATGGGGGCCATCTCACTGGTGTGGAGAATTTTAACAGGCGTATAAACCTGGGCCCGATTCCCCACCCCGGCATTTTGTCCATTCTCAGTTCGGATATCATCCTCAACCGCTGTCTTTAATGACATTGCCTCTATCTCTGCCAGTATCTCCTCTGCAGCACCTCCCAGGGTTGCAATACCTGAAAGCATTTTCGTATCACTGGCATCGGTCTTCAGTTTGGGCTCCACCAGGCGTACCCTGTAGACAATAAGGGTACTATCTGTCCCCAGGCGGTTGGAAAAAAACATCATCATTCCCAAATCCGAACCGGGAAGAAGAAGATAATCATCCATAGCCGAATTAATGGGAAACCCAAGATTAATCGGATTTGTCCATTCATCCCTTTCGGGATCGAAATGAGACCTGAACAAGTCAAATCCACCCACTCCGGATCCACCATCAGAGGTGTAATAAAGGTCGCTTTCGATGGGATCAAAGTATGGAAGCAACTCATCTCCTTCCGTATTCAGCGTTTTGATCTCCTCAGGTTCGCCCCACAATTTTCCCGACCCCTTCCGTGCCCTGAAAAGCTGCATTCCCCCTTTCCCATTTTTTCCCGGACCGGCATAGAATATATATTCTCCCCGTAGGGAACTATAGGGCATAAACATCAGGCTTCCAAGTCCTCCTCTCTGCTCTCCGGACTCGAAATATCCGGACGGTTTACGCTGCATTTGTCCACCCTTCATCCTGATCTGGGAGTAAGACAGAGAGTCATTCAGATCAATGAAAGCAACGGTAATAACTTCGTACTGGTTGTAAGTGGATGTGATCTCAAGAGCACTCCGGCTGGTGCTGATCATTTGGGCAACCCTCAGATCCTTCATCTGCTGCCGTGAAGCCACCTGTTCAAACTTACCATAGTATTTAATTGCTTCAGAAAAGTTATAATCCCGGTGATAAGCCTTCGCAAGGTAATACAAAGCATCGACGGGGGCCCCCCTTCCGGATGCACTGGAAAGCAATTCGATGGCATCATCAAGCTGCTCGCTTAACTCCACAAGACATCTCCCCATGTAATAGCTGTTCATTACATGGTCCGGCTGATTCTGTTTCAATTGGAGAAATCCGGCAAGGGCCAGTCGATATTTACCCGCCTCAAAGTTACCAACCGATTCTTCAAAGATTTCCGAAGGCCCGGTAATCTGTCCACAGACAGGTACTCCTGGATTAAAAACAATATGCAGCAACAAACCTGCATAAAAAACGGAGCGTAGGGATGAATGAATCATATGCCAAAATTAGTAATAAATAGAGCTGGTTATTGAGCAACTTTTGTACATTTATAATTTGATTTTAACATGAAAGATTTAAACGTAGGAGACCGCGCTCCGGCTATTGATGCTGTAGACCAGGAGGGGAAAAAAATCACACTTCAGGAGTACAGGGGCAAAAAGGTCGTGCTCTATTTCTACCCTAAAGACAATACCCCGGGATGTACCGCCGAATCATGCGACCTCCGCGATCACTATGATCAGTTCCTTCAACAGGGATTTGAAGTGATCGGGGTGAGTGCCGATAGTGAAAAATCGCATCAGAAATTCATCGCCCAGTACCAGCTGCCCTTCAGATTGATCGCGGACACAAATAAAAAGGTATTGCAGGATTATGGGGCCTGGGGTGAGAAAAAATTGTACGGGAAGCCCTATATGGGAATTCTAAGAAAAACATTCATCATCGATGAGGAGGGAACCATCATAAAAATCATCGATAAAGTAAACACCAAGGAACACAGCACACAGATATTTAATGATTGATCACATTAACAAGAAAAGAGCATGGGTAAAGAAAATGGGAATGGCGACAACAAGGAGAAATTAAAAGCGTTGCAGCTTACCCTTGACAAGATCGAAAAGGGATACGGGAAGGGAACGATCATGAAACTTGGTGATAATGCCATTGAAGATGTGATGATCATTCCATCGGGCTCAATAGGACTTGATGTTGCTCTGGGTGTAGGGGGATATCCCAGGGGCAGGGTTATCGAAATATATGGGCCAGAGTCGTCCGGGAAAACCACCCTGGCCATTCACGCCATCGCCGAAGCGCAAAAAAACGGTGGAATTGCTGCATTTATAGATGCTGAACACGCCTTTGACAGGTTCTATGCCAAGAAGCTGGGGGTTGACATTGAAAACCTTTACATATCACAGCCCGATAACGGGGAACAGGCACTTGAGATCACCGATCACCTGATCCGTTCCGGGGCCATTGATGTGATTGTAATCGACTCTGTTGCTGCACTGACTCCAAAATCGGAGATTGAAGGTGAGATGGGAGATTCAAAAGTGGGGCTGCAGGCCAGGCTCATGTCACAGGCGCTGAGAAAACTCACGGCCAATATTAACCGGACCAATACGACCTGCATTTTCATCAACCAGCTGAGGGAAAAAATCGGTGTAATGTTCGGTAATCCTGAAACCACTACCGGTGGTAATGCTTTGAAATTCTATGCCACCATAAGACTTGATATCCGGCGGATCGGGCAATTAAAAGAGGGTGAAGAGATCACAGGAAACAGGACCAGGGTGAAGGTGGTTAAGAACAAGCTTGCTCCACCTTTCAGGAAAGCCGAATTTGACATCCTTTATGGCGAGGGCATCTCCAAAACCGGAGAACTGATCGACCTGGGAGCAGACCTTGAAATTCTGAAAAAGAGCGGCTCATGGTTCAGTTACGGGGAGACCAGGCTGGGACAGGGAAGAGAGGCTGTAAAAAATCTTTTAAGGGATAATCCGGAACTTGCCGATGAGATTGAAGTAAAAATCAAAGCCACCCTCAAAGCAGCGTCCGATTAGTTGAATTAGTCATGACTATATTCGTAATGCTGAAGAAAGTATGACCTTTCTGCTTCATTTTATATTTATTGCAGCTTTCCTGCTGATCTATATCATTGCTATTATCATTCTGAAGCCATTCAGAATACACCGCAAGCGACCGGTCTCCACGATCTTTATCAAAGCCAGTTACCTGCTTTACCTGGCAAGTTTTCTGTTGATGGCATATTTGATTCTTTTCTTCCTTCCCGCATCCGATCCGGGGGAAGAGATGGATGAAGAACGAATCCTGAACAGTCTCACTGTTTTTAGTATACTTGCCTTCTTTATTCCTAATATAGGAATCATGATCCGGCGACGTATTCTTTCATGGCGGGTCTCCTACAATTACCTGATCTCAGGCTTCAATATTTTAATAGCAATTGGTTTGATCTGGTTCATTCTGGACCTCCCCTGGCAATTCAGGTAGCCTGTTCCGGAAGGTTCAGAACCGACTTGCAGATGGTCATTGCCTCATAGGTCATCTCCTCAACAGGTCGGGCACCATCGATCCAGTGAATCACATTACCCCTTCGCTCCATCCCTCTGAAATAGGTCATTTGTCTTTTGGCAAACTGGTGTATGGCCGAATTAAGTCTTTCGACCATTTCATCGTAGGAACTCTGATTCAGAATGTATCGCGAAACATACCGGTATTCCAGCCCGTAATAGTCCAGTTTCTCGGCCGGGACGCCGTTTGCAATCAATCTCTTCACCTCTTCCACCAGCCCTTCCTCCAACCGCTTTATGAGCCTCTCTGTGATCCGTTTCCTTCGCATATTCCTCTCAAGACTGATTCCGAAAATAACCGTTGACAAAGCCATCTCATTCACAACCGGTTCAGACTGCGTAGTCCGGAACATGGCGATCTCTATGGCCCTGATGATCCTTTTCCGTGATGTAAGGTCAGTCTGGTTATGAAGCGGGCCGTATAACTTCAGAATCCCCTCCAGTTCAACAATATCCTTTGTCTCCAGTTCGTTCCTCAGGCGCTCATTGGGCGGAACGTGAAGCAGGTTGTAATTTTTCAGTACAGACTCAATATAGAGACCGCTGCCGCCGCAAAGAACAGGAGTCTTTCCCCGCCTGGTGATATCCAAAAAAGACCGGCGGAAGTCCTGCTTAAACAGGTAGATATTGTACTCGCACCCTGCTCCAATAATATCAATAAGGTGTACAGGAATCTGCCGGCCATTCACGATATAATCACTGTAATCCTTCCCGGTTCCGATATCCATACCACGGTATACCTGCCTTGAATCGGCACTGATGATTTCGCCATCCAGCAAACAGGCCAGATGAGCTGAAAATGAAGTCTTCCCGGCAGCTGTGGGACCGAGAACGGTAACAAGTTTTGCAGAACTCTCTTTCATTTAAATCAAATATACCCAAATAAGCTGTTTTTTATACCTTTGGGCTCAGAAACAGCCATGCCTGGTAAAATCAACATAAGGAATAAAAAGGCCTTCCACGATTACGAAATCATGGACCGGTATACTGCAGGGATACAGTTATCCGGAACCGAAATCAAATCCATCCGAAATGGAAGAGCCAGCCTGGTTGAGGCCTATTGCCTTTTTGAAAATGGGGAGCTGTATGTAAGGGGTATGCAGGTTGCCGACTATGCATGGGCAAGCTTTAACAGTCACGTTCCCGGACGCGACCGCAAACTTCTTCTGAAAAGGCAGGAATTGAGAAAACTTCAGAGGAAAGTAAAAGAGAGTGGACTGACCATCGCTGCCCTCAAACTCTTTATTTCCAATTCAGGCTACGCCAAAATGGAGATTGGCCTGGCAAGGGGTAAACGAGAGTATGATAAACGTGAAACCATCAAACGCAAAGACACCCAGCGCCAGATGGACCGATTGCATAAAATCAAATAGTACCGGCTACTGATTCATCTATTGGGCAAAGAAAAAGTCATTGAGTTCCCTTACCTCCTCAAATTCGAGATCAATCTGGAAATCAAAGTAAAGGTCGATGGTCTTAAGTAATTCATCGAAGGAGATATAACCATCTGAATCTTCATCAAGTGCCATGAACTTTTCAGGTATCGCATTAGATCTTCTCAAGGCATAATCGTCACGGATGGTGGCAAAATAGGCTTCCACCTCATCACGTGGCATAGCGCGGTCCCTGCTCTCAATTTTCGAATAAAAAGCCTCCTCGGTAAGGGTCACTCCCTGATCATCCACCCATACGCCGGGGGCGGTTATCAACTCCATATCCAGATAGTCGGGAACTCCATCCAGATCGCCATCAAGCGGACAACCTATCGAATCCACCTCCACACCGTATGGGGTACCCGGACAGCGGTCCGATACATCAAGAACAAAATCCCCATCTTCATCATCAAAAAACAGTACATCAAAATCCACATCGGCATATAACAGATCAACGGTACGGGTCGAAGGGTCAGAAAAGAGATCAAAATGGAGAGAAAGATAGGAGAAAACAAAGCTGTCACTCCCCTTTTTTCCCTGAACACTTGTGCCTTCGTAGGCCACATTATCGAGGTAATCGGTTAAAGTGAAATGATAGGTAGCCCCCAGACTGAAGGATGTCCTTTGGCTGATCCTGAACTGAATACCGGCTCCAACGGGGAACCCGATGGATCGCTGACTGTAATCGCCCAGTCCGAATTCAATATTTTCACGCTGCCTCAGGTCGGTTTCATAACTATAATCCCTGTAGAGTGCATTTGCATCACCGTCTATCTCCGCCTGATCCCGAATGGTTCCGTCGGACCAGTAGAAGTATGGATTCCCTGATGCATCCATCAAATCGCCTTTGGAACTGAAGTTAACGCTCTCCAGACCCACCAGCAAAAAGGGTCTGAGGATGAAATTCTCAGGTATAAGGTGGCCAAATCTGTACTCCACATTTGCACCAAAAGCGTATAGGGAGGTTTCAAAATTTAGGTTACGGGAGAGTTCGGTATGTGAATACTCGCTGGCGGCAAGGGTACCTGCCAGGAAATTAAAATTGGCGATAAAATAGCGATTCCTGCGGTCGATAAAAGTGGCCATGTTTACCATTCCACCCCGGGATCCAATCAATGGTGTATTCAGGTTGCTTCTCACGTCTCCCCTGAAATTAAATACCCCGTACCCAAATGAGATCACGGGTTTAAAAACCGGGTTCTCCACCGTATCAACCCTTTGCAAAAGAGAGTCATAATTGATCTCCTGACCCTGAGTAAGCAGGGGAACCATGGTGAAGGTGATCAGCAGGAAACGGTATAATGGAGACCGGAACACAGTATAAACAAGCTGAATTAATGACTGGATGGCATCGGAATACGCTTTCCGTCCCTGTAGGCCACGACAAAAGCTCCTGCTATTTCCGGAATTTTCTCAAGCCGGTTGCGGTATGACACAGCCTGTTCGTAACTGGTAAATGAACCGGCTGTATATTTATAGAAGCCCTCGTGTTGCTCTACAAAGACCTCCTGGTCCACTCCCATTTGCCTGTAAAGGGCTCGTGCATCAAAAGCATTCTGGTTCGCCATAATCTGAACCCGGTAATAAACTCCGGAACCTGCCGGGAGAATCCGGGTATTGGCTATGGTCTGACCGGAAGCCAATGCAGTTTCCGGATAAACCACCGGATCCTTCACCGGAAGTGATTTCTTTTGTTCAACTGATACGGGTTTCTCTGCGCTGACCGAAATTTCCCCGGTTTCCAAAAGGCTCCTTTTATCCGCCACCGAGAGAGACTCCAGGTCAATATCCACCTCTTTAATCTCCACAACCTTATTTTCATTTCCGGCCGAATAGGTAAGCTGACCCTTGATGATCATATCTCCCTGGGGCTCATCTCTTTTTGGCACCAGATTGTAAGAAACTTCAAACTCCGGCTCTTCGGGTAACTTCATCCATATAAACTTAACAGTTGACGAGGAGAAGGATTCGATTCCGTCATGTGAATCCACACTTTCGAAAATGTAACCAGGGGGAATGACCTCTTCAACTTTTGCATACTTACTCCCTGTTGGATTTTGAAGAAGCACTCTGATAAAATAGCCACCTGAACTTAAAAGCACAGGTTTTTGTCTTACCGCCATCGCGAATGGCTCTTTCTCTTCAGCCACAACCATGGTTGTTCCTGATGAACCACCTTTAAAGTCCTTGATATCAACTACAAGGTCAGGATCAATGGAGGGGTTTGGTATAATGGTAATCTCATCGGATTTTTCAAAATTTATAAACTTTCGCTCCTCATCCACCACATATGCAAAAACACCCCCAAGAATAAACTTGCCCTTTAATCTTTCATCAACCATGATGTTATAGGAAACCTTAACCTCATTAGCTTCGGGAAGTTTAAGCCAGATGATTCTAATCCGCTGGTTGTCAAAACTAAAATCAGCATTGGCAGATTGAATGTTGGTCGCAGTAAGGCCCAAGGGCAAATCCTGTGAGAACCGGGAATAGTCAGTAAGCGACCCTTTGGAAATGGTCACCGTAACTTCAAAAACCTCTCCTGCTTTTACCTTTGCGGGGTGATCTATGGAGATATCCACCTCCTCCTGGCCAGTCAGTGAAAATGAAAGACAGATTAGTACAATACCCGTCCAAAACGACTTAATTTTCTTCATCGGAACCTGAATTTTGTTAAATGTACAAAATAATTAATCACGATTCACCGGAATTACCAACACTGCAACATGTTGAACTATTAGAAATTGGGGCTTAGCAAATACTTTGCATAGAAGCTGTCGATTACCTCCACCGCTTCCTCTGAAGTATCCACTAGCTTAAAAAGATCCATGTCTTTCGGACTGATGTTCTTCTCCTCCTCCTGAACCACTTTATGGATCCATTCAATCAGCCCTTTCCAAAAATCTGTTCCCACCAGTACAATGGGAAACCTTCCGATCTTCTCCGTCTGGATCAGGGTGATGGACTCAAAGAACTCATCAAAAGTACCAAAACCTCCAGGCAGGACAATGAAACCCTGTGCATATTTCTGGAACATCACCTTTCGTACGAAAAAGTGTTTGAAGGTTAGCAGCTTGTCAGGATCAATATAGGGATTTGAAGTCTGTTCAAAGGGGAGTTGAATATTCATTCCCACACTGACTCCGTCTCCCCTCATGGCTCCTTTATTGGCAGCTTCCATAATCCCGGGTCCACCACCGGTGATCACACCGTATCCATGCCTGGTCAGTTTAAATGCGATATCCTCCGCCAGTTTATAGTACCTGCTGTCCGGCAAAGTTCGTGCCGATCCAAATATGGAAACACAGGGTCCGATGGAGGCCATCTTTTCAAATCCCTCCACAAACTCTGCCATGATTTTAAAGATCTGCCATGAATTGGAGCTCTTAATCTCGTTCCAGGTTTTTTGCGTGAATGCATCCTTGATTTTGTCTTCGCTTACACTCATTCTATTTGTATTTGATCTGCTTTCACAAATTAACCAATTAAATCCAAAGGAAGTTCCACCCTCAGAAAATTCCCTGTGTAACTTTCCGCTTCTCCTGCAACCTCCTCCGGAGTTCCCGTAGCAAGGATATTGCCTCCCAGGCTGCCCCCCTCTTTTCCCAGATCGATCAGATAATCGGCCACCTTGATCACGTCCATGTTGTGTTCAATCATGATAACCGTATTACCCCGGTTTACCAGCCTGGCAATTACATCCAGGAGTACCCTCACATCTTCAAAGTGCAATCCGGTTGTAGGTTCATCCAGGATATAGAGGGTTTTCCCCGTATCCTTTTTGGCCAGCTCGGCCGAAAGCTTGATGCGCTGCGACTCGCCCCCGGACAGGGTGGTGGATGGCTGGCCAAGCCTGATATATCCCAGTCCCACATCCTGCAGGGTTTTCAGTTTTCTGAGGATGGACGGGACACTGGCAAAAAATTCAACAGCCTGGTTGATGGTCATCTCCAGCACATCGTTAATGCTCTGACCTTTATAACGAACCTCCAGGGTCTCACGGTTGTATCTTTTCCCATTGCACGTTTTACATTGAATGTACACATCAGGAAGAAAATTCATTTCAATGGTTTGCACTCCCGCCCCGCCACAAGTCTCACACCGTCCTCCTTTTACATTAAAAGAGAACCGGCTGGCCTTGTAACCCATAATCTTTGCATCGGGAGTCTGCTCAAACAGCTTTCTTATATCACCGAATACTCCCGTATAGGTTACAGGATTTGATCGGGGCGTTCTTCCCAGGGGCGATTGATCCACCTCAATCACCTTATCAATGTTCTCCAGGCCTTCTATAGACTCGAAGGGAAGAGGGTCTCGATTCGACCGGTAGAGCTTTTGACTGATAATCGGATGGAGGGTTTCGTTGATAAGGGTGGATTTACCGCTTCCGCTTACCCCCGTGATACATATAAGTTTTCCCAGGGGAAAAGCAACATCTACCTTTTTCAAATTATTTCCTGACGCTCCTTTAAGCACCAGTAACTTCCCGTTACCGGCTCTGCGGCTGAAAGGAACCGCAATCTCCCGGGTCTTATTCAGGTATTGGGCTGTGAGGGATGCACCGGCAAGAATCTGCTCGGGCGATCCGGCAGCCACCAGGTCACCTCCGCACCGGCCCGCACCTGGCCCCAGGTCCACCACATAGTCGGCCGACAGAATCATCTCCCTGTCATGTTCGACCACAATTACTGAATTTCCCTGATCCCTGAGGCTCTGTAGCGAAGCAATCAACTTCCTGTTATCCCTTTGATGCAGTCCGATACTGGGTTCATCGAGAATGTAGAGAACATTCACCAAACTTGATCCGATCTGGGTAGCCAGCCTGATCCGCTGACTTTCGCCCCCGGACAGGGAGCGTGAGCTCCTGTTCAGTGAGAGGTAATTTAGCCCCACATCCAGCAGAAATCCAAGCCTGTTCCGGATCTCCTTCAGAATATCCCTCGCTATGGCATTCTGCCTGTCACTAAGCTTACTCTCGATATCTGCAAAAAAGCCGGCCAAGGTGCTGATATCCATTGAAGAGAGGTCGGCAATGCTTTTATCATGCAATTTGAAATAGAGCATTTCCGGTTTCAGGCGGGTACCGTTGCAATGGGGGCACGTTACTTTCCTGATATACTTCCGGATCTCTTGCTTTTCATCCTGTTCCCTCCCCTCCCTGGCACCGTTCTGAACATGGTCGATCATTCCTTCAAAACTGAGAAAATAATTGGATGTGGCGCCCAAAGGGGTATTTTGCAGCTTCAGGGGCTCATCTGAACCGTGAAGAATGCAGTGGATGGCTTGTTCGGGGATCTCACGAACCGGGGTGTCGAGGGTGAATTTATACCGGGTGGCAATAGCTTCCAGTTGCCAGAATATTAATGCATTTCGATAGGGACCGAGCGGAACAAGTGCCCCGTTCCGAATACTTTTGGAATCATCGGGAATGATTTTTGAAAGATCTACATCCTTAATGGAACCTAGTCCGTTACAATGCGGACAGGCCCCCTGGGGCGAATTGAACGAGAAGCTGTGAGGTGCCGGTTCGTTGTATGAAATACCCGAAGTGGGGCACATCAGGTGGCTGGAAAAATAGCGGGGTTCGGTTCCATCCTTCTCAAGAATCATTGTTACACCTTTCCCCTGTTTCATGGCTGAAGATAAAGATTTCTTCAACCTTGGACGCTCCTTTTCAAGAGCAGTCAGACGGTCTACCACCACCTCGATATCGTGATTTTTGTAACGGTCGACCCGCATTCCCTGAACAACCTCAAGGGTCTCTCCATCCACCCTCACATAAAGGTAGCCACTCTTGCGGATCTGTTCGAAAAGCTCCCTGTAATGGCCTTTTCTGCCTCTTACGACCGGAGCAAGGATGTAGATTTTCTTTTCTTCGAAGGTTTCCAGTATCAGATCAAGTATCTGTTCCTCGGTATACTTCACCATTTTCTCTCCGGTCACATAGGAGTAGGCATCGGCAACCCGTGCAAATAATAATCTGAGGAAGTCATAAATTTCAGTAACTGTCCCTACGGTCGACCTGGGATTTTTATTGGTGGTCTTCTGTTCTATGGAGATTACCGGGCTCAGGCCGGTAATCTTATCCACATCGGGACGTTCCATATTGCCGAGAAACTGCCTTGCATAGGCGTTTAAGGTTTCAATATACCGGCGTTGTCCCTCGGCATAAATGGTATCAAACGCCAGTGAAGATTTACCACTGCCACTCAACCCGGTTATTACGGTTAGCTGATTTCTGGGAATGGATACATCTATGTTTTTCAGATTATGTACCCTTGCACCCAGAACCTCTATTTTCTGCTCCTTGTTTTTCACGGTAACTCCCAGGCGTCGGCCCGCCGATATCCTTTTTCCGGGATGACAATTTCATAGGATTTTCCCCCCGTCACCGTCAGCCTGGTATCCCGCAACCAGGGATTCATGAATTTCAAAATTTTATAATTGGTACCATACTCACCTGCAAAATCGGCAAAATCATTCACCGTACTATCCACAACTACCCGATGAAAGGGAATGGGGGGATAAAGTTCATTTTCGGAGATGTCAAAACCATAAGCGGTCGGATTTTCAAAAATCAGTTTTAAAGCCACCACCCTGTAAAGGTACCTGGCGGTCTCCTCGTTCAGCAACAGATCATAGTAGTTCTCTTTTTTCTGCCTCCCGATCTGCTCGTCCATACCCCTTCTTCCAGCATTATATGAGGCTGCCGTCATGCTCCAGTTTCCATATTTCCGATAGGAGGAAATCAGGTATTTACAGGCGGCCTCGGTAGATTTGCCAACATGATAACGTTCATCCACTTCCTTGTCTACCTCTAATCCGTACTCCTGAGCGGTAGTTTTAAGCAGCTGCCAGAACCCTACAGCATTGGCAGGAGATACTGCCTGGGTTAATCCACTCTCAGCTACTGCCAGATATTTAAAGTCATCGGGGATAAGATTTTTTCTCAGAACAGGCTCAATTTCAGGGAAATAACGGTTCGCAAGTTTGATGAGCCGTATGGTCTGGGAGTGAAAATAGACATTGGAAAGCAACTCCCTGTCGAGTGATTCCTTCACGTCAAAGAGATCCAGGGGCATAGGCTCTCCTGCAAAGGTAACCATACCCGGAACCTCAACACCATACACTTTATATGAGTCCCTGTTACCTGTTGTTACCGGATCGTTTTCACTTCCTCCTGAATAAACGGTGGTGGCCATAAACACAGCCACCAATCCCAAACCCGTAAAAAAAGTGAAAAAAACTCCCCTTCTGATCCATTTCCTTCGGTCCATATGCCGCAAAAATAAACAATTAAAAGGAAATTGGTTCCGGGCGAACGATTAAAAGAAATAGTTTATTCCGGTATAAATTCCAAAAGTATACGGATGGGTGGATGGAAGTGTGGCATCGTTAACCGAATTCAGGTAGTATCGAAACCTGGGTTCCACGTTCAGACTAAGCTGATCGAGAAAATGGTATACAAATCCGACCCCTGCATTTCCGGAGTAGTTCACGTTGCGAACATTGGCCAGGTACCCAATTTCCCTGGCAACTCCATCTGACTCCATGGTTACGTAATTGTTTACCAGCAGGTTGGTACTCATTCCACCCAGGAGTTGGATCTTAAAATTTCCGTCCAGCAAGGTATATCGCAGGTTAAAGGGAACCTCAAGATAATCGAGATGCTGACGGATCCCCTGATCGGCATTGACGCCAGGTGACAAAACATCAGTAACATTGCTGTACTCCCTTGATGCATTCAAAAGGTAGTTATTGACATAAATTTCGCCCGTGTTGGAAACGATATTCCCCACTGTATTGGTAACTGCAATCACCCGTGAACCAAAGGATTCCGGTCCTGCAGGAGCAAAATCAACCGCATTTGAAAACACCTGAATACCCGTAGCCCCTATAGAAATCCCCATTTTATTAAAAAGAACACCCGACTCAATGGCAAGCCTGCGTGTTGCCCTGTACCCCACCTGTACCCCGGCAGCATAGGATAGGGTTCCGGACTCCTGGCCGGAAGTTCCGGCCAGCGCATCGGGCTGAGCATCCCGAAAACTATAGAGTGGTGAGAGCACGGCTCCTAAAGCCCACCTGGGATTTTTGTCCATCCCTTCATTGAAATCCAATAAAATCTCTTCATCTGCAGCATCCCCTGCGTCCTGGGCAAGATCCAAGGGTTTAGGATTTTCATCTTCCTTTCCACTCTTTTGTTCCGGCGATACTTCGAAATGCTCCGGCGAAGCCTCCGGGGAAGCCTCCGGGGAAGCCTCCGGGTAAGTTACGCCGGCATCTGGCAGATTCTGTGAGACAATCTGTGAGTAAGTACCGGTCTTGTCACCTTCCATGGGTTGTCTCAAGGTCCCTGACTTGAACTCCTCCACCCTGTTATCCCTTGCTTCCATTAAGTTATCCCCCTGATCGTCCGAAGAAGAAATACCTTCAGACAATGTTTGAACAACCTTTTTCTCCGCCAGTTTGGTTTCCTGCGGAATATCTTTTCCGAAATAGGTGATGCCTAATGTAACAGCAAGCGCAATGGATGCAGCTGCCGAAAGGAGAATAATGACCGTACGCCCCCTGCGTCGCCCATTCAAACGATCAGAGATGGCCCCCCAAACCTCCTGTGGAGGTTCTGCCTGGTAGCCCCCCAGTTTATCCTTCAAAAATCCTTTACCGTTATCAATATTCCTGTTCATCTTGTTTCTACTGTACCATACTTATGTTTAATCTTCTCCTGCAAAATGGTCCTGGCCCGTGAGAGGTTCGATTTGGAGGTGCCTACGGATATACCCAACTCCTCGCTGATCTCCTTGTGACTGTATCCCTCGATGGCGTAAAGGTTGAAAACGATCCTGTATTGAGGTGTCAGTGTCTGAATCAGGGCAACCAGTTCCTGGCAGGTCATATTTTCAAAGATCCGGTCGTCCATTGCCTTTTCAGCTGCCTCCTTCACATCATCTATTCGCTGAAGGTGAATCTGGCTCCTGTACTTCTCCAGGGCTGTATTGATCATCACCCGGCGGATCCATCCCGGGAAAGCAGCCGGGTTATTCACCTGGTCCAGTTTCCTGAACACCTTCAGGAATCCCTCCTGCATGATATCCTGCGCATCCTCTTCACCGGAGGCGTACTGGAGGCAAATCCCGTACATGGCAGCTGAGAACCGCTTATACAGAGCCTCCTGGCTCTTCGGTTTACCCCGCTTACATCCCTCTAACAATATATCCAGCTCTTCTGCCAATTAAGTTTTCCTCCAATGACAAATTTATGCAAATTGGCAGGATATCACATCCTTGGAATTCATCCAAAGGATGATGCGAAGATCCAAAAGGTTGCGTGAACAAAATGAGGAAGGAACCCGGGCGGTCCACGCAACCCTTTTCTGCCGCCTGCCATCTTTTGATAAAAAGTGTTTTATGATTCAAGCATTAAGACTGACAGCCCTGGCCCTTTTGGCTACAATCACAGGTACTGCCTGCAACCAGGAGGTTGACCCTGTATTTGACTACAACCTCAAATCGGCCCGGGTGATTGAGACCAACAACAACTTCGGACTCGAACTTCTGAAAACAGTTTTTGAGGCAGAAACAAGGCCCAATATAATGATCTCTCCTGCCTCGGTAAGCATCGCCCTTGGGATGACATACAATGGCGCTGAAACCACCACGATGGATGCCTTCAAAAAGGTGCTTAATTACGACGGGATAACCCGGGAAGAGGTGAACGAAATCACAAATGAACTGATCGGCGTACTGGTTACCAATTCTAAAGGCAATCTGCTGGAAATCGCTAACTCCATCTGGTATAATGAGGGTTTCCCTGTGAAGCAGGAATTCATCGACCTGAATTCCAACTATTTTGATGCACGTGTGAGTGAGCTCGACTTCAGCAGGGCAAGTGCTGTTCAAACCATTAATGAGTGGGTCAACCATTCCACTCATGAAAAGATCAGTGAAATCATCGACCATATCGATCCTTCCACCATGATGATTCTGATTAATGCCATCTATTTCAACTGCATATGGGAGGTGGAGTTTGACCCGGAGGATACTTACGATGCTCCATTTTACAATGAAAACGGAACAAAATTCGGGGATGTGGATATGATGAAGCTGGAGAGCACCTTCAATGTGGCATACTCTGACAACTTCAGGGCCGTTGAGCTACCCTATAAAAACAAGAAATTCAGCATGTTCCTCTTCCTGTCCGATGAAGGAACTTCAGTAAACGAACTGGTTCAGGAGCTGGATGGTGAGACCTGGAATGGCTGGCTGAACAGGTTTAATTCGACAAGGGACTATACCATTGAACTTCCCAGGTTCGAATTTGAGTTCGACCGCTCCCTTAAGGAGGATCTGATGGCCATGGGACTGGAGGTTGCATTTTCCGAAGAGGCCGATTTCTCAGGAATCAGTGAAATCGAACTGCTCATCTCGGATGTGATCCACAAAACCTATATCAAATTGAATGAAAAGGGTACCGAGGCAGCTGCAGTCACAGCCGTTACCATGGACTTAACCTCAGCCGGACCGGGAACCATTCTCCGTTTCGACCGCCCCTTTCTCTTTGCCATTACCGAAAACTCCAGCAAATCAATCCTGTTCATGGGCAAAGTCTCACAACCAGGGTAGTGCTCAGTGAAAAGTGCTCAGGGATCAGTGGACAGGGATCAGTGGACAGTGCTCAGTGAAAAGTGCTCAGGGATCAGTGGACAGTGCTCAGGTATCAGTGGACAGTGCTCAGGGATCAGTGGACAGTGCTCAGGGAAAAGTGCGCAGGTATCAGTGCACTGAGCACTATATGTGGATTACCTCCCCGTAGGCAGCCGCTGCAGCTTCCATGATAGCCTCAGACATGGTGGGGTGGGGATGAATCGACTTGATAATCTCCTCACCGGTGGTCTCCAGTTTCCGTGCCACCACCAGTTCTGCAATCATCTCGGTAACATTGGCCCCGATCAGGTGTGCCCCCAGCAACTCTCCGTATTTGGCATCAAAAATAAGTTTGACGAAGCCATCCTTGGCTCCTGCGGCGGAAGCCTTACCGGAAGCTGAAAAGGGAAATTTCCCAACTTTCAGTTCAAAGCCAGCCTCCCTGGCGGCCTTTTCGGTCATCCCAACGGAAGCTACCTCCGGACTGGTGTAGGTACATCCGGGGATGTTGCCATAGTCAACAGGGTGCGGATTGCGACCGGCAATTTTCTCCACGCAGGTTATTCCTTCGGCAGAAGCCACGTGAGCCAGAGCCGGGCCGCCGACAATGTCCCCGATTGCATAAAGACCCTTCACATTGGTCCTGTAGTAATCATCCACCTTCACTTTACCCTTATCCATCTCAACCCCCAGTTCCTCAAGCCCCAGGTTCTCCACATTGGGGGCTACCCCCACTGCCGAAAGCACAACTTCCGCTTCCACTTCCTCCATACCCTTGGGTGTTTTAATGCTCACCTTACAGAGCTTGCCTGTGGTATCAACCGACTCAACAGAAGAGGAGGTCATTACCTTCATTTTAGCCTTTTTGAATGAGCGCTCAAGTTGCTTTGAAATCTCTTCATCCTCCAATGGAACCACATTGGGAAGGAATTCCACCAGGGTCACTTCGGTGCCCATGGTATTGTAAAAGTTTGCAAATTCGCTTCCGATGGCGCCCGATCCTACGACAACCATGGATTTGGGAAGTTTCGGGAGGGTCATGGCCTGTCGATAACCGATGATCTTTTTACCGTCCTGCTTCAGGCTAGGAAGCTCCTTTGAGCGGGCACCAGTGGCAAGAATAATGTGAGCTGCCTTAAAATCGCTTTCCTTACCATCCTCACCCGTGACGGTCACCACACCGGGAGACTTGAGTTTTCCGGTACCTTTGATCACCTCAATATTGTTCTTTTTGAAAAGAAACTGGATTCCTTTGCTCATGCCATCGGCCACTGTGCGGCTCCGCTCAACTACCTTTCCAAAATCGGGAGTGACCGATCCGTCCATCTTTATTCCGTAGTCGGCTGCATGCAGGAAGTATTCATATACCTGGGCACTTTTAAGGAGCGATTTGGTGGGGATACATCCCCAGTTCAGGCAGATACCTCCCAGGGATTCCCGTTCCACTACTGCAGTTTTTAATCCAAGTTGAGATGCACGGATTGCAGCTACATAACCCCCGGGGCCACTGCCAATAACGATTAGATCAAAGTTCATTCTGGTAGAGTTTTAAATGATAATTCACGAATTTACATGAATATAACAACCAAAACAACTTAGGGTTTACGGATTGCCTCTGAGCGCTTCAATTTTCTGATCGATCAGCTGTTTAATCTCCTCCAGTTCACAACGGTCAAGGGTATCATCGCTGGTGAAAAATGAGGCAAAACTGACAACCGACCCATCAAAATGATGTTGAATTAAGGAATTCACATGGGTCCTGAAATAGGACTGACTGGAAATCTTTGCATAATATTCATGGACCTTTCCAAAGCTTCGGTAAGCTACGAAACCCTTCTTTACCAGTACCCTGATTACAGTAGAAATGGTTGTATAGGCGGGTCGGGGTTCCGGAAAGGCTTCCACAATATCCTTCAGAAAACACTTCTTCAACTCCCAGAGATGATGCATTACCTGAAGTTCTGCCTTTGTCAACTCCTTCATCATGCAAACATATAACTATTTTTATAGTAATATAACTATATTTGTAATATATCGCTTCTCTTTAATTTTCAGGCTTCAACAGCTGCTCCTGGTGATCAAAATAAAGATCAAAGAAACGGGGAACCACTTTCGAGGCCAGGTCGTTAGGCGAGTTTTGCATAAATGCGATCCCTAAATCTTCGGACGGACAGAATGCAATCTCGGCCCTGTAGCCTCGAATATACCCGCCATGATAGACGATCTTCCTTCCCCGATAGAGGTATATTCTCCACCCCAGACTGTAATATCGCTCCCGGAACGGTTGCCAGTTACGGGTATAATTGTATTTGAGAGGCGTATAAATCAAAGGCTCGGCCAGCATCTTACTGATGGTATCCGGGAAAACTGTGGAGTGATGTCCCAGCAGAGCCATGAGCCATTGCCCCATATCGGAAATACTTGCATTTACTCCGGCCGCAGGCAACACATTATAATAACCCTGGTGTGGCATAAGGGGAATAAAACCATCCCTGCCCCGGACATGTGGGTAGGCCATATTTAAACTGGTAGTGTCAGCAATCATACCCACTGAGGCATCCTTCATGCCAAGGGGTTTAAATATCATCTCATCCACCAGGATTTGATAAGGGGTTCCTGTTGCCCGTCTTACGATGGGATCCCACATGCTAAACATTACGTTCTGGTAACTGTAGATAGTTCCCGGGGAGCCTGAAATATCCACCTCATCAAGCCGGGCAACAATATCAGGGAGCGACTGGTCTGCCTCCACAAGATTATCAAATGCATAAGGAACTAATCCGGTGGTATGACTCAAAAGGTTTTTGATGGTCATATCCCTGGTACTAACCGAGTCCTTTAACTTAAATCCGGGATAGCAGTCCACCACACGATCATCCAGTGAAATAAGGCCCTCCTTCTCCATCAGGCAGGCCAGTGCACCAGCAAATCCCTTCGATACCGAAGCCAGTCTGAAAAGGGTATGGGCATCTACCTCCTGGCCGCTGCCCCTTCTTCGCTCCCCAAAAGTCCGGGTATATCCAATACTTCCGGAGTGTACAATAGTATATGCCGCCCCAACTGTATGACTGCTGTCAAGCTCCCGATCCATGTATGAAACAAAATCCCTCAGCGGCGGAAGTACGGGAAGATCAAAGGCTGGATTTTCAAAATCTGTCATCGAAAATTCCTCGATGGCCTGAACCTGCTGAGTCTCATCAATACCCTTCATCCCCCTGGCAAAGAGTACCATCAGGGCGATCATCCCCGCTGCTGAGAAAAGGAAAAAGTAGACCCCGAATCTGTTACGCTTCAAATATTCCAACTTCGCTTAAGTTTTCATTCCGCCGCAAATGTATAACTATATTTATAATTATACCCTGATCACCTTCACGAATTGTCAACATTTAAAGCCCACCTTAAAAAATCAGCGTTTAAAATCAGGGTGCCCGGTTTGCCAGAAAGCAAAACTGAAGTAGTCAGCCCAATTCTCCCAGTCCTTGGATTTGGTATTCCCGATCCCATGTCCGGCTTTATAGTCCACCAAAAAGAGCTGGGGATTATCTGATGCATTGGACCCCTGGAGCTTCGCAGCAAATTTAGCAGGTTGCCATGCGATCACGCGAGGATCATTTAATCCTGCGGTGGTCAGGGTTGCTGGATATTTCACTCCATCTATTACGTGATGGTAACTATCCATTTCCAATAGTGCAAGAAATTCTACGGAGTCTTCAACTGTTCCAAATTCAGGAATGTTAGTTGGTCCATTGGGACTAAGTTCCATACGTACATTGTTCATCGCACCCACCAGGGCCAGTACTGCCTTATACAGGTCGGGACGCTCGGTCATGGCCCTTCCAACCAGGATCCCTCCGGCACTTCCTCCCATGATGGCCGTATGTGCAGGAGAGGAGTATGACTCCTGATGTAAATATTCGGTAACTGCAATCAAATCTTTCCAGGTATTTGGCTTGGTGGTCTTATACCCTTCCAGTCTCCAGGTATCTCCCAGGGCACCGCCTCCGCGTACATGTGCAGTGGCCCAGATTCCTCCATAGTAGCACCAGAGCAGGCGGTTTGAGCTGAAGCCGGGGTCTTCTGTTAATCCATATGAACCATATCCGTAAATCAATAACGGAGCATTTCCATCCTTTACCAGATCCTCTCGATAAATAAGTGACAGAGGCACCTCCACTCCATCGTGCGATGGAACCATGAGCTCCTCCACCACCAGTCCTTCGAACTCGGGATATTCCGCTTTTTTTGAAAGCGGTTCTTCGGTAAAGGTGGCATCTGTGGGATGGAACCTGTACCTTTCCCCATCCAGGGTCCATCCGGTTAGAGTGATCCAGATATCAGAGAATTTATGTCCCTTGGAACGCAGGTAGACCGAACCGGCAGTAACGGGCAATTCAACTTCAGAGATTCCGTTCTCACCTTTCATATATACCCTGGCCCGTGTTCCGTTAGACTTTACAGTGTAAAAGACACCCTCGCTGGTCATCACAAAATCTTCCAGTACGCCCTCTTCAGGTTCCGGAATATAAACCTCGGCTTTATCAAAATCAGGGTGCCAGATATCTGTCTTCAATATTTTGAAACCGGGTGCGTCTTTTGCGGTATAGGCGTAAAATTCATTATCCCTGGGATAAAAATTCTGTATTTGGTCCTCCCTGGTAGTCAGTGGGCTCCAGTTCACCTTATCTGCAAAAATCTCCTCCCCTTTTGCCACGAATAATGTCATGTAGGCCTCAACGCTGAAGAATCCAAGAAACAGATGATCTGAATAGATATCATAGAATGCAAACGGAAATTCCTGAGGTTTTATGCCCAGCCCGGGGTACTTCTCACCACTGAAAAAAACCTTATCCTTCTCCTGGGCCGCACCCAAACGGTGCAGGTAAGATTTGGTACTCATGAAACGGGAGGGATCATGAACATCGTCCGTGTTGACCTTTGTATACAGGAAATGTTCCCCGTCCTTCAGCCAGGATCCTCCTCCCAGGGTTAACTTAAGCTCTTCCGGATAAAACTCGCCGGTTTCCAGGTTCAGAATCAATAGCGTGGAATTCTCCGACCCATTGGGCTCCACAGTAAATGCTACCTTGTCCCCCTCGAAGGTTGGCGAAATAGAGCCAATCACGTAGTCCAGGGAATCCTCACCGTAAGTCTGCGGATCAAACAGAAGTATCTCCTGACCTTCAAAACCCTCCCTGGTGAAGAGTTTTCCGGTTTCATCCTCAGGGGTGGTTTTCAGATAAAAATAGCGATCGTTATCAAGAATGGTCAGGTTGGAGACCTGGTCGGATCTTCTCTCATCAAAATCCTTCATCTTTTCGATGATTTCTGAACGTCCTGAGATGCCATCAAGGATCCCCCTTGCATAATCAGCATTTGCAATCATCCAGCTCTTTACAACGCTATCTTCCAGATTCTCCATATACTGGTAAGGATCGGTGAGCTCGGTACCCCAGTACTCATCCACGACGGGGCGGACCGGTGCATCTGCAGGTTTCTCCGGAAGGGTGGAACATTGAGAGAGAAACAACGGAAGGCTTAACAACAATAAGATTTTTTTCATGACAGAGCTACTTTTTTGTTGTTTCGAATACTTTTGTGGCAGTGGCGATAATACTCGAAATATCAGTCAGGTTGGAGGGCAAAATCATGGTGTTGGACGCTTTGGCAAGCTTCCCGAATTCAGACAGGTACTGCTCTGCAATCCTCAGATTTACAGCATCTTTACCTCCCTGTTCGTTGATAGCCAGGGCTATGGCCCTGATCCCATTTGCAGTGGCTGTGGCCACCTGCTCAATCTCAGAAGCCCGGCCGGCAGCTTCATTGATCCGTTTTTGCATCTCTCCTTCCGATTCGGCAATAGCCTGCTGCTTTGACCCTTCAGCCACATTTATCTTAGCCTGCTTCTCTCCTTCAGACTCGGCAATCACTGCACGTTTCTCCCGCTCGGCCCGCATTTGCTTCTCCATGGCATCTTTAATGCTCTGTGGCGGAATGATGTTTTTCACCTCGTAGCGGGTCACCTTAACTCCCCACGGATCACTGGCTTTATCCACAGCTGCAACAATGCTGTTGTTGATGGTCTCTCTCTCCTCAAAGGTCCTGTCGAGCTCCAGCTTCCCGATGATGCTCCGCATGGTCGTTTGAGCAATCTGAATGGAGGCGAACTGGTAATTGTCAATTCCGTAAGATGCTTTTGAGGGATCCATCACCTGCAAATAGAGGATCCCGTCAACTTCGACAGAAATATTATCCCTGGTGATACAGGTCTGGGAGGCCACATCGATGGCCTGCTCTTTCAGGGTATGCCTGTAACGAATCCGGTCAATGAAGGGAAAAAGGACATGGAAACCAGCTATAAGCGTAACACGGTATTTACCTAAACGTTCCACAATAAAGGCGCTCCGCTGGGGCACAACTTTGATGGAGGATAGCAGGATAATAAGCGCCAGCAGGATCAGTCCGGCATAAAAAAGAGTTAGTGCATTCATTTTTAAAGTAATTTGGGTGTATTTAAATGAGGATCAGACTGTTCTGACTTCCAGGATGAGACTATCTTTGCTCACAATGGTTACCCACTGGTTTTCCTTCACCGGCTCCGAACAACGGGCCGACCACTGGGTCCCTTTGAACTCAATCCTGCCGGTGCCGTCCCTGAAGTCCTCAAGGGCTTTTCCCTTGTGACCGATAAACTCCTCCAGCTGTTCCTCTGCTTCCCCGGTCTTTTTGCCGAAAAACTTCCTTCGCAGGTATTTTCGAAGCAATACCAGCCCCAGCAGTGAGGCTATCAGAAATATCAGGATCTGCCCGTTCAGACTGATGTCATGAATGACGCAGGCCAGTGCGGTTACCCAGGCCCCCACTCCAAAAAAGAGAATGACAAGACCTGGCAGTACCAACTCCAGTAAAAGCAGCCCCAGTCCAATCAGGAACCATATCACAGCAGGATCAGATAAAATTTCCATATGCCAGGATTTTTCTACAATTTAAAGAAATATCATGACAATATCAATTTTACAATAAACCCTGTTTGCAACCCTGATTTCTTCCTATTGTGTGCTTTCCTAAACTATCATTACATTTGGAAATTGATCAGCTACCTATGCGAAAATACCAATACATCAACCGGGACATCAGCTGGCTCTCTTTCAACTTCAGGGTGCTGCAGGAGGCAATGGATAAAACACTGCCTCTTTTCGAACGGATTAAATTCCTTGCCATTTACTCAAATAACACAGAGGAGTTCTATCAGGTTCGCGTAAGCTATTACAAGCATATGATCCGTCATGAGAAAGAGTTCCCCAGGCAACAATTCCGCGAAGTGGATCCGGTTGGGACGGTCAGGCAGATCAACGAAATTGTTACCAATCAGCAATCTATTTTTCACCTGATTTTTGAAGAAGAAATTCTCCCGGAGCTGAGAAAAAACAACATCATCGTTGTAAATGAAAAGGACGAGCTATCCGAATCCCAGCTTCAATATATCAGGGAGGTATTTTACTCAGATATCATCACATCGATCCAGCCTGTTATGCTGGTAAAGGGGAAGGTCAGACCATTTCTGAAGACCGGTCACCCTTACATGGCCATGGAAATGGTAAGCCATGAAAACAAAGGCAAGGAAAGGAGGGAAAGGTACAGCATCGTGAAGATCCCGACCGACCATAACTTTCCCAGGTTCCTTGAGCTTCCCGGTAAAGATGGGAAGCACTACATCATGTTTCTTGAGGATGTGATTATACGTCACATTGACGCCATATTGCCGGGATACAAGATATTGAATTATTATTCCCTGAAGCTGACCAGGGATGCAGATATGGATTATGACGATTTTGAGGGGGAGGACCTGATCGATGCCATCGACCGGATCAGATCGGTACGTTCGGTTGGTAAACCAAACCGGTTCCAGTATGACAGAAAGATGCCTGAAAAACTTCTGGAGTATTTGAGAACTTCTTTTCGCATTTCAAAGGACCTGCTGGTTATTGGAGGCAGCAGGCATAACTTCAGGGACTTCTTTGGTTTTCCAAACCCTCTCTATCCTGACCTGGAAATTGAGAACCTCTCACCCATCCCAATTCCCACGCTGTCAAACCTGAAGAAACCCATTGCTGCCGTGATTAGCAAAATGGATTATCTGCTGAGTGTACCCTATCAGCCCTTTGAACACTATCTGAGATTTTTAAGAGAGGCTGCTGTCGATCCGACTGTGAAAGAGATAAAATCTACCCAATACAGGGTTTCTGACCATTCCGTAGTTGTTAACTCACTGATCGATGCGGCTGAAAATGGAAAAAAAGTTACCGTCTTTGTTGAGCTGAAAGCACGGTTCGACGAGGAGGCCAACCTGAAATGGGCCAATGAAATGACCAAGGCGGGGATCCGGATTATCTACAGTATTCCCAATCTGAAGGTGCATGCGAAAATCGCGTTGGTGATTCGAAAAAAAGGATCAAAGCAAGGTGACCAGGCTTACCTGGGAACTGGTAACTTCAATGAAAAAACAGCCAAGATCTATGGTGACCACGGACTGTTCACCTCCAATACCGAAATACTGAGAGATGTCAAGAGCCTTTACAGGTACCTGGAGGACCAGACTTACAAACCGAAATTCAAGCATATCCTGGTCCCGGTTTTCAATATGATCCGCGGTTTCATAAAATTAATAAACCATGAGATTGAGCTTTCCAGAAATGGAGGGATTGGATATATCTTATTGAAAATGAACGGTCTACAGGACGTTGAAATGGTGAATGCCCTGTACAGGGCCAGCGAAGCCGGCGTGAAAGTGGATCTGATTATCCGGGGGTCCTGCATCCTTAAACCCGGACAACCCTATAGTAAAAATATCAGGGTAATCAGGATCGTGGACAGGTTCCTGGAGCATGCCAGGGCATTTGTTTTCCTGAACAACGGTGATCATAAGGTCTTCCTGGGTTCAGCCGACTGGATGAAAAGAAACCTCAGGCGCCGGGTCGAATGCGTTTTTCCCATCTATGATCCCGATGCCAAGAAGGAGATTCTGGATATTCTCAATATCCAGTTGTCTGACAATGTGAAAGCCTGCGAACTTGATGAAAACCAGGCCAACCACCGGATTGTTACCGAAGGACCCGATATCAGGTCACAAATTGCGACCTACGACTATTTCAGGAAAAAGTATAGCAACCCGGACCATAACCGGGATCTCCCGATTTGAATAACCAGAGCGCATGACCGGATCCTCTGAAAAAAAATCTGCCCTCTCCCTGGCCAAGGGGGTATCCCAACCCGAGGCTGTGAGTAACGAGGCTGTGAGCCGGCTTAAAAAAACGGTGAAAGGAAACCTGTCTGCTTCCCTGCTCTTCGAAGGAATCCGTTCGGGCGATATCAGTTCCCTGGGCAGGGGAATTACATTGGTGGAAAGCTCCCTCCCAAAACACCAAACCGAAGCCCAGAAGCTTCTCACCGCCTGTCTTCCCTTTGCTGGCAAGGCATTCCGGCTGGGAATCACCGGGGTGCCGGGTGCCGGGAAAAGCACCTTCATCGAGGCCCTGGGAAAACACATCATCGACCAGGGCGGGAAACTTGCTGTACTTGCCATTGACCCCAGCAGTGAACGATCCAAGGGGAGCATCCTGGGTGACAAAACCCGGATGGAGGAGCTGGCTGGAAGAGCAGAGGCCTTTATCAGGCCCTCACCTTCCGGGGGTACCCTTGGCGGGGTGGCCCGAAAGACAAGGGAGACGATGATCCTCTGTGAGGCAGCAGGTTTCGACACACTTTTTGTGGAAACAGTGGGCGTGGGCCAGTCCGAAACCGCCGTCCACAGCATGGTAGACTTTTTCCTGCTGATTATGATAGCCGGAGCCGGAGATGAACTTCAGGGAATCAAAAGGGGTATTATGGAAATGGCCGATGGAATTGTGATCAATAAAGCCGATGGAAACAATATCCAGAAAGCCAGGAGAGCCCAGGCAGAATTTACCAATGCCCTTCACCTCTTTCCCCCCTCCTTGTCGGGATGGATTCCGCAGGTCAACACCTGCTCATCCATATACCAGACAGGCATCACCGAGGTATGGGAACTGATCATGGAGTACCGCAAATACGTATCAGAAAGCGGATTTCTCGCCTCCAGGCGAAGTGATCAGTCCAGGTTCTGGATGTATGAAACCATCCGGGAGGGAATCTTCAACCAGGTATTCAGTGATCCGGCCATGCAACACGAGCTTAAAAATCTTGAAGAGTCCATAAAAGCCGGAGAGATAACCTCCCATATGGCTGCCACCATCATTTTGAATAAATATAAATCGGAACATAAATCCTCCTGAAGTTTGTTCCGGCACAATAAATAGTTGTATAATTGCGCCTTAAATATAAATCCAGGGACATGCGGAATTTTTTATTATCACTTATGATCATTCTGGTGGTCACCTCCTGCAAGCAGGCGACTGACAGCTATACGGTCCATCTTGGCCTCGAAGGGGTTGAAGGAAAATGGATCACCCTCGCTTCACGGGTAAACAGGGAGTATGCAGTTACGGACTCTGTATGGGTTGAAGCAGGGGTACCGGCCGTTCTCTCTGGCAGCGTTGAGGGTGTCCGGACCATGTATCTTAGCGTAAAAGGAGAACGAAATTCGGTCAGATTGCTCATGGAAAACGCAGAATATACAATTTCAGGAACCATCGAAAATCCGGTGATCGAAACCACGAGCCAGGCACAGAAAGACCTTAACGGCTACAACAGGTTAAACACCGAATTCGACAATAAACTCTCGGCCATTGTTGAAGCATACTATGTTGCAATGGAAAAGGAGGACCAGGCAGCTGCAGACAGCATCCTGGCCACCTATGAACTGGTCAGCTTCGAAAAAGAGGCCATGGACTCAGCTTACCTGGCCGAAAACCCTGCATCCTATGCATCTGTTCTGATCCTCAGAGGCACTTTCTATAACCTGGATACCGATGACCTCGAAAAAGTACTCACATCCCTGGACCCCTCCGTTCAGCAGATGGAAGAGTACACCTACATGTATGGCATCATGGAGAAACAGAAGGATGTGGCCATTGGAAAACACTTTGCCGATTTCGGACTGGAGACACCTGAAGGTAAAATGCTCAGGGTATCGGATGTTCACAATGGCAACGTTCTGCTGATCGATTTTTGGGCATCCTGGTGCAGTCCATGCCGAAGGGCCAACCCGGAACTGGTGGAGATCTATACCCAATACCATGGGAAGGGCTTTGATATCCTGGGGGTATCGCTTGACAGCGACACGGCCAGCTGGTTAAAGGCCATTTCGGATGATCATCTGACCTGGAACCAAATCTCCGATGTGAAGGGATGGGAGTGTGAAGGATCCAGGCTCTACGGTGTTCCGGCTATCCCGCATGCTGTTCTGATTGACAGGCAGGGGATCATTTCTGCGAAGAACCTCCATGGAGATGAACTTCGCATTGCGATCGAATCGCTCCTGTAGAAATCGCTTTTCGAGCCCGATTAACCTTTAACAACTTCCCCTTTTACCCAAAGAATCATATTACTCTTTTTGGGATCGTTGGTGATAATGGTGACGGTTTTATTCTGGCTGCCCACCTTCCCGGCTGAATTGAAAACCGTTTTAATATTTACAGATTCACCCGGCGCGATCACATTTTTTTCAGGCTGAACGGCCGTACAACCACAGGAGGCCTTTACTTTGCGGATATGGAGGTCTGATTTCCCTGTGTTGGAAAGCACATAAATGTGCTCCACCTTTTCACCCTCCTTAATGCTCCCAAACTTAAACTCGGGATCATCCACATTGAGTACCGGTGCCTTAGACAACTCTTCAGGAGACATGACCGAGAAATCTTCTTCAATGTTTGCACTGATCACCAGGGAGTAGTTCCGATCTGTAACTCCGTTCACCTTGAGGTTCATCCTGTCGATCACAAAACCCCAGTCATTCCGCTGGGGAGCTTTATAGATTGCCTCCAGGGATCCCTTTTGCCCCGGCTGCAGCGTAGCCGGTGAAGCGATGATGGAGATATGTTGGGGAACCCCTTCAAATTCAATAGTGAGAGGCCCTTCCGAATTATTGATCACCTCCAGGCTCCGATTTGTTGTCTGGGTATTCTTGATGTTTCCGAAAGCCAGATGATTGGTCTTCAGTCGCATAGGGCCCATTTCATATCGATAGTCATCTTCAATGGAGGGGGCCTTGGGTGTCACCTCACCGGCAATGGTCAGCTTCACACTCCCCGGGTTGGAATTGGAGACTACAGTAATGTATTTCCTGAATGGGCCTGGCCTGCCGGCAGGATTATAGGTGGCGGCAACATACCCCTTTCCTCCCGGAGGGACCGGTTCACGAGTCCACTCAGGTGCTGTACAACCGCAGGACGCTGTTACATTCTGAATAAAAAGATCAGCACCACCGGTATTCACAAACACGAATTTGTAAGTAACCTTTCCGTCCGATTCATTAAATTTACCGAAATCATGCAAATCCTTTTCAAATGATATTTTCGGCATGACCGTCTGAGCAGCCAGGGGTGCCAGGAATAAGGGCACAACCAATAGCATTAATAACCGTTTCATCTTCTCGCTTTTTAACTGAATACAAAATAAACACAAAAATAGCACTAATAGTTGCATAATTTTTGATACATCGGATCAAATGCAAACATCGGGCCGAAGTTTTAAACCAACATATGGCTAATAATGATTATTTTTAGCGCGGTGAATGGGATGAAAAGCAATATCCGCATATGGTTCATGATGTTACTGTTGTCAGGCAGTATGAATCTTTTTGCGCAGTTCTACAATGGGATGCAGATGAATTTCGGGAAGAACCGGGTTCAGTACAATGACCAGTACTGGAAATTTTACAGGTTCGAACGCTTCGATGTCTACTCCTATGAAAATGGAACCGATCTCTCCCTTTATGTGGCAGACTTTGTTGAAAAAGAGCTGGAACTGATCGAACGATTTTTTGACTACGATATCGAAAAGAGGCTGATCTTCCTTACATATAATAAGATGTCTGACTTTCGTCAGAGCAACATTGGGCTCAACACCGAAAACGAGGAGTACAACATAGGCGGCACCACCCAGATCATCCAGAATAAAGTATTTCTTTACTTTGATGGGGATCATGTCACTTTTGAAAGGCAGATCCGGGCCGCCATCGCAGAGGTACTTTTAAATGAGATGATGTTTGGGAACGGGTTGAGGGATAACATGACCAACTCGACCATGATTAACCTGCCCGACTGGTACCTGTCGGGACTGATCTCATTTGTATCCAATCCATGGGATTATACATTGGAAAACCGGGTAAAGGATGGCATTGTGTCCGGCAAATACAAAAAATTTGTGAACCTTCAGGATGATGATGCACGCTATGCCGGACATTCATTCTGGAAATATGTGGCCGATCTTTACGGACAGGGCATTATTCCTCAGATCCTTTACATTACAAAGATCAACAAGAATGCAGAGAGCGGATTTCAGTATGTGCTTGGCAGTAAATTGAGAGAGCTTTCTGACGATTGGGCTGCCTATTACCTGGGTTTATACACCACGGGAGAGCTGAATGCCGGATTACCCCGGCAGGGGGAGGTTCTCAAACGTTCCAATAAAAACCGGGTCTACCAGAACATCCGGATCAGTCCCGACGGGGCATCCCTGGCTTTTATAACCAATCAGAAGGGGCAGTATAAAGTATGGATCCAGAATACAGCCACTGGAAAAAACAAAAAGATCTATAAAAAGGGATATAAACTGGACCAGATCAACGACTACTCCTTTCCCGAAATTGCCTGGCACCCCTCATCCGTGATACTCAGCTTTATCACCGAGGAGAAGGGATTTCTGAAAATCCACTTTTACAACCGTGAATCAGGAGAAATTACAACCCGGAACCTGCTCTATTTTGAAAAAGTCCTCGACATGAGTTTCTCCCCCGATGCCCGCAAACTTGTCTTCTCAGCCGTTTCAAACGGACAGACAGATATCTGGGTTTATGACATTGCCTCATCCACCAACGAGAGGATCACCAATGATATGGCCGACGATTTTTATCCGCGGTTCATGAACCTCATGAATAATATCTCATTCGTATCGAACCGGCGATTCAATGAGCTGTATACCGAAAATGAGCCGGAAAATAATACCACCACCGCATTCTCAGTTTTTGTTTATGATTATGCAGGGAAAAATCCTGAATTGCAGAAAATCTCCGAAGGGGATTACATCAATCATACACAGCCCCTCTCCCCCGGCCAGAACAAGTTCTTTTACCTGAGTGACAAGAACGGGATTGTAAACCGCTATTACGCGGAGTATGACAGTCTGATCAGCCTGGTGGACACCACTATTCATTATCGGTATTTTGCCAACAGCTACCCCCTGACCAACTACGACCGGAACATTCTGTCACATGATATAAACACCAGTACCGGGGAGATTGCCGAGATTGTATTCCACGATAACAGGTACCAGTTGTACCGCTATCCCATGGATCTTACTTCTCTTCACGGGAAAATGCTTCCCAAAACTGAATACAGGGACAGGCATGTAGACCGGTTAATGCGGGAAGACTCGATTCACCACGTCGAGAAGAAGGTGATCTCCATGAAGGATATTGCAAACAACCAGCTGGTTCATAATGGCGATACCATCTCATTGCAGGAATTTAAAATCGATATCAACAACTATATTTTTGAGCGGGAAAAGCTCAACTATTACAACAACCAGCTAAGCAGCAGGAGGCTGAACCTGGTATTGGATTCAACCAGCAATGAAAGGATGATGTATATCGACTACAAGGTGGCATTCTACCCCGATCTGCTGGTCAGCCAGATCGATTTCAGCTTTCTGAATGCCTCCTACCAGGCGTTTACGGGAGGAGCCTTCTATTATAACCCGGGGCTTAACCTGCTGTTTAAAGTAGGAGCCAATGATATCTTCGAGGATTACAGGCTCACGGGCGGAGTAAGGTTTGCCACCGATTTTGACAGTAATGAATATCTTCTCAGCTTTGAAAATGTAAAAAAACGACTGGACAAACAGCTGATATTTCACAGGCAGGTATTCAAGAACTACACGTACGAATCTTATATCAAGACCTACACCCACGAATTACTGGGTGTTGTGAAATACCCTTTCAGTCAGACTCTTGCTTTGAAAGGCACTGTATCGCTCAGACATGATAACACCGTATTTCTCTCCACTGATATTAATAACCTCAATGAAGATCCCATTTCTAAAGTATGGGGTGGAATAAAGGCAGAGTTAATCTTCGACAATACAAGGGTACTGGGGACCAACCTGTATAGCGGAATCCGCATGAAAATATTCGGGGAGGCCTACCGCCAGATCAACCAGGCTAAATCCGACCTGTTTGTACTGGGAGGCGATTTCAGACATTATACCAGGATCCACCGGACCCTGATCTGGGCAAACCGGTTCGCTGTCAGCACCTCATTTGGAAGAAGTCCGCTGATCTATTACCTGGGCAGCGTGGACAACTGGATCAACCTCAACCAATCAAATGTCCCCACATTTAATCAGTCTGTCGACATAGACTACTCAAAGAATTACGCCTACCAGGCGCTGGCCACAAATGTGAGGGGATTCTCTCAGAATATCAGGAATGGCAACAACTTTGCAGTGTTCAACACTGAATTGAGGTTGCCCCTCTTCCGCTACCTGGCGGGACATCCTCTTTCATCGGGTTTCCTGAATAATTTCCAGGTTGTTGGATTTGCTGATGTGGGAACCGCCTGGACCGGACTCCACCCCTATTCAGGAGAGAATGCCTGGGATACTGAAGTGATCCGAAACGGACCCATGACCATTACACTGGATGCCAACAGGGATCCCATCGTTGCAGGATACGGAGTTGGAATAAGAGCCATGTTACTGGGTTACTTTATACGGCTCGACTGGGCCTGGGGTGTGGAAAACATGGAGGTTCAACCAAAAATGTTTTATCTTTCACTGAGTCTCGATTTTTAATGGATCATGGAAATTAAAGAGCACATTAACAAGCTGATAACGCCCGAATTCATCCATGAAATAATAAACATTCGGCGCCACCTGCATCGGTACCCCGAACTCTCATTCGGTGAACACCAGACTTCGGCATATATCCGGAAGCAACTGGAACTCTGGGGCATCTCCTACCGCTACCCCATTGTCAATACGGGAATTGTGGCTTCCGTAAAAGGGAAAGGGACCGGGAGGTGTGTGGCAGTCAGGGCTGATATGGACGCACTTCCCATCCATGAAAATTCAGATGTTGAATTCCCGTCCGAAAACAGAGGTGTCATGCATGCATGCGGACACGATGTCCATATGGCTTCGATGCTGGGGGCTATCAGATTGGCGGATCATCTGAAAGCACATTTTAACGGAGAGCTGCTTTTCATTTTCCAGCCGGGAGAAGAGAAGCTTCCGGGAGGAGCCAGGCTGATGCTTGAGGAGGGAATATTCAACGAAAAAAAACCGGATATGATCATTGCCCAGCATGTGCTGCCCGAGATGGAAGCGGGTCATGTGGGTTTTCGGGCAGGAATGTATATGGCTTCAAGCGATGAGATTTACATTACTGTGAATGGCAGGGGGGGGCATGGAGCACTGCCACAAAACATTAACGATCCGGTGTTAATGGCTTCTCACATCCTGATCTCACTTCAGCATGAGATCAGCCGAAAAGCTCCCAGTGGTGTTCCCACTGTGCTTTCCTTTGGGAAAGTGGTCGCAGACGGAGCAGTCAATGTGATCCCCGACAAGGTATCCCTGGAGGGGACATTCAGAACTATGAATGAGGAATGGAGGAAAAGGGCCCATGGGCTGATCAGGCAGGTTGCAGACGGGATTGCCGGAAGCATGGGGGGAACTTGCCATGTGGAAATTCGTCATGGATACCCGGTCCTGCATAACAATGAGAAAATTACCCGGCTGGCACAGGAGAAAGCTTCAGAGTTCCTGGGAGCCGGAAGGGTTGAAGAGATGGATATAAGGATGACTGCAGAAGATTTTGCCTGGTTTACCCAGTCGATCCCCGGTATGTTGTACCGTCTTGGAGTGAAAGAGCCCGGGCAGGAAAAGGTTTTGAACCTGCACACATCCAAATTCCGGGCCGATGAATCAGCTTTGGAGACCGGCTTTGCCCTGATGGCATATCTTTCAATAGAATTACTCCAAACTGAAGTTGATTAAGAAGTTTTCTCCGCTCTGGATTGGCGGTACAGGAAATTCAGTTAAATTTGTGAAATTTATTTTTCAAACTAGAAGATATGGCTTACGTAATTTCAGATGAATGTACTGCCTGCGGGACTTGTATCGACGAATGCCCGGTTGAAGCTATCAGTGAAGGAGATATCTATAAGATCGACCCTGAGCTTTGTACTGACTGTGGCGCCTGTGCTGATGTTTGTCCGGTTGAGGCAATCAGCCCTGAATAGGGTCTAAAAAACAACTGTTGAACGGGGCTGTCTCAAAAGGGACAGTCCCTTTTTTTTCTTAGGGATGCTTATTCGTAACGTGCGTATTTACTGCGTAAAAAAAGCCAGGTTACTTCCTAAGCATCCCTAAGAATTGAATAATAAGGGACTTTTGAGACGGCCTCTTTTTTTTGATTCGGAATCCTGTTAACTTTGGTTGAACCATGAATTTCAGAAACAGGCTTTTCGTTATCATTTTTGGGACAGAAACCCCAGCGGGGAGGGCTTTCGATGTTGCCCTGCTCTACCTGATTATTATCAGCGTCCTGGTGGTTATCCTGGAGAGTGTCAGATCCATACATGATATGCTCCCTGGCCTCTTTCTGAGTACAGAGTGGCTTTTTACCATCCTGTTTACAGTGGAGTATCTGCTCCGCATATACGCATCTCCGCACCCCATAAAGTATATGACCAGTTTCTTCGGTGTGATCGACCTGCTGGCCATCCTGCCCACCTACCTGGGGCTCTTTTTCGACCAGGCCACCTTTTTGCTCACCTTCAGGGCCCTGAGGTTACTCCGGATGTTCAGGATATTTAAACTCGGCCGTTATCTCAAGGAGGCCGCGATCCTGGTCAAAGCCCTTCAGATGAGCATTCACAAGATCATTGTTTTTTTTGTTGCCGTGCTCACTCTGGTACTTATCCTTGGATCCTTACTCTACCTGATTGAAGGGGAAGAAAACGGATTTAATTCCATACCTCAGAGTATCTACTGGGCCATTGTTACCATAACCACCGTGGGATATGGCGATATTGCCCCGGAAACGGTACTGGGCAAGGTCATAGCCTCCATTGCCATGCTGATAGGTTACTCCATCATTGCGGTCCCCACAGGTATTATTTCTGTGGAAATTGGCAGAGCAGTGCGTTCGGGAAAAGGAAACATGGAAAGGGCCTGTAAGGGGTGTGGACATCTCCTTCATGACCATGATGCCAATCATTGCAAGATCTGCGGAGGGGCGCTTCCGGAAAAAAGGAGGATTTAAGGAGTATATTTTGATAGCCTGAGTACCTCCTGATAATCCCGCTGTGACATGATCTGGTTAAGGGCGAGATGTGGATTCCGTTTTGCAAAAGCCCGGACAATCTGTAATCCCTGCCAAACAGCCGCCCGACCCGGTGATTCAACTGTGAAGAATGGGGTGTTCGGAGCTTCATCTGTCAGTTTTCTGATGACCATCTGGTCTGTGGAGAAAAGTAACTTCTCCTCCACCAGATAGGTCCACATCTGCTTTTCGTTGTTCCGGCACCACTTCATCTGATCATCGGTAAAACCCATCTTAAACTGCTCTTCCAACCGGGGGTACATGGCATCCAGGAACCAGGCCAGCATCCCCTTATGGATCATCCTGTTCAGCACATTATCAACAGAATCGTTATAGGGAAAAATCTGTGTTGCCCAGGCCATCAATACATCCACCGGAATCCTCTCCGGGGTCTTTTTACTCACCAGGTAAAGAGGGATTCCCATCTGTTTGTAATAGGGGCAATCCGAACCCAGATACTGGTCAAGCCCCACTCCCACAAACCGGTCCACCGTAAAGAGTCCCTGGTTGAACCGGCTTACATAGCCCACCACCCTGGGCAGAATCGAATCGGGATAATAATAGAGGTAGTGCCTGAATCCATCTGTAAGCTGATCATTGATCTCATTCATCTCCCCGAATATCTCCCCTGTATATTCAAATACCTCCCGGTTGAGGGGATCATTGATAAACATGGAAAGGTATGAGGGGTATCGTTTCTCTGAAGCGCTCCCGATGTTAATCACATGCACATTAAAGACATCGAAGAAATCGCCGTAATCTGAATAGATCGATCCGATAGCAGTTTCGGGCGAATCGGCAGGGACTCCGAATAGCCGGATATCAAATCTCTCCACCCGGACATCAGCCTTAATCCCCGATATGTCCACCCGGGAAGTATTGCTCATACAGCTATTTAACAATGGGAAAAATCCCATCAGAAAAAGAAGATTCCAATGAACTTGTCTCATCATTATATGTAAATTTGAAATTTTGATCCCATTTACAAAATTAGAAATTATGAAATGGTTTAGCCGGATATTTATAATCTTTGCCCTGGTTACCACTTTCCAAGCCCTTAACGGACAGGGAAAAGTAAGATTCAATGTGCATTTAGACCCTCAATTTGCCTGGTTCAAATCATCTGACCACGATAAAATTGATCCCGACGGATCTATTTTACATATCCAGGCAGGGCTTCAGATGGACTACTATTTCCAGGAGAATTATGCATTTGTCCTGGGGTTCGGGATCAATAACCTCGGTGGAAACCTGCTCTATAAAGATAGAACCGAGTATTTAAATGACACCCTACAAGTAATCATCGAACCTGGTCAGAGTGTGAAGATGAACCTGCAGTATCTGGACATTCCCCTGGGCCTGAAACTCAAGACTGAAGAGCTGGGATACGGGACCTTCTTCCTTCAGCTTGGCTTTAATCCCATGATCAATATCAATGCACATATCTCCTCCAAAGACGGAACTTTTGATAAGGATTATATGAAAGAGAGTGTGAGCATATTCTGCCTGGGTTACCATTTGGGAGCCGGGTTCGAATACCGCCTGGGGGGTAACACAGCTGTCATCGGGGGGATCATGTGGACCTCCGGATTGACCAATGTAACCGAACAGGATGGGGCAAATATCTCCCTTCAATCCATCTCGATTCGCCTGGGACTCCTTTTCTGATCGCCATGAAAATTGCAATTGCACAACTGAACTACATCATTGGCGATTTTGAAGGTAACCTTTCGAAAATCGCCGGGGCTGTAAACCGGGCAAATGGTGACGGGGCCGACCTGGTCCTCTTTTCCGAACTCGCCATATGCGGTTATCCTCCCCTTGACTTACTGGAGCAAAAGGAATTCATCACCCGGAGCCTTCAAGCGGTCCGACTTCTGGCTGAAACCATAAACCCGGAAACAGGTGTGTTGATCGGGGCTCCTGAATTCAACCCTGAGGAGAGCGGAAAACTACTTTATAACAGCGTTTATTTCCTGCTTGGCGGTGAAATAAGGCAGGTATTCAGAAAAACCCTCCTGCCCACCTACGATATATTTGATGAATCCAGGTATTTTGAACCCAACAGGGAATTCAACCTCCTGAAATTTAAAGGGAAAAAGCTGGCCATCACCATTTGTGAGGACCTGTGGGACGAACAGCCTTTTGAAAGCGAGTTCTCAAGGAGCCGGCTCTATAATACCAGTCCGCTGGAGCAACTCGTGAAGTTCAAACCCGACGTAATCATTAACCTGGCGGCATCCCCTTATTCACACCGGAAAATGGAAGTGAAACAATCCATTTTTACCGGGAAAGCAGCCCGGCACTCCATCCCGCTGATCTACTGTAATCAGTCCGGGGCACAGACAGAACTTATATTCGAGGGCGGCTCAATGGCCATCAATGCGAAGGGCGAGGTGGTCAAAAGGCTTCATTACTTCCAGGAAGATTATGAAGTGGTGGAACTGGAGAATCTGGCAGGATCCACTCCCGGACAAGCCCCGGGAAAGATCCCCGGCCGTATGGAGATGATTCATGGTGCCCTGGTGCTCGGTATCAGGGATTATTTCTGGAAAATGGGTTTTTCCAGAGCTACACTTGGCCTTTCAGGAGGAATCGATTCGGCGGTTACACTGGTTCTGGCATCGGAAGCGCTGGGCCCGGAAAACATGCATGTGCTGTTGCTCCCATCCCAGTATTCTTCAGATCACAGTGTCAATGACTCCGTAACCCTGGCCAAAAACCTGGGAGTTAAGTACGATATTATTCCCATTGAAAGTCTCTTTAACCAGTACAATACTTCGCTTCAAAACCTCTTCAGTAATCAGACGGAAGATATCACCGAAGAAAACATCCAGGCCAGGATCAGGGGGACCCTTCTGATGGCACTTTCCAACAAGTTTGGGAATATCCTTTTGAATACAAGCAATAAAAGTGAAACGGCTGTTGGATACGGTACACTTTACGGCGACATGAGCGGTGGCCTGTCCATTCTGGGCGATGTATATAAGACAGACGTTTACTACCTGGCGAAACATCTGAATGTAAAGGCAGAAGTGATTCCGGAAAATATTCTTACAAAACCTCCTTCTGCAGAACTGCGTCCCGACCAGAAGGACTCAGACTCTTTACCACCCTATGACCTGCTGGACCAAATCCTTGAATTGTACATCGAGAAACAGCAATCGCCGGCTAAAATGGAAGAATCAGGAATTAGCAAAGAACTGATTCGAAAAATTAAAAAAATGGTTGACCAGAATGAGTATAAACGTTACCAGACACCCCCGATCCTGAGAATCTCATCCAAAGCTTTTGGCGTGGGCAGGCGTCTTCCTCTCGTGGCCAGGTATGGTTAGGGAAGGAAGGGTTGGGGATTGATAATTTTTTCTAATTTTGTGTGTTATTCAACATTTTACGAAAAAACAACAAATTTATAATGCAGGAAAGGAACTACAATGCAGATGATTGCATAGACAATCCAAAATCTGTATTTACGGTGCTTACTCCCAAAGAGAAGGAATTCCTGAAACAAAATTATACCTGCGCTTTCTATAAAAAAGGAGAGATCATTTTCAAGGAGGGGGACAAACCATTGGGACTGATGATTCTGGCAGAAGGAAAGGTGAAGATTTTTAAGGAGGGTGTCGGCGGCCGTGAACAGATCGTCAGAATGGCGAAACCGGTTGGTTTTATAGGTTACAGAGCCCTGTTTGCAGAGGAAAACCACACTGCCACAGCAGTGGCTATCGAAGATTGCGTCTCCTGCATTGTCGACAAAGAGAGTGTCTACCGGGTCATTCGAAGCAACGCTGAACTCAGCATGAGTATTATCCGGTCATTTGCCTCAGAACTGGGGTTTTCCCACGACCGGACCGTCACACTTACACAGAAACACATTCGCGGCAGACTGGCTGAATCTCTTATCTTTTTGAAGAATACATACGGATATGAGGATGACGGAAAAACCATCAAAATCTATCTTTCCCGCGAAGATGTTGCCAACCTGTCCAATATGACCACTTCCAACGCCATCCGGACACTCTCCACTTTTGCTCAGGAGGGGGTAATTTCCATCGACGGCAGAAAGATCAGGATCCTGGACCTGCACAAACTGGAACGCATCAGCGATCTGGGCTAAGAGATGAAATGGCTGGGTTATATTCTTACCTACAGTCTGGTGTGGATGCTACACCTTTTACCCGAACGCATCCTTTATCTTCTCTCAGATCTCCTCTATCTGCTCATGTATCATGTGGCAGGCTACCGGAAGAAAGTGGTATTTAGCAACCTTCAAAAAGCTTTCCCGGATTTTAATGAACACGAAATCCGCCGAATTGCAAAAAAGTTTTATCGCCACCTGGGTGACCTGTTCCTGGAATCGGCTGTCTCACATTTCTACTCAGAATCGAAGGCACTGGAGAGAATCACCTACAAAAATCCCGAGCTGCTCAATGAGTTATACCTTACCGGTAAACAGGTCATGGCTGTGCTTGGGCATTATGGGAACTGGGAGTATATGTCCACCCTTGGACTGGTGATTAACTATCCGGTGGCAGCCATATACAAACCATTGAGAAATAAGTATTTCGACAGAATGGTTCAACGCAACAGGAACGCATTCGGTGTGATTACCGTTCCCATGGAAAAAATTGCAAGGAGACTGATTGACTATAAGAGCAGGAAAGAGCCGGTACTTACCCTTTTCCTTGGTGATCAACGACCTCAGTTCCAGCAGATCCAGTACTGGACCAAATTCCTTGGGTTGGAGACCCCCGTGTACCTGGGCACTGAGAAACTGGCCAGGAAGCTTGATGCTGCTGTAATATTTATCAAAATCAGGAAAAAATCACGAGGAAGATATGAGGCGGAATTCGAATTGATTTGTGAGGATCCGGGAAAATTTGAACCTTTTGCAATCACGGAATCCCATGTGAGAATACTGGAGGAGCTGATCAGGGAGGAACCGGCATACTGGCTATGGTCACATAAACGATGGAAACACTCCTATGAAAAGTATCTGGAGGAAAAAGAGAACCGGCACTCCCTGACTGAAGACTAACTAATTCCATTCGGTATGGGTCAATAGTTCTTTAATCTCCTCCTGTTTCTTCTCAAAAGCAAAAAGCTCCTCTACCCTCTTTCTTCCCTCTGATCCCATCTGCTCCCTGAGCCTGCTGTTCTTTTCCAGCTCAATGACTCTTGCGGTCATCTCTTTCACATTACCCGAACCGGTAAGGTAACCGGTTTTTTCGTGATCAATGATTTCGGCGGAGGATTTGATGTCAAAGGCGACCACCGGCTTCCGCGAAGCCATGGCTTCAGCCACCACATATCCGAATCCCTCATAATCTGAAGAAAGCAGGAAGATATCCAGTGACATGAAAAAAGCTGGCATATCCTCAACAAATCCGAGGAAATCAACCCGATCCTCCACACCCAGTTTCCTGGCTTTTCGTTCCAGGTTATGAAGCAGCCTTCCCTCCCCGGCAATCAGTAATCTGTAAGGCCGGGACTCTTTCTTCAGGCGCTGCATCATCTCAAGAAGGTACACATGGCCCTTCTCCTCAGAAAGACGACCTGCGCAACCCAGAACAAATTCACCCTGTTTTGCAATGTAAAGGGGTTTAATCCCGGAATGGTATCGGGGAAGGTCCACACCGTTGTAAATCACCTTTATCTTTCCTTCGGGGACAAGTTCGGGGTTATTGGCAAGGATGGTTCTTTTTGTCTCTTCCGAATTGGCAATAATTTTCGTGATCACATGCCTTAACAGGTACCTGTTCAGTGGAGTATCCCTGATGGGAATTGCACTCCCACGACGGTATATAATGTTCTGAACCCTGGCCAGCTTGGCAGCCAGACTGGCCGCTTTCATATCACCTGAGAGGTTTGTAATCACAGTGTCAACCTGTTCCTTCCTGTATATCAGGGAGATCCTGATCAGCTTAATTAAATTCAGGAAACTAAGGTTCGATACCTTCATTTCATATCCGGGAATTCCCATCTCCCCAAGTTTTAGTGAGAGCGGACTCCCGGGTGATGAGATGTAGATGACCCTGCAATGTTGTTTTACCAGCCAGGTGGCCATATCAAAATGCCACTTCTCTCCCCCGCCCCATGATTCCATACTGTTAAAGAAACAGATGGTATGCTTTCGCCTTCTCTCCTCCTTTTTGTAAATATTCCTGAGTTTAACATACTTCAGAAAAACCTCCTGAGCTGAATTAATGCTGACAATGAACCCGTAGTAGCCATCCAAAAATCCTCCTTTCACCATGAAGTCTTTGATGAAACGCCAAAGGGGATGCGCGATGATGCTATAGATGTACACGCGCCTGCCTCTGTCGTAGTATGAGCGCGACATGATGGTGGAAAACTTATTGATTTGCTCCACATGCTCCGAGACCGTATAGTAGGAGTAGTGAAGGATATCGCCCTTGAGAAATTGCCGGGTACTCCCCTTGGTCAGCAGGAACTTGTCATGGGGATTAAATCCTCCCCAACCGCCTTTTCTTGAATCCCAAAGTCGTAACTTCCTTGCAGGATACCAGCTGGTATGCCGGATCCATTTTCCACAGTAATTGGTAAGCCTGTTAAAATAATAACCGTCATGGGTCCATGCTTTTTTTACCTTCAGAATCGACATGCGCAGCTCATCGGAGAGGGCTTCATCCGCATCCAGAGACAGGATATAGGGCGAGGATGCCTGGAGGATGGCCCAGTTCTTCTGCTCAATGTGCCCAAAAAACCGGTGCCTGATAAACTTTGTATGGAATGAATTACAAATTTCTTCGGTGCGGTCGGTTGAATAGCTGTCCACAACGACGATCTCGTCGGCCACTCCTACGAGCGACTTAAGACAGCGTAAAATATTACGCTCCTCGTTAAAGGTGATGATAACTGCCGAAATCCTGACTTCCATAATTACTCCTGCAAATATACTCTTTTCACCCGCTCCGGGACAGAGGTCAGGATTTCATAGGGTATAGTCCCGGCCATTTGGGCTACCTCCTGCACAGTCAGGTTCTTCCCAAATAGCTCAACCTCATCCCCTTCGGCAACATTCTTACCGGTCACATCGATCATGGTCATGTCCATGCAAATATTACCGATGGTTGGTGAGAGGGTACCCGCGATCCATACCCTGCCGTTTCCATTACCCATCCTGCGGTCCATTCCATCGGCATATCCTACCGGGATTGTGGCCACAATCAGGTCTGCTTCTGCCTTTCCGGCGCGTGAATAACCGATCGTCTCACCCCTCGAAACCCTCATAATCTGGGAGACGGAGCTCCTGTATGAACTTGCAGGAACCAGGCTGGAATCTGCACCTATACCGTGCAACCCGATCCCCAGCCTGACCATCTGGTACTGGGCATCCGGAAATCTTTCAATACCTGCCGAATTCAGTATATGCCTGTCAAAGGAGTAAGCCAGGGCGTCAGCAATCAACATTGAAATCCGGTCGAAGCGACGGAATTGTTCCCTGCTGAACTCATCATGTTCAGGAACCTCACTGGCCGCCATATGGGAAAAGACCGACGACACCCTGAATTGCTCCTGTTTAAGTAAAGGAATAAGCCTGTTTATCTCATCCTCCTGGAACCCCAGCCTATGCATCCCGGTGTCAATTTTTATATGGAGTGGATAGTGCTTTACCTCCCTGTAGTTCAGTACCCGGCCCAGCGATTCAATACCCCTGGTATTAAAGATTTCGGGCTCCAGGTTAAAGTCGATCATCTGCCCGTATCCCGATGGGTCCGGGTTCAGTACCATAATGGGAAGGGTGATCCCCGACTTGCGCAGCTCAATGCCCTCATCGATAAATGCAACCGCCAGGTAATCCACACGTTGATACTGGAGCATGTTTGCAATCTCCATGTTCCCGCTCCCGTAGGAGAGGGCTTTCACCATGACCATAATCTTCACATCTTCGCGCAGCAGTGAACGGAAATGGTTCAGGTTGGAGACCATGGCATCCAGGTCGATCTCAAGAAAAGTAAGGTGTGTTTTCAACTGAAGTTCAGCAGCGATTCTTTCGAATCCAAATCTCCGGGAGCCCTTAATCAGCAGGATGGCATCCCGGAAACGGGTCCGGTCCATCCGCTTCAGGAATTCCTCTGTATCTGCGTAGAAGTGGCTGTTATCCGGATATAGCTTTCGCTGTCTGATCATGGCCGGTCCGATTCCGATAAACCAGTTTATTCCTCTCTTTTCAGCAAGGGATGATATCTCACGGTATAATTCCACCTCTTCCAATCCGCTTTGAAACAGATCGGAAAGGATCAGGTATTTTTTATCAAATTGCTTATGTTGATCGACCAGATCAAGGGCAGCTGAGAGTCCTCCGATATCTGAATTATATGCATCATTGATCAGCATGCAACCATTGATCCCACGCAGGATTTCCATGCGCATGGAGACTGGTTCAAGGCGCCCTATACGTTCGGCAGCCAAATTCGCCGGCACTCCGGCTTCCACAGCGAAGGTAAAGGCATGGAGCGCGTTTTCGATGGAGGCTTCATCGCTGAACGGTAACCAAAACCGGTATCTTCCGCCCGGAGTAAACGCTTCTATCCACCTTCCCTCTGTTCCCATCTCAACGGTAACATAGTTGTAGAGACCCTCCCCGTCAAGGCTCCATGTGATCTGTACCGCATCGTACTCATCCAGGAAAGGGGCAATGGGCAACTGGTTCTCTCCCCCATTGACCCTGTAAATGATTTTGCGGCAATTCCTAAACAGGGTAAGTTTTTCTTTTAGTTTTTCCCCGAGGCTTTCAAAATTCTCCTGGTGAGCACTCCCCAGATTTGTAAATATCCCCAAATCGGGAGTGATGATCTTTTCCAGCCTTCGCATCTCCCCGGGGAACGATATTCCGGCTTCAAACAGGCCCATTTGATGTTGATCCTCCAGCATCCACACTGAGAGAGGGACACCCACCTGGCTGTTGAAACTCTTGGGGCTTCGATGGATATTCAAAGTGGGAGCAAGCAGCTGATAAATCCACTCCTTGACGATGGTCTTTCCGTTGCTTCCTGTAATCGCTGCAACACTCCCGGTAAAAGCCTTCCTTCGGGCTGAAGCGAGCTGTTGTAATCCCGCAAGTGTATCCTTCACCAGGCAAAACCCAGCTCCCGGAAACCTTTCATTTTCCTGGTTAACGGAGACCATAAACGCCCTTACGCCCTGCCTGTAGAGCTGCTCAATATAATGATGACCGTCGTGGCGTTCTCCTTTCAGAGCCACAAACATTGTACCGGGTGAGGGGAGCATGTTCCGGCTATCAATACCAATCCTGTCAATGAGAATTCCCTTCTCTCCGGTCATGGTTCCATCCACAATCCTGCAAATATCCACGAGTTTCCAGGCAGTTTCCATTGTGCATCACCTCCCCGGATTGGCTTTATAAAAACACCCCCGGCAAAGGGGTTCATATATATCGGTTTCACCGAGAACAATGAGCCTCTCATCTTCAGATCGGCGGTGTGTATAGTTGGCCAGCTTCCCACACCTGACACAAATGGCATGTACCTTGGTCACATATTCGGCAATAGAGAGCAGCTTGGGCATGGGACCGAATGGGTTCCCGCGGAAGTCCATATCCAGTCCGGCCACAATAACCCGGACACCCGCATTGGCAAGCTGGTTACAAACACTCACCAGTCCGTCGTCAAAAAACTGGGCCTCATCAATTCCAACCACCTCTACCTCATTTGCCAGAAGGAGAATATTAGAGGCTGAATCAACGGGGGTGCTGTGAATCGCATTGGCATCATGAGAGACCACCTCCTCCACCGAATACCTCACCTCGATGCGGGGTTTGAAGATCTCCACCTTTTGCCGGGCAATTTTCGCCCTTTTCAGTCGCCTGATCAGCTCTTCCGTCTTTCCTGAAAACATAGATCCCGAGATCACCTCAATCCAACCCTGTCCTCGTGATTTATCTACCGTGTTTTCAAGAAACATGATACACTATTATATGAAGATTATCGTTAGTTTTGTAAGAAACTACTGCATAAAAATTCCCATCCGTCATGGAGATAAAATACACCATAGAAATACTCACTAAAGATATACAAGATATAGGAAAGTTGGTGGAGAACCTCCAAAATTCTCCCAGGGGATCAACCCTTGAACTGGACCTGGCACTCTCCAAACTCAGGAATGTTTATGATATTCTGACAGTCATCCGAACCGACCTGTCTACCCCGGGTCTACTCTTCAGGCAGGCCCCGGAGGTTGAGTCTCCCAAGCCCGTAATGCCTCAGCCGGTTATGGAAATCCCGGTATCTGAGCCGGTACCTGAGCCGGTACCTGTGACCGATCCTCCTCAACCTCCTTTGGAAGCTGTGGCAGAGGTACCGCAACGGGAACCTGAAGGGATCGTTAGAAAAGATTCCAGGATCATCGCGGATAAGTTCGCTTCCGAATCGCGTATCAACGAAAATCTGGCCGCGAACCGGGAGCATGATCTGGAATCAAAAATCACCGGGTCTCCCATCGATCATATAGGCAGAAACATTGGAATCAACGATAGGTTCCTGATCATTCGTGAACTGTTTGATGGTGATTCCGACGGCTTTGGAAAGCTGATCAGAGATCTCGATAATGCGGGCAGCCTGCAATCTGCTGCCGAGAAACTTTCAGTACAATTTGTGAATACCCCCAACCATGAGGGTGTGGTCATTCTGAGCAGGCTGATTAAAAGGAGATACAGCCATTCCTGAAATGTCAAAACTCACCCTGGTCCCAACCCCTGTCGGCAACCTTGGAGACATAACCCTCAGGGCACTGGAGGTATTGAAAGATGTCGACCTGGTCCTGGCAGAGGATACCCGGAAAACCGGACTCCTGCTTAAGCATTTTCAGATTTCCAAACCCATACGTTCCCACCACAAATACAATGAACATGGTTCGCTGGAGTCACTGATCGCTCAGCTGTCCTCCGGCACAACCATGGCCCTGGTTACCGATGCAGGAACTCCGGGCATCTCCGATCCCGGTTTCCTGCTGGTAAGAGCATCCATCGAGCGGGGAATCATGGTGGAGACGCTCCCGGGTGCCACAGCATTTGTACCGGCTCTGGTAAACTCGGGAATACCTTGTGACCGCTTTGTTTTCGAAGGATTCCTTCCACCCAAAAAAGGGAGAAATAAACGGTTTACAGAACTCTCTATGGAGAACCGCACCATGGTTTTCTATGAATCGCCTTTCCGGCTCGAGAAAACCTTGCGGCAAATGGCAGAATATTTCGGTCCGGGCCGAAGAGGATCCGTCTCCCGGGAGATCTCCAAACTGCATGAAGAGAACACAAGAGGTACGCTGGTTGAACTTGCCGATCACTTCAGCACAAAAACGGTCAGGGGTGAAATTGTCATCGTGGTAGCCGGATGCGAAACAGATCTCCAAACCGGGTCTAATAAGGCCTGATACTTCCCGACCCTGTGATCCTGGTTGTGATCAAAGGATTTCCCCTGTAGTACAAATTACCCGAACCGGAAATAGTAACATCCAGGTAATCTGTTGCATAGACATATATTTTTCCGGAACCCGAAATCATCGCCCCGGCCCTTGAGACTACCATCTCCAGGGCATCGATCTTTCCCGAAGAGCTTAACCCAAAATCAGCTGTTTCGGCTTCACCATCCAGGCTGATTATCCCCGAGCCGGTCAATGTGGCATCCACCTCCAATCCATCCTGAAGGGTTGCATAGATTTTTCCCGAACTGGTATGGTCAAGGCTGACCTTAAGCGGGGAATACATCATACCTGCATCAATCATGCCCGAGCCAGTCTGGATCACCTCGATTTCCTCGGGGAATGATGCAGTTACATAGAGCTTGCCTGAACCTGAATTCTTTAAGGAAACAGCCAACGCGAAGACCGAGTCTATACTGATCAGCCCCGATCCTGAATTGGAGCATTCAAACGCTGCGGATATCGCCTTGTCGGCTGACAGTATTCCCGATCCGGTATTCCTGAGCTCTTCAATATAGGGCATGGAAACGTATACAATCACCGGAGCGATGGAGTTTAAACATGTATTGTCCCGGGTCTTTACCACAAGTGTAGATCCCGACACGTAGATTTCGATGAAGTCATGCAAATTTTCCTGGGCCTGAACCTCAACACCAAATACATCGCTCATGGTCACCCTGACCTCAAATTCACCCGCATTGCTAACGGCGTTGAAATCAGCCAGTTCCCTAACCTGGTTAACGACCGGACCATATCCCTGGAGGCAAGCTCCATCGAAGAAACATCCATTGATGATCAGAGCAACGACCAATGCTGCGGCTATTAATATTTTATTCATGATGGCATGTATTAAATGAATCCTAATTCTCTGTTATCTAAAAAGACAAACCTTTCCGTAAAAGGATGCAAACCGGGAAAAGAAAATAATCTTCATGTTAATTGAATTCAATTCAAGTGCTGTCAGGTGTGCGTTTTCGGACACCCCTGTTGCGCTTCCGTTCAAAATTATCTATTTTTAACACACGTTAAAAATGATTGTAATTAATTATTATTTAATCCTTTACGATTTTTGGCACAGAATATGATTTTGAATAGCTAAACATCAAAAAACGCAAGAGCCATGAAAACAATAAAAATTTTAATCGCAGCCATACTGGTCCTGATGACCGCTTCCTCCTTCGCCCAGGGTAAAAGGGACCCTTTTGTAACTGTAAAACATACTGATGAACTGAACCGCTTTGAAACCTGGGTATCCAACATTCATAACCGGATGGGCTACTACCGCCAAAAAGCGCCTGACCTTCCGGTGATCTCCCTGACCTATTATTCGGATTATACCCATATCTCTTATAACAATGAACCCTTCCTGGAGAGCTGGATGACCGAACCATTTCAAGAGTCTTTGAACCAGCCCTTTGAGGCAGACGGGCTGTCGGATGAGCTTCCCCTGGAAAACTGGATGATTACTCCGTTCGAAACGGAAGAGCTGATCCCGATTGAAGAGTGGATGACAACCTCCAACTGGCAATAAGATCCGCTCCGGCTCTGCGAAATTCTTCCCTACATATCTCAAGAGGTCGTCTCAGTCAAAACGAGGCGGCCTCTTCTATTTTTTCCGTTCTGTGAGGATCCGTATGGTGATTTGCATTTTAAAAAGGAGGCGGATCGAAACTGCTGTTCTGACCAATATCTTCATTGGCAAACCTCTCCTTTTCAAGGTTCATTTTTGATGCATAGGTGGCCTGGGAATTCCCGTTCTCATCATCTTCAACCATGGCCAGGGCGTCATCCAGGTTCACAAACTTGGCAAACTCCCTGACAAATTTCAGATCTACATCCCCGGTGGCTCCATTACGGTGCTTGGCTACAATGATCTCGGCAACTCCCTTAAGTGAGTTTCCATCCTCATCCACATCCAGACCGTAATACTCGGGCCTGTGAATAAAGATGACCAGGTCGGCGTCCTGTTCAATGGCTCCCGATTCACGAAGGTCGGAGAGCTGGGGCCGTTTATTTCCCGATCTCATTTCAACACTACGATTCAACTGGGAGAGCGCGATGATGGGGATATCCAGCTCCTTTGCCACACTTTTAAGCGATCGGGAGATGTTACTAACCTCCTGCTCTCTGCTTCCCGAATCCTTTGAACCGGTCATCAGTTGAAGGTAGTCGATCACCACAGCCTGGATGTTATATTTCTGCTTTAGTCTGCGGCACTTTGCCCTGAATTCGAAAATGGAGATGGCGGGGGTATCATCCACGTAGATGGGGGCCTTTTCCAGGTCTTTTATCTTATATTCCAGCTGCTCCCACTCGTAATTCTCCAGTCTCCCGGTCCGGATCTTATCTGAGGGCAGCTGTGTCTCCCCAATGATCAGCCGGTTTACCAGCTGAATGGAGGACATCTCGAGGGAGAAAAATGCCACAGGGCGATCGTGATCCACCGCCATGTTCCTGGCCATGGATAGTACAAATGCGGTTTTCCCCATGGAGGGCCTTGCTGCTATAATTATAAGATCCGAATTCTGCCAACCGGAAGTAATCCTGTCGAGCCGGGTAAAACCCGAAGGTACTCCACTCAGGCTATCCTTTCGCTTGCCTGCCTCTTCAATCTGCTCAATGGCAGTTTTCAACAGGCTATTGATTCTTACGGTTTCCTTTTTGATGTGCCCTTCAGCGATGTTCAGCAATTCCCTTTCTGAGTAATCGAGCAGATCATCCACATCGCTTGTTTCATCAAAGGCTCTCTCCTGAATATCCGATGACACGCGGATCAGCTCACGCTGGATATACTTCTGAGCCACGATCCTTGCATGGTATTCAAGGTGGGCTGCAGAACCCACCCTGGAAGTAAGCTGGGCAATGTATACTACCCCACCCACCGATTCCAGTTTTTCCTGCCGGCGAAGTTCCTCGGTCATTGTCAGCAGATCGATGGGTTTCTCCTGTTGGGAAAGCAGTTGTGCGGCAGAATAGATTTGCTGGTGTGCCTCTTTATAAAAGCTGCCCGGTTCGAGTATATCCAATACCGAAAGGATGGCATCCTTCTCAAGCATAATGGCTCCAAGTACAGCCTCTTCCAGATCCAGGGCCTGGGGAGGTATTTTACCATAATCGCGGGCGATTGCCGGATTTTTTCTCGGGACAGGAGTATACTGTTTTGCCATAAATGTTGTTGCCTTTCGGGGTCCTAAAGGTAAGAATCCGGAGAGGGTTGACAGGGTAATTCTCCCATGCACTTATAAACACCGCAGCCATAGTTTTAATTAACAAATGTTGAAAAATGAGCTATATTTAAGGGTCATGATACTCCTGTCACCCGCCAAGATCAATATTGGCCTTCGGATTACCCATCGCCGGTCCGATGGATTTCACAACCTGCAATCAGTCATGTACCCGGTGGGACTTTGCGATGTCATCGAAATCAGGGAAGCTGAACCGGGAGCACAAGCGCTAATTTTCAGTATGTCGGGAATTCCGGTCCAGGAAGGTTCCGGTAAGAACCTCTGTGAAAAGGCTCATGAAATTTTCTCCGAAGTGCGGGTGATCCCGCCGGTGGAAATCCACCTTCACAAACAGATTCCGGTGGGGGCCGGCCTGGGAGGCGGATCATCCAATGCCACACAGATCCTAAAGGGTTTGAATCGACTCACTGCAAATCCTCTCACTCCGGAGTCGCTACATGATATGGCAGCAAGACTGGGAAGTGATTGCCCTTTTTTCCTACACGATCATGCCATGATGATAGAGGGCCGGGGGGAAATTCTCTCTCCTTCGCCGGTAACCCTGGAAGGCCTCTGGCTGGTACTCCTGTTTCCAGAGATCCACATCTCCACGGCTGAAGCCTATTCCGGGGTAACACCGGTGAGGCCCGGGCGGCACCTTGATCAACTGGTTGCAGCCCCCGTCCAACAGTGGAGAGAAACGGTGGTCAATGACTTTGAATCCGGGATTTTTGCAAAGTATCCGGAACTGGCTTCTCACCGCGAAACGTTGTATAAGGCAGGTGCCATCTACGCTTCTCTCAGCGGGAGCGGCTCCTCCCTGTATGGCATTTTCACAGAACGCCCCGGGCTGCCCGCCTCTGTCTCCAGGTATGTGATCTGGGAAGGTAGAACCTGAGCTATTGGAACTCCAGCAGGAGATGCGATTTGGGAACCTGATCTCCCTCTTTTACATGGATCCTCTTGATCACGCCCGGATGAGTCGCCCTGATCTCATTGCGCATTTTCATAGCTTCCAGGATCATCATGGAATCACCTGCGGACACCACATCACCCTCAGAAACCATCACTCTCTGAATGGTACCCGGGATCACAGCCAATATTTTTCGCAGATCAGGGCGGACCCAGGGTATCCTGTTCCTGAACTTGGATGTAAGCCGGGTTGTGTAAACCGCTCCACCAATTTCCAGCTCCTCCATGGGAGGGGATGGAACCACTTTTAACCAACCTGCTTTTTCTTTCTTGCTCATAAACGTTTGCTAAAATGGTGGAATTCCGTGTTTCTTTGCGGGCATACCCACACTCTTTTCTCCCGAAACTTCCAGGGCATGCAACAACGATTTCCGGGTTTCGTTGGGTTCAATAACCGAATCGATAAACCCCTTGGCAGCAGCTACATAGGGATTTGCAAATTTTTCCTTATACTCCTGAACTTTCTGAGCCCTCATCTTCTCAGGATCTTCGGCCATTGCGATCTCCTTGCGGAAAATGATATTGGCAGCACCCTCGGGGCCCATTACTGCCACCTCTGCATCGGGCCATGCAAATACAAAATCGGCCCTAAGGTGCCTTGAGTTCATGGCAATATATCCGCCACCATATGCTTTGCGGATAATCAGGGTTATTTTTGGAACAGTTGCCTCGCTGTATGCATACAATACTTTGGCTCCGTGCCTGATCACACCTGCATGTTCCTGATCGACTCCGGGAAGATACCCGGGAAGGTCCACAAAGGTGATGATGGGAATGTTAAATGCATCACAATAACGAATGAACCTGCCTGCTTTATCGGATGAGTCCACATCCAGCACACCGGCAAGCACCAAAGGCTGGTTGGCCACAAATCCGACCGTGCGGCCGTTCATGGTTCCAAAACCGATGACGATGTTGGCGGCCCAGCTCTCCTGAATTTCAAAAAAATCCGATCCGTCGGTTACCGATCGGATTACATTGCGGATATCGTAGGGTTGCCTCTTGTCCGCCGGAACGATATTTGAAATATTATATTTCTTCAGTGGCTCCTTCCTCTCTTTCCTCGGGGGAACATCCGTATTGGACCAGGGAAGATAGGAGAGCAATGATTTGATTTGCTCAAAACAGTCATCTTCAGTTTCCGAAAAGAAGTGTGCATTCCCGGTGATCTCGCTGTGGACCCGGGCCCCTCCAAGCTCCTCCATTGAAATATCTTCACCCAGAACCGTCTTGATCACCTCCGGACCTGTAATAAACATCTTCGAAATATTATCCACCACAAACACGAAATCGGTAAGAGCCGGAGAATATACAGCCCCTCCTGCACATGGACCAAGGATCACAGAGATTTGGGGAATTACACCCGATGCGAGCGTATTTCGAAAGAAGATTTCACCGTACCCCGCAAGCGAGTTGACCCCCTCCTGAATCCTGGCTCCACCGGAATCATTGATTCCGATCAATGGCATGCGCATCTTCAGCGAATGGTCCATAATCTTTGTGATTTTCCTCGCATGCATGCTGCCAAGTGATCCCCCGGCCACCGTGAAATCCTGGGCAAAAACACAAACCGGTCTTCCGCCCATGGTCCCGGTTCCGGTGATGACGCCATCACCGTGCAGGATCTTCTGAGCCATTCCGAAATCACGTGCTTCATGCTCAACAAAGAGGTCATACTCATTAAAGGAGCCTTTATCCAGAAGTTTCAGGATCCGCTCCCTGGCAGTCATCTTACCCATGGCAACCTGCTTCTGGATCGCCTTTTCGCCACCCCCCTGGAGTACTTCCTCCCTCTTCTTCATTAATTCCAGAACCTTTTTAGTAGAGGCCATTTTTTTTGATTTTTATTTGTGGGTACAATCTTACGAAAAACTGAACGCTAAAAAAACTGTTGTAAAATATTTACTACCGGGGTGCCAGCCGGAAAAGAACGAATGCGATGATCAGGAAAAAGAGATTTGGAAGCCACACAGCTGCCATTACCGGCAACAGTCCCCCGATCGCAAATTGTTTGGAAAACTGAGTAAAAAGTATATAGGAAAAACTGATCACCACCCCGATCGCAATCTGTAACCCGATTCCCCCTCTCATTTTACGGGACGATACAGCCACCCCAATCATGGTCAGTATAAAAAGTGAGAATGGGAAGGCGATACGGTTGTGACGTTCAATCTGGTAGGAAGTTACATTGGTCTCCCCTTGCATCAGCTGCTTATCAATGAAGTCATCCAGCTCCTTCAGGCTCATGGTCTCAACAATGGTCAGCCGCATCTGGAAATCGTCGGGATGAATGGCCAGGGTGGTATCGATCATCTTACCCTCCTCAAGGGTTTCATTCAAGCCATCTATGGTTCGAATATAATAACGCCGGGCTTCCCACTTATTCACAGCCGTATCCCACCTGATCTGGTCGGCAAACATTTTGGAAACCAGTTCACCATCCTCAAATTTCTCAATGGTGAAATTGTACCCCACCTTGGATACATTGCTGTAGTTCTGCAGGTAGATGTAAACCCCTGGTTCAATCTGCCTGTGGAAATCCTTGGTCTTGAATTTGACCGGGGCCTTTCGCACATACTTTTCTTCGAAATCAAGCTTCACCTTATTGGCTTTTGGGATCACCTGATCGCTCAGATAAAATGCCCCCGCTGCTATGACTGAGGCAGAGATCAGGTAAGGCACCAGAAATCGCCTGAAGCTCATTCCGCTATTCAGGATCGCAATGATCTCCGTATTATACGCCATCCTGGAGGTGAAATAGATCACCGCAATAAAAGCAAACAGGGAACTGAAAAGTACCGCAAAATAGGGTATAAAATTGAGATAATAGTCAAAGATAATTTCCCTGAGCCCAGCCCCGCTTTCAATGAAATCGTCAATCTTCTCGGAGAGGTCGAAAATTACAACGATGGAGAGGATCAATACAATGGACAGAAAGAATGTGCTCAGGAACTTCCGGATCACATAGAGATCCAGAATTTTCAGCCCCAGAAATCTTACAATCTTGTATTTAAGACTGGTATCATCTTTTCTTTCCATAGACTGAAGGTGCCGTTTCTGATCTCCTCGAATGCCCTCCGGACCAACCAGAGGTAAAATGACAGATTGTGTATACTCGCAATTTGTGCCCCGAGCATTTCGCCCGAGATAATTAAATGACGCAGATATGCCCTTGAATATTGCGTATCTGCAAAACAGTGCCCATCAGGATCCACCGGTGCATGGTCTTCCATCCACTTCCTGTTTCTGATATTGATGATCCCCCTGGCTGTAAATAACATCCCGTTTCGTCCGTTCCGTGTAGGCATAACACAATCAAACATATCCACCCCAAGCGAAATCGATTCAAGGATATTGACTGGTGTACCTACCCCCATAAGGTATCGCGGCCGGTCTTCCGGAAGAATGGAATTAACCACCTCCAGCATGGCGTACATCTCCTCTGCCGGCTCTCCGACCGACAACCCCCCGATGGCATTTCCAACAGCACCCTGCCCGGCCACAAAATGGGCCGACTCCCTCCTAAGCTCGGGAAAGACACTCCCCTGAACAATGGGGAAGAAAGCCTGGCTGTGTCCATAAAAAGGATCTGTTTCCTGAAACTGTTTCAGCCCCCTTTCAAGCCATCGGTGTGTAAGACCAAGTGAATTCTTTGCATACTTAAGGTCGCAGGGCCATGGGGTGCACTCATCAAATGCCATCATGATATCCGCACCGATGATCCGTTGAATATCCACTACCAGCTCCGGAGTAAAAAGGTGCCTGGACCCGTCGATGTGAGAGTTGAACCAGGCTCCTTCCTCCTTAAGCTTCCTGGTTGCCGCCAGTGAAAAAACCTGGTAACCGCCACTATCGGTCAGAATGGAGCGTTCCCAGTTCATAAAACGGTGCAGTCCACCGGCGCTTTTTAAAACATCAAGACCGGGACGAAGATAAAGATGGTATGTATTTCCAAGGATAATCTGGGCATTCACCTCCTCCGACAACTCCCTTTGATGTACCCCCTTCACACTTCCTGCGGTTCCAACAGGCATAAAAACAGGCGTTTGAATCTCCGAATGATCTGTTTTCAGAACCCCTGCCCTTGCCTTGCTCTTTGGATCGCTATGTAATATTTTAAACTCCATCTGGGTCCTAAAGCGCCAAAGATAAGCAATTGTTGAAAATCAACTTTTTCTTTTCGGCAAAGCCACTTAAATTTGCGGGTATGGATTTTAAATTAATGATTGACAGCACCGGGACACCTGAATGGATCCTTCTGATGCTGTTTGTTACCACCTTCCTGGTACAATGCTACTATTACCTGGGCATATACATCAGGCTGCCGCGCTTCAAAGAGGGAGAGCGAAAAAGGAGCAGCAAAGGGGTATCAGTGGTCGTCTGTGCCCGGAATGAGGCAGACAACCTTGAAAAGTTTCTCCCTCTTTTGCTGGAACAGCAATACCCCAAATTTGAGGTGGTAGTGGTCAATGACTGCTCCACCGACCGCACCGAGGAATTGCTTTCGGAAATGAAGGTACGTTACGACAAACTGCGCTACACCAGCATTCCGTTGAATGAATTCATGCACGGCAAAAAACTGGCGCTCACCATTGGATTAAAATCGGCCAAATACGACTACGTGTTGCTTACCGATGCAGACTGTTATCCGAGTGGAAAATTATGGCTGCAATTCATGGCCGGAAAGCTGGGCGGGGATAAGGATATTGTTCTGGGTTACGGGAAGTATGCGAAACAGAAAGGGCTGCTCAATATCATTATTCGTTATGAAACGGTTTTTACAGCCATCCAATATTTCTCATTTACTCTGAAGGGGAGGCCCTATATGGGAGTTGGAAGAAATCTGGGTTACCGTAAGGATCTGTTTTTCAAGAACAGGGGATTCTCAGGACATTACCACATTCCTTCGGGTGACGATGATCTGTTTGTCAACCAGAACGCGGTTAAGGAAAATACGAGCATTGAAATCGAGCCGGAGAGTCAAACCATATCCATACCCAAAGAAACCTTTACCGCCTGGATCAGGCAGAAGCGGCGTCACATCGTTGCAGGCAATTATTATAACAAAGGGACCAGGTTCATTCTTGGGGTAGAAATCCTCAGCCGCCTGATCCTTTACACCTCCTCCATAACCCTCTTAACTACATCCTCCTGGTTCTGGCCGGTTGCGATCATTTTCGGACTATTTCTGGCCGTCAGGATGACCATTTTCAAATTAGGAATGATGCGTTTGAATGAAAAGTATTTATTACTACCTTCGCTGCTTCTTGATCTGCTATTGCCAATCATCCTTGGAGTCATCTGGATCAGTAATATTTTTTTAACTAAAGATCAGTCATGGAGTTAAATTCCAATCTTTCGCTGAAAGCACAGCAGGATATGGAACTGGTGGAAAAAGCCAGGAAAGGGGATCAGCTTGCCTACGGAGAACTCCTTGGGCGATATCGGGACGCCATCTACTTCATGCTTTTGAAAATGGTGAATAGTCCGATCGATGCCGAGGACCTGACCATCGAAGCCTTCGGGAAAGCTTTTAAGAACATCGATCAGTATACACCCAACTATGCTTTCTCTACCTGGCTTTTCAAGATCGCAACCAATAACTGTATCGATTTTATCCGGAAGAAACGGGCCAGTCATGTCTCATTGGACCAGACAATGGATGGGGAGGACTCACTGATACCCTCCGCAATGATCCAGTCGGACTCACCCGATCCTGAATTAACTTTGATCAACAAGCAGAAGATCAAACATATGCGAAATGTTGTTTCAAAGCTGAAACCACGCTACAGGCAATTGGTCGAGCTGCGGTATTTCCAGGAGTACTCCTACGATGAAATTGCAGAAGAACTTGATATTCCCATTGGAACCGTCAAAGCACAATTGTTCAGGGCCAGGGAGTTACTTTTAAATATTCTGAGCCGATCAAAGGAGAATCCATAATCCATGGAATTGATCCTAAAATACTTTCCCCGGCTTGAAACTGCCCAGGAGAGACAATTCCAAAAGCTGATTGAGGTCATCCCCGTCCTGAATCAACAGGTCAACATCATCTCAAGAAAGGATATTGACCACCTGGAGGAGAGGCACATTCTACACTCCATGGCCATTGCCAAAAAATTCTCTTTCGCTCCCGGAAATTCGGTGATCGATGTGGGAACCGGAGGTGGTTTCCCAGGTATTCCCCTTGCCATCCTCTTCCCTGAATCCAATTTTATCCTGGTCGATTCCATTGGGAAAAAAATCAGTCTGGTCAGGGAGATCTTCTCATTACTCGGGCTGAAAAATGTCAGGGCCATTCACCAGAGGGCAGAGACCCTTGCCGAAAGGGCCGACTTTGTGGTATCAAGAGCCGTTACAGCCTTCCCCAGGCTTTACCAGTGGACAGGATCATTGATTAAGTCCAGCCGTGAAGGAGAGTGGAACGGCCTGATTGCGCTGAAGGGCGGCGATCTGGAATCAGAATTGAGTTCATTCGGGAACAGGGTGCAGTTATATCCGATTTCGGAGTGGTTCGAAGAGCCATATTTTTCCACAAAAACGATTGTTTATTTAAATAAATGACTACTTTTGCACCCTCAAAACACGATTGTTATGAAGAGGACATTTCAACCATCAAACCGAAAAAGGAAGAACAAACACGGGTTCAGGGAGCGCATGGCTACAGCAAGTGGTCGCGGTGTTATCGCGGCTCGCAGGAAGAAAGGTCGCAAGAAACTGACCGTTTCCGATGAGCCCAGGCACAAGGTATAAAGCTTTATTATATACAGCAGAAATGATGATAACTGACCGGATCCCGGTTGGTTATTTTTTTATCCCGACTTTTGATCAGAATTTGTATTTTGCCAACTATATTACAATCGGCAAAAATGGCAAAAAAAATTCTCCATAAAAAAACCGGTTATTCCATTCAATTCCTCCTTCCCGAAAAGGAACAAAATCCTGGTGGAACAGGATTTCTTGCAAGTTTTGCAGAAAAGATCAAACCCGAACAGGTTATCCGTTTCGGCGAACCGGAGACCATCCTCAACGGGTACGTGGTGATCTTTGAATCCTACAACATGGAAAGCCAGGTGAACCCTGGTGAATTCTTGAATTTGCCGCTTTCGGAGGCTTATCCGGAAAAACGTTTCTGGGAGTTCAGCTTCACCGGAAAAAAGGATGCCGGACCCGGAGGGCTGATTGTTCATTCCGATGTAATGAAATACATTCTTGCAGTTCATTGTGCGAAGGGCTTGCCCCGGAATGAAGTGCTCGGTTTAATACTTGATAAACTTGAATTCAACCGGGAGAAACTGCTGATCAACCAGGAACCACCTTTCAAAAGTATGGTTAAGTCGCCCTCCCTCCTGAAGGAGAGAATATGGCTGAACCTGGCATGGAATACTACCATTTCACTGAAGGAGTCACGGATTCATGATTTGAGGAATCTATTCTTCTACAGGGATAGTCCACTGTTCAGACTGGCGTTCTTTGTAACAGCCCTTGCCATTTTCCTTATTTTACCCATTTTAAGCACCGGTGCAGGACTTTCCGGTGATGATGAAAAGCACTACCAGCATGCGGCAAAAGTATACCGCTATTTTACAGAAGATGACCCGGCGGCACTAAACGACCCTGTCAATAAACTGAACTTTTACGGACAGTCGTTTGATCTCTTCACTTACCTGATCATCCGGTTATTCAGCCTGGAGGATCACCCCTATGAGGCAAGGCATGTGATGGTAGCCCTTTCCGGGGCAATGGTAATCCTATTCACCGGGCTCCTGGTCAAACTTTTTTCAGGATATTCGGCAGGATTGCTGGCATTGATCCTGATGTTCCTATCTCCCAGATTCCTGGGCCATGCGTTTAATAACCCCATGGATATCCCATTCGCCCTGGGGAACATTTTTACGCTCTACCATATGGCCAGATTCCTGAAGAAACTACCCAGGATCAGTATCCGTTCAGCGATCTGGATTGCTGTGGGTATTGGCTGGGCCAACGGAATCAGGATCGGGGGGCTCCTGTTGATCCCTTACCTCTTCATGTTTGCGGGACTCTATATGCTGGTCCATCAATGGCCCTGGAAATTTCTTTCGGCTCACTGGTGGAAATTCGCATTTCGGGGAATCGGTACACTGTTGCTGATTTCCGCTGCCGGGTATCTGCTCAGCCTCCTGACCTGGCCATATGCACTTCAGGATATGATTCACCATCCTGCCAAAGCATTCGAGGTGATGACCGATATCCAGGTATCCATACGCGTGTTGTATGACGGTGCCATCCAGTGGTCCGACCACCTCCCCTGGCACTACATTCCAAAGAATATGATATTTACCATACCGGTTATTGTTCTTGTGGGATGGCTTGCGTCCACATTGACCTGGTTCACAGACCGGAAGGAGGGAAATGGATTCTGGTATTTCATGCTTTGGTTCACCCTCCTCTTTCCCATTTTATTCATTATCTACAGGGAATCAAATGTTTATGGAGGATGGCGGCATATGCTGTTCGTATACCCATCCATGGTGGCTTTGTCGGCAATGGCTTTTACCTCTCTGATAAGGAAAATACCGAAAAACGGCCTCAGGTATGCCGCCGCCGGCCTGCTTGTGGTCGGACTGTTCCATCCCTTAAGGCATATCATCCTCAACCATCCCAACACCTATATCTATTTCAATGAACTATCGGGTGGAATCAACAAAACCGTAGGACGATTCGAAACCGATTACTATACAAACAGCCTGAAACCGGCATCCGACTATTTTATCCGGTCGATCCTTCCAACTCTGGAGAGCACCGCAGGCGATCCGGTCAGGGTGGTCAGCAATTTTAGCATCGACTATTACTTCAGGGAGTACAGGGATCGGGTCCAAACCCTTTACAGCAGGTATTACGACCGGGGAAAATTCGATTGGGACTACGCCATCCTGTATTGTAATTACCTCCATCCTTCCCAGTTAAAGAACGGAATGTGGCCCCCGAAAAACACCATTCATGAAATTAAAGTGGACGATGTGGTGGTGGCAGCTATCGTTGAAAGGAGGAACCGCGATGATTTTCTAGGCTCAAAACTGCTGGCGGAGGCGATGGGAGAGCAGAGTGAGGTAAAACTCAACCAGGCGCTTTTCCACCTTCAAAGTGCGGTGGAGTACGACACTGCCAATGAGATCGCCCTGCTGGAGCTTGGAAATGCCTATTCGGCATTCCTTAGATTCGACGATGCCAGAAACACCATGGATAGACTGCTGGAGGTTTATCCTGATTACGATAAAGCCTTGAATATCAAAGGATATTCCTATCTTATAGAAGCAGAATATACCCAAAACCCGGCGCTGCTCGATGAGGCCATAAGGATCATCAACCTCGCTATCAGTTCGAACTATAAATTCTACTCCGGGTATTACAACCTGGGGATGTGTTATGCCCTGAAAGATGACAGGGATAACGCAGAGTATAACCTGAAGCAGGCCATCCGTTTCAACTCAAAATTCAAACAGGCCTACATTAAACTGGCCGAGCTTTACGAGTTTTATGGAGAAAATGATCTGGCCGAGGAGGCATGGGCAAGAGCCAGGGCTCAGCCGGGATAAAAAAAAATAAATGAGAATAGCAATTATAGGAGCCGGGCCGGCCGGCATGACCGCTGCATTCCAACTCTCAAAAGAGCTTGGGAATAAATTGTCAGCGATCGATGTTTATGAGAAATCAGACTCTGTCGGCGGACTCTCAAAATCCATTACCCTCTGGGGACAGAGGGTTGATCTGGGACCACACCGTTTTTTCAGTCACGACAGCAGTATTAATGAGCTATGGCTGGAGGTCGTAAAGGGTCAGTATGAAATTGTCGATCGTCTTACCCGGATCTACTATAAGAAGCAATTTTTTGACTACCCCATCAAGGCCTTTAATGCCCTGAGCGGACTCGGTATTTTCGAAGCAGCCAGGTGTGTGATCAGTTACATATGGGCGCAGATCTCACCCCCTCCTGACACCTCCACCTTCGAGGGATGGGTGATCAGCAGGTTTGGGAAAAGACTTTTCACCATTTTCTTCAAAACGTACTCCGAACGGCTGTGGGGTATATCCTGTACCGATCTGGATGCGGATTTTGCGGCACAGCGCATTAAAAAACTATCTCTTTTCGAGGCGATTAAAAACGCCCTCTTTCCGGGAAAGGGGAACACCCACGCCACACTGGTGGACCAGTTTGCATACCCCGTTGGCGGAACAGGTGCTGTTTATGAATCCATGCGGTTATTCGTTGAGTCAAAGGGAGGTAAAGTGATGACGGGTACGGGGATTGAAAAGATCATCACCCAACAGGGGGAGGTAATTTCGGTTCAGCTGGAGAACGGAGCGGTTGTTGAGTATGACCAGGTCATCTCCACAATGCCCCTCTCCCAAATGGTGGAGAGATTGCCAGAAGTTCCTGCCACAGTTTTGGAAGCGTCGCGAAAACTGAGATTCAGGAATACCATCCTGGTCTACCTGAAGGTGAACAAGCCCGACCTGTTTAAAGACCAGTGGCTATATATCCACGATCCTTCGGTGACCTTTGGCCGGGTAACCAATTTCCGGAACTGGATCCCTTCAATCTATGGCGGCTCCAAAGCATCGATCCTCTGTATGGAGTACTGGTGTAATTTTGAGGACGAATTATGGTCCATGGACCCGAAGGAGGTGATCGAAACAGCCAGGAGGGAGATTGTGACGGCCGGTCTGGTGCCTGCAGGTCTGGAGATGGAGGGAGAAATGGTAAAGCTCCCACGGTGTTACCCGGTCTATTTCCGGGGTTACAGGGAGGTTCTGGCACCTGTGCAGCAGTACCTTGACTCCCTCAGGGGAATTCATGTGATCGGAAGGTACGGTGCCTACAAATACAACAACCAGGATCACAGTATCCTCATGGGTATGCGCGTGGCCGCGAACATTACCCAAAATGCCGGGCACAACCTCTGGGAGATCAACACCGACTATGAAGTTTACCAGGAATCGTCTGTCATTACAAAAACAGGCCTTGTGAAAAATCCGGAATCAAAATCAGCCAATTAATCTTACATTTGAAATAAAGCACTGGAATGGATTTCTTAAAGTTCCTCATCAGCAGAAAGTTCCTCAGGCAACTTGGACTGGCGTCCGCCATCTCACTGATTCTCCTGCTCTCCACCCTGGTATGGTTAAAGATCTATACGCATCACGGCCAGACGATTCAGGTCCCCGATCTGACAGGTCTTACGGTTGAAGAGGTAAGTGATGTGATCGCATCCAAAACCCTGAGGTTCGAGATAGTGGATTCGGTTTACTCCCAGGAGATGCCCAGGGGCACCGTGATCAAACAAAATCCCCAGGCAAGTTCTATGGTAAAAAAGAACCGGAGGGTTTTTCTGACCATGAATGCTGTTAATCCTGAGATGATATCGATGCCCCGGCTGGTAGGTCTCTCCATCAGGCAGGCGAGACTTGCGCTGCAGAATGCCGGATTGGTCCTGGGTGAAATCATGTACCAACCCGATTACGCGATCAACAATGTACTGCAACAATTACATGCAGGCTCCGTTATAAATGAGGGAACTTCCATCAGCAAAGGTGATGTCATCGACCTGGTACTCGGGATGGGTCTGAGTTCAAAAACCACCCGCGTTCCAGAACTGATTGGGTTGAAACTTGAAACTGCCAGCAAGATCATATCCGACTACTTCCTGAACACCGGAGCGGTCACCTATGATCAAACCATGGCAAATAAAGAAGATAGTGCCAACGCCTTTATCTGGAGGCAATATCCTGAATATAATGAATTAAGGAGGTTGAACATGGGTATGGAGGTGGACATTTGGCTTACAATCGATTCGACCCTTCTGCCGGTGGCCGACATCCCCATAAATGGAGCGGATATCGATTAATGCATGAATAGACCAGTAAGTTTTTTAGCGGGATTTTTTACACTCCTGTTTGCAGGAAGCATTTTGAATGCTCAGGAGATCATCACCCCGGTCGCAGGGAACCCGGCCGCCGAAGCCTACCATAAAGCCAGCAGGAAGGCATTAAAATCTTCCTCCGCCGATTCCCTTGAACTGCCTTTTTTTGAAGATTTCTCCGCCTCTTACATTGAACCCGATCCCTCCCTTTGGATCGATGCCGATGCATTTGTCAATAACCACTACTGCATAGACCCTGTCACCAACGGTGTAGCTACCCTGGATGCCATCGATTACCGGGGGAGCATCTACGCAGGGTCCACACTCGACCCGGTTAGTTTTGTGGCCGACCACCTCACCAGTGCCCCCTTTAAACTAAACCTCCTGCCGGCCGACAGCCTCTATCTCAGTTTTCTTTACCAGCCGGGTGGGTTGGGGGATCTTCCCGAGGAACAGGACTCCCTTCTGGTCGATTTCTATTCCCCTGCTGACAGTGTTTGGATGAATGTATGGGGTATTCCGGGGAGTGACCTGCATCCCTTCAAATCAGTGATGATCCCTATCACGGAAGACCGGTACCTTTCGGATGGGTTCAGGTTCAGGTTCCGGAACAGGGCCAGTCTTCCCAAAAGCAATGACTTTGAGGATAAAAGAGCCAATGTGGACCATTGGCATGTGGATTATATCCGTCTTGACCGCAGCAGGTTTGCTGCGGATACAATTCTTCGTGATGTGGCTTTCAATACACCCATCCAATCGGTATTAATTGATCTTACCTCCCTGCCATGGTCACATTTGGCAGATGCAAGAGACATCGTTTTCGATCAGAAAGTTAAGGTCAGATACAGAAACAACGACTCCATTTCAAGAAACCTTACCCGCTCCCTTGTCCTTGAAGAACCCCTTTACGGCGAAAGTTTCACCCCTGAACAACCTACGGCCCAGGACCTCCCCGCCCATAAGGATACGTTGGTGGAATTCGATTATTTCTACCCACTGAACGTGAACAGGGGCAACTCTGCAATCATCCGGATCAAGGCGTCTCTGAGAACCGATGATATCGATCCAAAAGTGAACGATACGGTCTTTTATGACCAGGTCTTCAGCGACTACTATGCTTATGATGATGGCACTCCCGAAGCGGGCTACGGACTCAGGGGCCAGGGTACAAAGCAAAGCAGCGTAGCCGTGAAATACTTCGCCTACAAGGCAGATGAGATAGGAGGTTTGGATATCAGCTTCAACCAGCTGAGAGACTCGATCAACCTGGACTACTACTTCAAACTTGTTGTATGGAATGACAACGGTGGGGTTCCGGGCACAATCATATTCGAAGATGAGGATGACCTTACTCCAGATTATTCGACTCATTACCCGGGTTTCAGACGGTACTATTTCTCAGAACCCGTCCACGTGGACGGGCCATTCTACGTGGGATGGAGACAGTATAATGAATACATGCTGAATGTGGGGCTTGATAAGAATAACCGGCCTTCACCCCATGTGATCTTTTATAACTACCAGGGTAAATGGGAGGAATCCTATGCCCCGGGAGTAATCCTGCTCAGACCTTTCCTATATGATGAAACCACCGGTGTTTCTGAATCTGACATTACACCGGAATCACTTCATATCTATCCGAACCCCGCTACCGACCATCTCTTTATAACCTTGCCGGTGGGAATATCAGTAGCCGGTCTCCAGGCAGATCTCTTCGATGCTTCAGGCCGGCTGGCGCAACAAAAGGTGATTCGTGACGGATTCCTGGATGTGTCCGGTCTGCCGGGTGGCCTCTACTTCCTGAAGCTTAGTTCCCCGGGAAGGATCTTTCATGCCAAAGTCCTGATTAACAATTAAAATATGACCACCCGGGACAGCGAAAGCAACGATCTTTATGAACACTTCAGATTCATAGCCGACCCGGGACAATCCACCCTTAGAATAGATAAGTTCCTCTCCAACAGGCTGGAGAGCACCTCACGCAACAGGATTCAAGCGGCCGCCTATGCGGGTAGCATCCTGGTAAATGAGAATCCGGTAAAACCCAGTTATAAAGTCAAACCGGGCGACATCATCAGCATCGTCCTGCCCCATCCACCCCGGAAGATTGAGCTGATCCCTGAGAATATCCCGCTGAACATCGTCCATGAAGATGATGACGTACTGGTTGTCAATAAGGCCCCCGGTATGGTTGTTCACCCCGGGTATGGCAACTATACGGGAACCCTGGTTAACGCGCTGATGTTTCATCTGAAGGATAATGAGCTTTTCAGCAGCGGAGAAGAGCGACCAGGTCTGGTGCACCGGATCGATAAAAATACCTCCGGATTGCTGGTGGTTGCAAAGCATGAAATAGCACTCAGTAAACTCGCACTCCAGTTCTTTAAAAAAACCTCCACCCGTACCTACCAGGCTCTTGTCTGGGGCGACATGAAAGAGAATGAGGGAACCATCACCGGGAACCTCGGCCGTAATCCGAATAACCGAAAACTGATGCATCTCTTCCCCCAGGGGGATCAAGGGAAAGTGGCAATAACCCACTACAGGGTTCTTGAACGACTGGGATATGTAAACCTGGTGGAATGCAGGCTGGAGACCGGTCGCACGCACCAGATCAGGGTTCATTTCCAGTACATCGGCCACCCCCTTTTCAACGATCCCGAGTATGGCGGAGACACCATTCTTCGGGGAACAACCTTTACCAAATACAAACAGTTTGTCCAGAACTGTTTCGCCCTGATTCCCGGTCAGGCTCTGCATGCAAAAACCCTGGGATTTGTCCATCCCGGTTCAGGAGAAAAAGTCTCCTTCGATGCTGATCTGCATGACGGGTTCTCCGAGGTCCTGAAAAAATGGAGGACTTATATTGACGGGAGAACGGATCAATAAAAATCAGTCATCAATTCCACGGAAACTTTCATGGATGAATGTGATCGTTCGTCAAAATAGTGCCCCTTATAGCCTACTGAAATCACTTAAAAGATTGTAACTTTAAATATAAATGTGCGGAGCGATTTATGAATATAGCAATTTTTACAGGTGGAGATTCGTCGGAATCAGTGATTTCAATTAAGAGTGCCGGGGCGGTATCCCAATGGTTGGAGAAGGCGGGGCACAACTGTTACACTGTCGTTGTTACGGGGTCAGATTGGATGGTTCAAAACGGATCCGAGAAGATACAACTGGACAAGAATCTGTTTGGATTTAAAAGTCCCGACGGGGATATTTTTTTCGATTTTGCCTGGAATATGATTCATGGCACCCCTGGTGAAGATGGCAAACTCCAGGGTTTTTTTGATATGATCGGGATCCCATACAGCTGTTCAAACCATCTCTCTTCGGCGCTTACCTTCAACAAATATACCTGCAAAACCTTCCTTAAACAGCTTAATGTTCTCACCCCTGAGGCAAACCTGGTCAGGAAAAATCTTGATACAGACCTGGAAGCAATCGCCGAGCACGTCGGGTTCCCCTGTTTTGTAAAACCAAACAGCGGCGGATCAAGCCTGGGTGTGGCAAAAGTGGTGAGATTTGAAGAACTTCAACCTGCTGTTGAGGAAGCGATGAGAGAGGATCGTGAAGTAATCATTGAACGATACATTAAGGGAAGAGAGATCACCTGTGGCATCTTTAAAAGTAATGGAAAATTCACCGTTCTGCCCGTCACCGAGATCATTTCGAAAAATGAGTTTTTCGACTATGAAGCCAAATACACTTCCGGTAAAGCAGATGAGATTACCCCAGCGCAGATTCCCGACGGGCTTTCTCAAAAGTGCCAGGAGCTCGCATGCCAGATTTACGATCTTACCGACTCCTCCGGGATCATAAGGGTGGACTTCATCATCAAAGGAAATCAGCTCTACTTCCTGGAGCTCAACTCTATTCCGGGCATGTCCAGGGAGAGTATCATTCCCAAGCAGGTTGAAAGTGCAGGGCTTAAAATGGAGGAGGTCCTGCAGTCGATTATTGAAGACCGAATCAAGGTCCGGGTCTGATCGTATTATCAGCATCGTAACTTTTTTCCTACATTTGCTCCCCATATGAAGAGTGCATCTGTATACATGGTGATCGCAATGGTCATCCTGGCCGTGGCCGGATGCACCTACACGGATCAGGAGATCTATTACGTCGAGCCGGTTGCGTCCGATTCGGCAGTCATCGCGGTGACCACCAACCTGGATACCATTGAACAGGTCGTTATTACCGATAGTCTGATGTTCAAATACAGAGCCGAAATCGAAGGAGGAGAGCTCTATTTTGCAGAGGCATCCATCGGTTCCCTCACACTATACCAGCTAGCAACAGATTACGATCCAGACACAGTAACCGGGCCCTATATCCTAACAGACTCCCTCTGGATCCGGAGTGATATCGCACCGGACACAAACCTGTATTCCCTTCAATTTTCTCTTTATTACAGCTCAAATACCAACAGTCTGGCCGATCAGGTGGGAATTGAAGCCGACATACTCAATCTGGAATTTGACCTTTTACTGGAAGGGGGTGACAAATGAGGTCGCTATTTCTCCTTATGCTGACTTTGACCACTTTTGCTTCTCCCCGGGCCTTCGGGCAGAAGAATGCGATCTGGATTGGCGGTGGCATTCAGTCCTCAAAAATGACAGATTTGAAGTACATGCAGGAGCTGATCCTGGATTCCTACCCGGTAGAGGGGAAAATTGTCTCTTCATTTCCAGCCTACACAATGGGATCTTTCGGTTTCGTAAACCAATTGTATCCCTCCATCCGATTAGGCGCAGGATACAGTTACTCAGCCACCGGGGGGAAATTAAACTATTCGGACTATTCCGGATACATCACCACCATGATTACTTCCGCTTCACACAGGGCTGGCGGATTTGCTACTTACTCGGTGATCGGCGGAGAATGGTTCGAGATATCCATATACGGCCGGATCGAGGTTAAATATACCCTGATTGACATCTCATCCGCTCTCTATGCACTTGGAGTCTCCAGCTTCACAGCG
>JAWOHR010000206.1:0-4225 GCA_046485075.1 Bacteroidales bacterium
GTTTCATATCGATTTTGTGGAGCGATTCTGCCTGAAGGTCCAATACACCCAGGTTTGTCCATATTACGAGTTCGATTCCATCGTGGGACCCGACGGGGTCATGATCCCCTATTACCAGTCCATGCTGATGGTCTATGCAAACGATCGATTGGTTCTGGAAGAGGCCATGGTTCCCGGGATCAACCATTATCAACTGCCTTTGATCCGGGGAAGGTACCTGGTCAAGGCCACCGGATGCGACGGCAACACTATTTTTAAACAATATTTCAGCCTGGATGCGCTATCCGGGTTCCGTTGTGACCCCAACTTTCCTCCTTTGATGATTCCATTTGGCCAGGATCCGGATCTGCAGATCACTCCCGAGGGAATTTACGAACCTACGATCAAACAGGGACTTTTCGGACAGCTCCTGGGGCCGCTGGACAGCTATATGGACAGCACCCTGAATCTTGACCAGCTGCTGATCAGGGATATCTACCTGTTCCGGTACGATCTTCTCGACTCCCTCTACACATTGGCACCCATCGACTGTTATATCTCCCAGGATTTGCTACCGGAAAGACCGGTTGCAAAGGTAAGGACCAATTCGGAGGGGTATTTCCAGTTGGAACTTGAACCGGGTGAATACCTCTACCTTGTAAAAACTGAACAGGGATACTATATGGATGCCTTTGTCAGTTCCCACAGGCCGGGCTATGTAATGATTTACCCCGAAGAGGTGACCCATCTGCTGATTGGCATGATGGACTGCTCCATGTGGATGTAAAGGGGGTTCGGCCAGGAAATCAACGGGTTTTTCTATCTTTGGATAAACCCGTTTTTTATGTCCGAAGAGTACCTGAGCGAAACCTATGCGCAAAGAATCATCCGTTTCCAGTCAGCCGCCGGCCACCACGGCCGTCTGATGAATTGGCTATCCCTGGTGCGGTTTCTGTCCCTGGTAGCCACCGTATGGTTTATCCCACTGGCAGTGAAGCATGAGAACCCACTATTTTACGGATGTTCCGCAGCGATGCTTCTGGTCTTCCTCTTCCTGGTAAAGCGTTTTAATTTTCAGAAAGAGATGAAGATCCTGAACGCCCGGATCCGGGATCTCAACCAGAAGGAGCTCTCCTGCCTCAACCACCAGTTCCGCGATTACCCCGACGGACAGGAATTCGCAGATCCCGGGCATCCCTGGTCGCACGACCTGGATCTTTTTGGACGCGGCTCACTTTACCAGTACCTTAACCGAACCTCCACTCTCAAAGGAAAAGCGTTGCTGGCAGAGGCACTCACCACCGAACCCGGAAGCCCGGAGGTAATCCACCGGCGACAAGGGGTTATTGCCGATCTGAAGGAGCGGATCGATTTCAGGCAGAACTTCACGGCCAGGGGCGAAATGTTCGACGAGACCGGGGGTGATCTTCACGACATCGAAAATTGGCTCTCCACCCCTTCCTACATCACAAAACGGAAATGGCTCTTTTACCTGGCCATAGTAATCAGTACCCTGGCCATCGCCATCATTGTATACGGAATGGTGGTCCCGGGGGGAGCCCGGTACCTCCTCCCTTTGCTTGTATTTAACTTTGCCATGCTCTCCCCTTTCCTGGCACGCACCGGCAGGTACCAGGAATCGATCTCCAAAAAGCACAAACTGCTTGAAGGGTATGCACAATTGCTGAAGCTGATTTCTGAGACGACATTTGAAAATCCCGAACTCCTGTCAAACAGGGCCTCGGCATGGGATGGAATGAGAGAGGTTGCCAGGCTCTCTAAACTGCTTAATCTGTTCGACCAGAGGCTCAACATGTTGCTGGGCGCGATATTCAACGGTCTTTTCCTTTACGATTTCATCATGGTATACTTACTGGAGCGCTGGAAGAGAAAAAACAGCCACAAAATAATGGATTGGATTGAGATAACCGGGTGGACCGATGCCATGATCAGCCTTTCGGGCTTTGCCTGGAACCATCCCGGTTTCAGCATGCCGGAGATGGAGGGTGCACAAGGACCCATTGAGGTCATTGGATTGGGGCATCCGCTGATCCGCTCCGACAAAAGGGTCGTCAACAATCTGGCCATCGGGCAGGAACAGGTGGTGATCATCACCGGTGCCAATATGGCAGGGAAATCCACATTCCTGAGGTCACTTGGGGTCAATACCGTTCTGGCCTATACCGGTTGTCCCGTCTGTGCCACCAGGTTCACCATGGGTTTCACGGGACTTTACTCCAGCATGCGAACAGCCGATTCACTTGCCGATGAGGAGTCCTATTTCCTGGCCGAGATTAAAAAGCTGCAACGAATTGTCAGGCGCATGGAGGCGGGTCATCCCATGCTGATCCTGCTGGATGAGGTATTGAAAGGGACCAATACCACCGATAAAAAACGGGGGTCGGTGGGCCTGATCAAACGATCACTCCCCTATCCGGTGAAGTGCTTCATCGCCACCCACGACCTCTCCCTGGGCGAACTTGAGAAAGAGCTTCCCGGGAAGGTGGTCAATTACTGTTTTGAAAGTTATATTAAAGATTTGGAGCTGGTGTTCGACTACACCATACGAAAAGGGATTGCCACCAATATGAACGCCTCGTTCCTCATGAAACAGATGGGAATTATGGATTAAAAAGAGTGAATGCAGGAGCTGACAGACCAGATAGGGACCACAAGCCAGATCTCCACTGTTGAAAGGATCATCACCGGGTTCTCAGACCTTGCATGGGGAACTCCGCTCCTGGTCCTTTTGCTGGGAGGAGGACTCTTCTTCCTGGTTTACTCCAGGTTGTTGCCATTCAGGTATTTCAGCCACGCCATTGCCATTATCAGGGGAAAATATGATCGTCCCGATGAACCGGGCCAGATCAACCATTACCAGGCACTCTCCACCGCACTGGCTGCCACCGTGGGAATGGGGAACATCAGCGGAGTGGCACTGGCCATTGCCATGGGGGGTCCGGGTGCCATCTTCTGGATGTGGGTAAGCGCGTTGCTTGGAGTGACCACCAAATATTTCACCTGCACCCTTGCGGTTATGTACCGGGGCAGGGACAGCAATGGAGAGCTCCAGGGAGGACCCATGTATGTGATCATGGAGGGACTGGGGAAAAACTGGAAACCGATGGCCCTTTTCTTCTCCCTGATGGGCATGATCGGGGTCCTGCCCATGTTCCAGGTGAACCAGCTCACCCAGATCGTTCGGGATGTGGTGCTGATCCCCAACGGTGTATCGGCCGGATTCGTTACAGATCTGGCAAGCGGAGTGGTGGTTGCCATACTGGTGGGGATCGTGATTTTTGGCGGGATCAAAAGGATCGGGAAGGTCACCGGGAGGATGGTCCCGGTGATGGTTATCCTCTACATCCTCTCCGTTCTGATGATCATCTTTACACAGACCGGCCGGATCATTCCCAGTTTTGTCCTGATCTTCCATGATGCCTTCCATGCCGATTCGGTGATGGGAGGAGCATTGGGAGCACTGGTGATCACCGGTGTCCGCAGGGCTGCTTTCTCCAATGAAGCCGGGATAGGCACTGCTCCCATGGCCCACGGGGCAGCAAAAACCAATGAACCGGTGCGGGAGGGACTGGTGGCCATGATGGGCCCGGTGGTGGATACCATTGTGGTCTGTACCATGACCGCCCTTGCGCTGATCATCACCGGTGTCTGGAACAACGGAGCGTCGGACGGGATCACGCTGACTGCCGATGCTTTTGAAAGCGCCCTGCCGGGGTTCGGGGCTTACCTGCTCACCATCTGCGTTTTTATATTCTCCCTCTCCACCATGTTCTCCTTTCCATATTACGGGACCAAGTGCTACTCCTTTATCTTCGGCGCCCGGACCAGCTTTCTGTATAAGTGGTTTTACATCATCACCATCCCCCTGGGAGCCACAGCCACGCTGGGAACCGTGGTGGGTATCTTCGACGGAGCCTATGCCCTGATGGCCTTCCCCAACATGATCGCGGCCCTGCTGCTCTCCCCATCGGTGATCAGGGCCTCCAAAGATTACTTCAACCGACTAAAAGAAACCCGGAATGGATAGATTCAAAAGCTGGTTACATACAAACGGGATCATTCTCTCGTTTGCCGTAATCAAATTACTGGCTCACCTAATCACAGCGACCAATTACGGCTTTCAGCGCGACGCATACCTCTACCTGGCACAGTCACGGCACCTGGCATGGGGTTATTTCAGTACACCCCCCTTGCTGGCCTTCATCACCAGGATCCATACCACGAT
>JAWOHR010000207.1:0-3732 GCA_046485075.1 Bacteroidales bacterium
TAAAAAATCACCACTCCACAAAGCCGGATATTTCCCGGTAGTCTCCCGGATAAATTCTGTCCACATATCCGGATCGGAGTTGGGCTCCTTGTTGTGTTGTCCGGATAAAGTCTTTTTACCTGAAATGCTGTTGATATAATCCAATACCTGTGATTGCGACAGGACTTCAGTAGTGATGATCGCCAGAACAAAGATCATGGCAAGTTTTTGCTTTTTCATTTTTTTTGTCTGATACTTAATGTGTTTTACCTGCGCCCGGACAACCAGTCGGCTTATATTTCCTTATTACCCCAAACATCATTTAAATCAGACCATTTGTAAATATTTGGTTTGATAAATTTTCGTTTACATTGATCTATACTTTGGCCCCTGATTTCAATACTGTTCAGGGTAGCAGGGAGCATACCACTTTTAAGTGCCAATACAATGGCAGGGATTTCATCCATTTCAAATCCCATCAAGGATGCTCCCACCATATCAGTTGCAAGTGGCGTTGTTCCTGCAATGATCAATCCCATATCAACAAGAGTTCCACCGGTTGGACCGTCGCCCTCCATCGCCGAAGAAGCATCAATTACAGATAGTCCGGTTTGTACAGCATTATTTATGTCAATGACTTCAAATGCAACACCGGGAGAACCCGCTTCGGCTGCCTTCTCATGTAACCATGACCGAACTGAATAATACTCTGTTCCGGGATATAGTCCAATTAGATTTTTCATCGCTAATGTAACCGTTGCCAGCACATGCGTTTTCATCATCGGAACAGAACATAATAAGTCAACCTCCGTCAGAGATTTATGAATTTTGACTGATTGAGCGGCGAATCCTGTTTTCAAAGGAACTTCGACCATATCTCCGGAATGTAAGTTTATCAGGGGGATGTTCAACTCCCTGGCCAGATCACTATACCCGAGAATTTCAAATACATGCTGCTGCATACCATCAAGTACCTCTTTCTTATTTGTTCGAAATACTTCTTGATTGATTACGTTGAAATCAGAAGCTGCGGCAGAACCTTCCCCGATAATTACTTCCTTTCCGGCTTTTTGCATAAGCTGAGCAAGCGTTCTGATAACAATTGCTTTTGTAGTGCAATGTGAACTATCAGTCACTAAATTTGGCTTAAGCATTATTTTATTTTTACCTCGGGTTATTGTTTTTATGCCTCCTAAAAGATCTATTGATTCTTCAACAGCTTTAGCAACATTTCCATCTTTTATGCGGGCTATGCTTACTATTTCTTTTTCGGCTTCTTCAGGCAAATGATAATCATTCACCGGATGCAGTCCAAAGGCAGTTGAACCAATTGCTACAGTCGATGCTGTGCTAATGAATTTTCGTCTTGAAATATCGGATTTTGACATAATATTCCTCCTGGTATGATAAATTTAATATCTTTCACAAATTCGAAGAAACTTTATATCTGCTGTGCCTGCTGAATGATCATTAACATTCAGATCATCTCTTTTATCTCACGTCCAACACTTAAAATGGCCTCTGCCTCAGGCATATATTCATGACGGAATGATCTGGATTCCATTTTTAAGGACTGAAGTTCTAATGCTATTGGATGATCTCCGAAACTTATAGATGCACCCCCCGGCATCTCATCCATTCCTCTTTGGCCCTTTACACTTAATGAGCTGTGTAACAAACGGCCATCCCGCATAGTAATATTATCGTATTTCCATTCCTTAAATAGCGTGGGTAATGCTTTCACTTTCAGTGTAAATATTATATTCCCATTATGCCTCAAGGTGCATTGTGGATAATCAGAACTGAGATCGAATTCGATTTCAGCCACGAATTTTGGATACCCGTAGTTTTCCACACCTCCCCAGCGACCATCCTCTGTCGATACCGGGAGATGCAAATACCAGAATCCGGATGAGGGTGTAGGGTTACTCCCGGTTTGATAAGAAACCGGGACAGATATTGCAACTTCATTATAAGGATAAAGAATGTCAATATGTCGAAATTCATTGGCCTGCACAATGATCTCTGTCATTCCGGGGGAACACTCGATGGGCATTAGTTTCGGAGAAGGTATGCGTTCCCTTACCTTTTCCAACGGAGCCCGAAAACTGGCACTGAACATGAATGCATCGTGAATGTGGGTGGCCATTTGCATTCTGAGTCCGGTAAGCGAATGAACCTTGTACCAAACAGGTCTTTTGAGGGGTCTGATGATTCTCTCAGCAACTATTTGATGAATGCGGGACATAAAATATTGCTTTATTCTACATGCCTAGAGCTAAGATACGAATAAATCTGAAACGAAAATTACAGGTCTGGAAATGGTATCAGGAGAATAGAATCAGATAGAATCCTGTAGTAGAAGAGAATTATATTGATTTTTCATTTTGTCTAAATCTCGATCCGATCTCATCAGACGCAATAAAATTTCCAGTACGCTTCCTGATATTTTTATATCGAAGTCTTCAGTTTGGGGAACACATCATATCAGACAACCCTAAAAAGCCGAAATGTGGGCAGGTTAGGGGAATATTGACTCACCACTGAACCCTTATTTCAATGCGGCCAGTGCATCCTTCAGGCGCTGCATGGCCTTTTCAAGGTTCTCGTCCGAGTTGGCGTAGGAGATCCTTACGCATCCATCGGCCCCAAAGGCTGAACCTGGCACAGTGGCAATGTGGCCCACTTCCAGGAGATAGATGCACAGATCCATATCATTCTCAATTTTCCTGCCATCAAACGATTTTCCAATGTAAGCGCTGAAGTCGGGGAAAACATAAAAGGCCCCGCCCGGAGTGGCACACTTCACACCCTTAATCTGATTCACATGTTTCAGGATCAGGTCACGCCTGCGAAGGAAAGCATCGCGCATTTCACTGACGCACGACTGGTCGCCGGTGAGTGCCTCTAAGGCTCCCCGCATGGCAATTGAGGTAGCCCCTGAGGTCACCTGCCCCTGTAATTTACTGCATGCCTTGACGAGCCATTCGGGACCGGCCATGTATCCGATCCTCCAGCCAGTCATCGCATAAGCCTTGGAAACCCCGTTGATGATGATGCAACGATCTTTGATTGCATCGAACTGGGCGATGGACTCATGTCCGCCCACAAAATTGATGTGCTCATAAATTTCATCGGCTATTACATAGACCCCCGGATGTTTGGCAATCACAGCGGCCAGAGCGGCCAGCTCATCCTTTGTATAAACACTACCTGTAGGATTGGATGGTGAACAAAGCAGAAGGGCTTTGGTTTTGGGAGTGATGGCAGCTTCCAGCTGCTGAGCCGACATTTTGAACTCATCCTCAACCTTTGTATCCACGATCACATTCACTCCTTCGGCAATTTTTACCTGCTCGGCATAACTGACCCAGTAAGGAGCCGGGACGATAACCTCTTCACCCTTATCGATCAGGCACATGATCACGTTGGCCAGGGCGTGCTTGGCACCTACACTGACCATGATGTTGGAAGGTTTATAATCCAGGTTGTTTTCGCGCTTGAACTTCTCTGCAATGGCTTTCAGCAAATCAGGATATCCGTTCACGGGGGCATAATGGTGCCAAGGACCGTCAATTGCTTTTTTGGTGGCTTCCCGAATGTGTTCAGGTGTCATAAAATCGGTGGTGTCTTTCGCACAAAACAACAGAAGCTTGATATTTGCAATTAGAACCAGCAACCCGCCTTCGCTAAAGCTATGGCGGGCAAAGCCAGCACCCCGCCTTCGCTAAAGCTATGGCGGGCAAAGCCAGC
>JAWOHR010000031.1:0-169170 GCA_046485075.1 Bacteroidales bacterium
GTCGTGGACGAGACCAACGAGAAGTTCTCCCGGGTGGAGCAGATCAAGAAGTTCCGGATGATCCCGAAGGAGCTGGATCACGAGGACGGCGAGCTGACCGCCACCCAGAAGCTGAAGCGGAGCGCCATGGACAAGATGTTCGGCGAGTTGATCGAGGACATGTACGGGTCCAAGGCATGATCGAGGCGTCCGTCGTCCTGGCCCAGGGAAAGCAGATGCCACTGGTGGTGGCGTTCATGGCGGTTGTATTTAACCTGGTAAACGGATTTATCAACGGATATTATTTTTCAGCTTTTGCCAGGGTGTACACCTGGTATTGGCTGATGGACATTCGCTTTATTCTCGGAATGATTGTTTGGGGTTCGGGGCTGTTTATCAACTGGTGGTCCGATCAGACCCTCCTGAACCTTAGAAGGGGAGGGCGGAAGGGCTACTTCATTCCCCGCGGGGGGCTCTTCCGGTGGATATCCTGTCCAAATTTCCTGGGAGAGATCCTGGAGTGGAGCGGCTTTGCCATCATGACATGGAGTCCTGCAGCCCTGGTATTCGCCCTTTGGAGTTTCTTCAACCTTGTTCCGCGCGCACTTGACCATCATAAATGGTACAAGCAGACCTTTCCCGATTATCCCGCGGGGCGAAAGGCGATTATTCCATTCGTGGTGTAGACAGGGAAAGTCTATTCCCTGGTAGATTCAACCCATTTTCGGGCATTTACAAAGGCTTCCAGCCAGGGTGTGACCTCTTCCTGCCTGCGGTTTTCCGGAAACATTGCCCATTGCCACGGCAGGTATGCGCGTTCCAGGTGTGGCATCATGGCCAGGTGTCGTCCGTCGGCAGAGCAGATGGCTGCTACGTCATAATCGGAGCCATTGGGATTGGCCGGGTAAGTGGAGCGGCTGTATTTGGCTGCAATATGGTACTGGTCCTCAGATTTGGGAAGCACAAATTTCCCCTCTCCATGTGCAACCCATACCCCCAGGTTCATCTCAGCCAGTGAACCGAGCATCACCGATCTGTTTTTCTGCACCTTGACACCCAGGAATGCCGATTCAAATTTTCCTGAGGCGTTGTGGATCATGGAGGGTGATTCATTATGTTCAGGTACCACCAGGTTAAGTTCGATCATCAGCTGACATCCGTTGCATACCCCAAGGCTGAGGGTATCCTGTCTGGCGTAGAAATTTTTAAGGGCCCTTTGGGCTTTTTCGTTATACCTGAAAGCCCCTGCCCACCCTTTGGCCGAACCCAGCACATCGGAGTTGGAGAATCCGCCGACGAAGACGATCATCTGTACCTCCTCCAGGTCTTCCCTTCCTTCAATCAGATCGGTCATGTGCACATCCTTCACATCAAATCCGGCCAGGTAGAGGGCGTAGGCCATCTCCCGGTCGCCGTTGACCCCTTTCTCCCTGATGATCGCTGCCCTGACGCCACTTGGACTGCGCCTGCCGGGATCAAGATCCAGGCTTTTAAAGGTGCCTTGAAATTTTCCAAGGTTGAATTCAAGGGCGTGGTTCCCGTAATTTTCAAAACGTTCTTTTGCCAGTTTTCCGCCCGACTGCTTAGTGTCCAGCAGGTAGGAGGTGCGGAACCACAGGTCGCGGTAGTGGTCGATGGGGAGATTTTCTACACCTGCATGAGACCTGAGCTGGATCTCACGCTCCTCCACCGGCCTTCCGATGATGTGGTGGAAGATTCCCTCTCTCTCCAATATGGCTGAGACTTCATGAACCTTTGCCACCTGGACCAGTACGCCCGGTTTTTCACTGAACAGCACCGCCATGGTCTCTCCGGGAATGCCTGAAATATCAACCTCCATACCCCCTTCCGTATTGGCAAAACACATCTCCATCAGGGCGGTGATCATGCCCCCAGCCGATATGTCGTGACCCGACAGGATCTTTCTATCCTCTATGAGCGATTGAAGCAGGTTAAATGTTTTGACGAAATAGGCGGCATCCCTGACCGTGGGAGCTTCATTCCCCAGCCGGTTCCTGAATTGTGCCAGGGAGCTGCCTCCCAGTTTGAATCCGTCCCTGGAAAAATCAATATAGATGATCCGGGTATCGGGATCGTTCACCACGACCGGCTCAACGATTTTTCGTATATCGGTTACCTCTGCTGCTGCCGAGATGATCACTGTTCCCGGTGCATAGACCACCTGGTCGTTATATTTCTGGGTCATGGAAAGGGAGTCTTTCCCGGTGGGAATATTGATTCCCAGCTCCACGGCGAAGTCACTGGCTGCACGGGCTGCCTCGTAAAGCCTGGCATCTTCACCCTCGTTTTTACATGGCCACATCCAGTTGGCAGAGAGGGAGATGCTGCGGATGCGGTCGGGCATGGGTGCCCAGACAAGGTTGGTGAGCGCTTCGGCGATGGACAGGACACTCCCTGCAGCCGCATCGACCATGGCAGCCACCGGGGCATGCCCGATGGAGGTGGCATATCCCTTTACTCCCCTGTAATCCAGTGCAACGGCACCCAGGTTGTTGAGAGGCAGTTGCAGGGGGCCTGCGCATTGCTGTTTGGCAATTTTTCCCGTTACCGAGCGATCCACCTTGTTGGTGAGCCAGTCTTTGCAGGCCACAGCCTCCAGCTGTATGACCCCCTCGAGGTATTCGCCCAGCCGGGAGGGATCGGTCTCTATCTCCCTATGGGTGAGAGGCAGTGTCCGGTCCTGCATGATGGTTCGCGGGGGTTTCCCAAACATGTCGGCCAGTTCAAGGTCCATGGGCTTCACACCGGTCTTCTCGCTCACAAAGACAAACCTGTGGTCATCGGTGATCTCCCCGACGATATAAATGGGTGCCCGTTCGCGCCTGGCGATCTTCACCAGTTCATCCACATCCGCTGCTTTGAGAACCAGTCCCATGCGCTCCTGTGACTCGTTCCCAATCAGCTCCCTGGCTGAAAGGGTGGGGTCACCTACCGGAAGATGATCCATGTATATGATTCCACCGGTGGCTTCCACCAGTTCGGAAAGACAGTTCAGGTGTCCGCCTGCTCCATGATCGTGGATGCTTATCACCGGATTCACTCCCGATTCGGCCAGTGCGCGGATGGCGTTGTAAACCCGTTTCTGCATTTCCGGATTGGCACGCTGGACTGCATTGAGTTCAATTGCATTCTCAAATTCACCGGTATCCACGGATGAGACGGCACCTCCTCCCATCCCGATCCGGTAGTTGTCTCCTCCCAGAAGTACCACCACATCACCTTTTTTGGGGATAGACTTTTCCGCGTCGGCCAGTTTTCCAAAACCGATACCTCCTGCCAGCATGATTACTTTGTCAAATCCGTACTGTTTCCCATGTTCACTGTGTTCGAATGTGAGCAGGCTTCCACAGATAAGCGGCTGGCCAAACTTATTTCCAAAATCACTGGCCCCGTTGGATGCTTTGATCAGGATCTCTTCCGGGGTCTGGTAGAGCCAGGGCCTTTCAGGCATCGCATCTTCCCAGGAGCGCCCCTTTCCAAGTCTGGGGTATGCGGTCATGTAGACTGCTGTTCCTGCCATGGGAATGGCCCCCTTCCCTCCTGCGATCCGGTCCCTGATTTCTCCCCCGGTTCCTGTGGCTGCCCCGTTGAACGGTTCCACCGTGGTGGGGAAGTTGTGTGTCTCTGCTTTCAGGGATAATACGGTGTCCATATCGGTTACCCTGAAATATCCTGAGGTCTTTTGGTTAGCAGGGGCAAATTGCTCTACCTGTGGACCTTTCACAAAGGAGCAGTTGTCCTTGTAGGCGGAAACCACATGGTTGGGATTGGTCGAAGTGGTGCGCTTGATAAGCTGGAAGAGGGAAGACTCCTTCTCTACCCCGTCGATGACAAAGGTACCGTTGAATATTTTATGGCGGCAGTGTTCCGAATTCACCTGTGAGAAACCGAAAACTTCACTATCTGTCAGCTTTCTTCCGATCCGTTGGCTTACACCCTCCAGGTATTCAATCTCATCGGGGTTCAGGGCAAGTCCCTCCTGCCTGTTGTAGGCTGCGATGTCTGAAATCTCCAGAACCGGTTCCGGTTTCCGGTCAATGGTGAATAGGTCCTGACCAAGGTCCTCATAGAGGGCCTGAAGCATGGGATCATAAGAAGCTTCCCTGCCCTTCACACGGAAAAACTCTTCAATCCGGCGAATGCCCTGAATACCCATATTCTGAGTGATCTCAACCGCATTGGTACTCCATGGCGTGATCATTTCCCTGCGTGGTCCCACGTGATAACCCTTCACAACTCCCGAAGTCAGGCAGTTGGCATTACCAAAGAGCCACTCCAGTTTTTCAGTTGTCGACTTGTCAATTTCCGTGGAAAGATCCAGAGCAATGATCTTATTGCCGGGGTCCTGAAAAAAATAGATCATATGGATGCGATTAAAATTATCCTGAAATGATGGTGCAAAGATACATGATATGTTGAATGATGGAAGAGTTTTTTTGACATTGGAAATGATTGTTTATCTTGTAAGAAACTAAAACCTATCATTCCATGATCCAACAGAATTTGATTAAGTTTTATGAGAAGAGTTTTGTAGAGAACTGGGACCTGCCAGCGCTTTCCGATTACAACGGCATCTCATATACCTATGGTGAGATGGCCAGGCATATTGCCAGGCTGCACCTGCTTTTTGAGGGCGTGGGAATAAAAAAAGGGGATAAGATTGCAGTGTTCGGAAAGAATTCTGCCAACTGGTGCATCTGCAGTATGAGTGTAATTACCTATGGAGCAGTGGCTGTTCCGATTCTGGCCGATTTCAGGCCTGCCGATGCCCATACCATCATCAACCATTCCGATTCAGTAATGCTGCTGGTTGATAGTCAGATCATGGAAACCTTGTCGGAGACTGAATTAAAGAGTATCAGGGCCATCCTATCCGTGGATACCTTCGGTATTCTTTCAGCTAAACCATCTGCTGCATTTAAAAAAAGGTTCGAACAGCTTGATGAGCTCCTCAGGGAAAAATGCAAGGGCGATTTTACAAGAGATCATATACAATATGCCGAGGTCGATAACAGCGAGGTGGTCCAGATCAATTACACTTCGGGCACAACGGGGTTCAGCAAGGGTGTGGTACTTACCGCCAATAGCCTGGCTGGAAATGTGGAATTTGCAATTCGTTCCATGGAGTTGAACCCGGGAGAAAAAATGCTTTCCATCATTCCGCTGGCCCATTGTTATGGTTTTGCCTTTGATTTTCTTTTTCCCCTGGCCGTCGGGGTGCATGTGACCATCCTCGGAAAGATTCCTGCCACACCGGTCATCCTCAAGGCATTTTCCGAGATCCAGCCCCACCTTATCCTCTTCGTCCCCATTTTCTTTGAGAAGCTTTACAAGAAGAAGGTATTGCCAACCCTGCAGAAAGGATCCATGAAAATACTCACAAAAATCCCCGGAATCAATGGCCTGATATACGGCGCCATCCGGAAAAAACTGATCGCATCCTTTGGAGGGCGTTTCCGGGAAGCAGTCCTGGGAGGTGCGGCGCTTGGTGCCGAAGTGGAGGCCTTTATGACAAAGATTAAATTTCCATTTACCATTGGGTACGGAATGACCGAATGTGGTCCCCTGATCTCCTACGAAGGTCATGCAACCACAAGGAGGGGATCCAGCGGAAAGATCCTGGATATCATGGAGCTTAAGATCGATTCGCCCAGACCATTTGATGAACCCGGAGAGATCCTTGTGAAAGGTGAGAACCTGATGGCGGGATATTATAAGAATGAGCAGGCAACCAAGGATGCCATTGATGAAAATGGGTGGTTGCATACAGGAGACCTGGGCGTTACCGATAAGGATGGATTTATCTATATCAAAGGAAGAAGCAAAAGTATGTTGCTTGGGCCCTCCGGACAAAATATCTATCCCGAAGAGATCGAATCCAAGCTGATCAACCTGCCCTATATCAGCGAAGCGGTGGTCCTGATGAATAAAGACCACCGGCTTGAAGCACTAGTATTTCCGGATATGGAGCAGGCTAAATCAGATGGAGTGGATGATCTTGCCGCTAAAATGGAAGAGAACCGTAAAGCAATCAACCAGCAACTGGCCTCTTTCGAAACCCTGTTGAAGATTCGTCTTCACGATAAAGAGTTTGAAAAAACTCCCAAACGAAGCATCAAGCGGTTCCTCTATAAACTTGAGGAGTAATCAATCAGAAAGAGGTCCCCTTATACACTTTCGAGACGGAAGGAGGTACCAGGTATCCGGAGTAAGTAATTCTTCCGGGCCAGTTGGAACTCACCATGGCGTCTGCCCTTCCTTCACTGTAAACCGAGATTCTTACGTCGTATGTTCCAACAGTTGAACGGACTATGTAACTGATAGCGTATGTGCTGTTTTTCTCGTTAAAAGTGGATTTGAAATTTGAGATTGGTCCTTCCACGGTAATTCCGCCCACCCCATTGGAACCCACGTAACTGTTGCTTCCAACCTGGATCACCCCGGCGACCGAATCGCATGCGATAAAATTGATCATGGAGGATACATTTATGGTATTTCCCTGACTGTCTTTGAGCCTGTCAGCTTCCAGTACAAACTGCCGGTGTTCAACCATCAGTCCCACCATGAGTGCTCTTTTGGAAGCCTCTTCGGCCTGCTGCTCCTTTTTCAGCTGCTTCTGAAGCTCCTTTTGTTGCTTATTGGTGAGTTCCTGTCCCTGTACAAAGGCTGGGATCACCAATAGTATTGCAAAAACGATGATCAGGATTCGTTTCATCTCTTCATTTTTAAATTTAGTTCCTTTGAATCATATATTGAATGCCGGTCTCTGTACAGGGTATCCCTTGTCAGTTCAAACCCCTGACCTGGGCCCCGAACTCCTTTTCAAAGACCCTGGCAAGGTCCATCATGACCTTGTCGATCTGCTTGTCAGTGAGGGTTTTATCTTCATCCAGAAGGGTAAATGTCAGGGCATAGGATTTTTTGCCAGCCTGGATCTTATCCCCGTCGTACACATCAAAAAGGGTCACCTGTTTAAGAAGTTTTTTTTCTGTTTTAAAGGCAAGTTTCCGGAGAGATTCAAATGTTACACCCCTGTCAAGTAAAAGGGAGAAGTCCCGGTTCACCACCTGGAACCTGGGCAGAGGCCTGAACAGGATCCTGTGCCCGGTGATTGCCTCCAGGAGCAGGTCCCAGTCAAACTCGGCAGCATACACCTCCTGTTTGATATCAAATTCTTTCAGCAGAGAGGTTGCTACTTTTCCAAACTCAACCATGGGCCTTTTAAGGAAAAGGTATACCTGGCTCTCTTTAAAATGCTTATTCACTCCGCCAGAAGTGTCGAGGGAGAGGGGATTAATACCTGTTTTAAGGAGAACACTATCCACATATCTCCTCAGAGCGGGGAAAGAGGCATCTGAAGATTTTTGGGCCCAGTTACCCGGAGTCGAACTCCCCGACATGAAAATACCCATTCGCAACTTTTCACTGAAACGCTTCTCCAGTCGCATGTAGCAGTATCCGAACTCATAGAGCTTCAGGTCGGAATTTTTCCGGTTGATATTGTAGGCCACTGCCTCCAGTCCCCCGAAAAGCAGGTTTTTTCGCATATGAGACAGATCCTGGCTCAGCGGATTTAAAATGCGCACCGCGAAAGGATCTTCCCTGTCCTGTTTGTCGTGGTAGGAAGCTTTTGTAAGGGAGTTGGACTTCATCTCGAAAAACCCGTTACCGGTAAGCAGGTCCGATACCATATTCACCACTTTCTCCCGGTCCGGTTTTTCCGACCAGGTCAGGGTTGAACGGAGTTGGGTACCAGTTTCAACCCGGTTGAATCCATAAATCCTTAGTATCTCTTCAATCACATCGGCTTCTCTCTGAACATCCACCCGGTAGGTTGGTATGCGCAGCAACATGCCTTTTACATTCTCTACGGCCACCACCATCTCCAGTGACTCCACGATGGATCTTACTGTATGGGGTGGTATGGGGTTACCGATAAGCCTGTCAATGTTTGAAAACAGAATCTCAACCTGGCATTTCTCCACCGGTTTGGGGTATAGGTCAGTCACATTGGAAGAGATGGTTCCACCTGCAATCTCCCTGATCAGAAGGGCCGCTCTTTTGAGTGGCCATATGGTGTTGTTGGGATCGGTTCCCCTTTCGAACCTGAAAGATGCATCGGTGCTGAGCAGGTGATGTTTCGCACTCTTCCGGATGTAGACCGGGTCGAAACAGGCCGATTCCAGGAAGATCTCTTTTGTTTCGCTTGTAACTCCCGAACCGATTCCTCCGAAAACTCCTGCGATGCACATCCCGTCATCACGATTGCAGATCATAAGATCCGAATCAAGGAGGGTACGCTCCTGGCCGTCAAGGGTGGTGAACTTTGTTCCGGCAGGCATGGTTCTCACCACGACCTCATCACCGGTAATTTTTGCAGCATCAAATGCATGTAATGGCTGTCCCGATTCATGGAGCACATAATTGGTAATGTCAACCACGTTGTTGATGGGAGTCTGGCCAATGGATCTGAGGCGGGCCTGAAGCCATCCCGGGCTCTCCCTGACGGTCACTCCGCTGATGGTCAGGCCCGAATAACGCCTGCAACCGGCCCCCTCTTCGATCCTCACATTCATGACCCGGTCACAGTTGTCAACACTGAATGGGTCCACCTGGGGTTTTTTCAGCAGTGTTCTTTTTTTCTGTGAGAAATAGGCAGCCAGGTCCCTGGCCACCCCAATGTGGGAGGCAGCATCAATCCGGTTGGGGGTAAGGCCGATTTCAAATATGGTATCGGTTTCAATTTTGAAATAATCCGAAGCCGGGGTACCAGGTTCAGCACTTTCATCCAGGACCATAATACCCTCGTGGGAGCTTCCCAATCCGAGTTCGTCCTCCGCACAGATCATTCCCTCGGAGAGCTCTCCCCTGATTTTCGCCTTTTTGAGGGTAAACTCCTCCTGGCCAAAGTAGAGGGTGGTCCCAACCCTGGCCACCGGCACCTTCTGCCCGACAGCAACATTGGCTGCTCCGCAAACAATCTGTACCGGTTCATCCCCTCCTATGCCTACAGTGGTCACTGTTAGTTTATCCGCGTTGGGGTGCCTGTGACAGGTAAGCACCTCACCAATAACCACACCTTCCAACCCGCCTCTGACCGATTGAAAAGTCTCCATTGCTTCCACCTCCAGTCCGATGTTTGTCAGAATATCACCGAGTTCCTCAGCGGGCAGGTCAAGGGGAAGATACTCTTTCAGCCAGTTATAAGAAATCTTCATGAGATTAGATTTGCGGTTTAAGCTGCAAAAGTAGTGCTTTTAGCTCATGATCGCAAAAGCGCTTTCGCATGTTCGAACAGCACACGCTGTACCTCAGGATAGGTCAGTGAGGCAGGAAGGTCGGAAGCCAGCCGAACCTCTGCAATCTCGTGTTCCAGGATGGTCTTCCTGTTATGAATAAAAGCGTTGTAGAGCCGGCCCGATTCGGTTTTACCCTCAGCAGTTACCTGGTAGTCGCAAATATATTTGAGGGTGGGGGCGACCGCTCCGGTCTCTTCAATCAGTTCCCGCAGGGCAGCCTGGCCGGACGATTCACTTTTTTCAATATGTCCGGCTGGCATCTCCCAGGTGGTTCGGTCACGGTGACGCACAAAAACCCACATATCATTTTCCCGGGCAGCGATTACCACATAGCGCAGTATCGATTCATCGATGCTGTTTCGGGGCAGAATCAGGGTTTGGACCTGTCGCATAACGATCCGGGATCAGAATCCGGATGAGATCCATTTAAACTCCATGATCTTACCGGCCCTTAATACCTTTATTTTATGGGTAAATGTTGATTCGACGCTGTTCAGGTGATCAAAGATTTCAAGAACACTCTCCTCACTTGTAATTTTGATGTCATCCACCTGGAGGATAATATCGCCTCCCAGCAACAGATCTTCATCATTAATGGTAACTTTCCGATAACCTCCCAGAAGGCCGATGGTGTCGGCAGGACTGCCTTTTACCACATTCTGAACAAGCCATCCCGACTCCTGGGGAAGATTCAGAATTCTTGCGAATTCATAAGTCAGGGGTACTGCTTCAACTCCAAAATATTTGCTGCTTCTGGCAGTTAACATTGACTTTGCCACCTGTGAGGTAGCTGCAAATCCGATACCTTCGAAACCGCCTGATCGGGTGAGGATTGAGCTTACAATCCCGATTACTTCACCCTTGTAATTGAACATAGGGCCACCCGAGTTGCCGGTGTTGATGGCTGCATCTGTCTGGAAAAACTCCAGCATATTTCCGTCGCTGTTAAATTTCTTTTCCGATTGCCGGCCGCTGATCACACCCCGGGATAGTGAGTAGGGTAAGCCCATGGGTGCACCAATCACAAAAATGTCTTCACCAATCCGGGTTTCATCGGAGTTACCAATGATTGCTACCCGTGCATTTGCTGGAGTGGATTTTAGTTTAATAATGGCCACGTCGGCAATTTTGGATAGCCGGTAGGTTTCTGCAGGTATTTTTTCACCCTCAAAGAATTCAACCATGATCGCCTCGGCATTGGCTACCACATGTGAAGCGGTGAGCACCATATTGTCTGAGATCAGGACCCCCGAACCCAGCCCCATGTTGGCGGTAAAGGTACGGGGGTCACCGGTTCCTGCGTTTACCTGCTCGTCAGTATAAATTGTAACCACTGAGTATTTGCTGGTTTCAAACAGATCAGCCAGGTTCTGGGCATCTGCCCATTGGGACAGAACTGCAATGGCTGCTAGGATCATGGTTTTTTTCATACGGCATCTTTATCCAGGTAGTAAAAATAGGAGAATTGTTCATATTTTTGTAGCCTTAATAAAAGCAGATGAAAGAGAGACCGTTTATTCTTGTGACCAATGATGACGGAATTGAGGCAAAAGGGATCAATTCACTTATCCAGGTGGCCATGGAATTCGGAGATGTTGTGGCGATTTCAACCCAGTCTCCCATGTCGGGGATGTCCCATGCCATCACCATCAAGGTTCCGTTACGCGTGACCCTGACCGAGGAGAGGCCCGGATTAAAAAAATATCTCACCAACGGTACGCCGGTGGATGGCGTAAAACTCTCCTTCAACTGTCTGCTGGACCGCAAACCAGACCTTGTGCTTTCCGGCATTAACCATGGTTCCAACTCATCCTCCAGTGTTCTCTATTCGGGAACCATGGGTGCCGCCATGGAGGGGGCCATCAACCATATTCCATCCATCGGATTTTCTCTGTTGAGTTTTGATTTCGATGCAGATTTCGGACCCTCACAGCAGGTTGCCAGAGTAGTGATCAGCCGTGTGTTGGAAGAGGGGCTCCCCATGGGAATCTGTCTGAATGTGAATGTTCCTGAGGTTTCTGAGGGAGAGCTGAAGGGTATTAAGATCTGCAGCCAGGCCAACGGATTCTGGAAAGAGGAGTTCCAGAAACGGCAGGATCCAACCGGGAGGGATTATTACTGGCTCACCGGGTTTTTCCATAACCGTGAGCCTGGCGGAGAAAGAGAGGGAACCGATGAGTGGGCCCTGGCACACCATTATGCTTCGGTGGTTCCGGTAAATACGGATTTGACGGCCTATACACTGTTGGCAAAAATGGGTCATTGGGAAAAACCGCGTGTGGAATATGGCAGTAAATAAGAGATTCGATTCAGTGCTCCTGGGGCTCATTGCCGGTTTATTTCTTCCGTTGCTTACACTGTTGATATTCTGGATATTCAGGTATGACGGGGGGCTGGGAGAGTTCCTGTCATCCTTCCAGCGGATCGGGATGCTGAGTAAAATTGTTTCCCTTTCGGTTATCCCAAACCTGCTTCTGTTTTTCCTGTTTATCTGGACACAACGGACATTTTCAGCCAGGGGCGTTATCTTTGCCACACTGCTTGTGGCCATGGTTATGCTGGTCCTGAAATTTGCCTGATAAAACATCTTACTCTTTAATGATCCTTTCAGTTTTTAGGATTTTACCATCAGCGTCTGAAATTCGAAGAATGTAGGCTCCATCCTGCAAGGGTGAGATAATAATTTCATTCTGATTTGTTGACAGGATTTTTCTTCCCATCATATCAAAAATCTCTGACTTGAATTTTTGTGGTGATGAAATATAAAGAATCTCACTTACAGGGTTAGGGTAAATTTTGATGTCATTATTGTAAAGGAAATCACGGGTACTGGTATTTTGACCATTAAAATAAAAGAAAGTTATTGCATTTAGCACATAATCATTGGTATTTGAATCCCATCTATAATATCTACTAAATGTCGGATATCCATCAGCAACATAAGAATATTCACTTTTATTAAAGGCAAGCCAATCGTTCCGGTTTGAGTCCCATTGATAGTATGCTTGAAATGTCAGATTCCCATCAGCATTATAAGAAGATTCAGACTTGGAAGAAATCACCCAATCGTTCAGGTTTGAGTCCCAATCATATTGTACTTGTAATGTCAGATTCCCATCAGTATTAAAAGAATATTCCAACTTAGTGGAAATCACCCAATCGTTCAGGTTCAAGTCCCAATTATATCTTTCCAGTATTGTCCGATTCCCATCAGCATCAAAATAATTTTCAAACTTAGCATAAACCACCCAATCGTTTAGGTTTGAGTCCCAAATATAATTTACCGATGATATCCGATTTTCATCAGCATCAAAAAAAGATTCACTCTGAGAAGAAATTACCCAATCCTTCAGTTTTGAATCCCAATTATATGATTCAACTAATGTCGAATTTCCATCGGCATCATAAAAATATTCAGACTTATTAGAAAACACCCAATCGTTTCGGTTTGAGTCCCAGTTATATAATACTTCTAATGTCCGTTTCCCATCAGCATCATAAGAATATTCACTTTTATCATTGCCAACCCAATTGTTCCGGTTTGAGTCCCAATTATATTTCTCCTTTAATGTCAGCTTCCCATCAGCATCATATGAGTTTGCTGTTTTATAACTTAATGTTGAATCTGTTAATGAAGAGAATGAATATGAAATAAACGAATCCAATTTGGGATTTATATCTTGCGACCAGGAATTTAAACCGATTGAAAATAATATAAGAATCAGGACAAACTTTTGCATAAGGCTTTGGGCTTAGGATTTAAAATATAAGTAAGGAAGGACCGTATTAGAATGATAACAATCGTCTTGAACAAATGTTTGCCAGTAAAACAGAAACCCTTCCTTCCGAAAAAACAGTGAAGTGAAATTACTGATTCCAATCAGAGTAATATATCTTTGCTCACTGAGTTAAATATATTTGCAAAATAAGCATGAAGTATTTCCTGATAGCCGGAGAAGCATCCGGTGACCTGCATTCCTCGAACCTGATGAAGGAGCTGATCCGACTGGATTCGAATGCCCGGTTCCGCTATTTGGGGGGTGACCTGATGCAGGAGGTGTCACCAGGGATGGTGATGCATTACAAGGAGACGGCCTTTATGATGGCAGATGTGTTTCTTAACCTGGGAAAGATATTCCGGAACCTTAGAAAGATTAAGGATGAACTGGTTCAGTGGGAACCCGATTTGGTTATACCCGTAGACTATCCGGGGTTTAACATGAGGATTGCAAAATTTGCCTCCCGAAAGGGGATGAGGGTCTATTATTTCATCTCTCCCAAAGTCTGGGCATGGAAACAGAGGCGTGTTCACGACCTTAAAAAGTATACCAGGCAGCTCTTTGTGATCCTTCCTTTTGAAGCAGCCTATTTCAAACAGTTTGAGATGGAAGTACAGTACTTTGGAAACCCTTTGTTGGATGGAGTGAGGCAATTTCAAAGAGATTTTAGGGGCGGCGATGAGTGGAAAAAGGCGCACGGACTGGATGAACGACCTGTGGTTGCATTATTGGCCGGTTCCCGCAAAAGTGAGATCAGGGACATGCTGCCGGAAATGGCCCGTGTGGCATCTGCCCATCCGGCTTACCAGTTTGTTGTGGCAGGGGCTCCTTCCATCGATGCCGGGTTCTACACTCCATACCTGGAGGGAGGTAGACTGAATATTGTATATGGCGAGACCTATGCCTTGCTTGCTTCTGCTTATGCCGGACTGGTTACCTCGGGGACTGCCACACTTGAGGCAGCGCTTTTTAATGTGCCCCAGGTGGTGATGTATCGCACGTCGGCTTTTGCCTATTCTATCGCAAAAAGATTGGTTAAAATAAAATTCATCAGCCTGGTAAACCTGATTCTTAACCGTAGTTTGGTGCTTGAGGTGATTCAAAAAGATCTTTACGGGCAAACAGAACCAGAACTTTCCCGTATACTGAACAATGCTGTTCACAGGGAGAGGATCATGAAGGGATATGAGGAGTTGGGATCACTCATAGGTGAAGAGGGGGTTTCAGAAAGAATTGCAGGTCGTATGGTGGAATTGATAAAGGAGGAGAAGGGATGATGCGAAGGATGGTTTCAGCACTATTTTTTGTGATCCAAATGGTTCTGGTTGCACAACCCGTCCAGGTTGGATTGTACCAGGAACAACTGGTCACCAAGGCTGTGGTTTATTGTTCATCGGGTAGCTTTTCACTGGTCACCGACGGGGTTGAGAGGAGCATGCTGGAGCCCAATGAGATTCTGTACCTGACCCTGGAGCAGGGCAGGCTGAGGGTGCTAGATTCAGAGCGGGATTTCGGTTATGTGAAACAGATGGAGATCAGGGCCACTACATTGGATGCATTTTTCAGGATAAGACCCATTTCGCCGGAACTCGAATCGAGGGTATATGACGATGACCTGGTGGTGATTGCCGGGGATCGCTTTCTCACGATGGTAAACCGGGTCGATCTGGACAAGTACCTTGCAGGGGTTGTCCAGACAGAGGCCGGTGTCAATGCCCACATAGAGTTCTATAAGGCGCAGGCCATCCTGTGCCGGACCTTTGCCCTGAAGCAGAATCTGCGACACGCCAGCGAAGGTTTCGGCCTCTGTGACGGGACACATTGCCAGGCTTACAAGGGGAGAAGTAACATGAATCCGGTAATCCTGGAGGCAGTTCTTGCGACAACGGGTGTTGTTGCCGCCGATTTCAATTTCAAACTGATTGATGCTGCCTATCATGCCAACAGCGGGGGGCAAACCCAGCGCGCATCCGACGTGTGGATCACCGATGCCGACTACCTCCAGGCGGTTGTAGATCCCTACTCACTTCACCAGTCGAGCGCCAAGTGGCAGGATACCATCTCATTCGCAGATTGGAAAGAATACCTGCGCAACAATGGAATGCAATCGGTCGACCGGATTCCGAAGGAGATTATCTACGTGGAGCAAATGAGAAGAAAAAAATATTTTATCCTGGATAAGGATTCCATTAGGATGACCAAGATCAGGGAGGATTGGGGCTTTCGTTCAGCTTTTTTTGATATGTTTCCCGAAGGTGACTCCGTCCTGGTATGGGGAAAGGGATACGGACACGGGATAGGAATGAGCCAGGAGGGTGCCATGAAGATGGCCGAAGATGGCTTTACATACCAGGATATTCTGCAATTTTATTTCAATGAGATCCGTTTAATGGACTACAGGGATCTTCCGGCATCAAGCCTTCCCATAGCCCTTTTCGAATAAGCATAAAATATGTGGACCCTTTTCAGGAAAGAGATACAGGGATTTTTCAGCAGCCTTACAGGTTACGTGGTAATCCTGGTATTTCTTCTGGTTAACAGCTCTTTTATCTGGTTATTCCGGAACCCTCTGAACCTGATCTCCGGCGGATACGCCACACTGGATTCTCTGTTTGTACTTGCTCCCTGGATCTTTCTGTTCCTTGTTCCGGCCATTACCATGAGAATGATATCCGAGGAGAGGCGTTCGGGAACGATGGAGCTGCTGCGGACCAGGCCGGTGAGTGAATTCCAGATCATTTTTGCCAAATTTCTGGCCTCCTGGGTTCTTGTGCTGCTCTCCCTTGTTCCCACCCTGGTTTGGTTCTGGTCGGTTTCGCATATGGGCAACCCGGTTGGAAATATGGACATGGGCGGAACCTGGGGTTCTTACCTGGGACTGCTTTTCCTGGGTGGAATCTACGCATCCATTGGAATCTTCTCCTCCTCCATTACAGGGAACCAGATCGTGGCATTTATTACCGCGGTTTTGCTTTCGTTTATTATGTTTCAGGGTTTTGGATTCCTGGGTGACAGTGTAGGGTCCGGGAAAATGGCCCTGCTGGTTTCCCGCGCCGGTATCGCTTTCCATTACAGCTCCATGAGCCGCGGAGTTCTCGATTCAAGGGACATGCTCTATTTCGCAGTGGTGATCGCCATTTTCGTGCAGGGTTCCAGGATGGTTCTGCAGAGCCACACCTGGCAGCGTCGCAACCTGCTTGAACTTGCCTCCATCCTGATGGTGGTGGTGCTGGTTTCGCTGGGATCGGGAATGAAATTTTTCAGGATCGATCTTACCTCTGAAAAGAAATATACCCTCTCTCACAATACCAGGAAGGTCATGGAGAACCTGGATGGAGTTGTGTTTATAAGAATATACCTCGAAGGTGAGATGCCATCTGAATTTGTCAATTTCCGAAACCATATCCAGGACCTGATGGATGATTTCAGGGCCTGGGCAGGGGAGAAGCTGCAATATGAGTTTGTTAACCTCTATGATGAACCCGATGAGGAGATCCGTAGCCGGATGATCGGGCAGCTTTATGACCAGGGTTTGAACGTGACATCCATCCAGGTAAGTGACAGGGAGGGAGGTAAAACGGCCAGGATCCTTTTTCCTGGTGCGATGGTTTCCTACGGAAAATACACCATGCCGGTTAACCTGTTAAAGAATAATCCATCCCTCACCCACGAAATGAACCTGAATCATTCCATTCAGACCCTGGAATACGAGTTTATGAAGGCCATTCACAGTCTCACAATGGATGAGGTTCCCCGAATTGCCTTTATCGAAGGGCACGGTGAACTGGATTCGCTGCAGACCTATAGCCTGATGGACGAGCTCAAGAATTTTTTCCAGGTGGACAGGGGTTATATCAACGGGAATATGGAAGTGCTAAAAAATTACAAGGCTTTGATTGTGGCACGTCCCACCCGGATGTTCAGTGAGGCAGATAAATTTGCACTTGATCAGTACATCATGGGCGGAGGGAAGGTCCTTTTCTTCCTGGATCCGGTAAACCCGTTTGCCGACAGCCTCACCGGGGGAACAACGGTGGCCCTGGCCAACCAGGTGGGATTGGAGGATCTCCTGTTCAAATATGGAGTCAGGATTAACTACAACATCGTTGCTGATTTGCAGTGCAGCGCGGTTCCGGTGAATACTGCCTCAACCGGTGAACAACCCCGGTTCAGCCTGATGCCATGGGTCTATCATCCCCTTCTGACTGGCAATACCCGGCATCCGGTTTCCAGGGGTCTCAATGATGTCAAGGCTGAATTCGCTTCATCAATGGATACGGTGGCAACAGGAAACCGTGAGGTTTCTGCGACTGTCCTGCTATCCACCTCAGCCAGCAGCAGGAGCAGGGATGTTCCGCTCTACCTCAGCATGGAGGAGATAATGGTTCAGCCCGACCCTGCACTTTATAAGGATTCCGGACTCCCGGTTGCTGTGCTGCTTGAGGGAATTTTTACATCGCTCTATAAAAATTACCCGGTTCCATCAGGGGTATATCCCACTGGTTCAGAGGTATTGCCTCAAAGCCTGCCCACTTCAATCCTGGTGGTGACCGATGGGGACATTCCTGCCAATGCAGTGAGCCTGGACCAGGGGTACCTCCGGCCCGAAAAACTGGGTTATGACAAATATACCAGGCAGACTTTCGGAAATCTTGAGTTCGTGATGAATGCGATCAACCAGATGACCGATGAGGCTGGGATCATGAAGCTCAGATCGAGGGAGTTCAAACTTCGGTTGTTGAACAGGGAGATCACTTCACAGAGGGAGAGCCTGGTATTCTGGAAGCTGATCAATTCAATTTTACCGATGCTCCTGGTAATGATCCCGGGTATCATCCTGCAGTTTGCAAGAAGAAGAAGATACAGCCATTAATATGAGATTCAGGAGATATACAGGAGTCGTCGTATTCCTCCTTGTGATTGCAATCCTGCTATTCCTTTTTGTGAATCCGCGGGGCTCCATGCGAATGAAAAGCAGTCAGATGCTTCTTTCCGACCCTTTGAAAATCGACCGGGTCCGCATTGCCGGTGCGATCGATACAGTCATCCTTTCCAGATCAGGGGAAACCTGGATGCTCCCCGGGGCAGAGAGAGCAAACCAGGTTGCGGTGGAGAATCTCCTTTTTGCTGCTCAAAGGCTGCAGGTGGACGCGATCCAAACCGACCCTCCGGAGCGGGACAACGTAGTTGCAAAAGAGGTCTCGTTCTTAAACCATGAAAAGCTGGTTTTGCAATATACATTGATGGAGAGGGATGGTCGTTTACTGCTTCTGCTTCCAGGTTCTGAAAAGGCATTCACGGTATCGCTGCCAGGCTTCCCGGAGCTTGAACTGATCCGGGTTTTTTCCGATTCACAGAATCACTTCAGGGAACATATGCTCATTGAGCTGCTTCCGGTGGAGATCAGGCAGATTGAGGTTGAGAGAAGAGGATATCCCACATTCAGATTTACAAGGGACGAGTATAATGAGATGATTTGTGAATTGCCCGGAAGCGATAGCCTGCTGCCCATGGAACTCATTGACAAAGAGTCTGTCCGAATGCTATTTACCTATTTTACCTCCATCAGGTATGAAGAGAAGGCAGATCTGCAACTTGTGCCTTCCGAAGAGGAGATGAAGGAACGGTGGCTGGCCAGGATCTATGTGGAGTCCGAACAGGGTGAAAGGCATACCCTTCAGGTCTATTCTCTTCCCGGAGATGCAGGGGAGAAAGATCATATGTTCAGGGCGATGGTAATCCACAATAACAGTGCGGAACCACTTGTAATAAAATACATATACCTGGATGTTCTGATGCGGGGTTTGCCGGCTTATTTTGGGGATAACCCGTTGCGGCATTGACGTTTTTTTTTTGTATAATTGATGGATTATTGATATACATTTCTAAAAAAGCAAACACTCATGAAATTTGTTGTCTCCAGCATGGAACTGTTGGGTCATCTTCAGGCCATCAGTCGTGTGATCAGTTCAAAAAATACACTCCCAATTCTGGACAATTTCCTGTTTTCCCTGGAGGAAGGGAAATTGGAGATCACAGCTTCGGACCTGGAATCAACCCTGATTACCCAGATCCACCTGGAGAATACAGATGGAACAGGGGTTATTGCAGTGCCGGCACGTATTTTAACCGATACCCTGAAGGAGTTTCCCGACATCCCGCTGACCTTCGAGATTAACACGGAGATGCTTACCATTGTCATTCAGAGTGAGAATGGTAAATTTTCCATCATGGGTCAGAACGGGACTGAGTTTCCCCAGATGCCGGTTATCAAAACCGACCAGAAACAATATTTAGAGCTTGAACGGGATGTTCTTCAATCAGGGATCATCAGGACACTGTTTGCTACTGCAGATGATGAGCTGAGACCGGTAATGAACGGAATTTTTCTGGAACTCACTCCGGATGACATAACCTTCGTAGCTTCTGATGCCCACAAGCTGGTACGCTACAAAAGAACTGATGCTTCTGCCTCGGGTGTATCAAGTTTTATACTGCCCAAGAAGCCCGCTGCCTTATTGAAGAATATCCTGCCCCGGGAGGAGAATAAAATTGTACTTGAGTTTGATGACCGGAATGCATCCTTTACACTGACCAGCTACAAACTGGTATGCCGCCTGGTGGAGGGGAACTACCCAAGCTACAATTCAGTGATTCCCACAAACAATCCCTTTAAGATGACCATCGACCGGCTTGCTCTTTACAACGCACTTAAAAGGGTATCGGTCTTTTCAAACCAGGCCAGCAATCTGGTTAAACTTTCGTTTAAAGGAAATTTGCTGAATATTTCAGCACAGGATATCGATTTTTCAATCTCGGCCAACGAAAGGCTCAGTTGTCAATATGAAGGAGAGGATATGGAGATCGGGTTCAAATCTACCTTTCTCATTGAGATCCTTGCTAACCTTGCATCGCCGGATGTGATCCTCGAGATGAGTGATCCCACAAGGGCCGGCATAATTCTTCCCAGCGAAACCGGGAATGAGAACGAAGACACACTCATGTTGCTGATGCCCATGATGATCAATTATTAAGGGATGAGGCTTAATCTGAAGAATCCCATTATTTTTTTCGATCTGGAGACCACCGGAATTAACGTTGCCTCTGACAGAATCGTGGAGATCTCATACCTGAAGGTTGACCTTCAGGGTCATGAAACCTCCAGGACCCTGAGGGTTAATCCGGGGATTCCCATCCCTGCTGAGGCCACCCAGATCCATGGCATTACTGACGATGATGTGAAGCATTCACCCGGTTTTAACGAAGTTGGAAAAACCATTGCCCGGGAATTTGAGGGTTGTGACCTGGCCGGATATAACTCGGTAAAATTTGACATCCCCCTGTTGGCGGAGGAATTTCTGAGGGCAGGCATTGAAATTGACCTGAAAAGAAGAAAGTTTGTGGATGTGCAGGTGATCTTCATGAAGATGGAGCAGAGAACCCTCGCGGCGGCATACAAATTCTTCCTGGGGAGAGAGTTTGCCGATGCCCATTCGGCAGAGGCCGATACCAGGGCTACCTATGAAATTCTTCAGGCTCAGCTCGACCGCTACTCCAGCCTGGAGAACGACATTGGAAAACTGGCCGATTTTTCTGCACATAACCGAAATGTGGATTTTGCGGGCCGGATTGTTTTAAACGATGAGGATGTGGAGGTATTCAATTTTGGAAAGCACAAGGGGAAAGCTGTCACAGATGTTTTTGCTCAGGATCCCGGCTATTATGGGTGGATGATGAACGGGGATTTCCCCCTCTATACCAAAAAGGTCCTCACGAACCTAAAGCTCAACTCCAATAAGAAATAGCCATGAAGATCATCTGCATTGGAAGGAATTATGTGGCACATGCAAAGGAGCTGAACCATGATGTTCCCACTCAGCCTGTATTCTTTATGAAACCCGATTCAGCGCTGGTGATTGACAACCGACCTTTTTTCTACCCCGATTTTTCTACTAATGTGCACCATGAACTGGAGGTGGTTATACGTATCGACCGGCTTGGACGGAGCATTGAGGAGAAGTATGCCAGCCGGTATTTCAGTGAAATTGGCCTGGGTGTTGATTTTACAGCCCGTGATCTGCAGGACGAGATGAAGAAGAAAGGGCTTCCCTGGGAGATAGCCAAGGGGTTCGACTACTCGGCTCCGGTAAGTCAGTTCTTCCCGGCAGCGAAATTCAGGGATATTCACGACCTCTCCTTCCGCCTGGATCTGAACGGCACCACAGTTCAGGATGGGAAAACCTCCCTGATGATCTTTTCCTTTGAGAAGATCATTGCCTATGTTTCCCGTTTCATGACTCTAAAAACCGGCGATCTGATTTTTACCGGCACTCCTGCCGGTGTTGGACCAGTATCGGTGAACGACAGGCTTGAGGCTTACCTGGAAGGTGAGAAGCTGATGGACTTTCCCGTCAAATAATGGACAAGGTGGAGTACACCCTTCACCGGATCTCCATGGTCAATGTATCAGCTTATTTGATATTCAGGCCGGGTGAGGCAATCTTGGTGGATTGCGGCAACAAAGGTTCTGAGGTAAAGATCATCGAAGTGATGAACAGGTTGGGACTTCGACCTGCAGAACTCAGGCTCCTCATTCTGACACATGCACACTTCGACCATGCCGGATCGGCCAAACGATTGAAGGAACTTACCGGATGCCGGATCATGGTTCACCGCAAAGAAGCATCCAGGCTGGAAGCAGGATTCACGCCAATCCCCCCGGGGACCCGCTGGAAAGCCAGGGTATTGGTGGCCCTGGGCAGAACCTTTGCAAAAGGATTGATGAAATACCCGCCAGCCATTCCCGATCTCCTGGTGGAGGAATCGGCCAGCCTGGTCGAATTTGGCTTTCCCGGCCGGGTCATTCACACCCCCGGGCACACCCCGGGTTCGATGGTGGTGTTTATGGAGGGTGGTGTAATGATGGCAGGAGATACCCTTTTCGGGGTGCCGGGAAAGCGAATATTCCCCCCCTTTGCAGAGGACCGGGCCGGGCTGCTGAAGAGCTGGAAGATGATCAGCGGATTGGATGTGAAACTCTTCTACCCTGCTCATGGCCGAAGCTTTAGCCATGCCGTATTCATGAATGAATTTGAAGAACTAATCAAAAGCGGCTAAGCACCCGCTAACGGGCACTGCTCCGGAGGTATTGGTTCAGGGTATCGTATACCTCCTTTTTCTGTTCGGCAGGCATGTTATTGATACGGGTCCTGTGAGAACCGCCTTCTTTATAGAATATTTTTGATTCGGTATCTCCTGTACCGGCTACGGCTGTGGCAGACCATGTGTCATTTTCACCGTAAATATAGATAAAGCGTTCTGCCTCCCGGCTAAGATATCTTTCCACATCGGCCGAGAGCGTAGAATCGAAGGTAACCTCAATCTCTGCAGGAAGGGTGAAGGTGAATACCGGGTTGGTTACGTGCCTGATGTATTTTTCAAACTCCTTCAGGTCGTATCCGTAGTAACCCATTTCGGTCAGTGCCTGGTAAAAAAAGGGCCTCTGTTCCAGGATTGCCTCATCGGAAAAGTAGTCAAACCCGGCTACCCGGTTCATATGTTCCACAAATTCCATCGGACGGGCACTCCGGCCGGGGATCTTGCCCGCCGGAACATATCCCCACTGCCAGAATGCAAAAGAGTACTCCAGTACACAATACTCAAATGCCTTCTCTGATCCGCCGGCGATTTCGTAGGTATATCCCTTCTTCTCTGAAAACTCCCTGAAAGCGGGAAGATACCGTTCCTGGTATTTGAGGGCTGTTTTCTGAAATTGTTTCACCTTTCTTCTATCGCGGGTGCTTCCCACCTGGTCCAGGAAAGCGTATATTCTTTTGTCCTCCACCCCGAAGTTAAGTGGCGCCACATAGGGGACCCTTACATCCACATCATCAGGATAATAGTAGCTGTGGTACATCACGGTTTGTCCGCCTTTACTGATCCCTGTTGCAATCCACTGGCCCGGGTATAGTGTTTTAAATGCTTCGATGATGCGGTGGTAATCCGAGGCTGCCTGCCAGGTATCCAGGTACTCCCATTGTATGCTGTCGGGCCGGCTCCTGCCGAAATAGCGGTGCTCGACCATCACCTGGTTGCACCGGAGCGCTGCTGCCAGCTCCGATGTGTAGTAGTAATTTGCATCATACCCTTCGGTTACAAGGACAACCGGACGGCCCGGATCGAAATGAGAAATGTAGATTCGCTGCTTGAAAACCGGTCCTTCAGGATTGCGGTGGTCAAGGGGTTGTTCGAAAAGAAATTCCACAATAGAGTCATAGTTTGATTCGCTCTCCAGCAGGCGTATCTCCTTAGCTTCAATTTGCTCCAGGAACTCATTCAGATGGGTGACGGCAACTGCAGGAAGCAAAAGAAATATGAGCACATACCCTGTAACAAGGATCTTTTTCATAGGCAGCTAAAAATAGCAATATTTAAGGCATCGTGCAACCGTGACACTTACCGGACCAACCTGTAAACGGGGTATCGCATATAGGTGGGTTCCGACCATTGAGATCGTTCATAGATGTATCTGAGTTGCAGGTATGGATTTGCGGCAAAATCCGAATCGGTCTGCTGTTTTAATCTAAAATCCAGCGCCAGTGAATCATCCGTTTGAAGCAATTGAAAGGCGGTCTCCTCGAAGATATAGGGCGAGAAGTATTCATTTCTGAAGAGAATCTCATCAAAAAAATTCCAGCTGAAAAATGAATCGTACCCCTGGGGCTCGAGGGTTTGCACCAGGTATTCAACGGCCTTCTGCCGGGTGGGAATCATCCAGTCCCCTGCCATAAACCGGATCGGTTCCCTTTTTTTGCGCAGGGTCACATCATGGTGCCAGTAATGGCCGTTGTATGGCCGCTCCGAAGTCTCATAGTCATCAATATAACTGACCTCTACCTCCATCACTGTATCGCGGTCAAGCCTGGTCATCTCAACCTGGTTCAGCAGAAGGCGGTCGGTCACTTCGGACCATGCCGAGGGAATGATGTATTGATCAGGTACTATTGCAGTGATCCGGGATTTAAAGAAGCGGTAATAGGGAATCTCCCTCTCCCACGATTCGCTGCGGTCATACCATAGCCGTGCATGACCGGTTACCAGGCTGGGTTTGGTTTTGGCCACATACCCTTTGAAACCGATCCTGTCATAACGACTGGTATCCAGATCCCATTGAAGCACAAATTCCCTGCAGTCCAATTTTTCTTTCCATGCACGCTCTTTTACTGAAAGGATCTCATCACGATGTGTATCCGAAAAACGAAGCGCCTCCCTGAGCAGGTACCAGGTGGAGAGCACCCGGTCGCTGTAGGGTTTGAACATGTGGGTCTCCACGGTAAAGGAGAGGGTGTTGTAAAGGCTGCAATAGCCCGAAGTGTACCTGGGGTAGTCGAGGAAGCCAATAATACCGTGATCCGGCGTCTGGTGGTAGCTCCAGACATACGGGCTCATCTCATAGGGAGTGGCCTTCATGGATTTAAAGAGAAAGGGTTTTACATGCTTTTCAAGGTAATCGGCCTGGGATGGCTGGAGTCTCTGTTCATGGCAGTTGATGAGCGTGATGACATACGGGTAGTCGGCTCCGTCGGAGGTATGGGTGTCCACAAAAAGGTCGGGCTCCCACTCTCTCAGTACACGGGTCAGGGATTGGGTGTTTCGCGAGTCCAGTTTGATGAAATCCCTGTTGAGGTCCAGGTTTCGGGCATTACCTCTGAAACCTTGCTCCACCGGTCCGTTCTGATTGGCCCTGTTGTATTTCCCACGGTTCAGGGCACCTCCAACATTGAAAACCGGGACGATAATCACCACCGTATTTTCAAGGAATTCAGCGTATGGGTCTGACCCGGACAGCAATCCGGAGGCCAGTTTAAGACTTGCATCAATACCACAGGGTTCACCAGGATGGATTCCGTTATTTATAAACAGAATGGTTTTACCGGTCTGCCTCGCTTCTGCCGGGGTAAACAGCCGATCCTTTGAAATGATAAACAGGTGCAGGGGCTTGCCTGCATCGGTCATACCTGCTTCCATCAGGATAGCCTCTTCGTATTGTCCATCCATCCACTCATACATTTGGATCGCCTCCTCCCAGGTCAGGGTCTCATTTTGTTCATAACGAAGATTCACCTGTCCATATCCCTGCATTTGGATGGTAAGAAATAAGATTTGCAGGGCAAAAGAGCAGTTAACTGCCGGTTTTTTCCAGTTCATGGTGCAGTTTTTTAAAATAGGTTTCTACAATTCCTCCTGAAAAGGCGATCTCCGGCCGATTGGTGAACTCCTCCGGCCTTACTTCAGCTTCAACCGAAAATGCCCGGATATGATTGACAACACCCAGCTCTCCCCATTGAATCTTCCCGGGGTCCGCCATCAGCAGCAGTTGCTGGTTATAGTGATTGAAAAACTGCTCGATCAGATGGTAGTCGCTCAAACAGGAATCAGTTAAGGCAGGGTATGCTGCGCAACTCTGCCCGATATTTTTAAAACGCCTCTTTACATTGGATAAGACTTTCATCCCCAGCAACCTGGCAGGAATCCCTCTTTTAAGGTAGATCTCGCTGTACCTGTAGATTCCGATAATGCCCAGGGCATCAAGATCATCGGCAATGGAGAGGACTCCCATCATACCAGGTGGTACGCCTGGCTTCAAAACCGGGTAAACACATCTCGCCTTGGAATCGTGGTGCCCGATAACGCTGAGCACCTCTCTGAAGCGGACCGGTTTGCTCACAGGGGCCTCTTTTATAAAATTCCGCAGGATTTCCCTGCTGAATCTTCCATGATTTTCGCCGGGGTCGCGGACCATCCCCGTATCATGGAACCAGGATGCAAGAAGTAAACCCTCCACAAGGCCCCGATCAGCCACGGTATTGAACCTCTCAAGTTCCAGGAGCAGGGTTTTGCAGAAGTTCCAGACCCGCGAGTGGTGGCCCTGGTCGTGGGAGGGAATGAATGTCTTCCTGAATAGTTTGGCAGTATAGGGTCGTACCTGTTCCAGCCACCTTTCCTCGGCCCATTCAATTCGTTCGGTGATCGAACTTTTCAATGCCAATCAACTTACCCTGGTTATTTTCAGCATGTTGGTTTTCCCCTTCTGAAGGATTGGGATGCTGCCCACATGCACAACCAGGTCACCCTTCTTCAGGTGGTTCTGGGATACCAGGAACTCCTCGGTATATTCGATATATTCATTGATGTTTTGACATTCCCCAAAATAGAAGGAGCGGACCCCCCATACCAGGGAGAGGTCACGGAGAAGGTCCTCATTCCTGGTGAAGGCGAAGATTGGTGCTTTGGGGCGATGGGAGCTGATCTTTATAGCCGTGAAGCCTGAATGGGTGAGGGTGACGATGGCTGCCGCATCCACATGTTCCGCCAGCCGGGTGGCATTGTAGCAGATCGATTCTGCAAGGAAAGACTCCTCCTTCATCCGGGGCTTGTGCTTTCGGTAGTAGATATACTCTTCGGTCTCCGTGGAATCGATAATCTTCTGCATGTTGATGATCGTCTGGACCGGGTACTTCCCTACCGCTGTTTCACCGCTCAGCATCACTGCATCGGCCCCGTCAAGTACCGCGTTGGCAACATCATTGGCTTCTGCGCGGGTGGGAGTGGGGTTACTGATCATGCTCTCCATCATCTGGGTGGCCACTATGACCGGTTTTGACAATTCATGGCACTTTTTAATAATGCTTTTCTGAATCACCGGAACCCTGTTAAACTCCACCTCTACACCCAGGTCACCCCTGGCGACCATAATTGCATCGGCCGCTTCGATGATCTCGCTGATCTCTCTCAGCGCCTCGGGTTTCTCGATCTTTGCAATGATACCGGCGTTGTTGGGGTGAGCTTTCACTATTTTTCTCAGATCGTTTATATCTTTCTCCTTTCTGACAAAGGAGAGCGCGATCCAGTCCACCTTCTGATCCAGCACAAATTGTGCATCCTCGATATCCTTTTCGGTAAGACTGGGCATAGATACCCGGGTGTGGGGGAGGTTTACACCTTTTTTGGTGGAGAGCGGTCCTCCTGCTATCACCTTTGTGATTACGCGGTCCTTCCCATTGGATTCGATTACCTCAAAGATAAGCTTTCCGTCATCCACAAGGATCATTTCACCGGGGGTAACATCTGCAGGCAGCTTTTCATAGCTCAGGTAAGCCAGATCCTTTGTTCCGGTGCAGGGGGTGTTCACAAAGGTAAATTGCTGCCCCTCCTCGAGCATAACACGATCGTTTTCCATGATCCCCACACGGAGTTTGGGACCCTGCAAGTCGGCCAGGATGGCCACATTGGTGCCAAGCTCCTTGTTGAGTTCGTTAATACATTTGATGGTTTCCAAGTGCTCCTCGCGGGTGCCATGGGAGCAGTTGATCCGGCAAACATCCACCCCTTCGTGAAACATTTTTTCAAGGATCTCCTTGTTTCGTGTGGCCGGTCCCATGGTTGCAATTAACTTGGTATGTGATCGTTCGTGACGCATGATGAAAACGGTTTAATGCTTAATCAGCGTCTCAAAGGTATGGCTATTCGCGGGATTCTGAAAGAACAGGGTTTTAAAAGATCGTTACATGAAGCTCTTCAGGAGCCTGATCTCCTCAGCCCACCGGGTGTCATCGGGAGTTTCGAGGATCAGCGGAATCCCGTCAAAACGCGGATCTTTCATGATCCACCTGAAGGGATCGATTCCAATGAAGCCCTCGCCCAGACTCTCGTGCCGGTCGACCCTCGTCCCCAGCTCTTTTTTCGAATCGTTCAGATGCATTCCTTTCAGGAATTCAAAGCCGATCATACTGGCGAATTTTTCAAAACTCTCCTCAAAGGCTTCATGGGTTCTCAGGTCGTAACCTGCAGTAAAAGCGTGACACGTATCGATGCAGACACCCACACGATCCCGATCTGCCACCAGGTCAATGATTGCTGCAATCTGTTCGAAAGTGTAACCCAGATGGGAACCCTGTCCTGATGTGTTTTCAATCACCGCAGTAACCCCGCTGGTCTGGTCCAGTGCCTGGTTGATGGATTGTGCAATGAGGCCGATACACTCCTTGTCACCTGTTTTTTTCAGGCTGGCCCCCGGATGGAAATTAAGGCGGTCGAGCCCCAGTTGTTCACACCGCTGCATCTCGTCCAGGAAGGCTGCCCTCGATTTTTCAAGGGGTTCCTGATCAGGGTTTCCCAGGTTGATCAGGTAGCTGTCGTGGGGCAGAATCTGGTGAGGGGCGTACCCCGACTCCCGGCAATTCTGTTTAAAAGTTTCAATGCTCTCCCTGGTAAGTGGGGGGGCAGCCCACTGTCGCTGATTTTTGGTGAACAAGGCAAATGCCGTAGCCCCGATCTCCCTTGCATGAAGCGGCGCGTTTTCCACCCCTCCGGAAGCGCTCACATGGGCACCTATGTATTTATTCATTGCCGGAAATTTAATTTACATCAGCCGGTGCCCATCATGAAATGCTGAAATTCAGTCAAGCACTGAGCACTGAGCACTGTCCCCTGAGCACTGTGCACTATTTTCTGAGCACTATTTTCTGAGCCCTGAGCACTGTCCCCTGAGCACTGTCCCCTGTCCCCTGAGCACTATATCCCCTGGGGTTTCTGACCCAGGAGAATTTCGTCGATCATCCTGCGGAACATCTCTTTGGTCTCCTCCGGAGTCTGAGCAATTCCATTGCTCATGGTAGGTCTGCCATCCTGGGGAACAAAAAGGAATGCCGGAATACTCTGTATGCCGAACACCGAGGCAAGTTCACCCTCTTTCTGGGTGTCCACTTTATAAATGTGAATTTTACCTTCATACTCTTTGGCCAACTCTTCAAGGATAGGGGCTGCAATACGGCAGGGTCCGCACCAGTCAGCATAGAAATCGATCAGGGCAGGCTTGTCACCTTCATAAACCCATTCGGTCTGGTTCTTCTCATAATTCATGACCTTTTCCAGGAAATCCTGCTTGGTCAGTTTTACCGGCTTCCCGGACTCGACCGAACCATTAGCAGGAGCCGGGGTCTCACTGACAAGTTTGTTCTTTTCAATACCTTCGCCGGATTCTTTCAATGAAGAGGCCGATCCGCTGCTGCATGAAAAGAGGAGGAAAGAAACGGCTGCTAAACTCAATATTATTTTTTTCATATCTTTCAATTAAATGGTTACGCTAAGTACTTCGGAAATTGCCTGCCTGAAAGTCTCTTTGGGAAGAGCACCCATGGCCATTTGTGGCTGTCCCTCTTTGGGGATGAAAAGCAGGGAGGGGATACTCTGTATGCCGAATACAGATGAGAGTTCACGTTGCTCTTCGGTATTTACCTTATAGATATCCAGTTTGTCGCCATACTCATCCTTCAGCTCTTCCAGAAGCGGGGCGATCATCTTGCATGGTCCGCACCAGTCGGCATAGAAATCGATGATGGCCGGGGTCTTCCCTTCAAATTTCCACTCTTTGTTGGCTTCGTAGTTGAATACCTTTTCTTTAAATGTCTCGGTTGTCAAATGCTCAAGTTTCATGATTCGTATCTTATTTGGTTTATATTCTGACGTAAAAGTAGGACAAGCCTTACACCCGCACTGTAACTTTAGTCACATACATGGAATATACCTTAATGATTCCCCGTATAGGACATGGCGTGGTTGAGGTAATTCACCAGCGGGTAGAGTCCCCTGAAATCATCAGTAAGCCGGGAAGCGATTTGATTGCCAGATAGTTGGGGATCAGTATAATTGCGGGAAAAAATATAGTGTTTGTATTTGACCTCTTCCATGTATTTAAAGTCCGGGGGGAATCCGGCTGGTCCTTTTTTTAGCATATCTTCCTTTCCGCCTCGTTCATATTTCTTCTGTAAAAGCAGATCACGGATGACCTCCAGGTAGGCTTCCGGATGGTAAAGAATCTCCTCCCGGATCAGTTTCAATTGCTCTGCAGGGGGCATCCAAACCCCTGCGGCTATAAATGATTTTCCCGGTTCCAGGTGAAAATAGTAACCGGCATCGGTCGATTTCCTGCCCCCTTTGGTCATCCAGCATCCAAAATGAGTCTTGTAAGGCGATTTGTCTTTTGAGAAACGGACATCTTTATAGATGCGAAAAATACTCTGATTTGCATCAATTTCCTGCAGTGTGGGGTCAAAACTGCTGATTCCGGCGATCAGTGAAGTGGCAAGCTCTCTGAACCGGTCCAGGGATTCCTGGTATCTTCCCTTGTTTTGGGCGAACCATTCACGTGTATTGTTCTGGTTCAGATCGTTCAGAAATGCAAATATCTGCTTCATCTTTTTACTTTAAAACATGGCCACAAGTTATAAAGTTCAATGGATATTGCTATTTTTAAAAAACAGTCGCCCTTTTGCAGATAGAATGGAGAATAAAAAATCGAATGTACCCAATGAACTGATCTCCCCTTCCAGGGAGTTTTTGGAAGCATCCAACAATATCGGCCTGCACTGGTGGTACTGGAATATCCTGGAGAGAAAGCTGGTCATGAGTCCCAATTTGCTCTCCATTCTGGGTTATACCAAGGAGGAGTTTGATCCTTCGGATCCTTCCATCTATAAGAATATTCATCCCGACGACAGCTTTGATAATCTGGACCGTATCCGGCGAATGATCTATGGAGAGGAGCATCTCTATGAGATTGAATTCAGGGTCCGGGACAAAAACGGGGAGTGGAAATGGTTTTACAACCGGGGTACGGTGCTGGACCGAGATAAGTCAGGAAAGGCCACCATGATAGGTGGAATAACCATGGATATGTCGGGTAAATACAAGACATTGGTTTCCAGGGCTGAAGAAAATGAACGGTTATACCGGACCCTGTTTGATGCGGCCGATGATGCCATCGGTCTTTTTACCCTGGACAGGAAGGTCATCCTGATGAACCCGGCATTCTCTGAAATATTTGGTTATTCACTTGAGGAGTTCATGGAGCAGGAATGGATGGATCTTATACATCCCGAAGACAGGACCGCGATGGAGGCCTTGGAATTAAAGTTTATGAAAAGTGGCAGTCTCTCTTTAGACTACAGGGTGAGGCATAAATCCGGGGAGTATCTCTTCGTCTCTTCAAAATATGTACTCATTCCAACCGAGGGGGACGAGCCCGGCATGATTATGACCATCATCAGGGATGTGTCTGAACGGAAAAAGGCTTTGGCAGAGCTGGAGATGGCAAAAAGTCGGGCAGAGGAGAGCGACAAGCTTAAATCAGCTTTTCTGGCCAACATGTCCCATGAGATCCGCACTCCCATGAACTCCATCGTAGGGTTCTCCAACCTGCTGGTGAATCCAGGTCTGGACGAAGCTGTCCGAAATATGTATGTACAGCGGATTGTGCGTAACTCCGAGTTGCTGCTTGCCCTGATATCCGACATCATTGATCTGGCCAAGATCGAAAGTAACCAGCTTCCCCTGATCTATGGAAGACAGAAGCTCTCGGTATTGGTCGCAGAGATGAAACAGTATGCTCTGGATGAAATCACCCGAATGAAAAAAACAGGTATAGATATTGTAACCGGGGAACCGGAGAATGATTGCGAAATTGAAACAGATGTGATACGGATCTCCCAGGTAATGAAAAACCTGGTGAACAACGCCATCAAGTTTACCGAGTCGGGAATGCTGCGGATCGGTTGCCGGACAGCCGATTCAGAGCAAAATATCATTCTTTTTGTGGAGGATACAGGGGTGGGAATCTCCGCCCAGAATTTCAACCTGATTTTTGACCAGTTCAGGCAGATTGATGGTTCCAATACAAGGAAGTTTGGGGGGACCGGACTGGGTTTGGCCATATGTAAGAAATTGGTGGAGATGATGGGGGGAAGGATTTGGGTAGAATCGACCGAGGGAATGGGTGCCCTGTTCCAGGTCGAACTGCCCCGAAAAGCAATCCTTGTTGAGGATACGGCCATCAGGAGAAAACCTGAAAAAAGTATGGTTTCAGATCCGGGAAGAGGTATGAAAGTAATGGTAGTGGATGATGAACAGGATTCGCTGGAGCTGTTTCATGAAATCCTTTCGGGAATGGGACATGAGGTGGTCAAAGCAAGTTCGGGTTTTGAGGCCTTGCAGTTATTGGAGCAGAACCCTCCGCCTGATGTGGTGTTTATGGATGACCAGATGCCTGTACTGAGTGGCACAGAAACCATGAAAATCATCAGGGAGCGGTATGGTACGGTGAAAGTGGTGGTCCAGTCGGCCCATGCACTGGTGGGGGATCGCGCCAGGTTCTTGAAACAGGGATTTGATGCCTACCTGCCCAAACCATTCTCTTTTGAGCAGCTTAACGATATTCTTTCCCTTTTCCCGGCGGGTTAATAAATATTTCCGTCTATTTAAATAAATGCTATTTTTGGAGGCATGCAAAAGATCAATGAATTCCTCCTGTTTCTGAATGGTTACCTTGGTGGCCACCAGTGGTTTGTCTATTTCCTCCTGGGTACCGGCGTATTTTTTACACTCTACCTGGGATTACCCCAGTTCAGGTATTTCGGCCATGCACTCCGGATTGTAAAAGGCCGGTATGATAAGAAAGGTGATGTGGGTGATACTTCCCATTTCCAGGCACTCACCACTGCCTTAAGCGGAACTGTGGGTACCGGAAATATTGCTGGGGTTGCCCTTGCCATCCATCTTGGAGGGCCCGCTGCCCTTTTCTGGATGCTGGTTACGGCGTTACTGGGCATGTGCACCAAGTTTGTAGAGGTTACCATATCGCATAAATACAGGGACATTCTTCCCGACGGATCGATCTCCGGGGGCCCTATGTACTATATGAAAAAAAGGCTGAACATCACCACCCGATCCGGGAAGATCATCAGGACCGGGGCCGTTCTTGGCGGTTTTTTTGCATTTGCCACCATTCTTTCATCTTTCGGTACCGGCAGTCTTCCTCAGATTAACAGCATCTCTGAATCGATGTTCACCTCTTTCGGGATCAATCATGCGCTGACAGGTGCGATCCTTGCCGTGGTGCTTGGACTGGTGATCATTGGTGGAATCAAGCGAATTGCAAAAGTGACAGCCACCCTGGTACCCCTGATGGCACTGATCTACCTGGTGGGCGCTATCCTGGTGATCTCCACCAATTACCACAATATTCTGCCTGCCATTGCCTCCATCTTTACCAATGCCTTTTCCGGGAGCGCTGCAGTAGGCGGTTTTCTGGGTGCAGGGTTCGCATTCACTTTTAACAAAGGAGTAAACCGGGGGTTATTTTCCAATGAGGCTGGTCAGGGGTCTGCCCCTATTGCCCATAGTGCAGCCAAGGCACATGAACCCGTATCGGAGGGAATGGTAGCCATTTTAGAGCCTTTTATCGATACCATCATCATCTGTTCCCTGACCGGTTTGGTTCTGCTCACTTCCGGTGTCTGGAACGAGAAAATAGAGAACAGGTTTCAGCAGGCCGATCTTGTGATCCTTGACGGTTCCTATTCCGAATCGCAAAAAGCACACCAGATTTTGCTCAGCCGCGCATTCAGCAACGATACCACCCTTGCATATTTTACCGGGACACTTCAGGTCACTGATGGAGAAGTTGTGACCCCCGGGATTACCATCGTGCATTCAGAGTCTTTTGCAGATCATGTACAGGTCACCAGGGGAACCAAGAAATATACTGGCCCCGTCCCTGTTTCCGGTGGCACCGTTCAATTCAGTGAACTGGGAAGCGAGGAGGGAGAGGTCTATTTCCAGGGTGAATCGCTGATCCATAGTGCGGCGCTGACCACCCAGGCCTTTAAGCGGAGTATTTTAGGTGACTGGGGACAATATATTGTCTCCATCGGGCTTCTGCTTTTCGCTTTCTCCACTGCAATCTCATGGTCCTATTACGGGGACAGGGCGGTTACATACCTTTTTGGTACCAGATATGTGATCATTTACCGGCTGGTCTATGTGGTTGGGTTTTTCCTGGCCTCCTTTACCGACACAACGATCGTTTGGAACCTCTCCTATATCACCATAGCCATTATGACCATCCCCAACCTCTTCGGAATATTGGTACTCCGCAGGGATATTAAGGGCACCATCGGGCAGTACTGGATGGATTTTAAAAAGGAGTGGCCGGAAGAGAAGATCCCTTTGGGAAGTTAAACGGATTTTAGCTCAAGGAGCGCGATATTCTCCACATGATGAGTGTGGGGAAACATATCCACCGGCTGTATTTCTTTTACCTCATAGGCATCACGCATCATCTCTACATCCCGAGCCTGGGTAGCCGGGTTGCAGGAAACGTAAACGATACGCTGCGGTGCAATCCTCAGGATTTGTTCCACAACCTTTGAATGCATGCCGGCCCTGGGCGGATCAGTGATAATTACATCGGGCTTTCCGTGTTCATTCATAAAGTTGTCGGTGAAGATCTCCTTCATATCACCTGCAAAAAAGCGGGTATTACTTATGTGATTGATCCGGGAATTTACCTTGGCGTCTTCGATGGCCTCCGGAACAGATTCAATTCCTATTACAGCTCCTGCGCGGGAGGATAAAAAGTTGGCTATGGTACCTGTCCCGGTGTATAGATCATAAACCATCTCCTTCCCGGTTAATCCTGCAAATGTCCTCGTTTTCCTGTAAAGTTCAAGGGCCTGGTAGGAATTGGTCTGAAAAAACGATTTGGGACCGATCTTGAAGGTGAGATCCTCCAGTTTTTCAAAGATATGATCCCGGCCCGACCAGACCAGGATATCCTGGTCGTAAAGGGTCTCATTCATTTTGGGATTTATGGTGTACATGAGGCTGGTCAGTCCCGGAAATTTTTTCTTAACCTCCTCAAGAATCTCGTATAAAACAGGTTCATCGAACTGCACTGACAGGATCACCATTACCTCGCCCAGTGTACTGGTGCGGACAATCAGGTTCCTCAGGAGTCCCTGGTTGGTCCGGTGATCATAAAAGGAGGCCCCCCGCTCCAGGGCCAGCTCCCGCAGGAAATTCCTGACCGGATTGACCGGGTCGCCCTGAAGATGGCATCTGTGGATGTCGACCACCTTGTCAAACCGTCCCGGCACGTGCAGACCCACCGCATTGGTGTGTTCAAGGGGCAGACCGGAGGCAGCTTCATGATCCAGTAACCAGCGGTGACGGGAAAATGTGAACTCCATTTTGTTGCGGTATCCGGTGGTCGGATTGGAGGGCAGAATGGGTGTTGTTACCGGGACCTTTAATCCTGCAATGTGCCTGAAAGCATCTTCCACCTGTTGCTGTTTATAGAAAAGCTGGCGGTCATACGGAAGATGCTGCCAGGTACATCCCCCGCAAACTCCAAAATGGTCACAAATAGGTTGGGTGCGCTGGTCCGAATAGCTGTGGTAATTTACCACCCTGGCCTCCATATAGCGCCCTTTTTTCCTGAATACCTGCAGGTCTGTCACATCACCGGGAATGGCCTCCTTTACAAAGACCACCATGTTATCAACCCGGGCCACCGATTTACCTTCCGCCCCGATATTCTCAATGGTAACGTTTTCTAAAAGCGGTAACGGTTTTTTTCTTCCCACAGCTTTATTCCCCCATCACTTCTGCAATGATTGTCTCCATATCTTTAGCTGCGGCTGACATTGTTTTCCGGATGATCCGGTCCATGGGTTTGGCAACCAGACCCGAATTCATTCTGGAGATCCACACCGAACCATCCTCTTTTTCATACACAGAGATGCGGCAGGGCATCATGCTTGATACGATCCTCTCGTCACTCTCCTTCAAAATGTTGTAAGAGTGGTCGGGGTGACAGATTTCGAAGACCTTTACACTGCGAACATCAAGATTGAATTTTTTCATGGTAGCCTGCAGGTCATGGACTATGGGTGTTTTCCATCCCTTTGCATCGATCTGTTCCTGGATCCTGGAAACGGTGGCGTCGAATCCAAGCGTGGACTCAGTTTCTTTGAACATCAGTTTTGGCATCACAAGTAATGCGATGAGCCATCCCAGCAAGATGCCCGCTAATATTCCGGCAATAATTCCAATGGTCATGGGTTTCATTTTTAAATACAGATTTGAGTTTGCTATTGATAAATATACAAACCGCTCGCCGATTTGTTCTATTTTTGCGCAATATGATTCGGAACATTTAATGATTGGAGGAGTGCGCAGATGATTTCTGTTGATGGTGTAACCATAAGGTTTGGAGCATTTATATTATTCGACCGGATCAGTTTCCAGGTGAACCCGGGAGACAGGATCGGCCTGGTGGGGCGAAACGGGGCCGGAAAAACCACCATTTTGAACCTGATCGACAGGAAACAGGATCCCGATGAGGGGCGCGTGGTGATTACCTCCGGAAAGACAGTGGGATACCTTCCCCAGCAGATGAAACACCGAAGGGGAAAAACCCTCTACAATGAGACCCTCGATGCATTTGCCGAAGTACTGAGATTACAGGAGCGCATAGGGTCCATCACGCGTGAACTTGAGGAGCGTGAAGATCATCACTCGGCATCCTACCTGTCGCTGATCCAGGAGCTCTCCAATGCCAATGAACAATTTGAACTGGAAGGAGGACACAGCATCCATGCCGATGTGGAACAGACCCTGACCGGACTTGGATTTGAGCAGAAGGATATGGATAGACCGGTGCACGAGTTCAGCGGTGGCTGGCGCATGCGTGTGGAGCTTGCTAAAATATTATTACGCAGGCCCGATTATATTTTACTGGATGAACCCACCAACCACCTGGATATCGAATCCATTCAGTGGCTCGAGGGTTTTTTGAGTGGCTACCAGGGGGGCGTTCTGATTATCTCCCACGACCGGGTATTCATCGACCGGGTGACCAACCGGACCATTGAACTTTCGTTGGGGAAAATCTATGATTACAAAGTCTCATACTCCAGGTATGTGGAGCTGAAGCAGGAACGGATTACCATACAGAATTCGGCATATGAAAATCAGCAGAAACTGATCCAGGAGACCGAACAATTCATCAGCCGCTTCAGGTATAAGGCCACAAAAGCAGTACAGGTGCAGTCCAGGATCAAACAGCTTGCTAAGCTGGACCGGATCGAGGTCGAGAAGGAGGATGCCATGGTCATGAACCTCCGGTTTCCGTCAGCCAGGCGTTCCGGAACCATTGTGGTGGAAGCGGATGGATTGGGTAAAAGTTTCGGAGATCACCGGGTTCTGGCAGGGGTGGACCTGGTCATTGAAAGGGGGGAAAAGGTGGCCTTTGTGGGCCGGAACGGGGAGGGAAAGACCACCCTGTCGCGGATCCTGATCGGGGAGCTTGATCATACAGGAATACTGAAATTGGGACACAATGTTGAGCTGGGCTATTTCGCGCAGAACCAGGATGAGATTATGGATGGGGAGCTTACCGTACTTGAGACGGTCGACCGTGTGGCTGTGGGAGATATCCGGGGACGAATCCGTGATATCCTTGGAGCCTTCCTTTTCAGTGGCGGGGATGTGGATAAAAAGGTGAAGGTTCTCTCTGGTGGAGAACGCTCCCGGCTGGCCATGGCCAGGATGCTGCTTCAGCCCTTCAACCTTTTGATCCTTGATGAGCCTACCAACCATCTGGATATGCGTTCAAAGGATATCCTTAAAAGCGCACTCCTGGCTTTTGATGGTACACTTATTGTAGTCTCACATGACAGGGAATTCCTCGACGGACTGGTGGATAAGGTGTTCGAATTCAGGAATCATAAGGTGAATGAACACCTTGGAGGAATATACGAGTTCCTGCAGCGCAGGAAAATTGGCTCACTGAAGGAAATCGAAAGGAAGGATCAATCCCCTTCAGTTGCTTCAACCCGTACCATAGAGGAGAAAAGAGTAAAGGAACCTGCGGTTAAGGAGAATTTGGCGGTGGAGGTAAAGCAGGGCGGTTCGGACCAGAAATTGCAATACGAGGAGCGGAAAGAGCTTGAAAAAAAGATCAGGAAAATTTCCAGCCGGGTCAAAGCGGTGGAGCGGGAGGTTGAAGAGATCGAAGCAGAGCTTGCAAAAATGGATGACCTGTTGATGAATCCGGATAACATCACTGGAATGAAGGTTTATGAAGAGTACGAGCAATTGAAAAAAAAGCATGACGAGGCACTTACCAACTGGGAAAAGCAAACCATACAGCTGGAGAAAATGGAGGCACGGAGAAAATAGCTATTTTAGAGTCATGGAAAGGAGAGGGTATTTTATACTGTTTGGGCTTGTGCTGGCCCTGGTCCTGGCAGGAGGGTGTAAAACTACAGAGCAAACCACCGCCGGTACACCTGATGTATACCTAGCTTCACTCTATAATCCAAGCCAGTTATCATTGCATCCCGATTACTCTATTTTCCATGAAAGTGATCAGCAGTCCACACTCTATATCAGGGCCTATCCTGCTGAACTGAGGTTTGACCAGGCTAACGAGGAGTCTGAATACAGGGCCCTTCTTTCGATCCGTTACAATTTGATACACCTGGATGAGGGACTTGAGGGGGAAGTGGTTGATTCGGCAAATATAACCTATAAACTGGGGGCCCAGGATGAGGGCAAATCTGCCTTTTTTGCCACATTATCGCTTCCGCTGGGATCAGGGAAGAGATACCTGCTCAGAATTGAGGCAAGGGATCTGAACAGGGGAAGTATCGGACTCGAATATCTCTATGTGGATAAAACCAATGTGTTCAATGCCCAGAATTTCAAAGTTGTTTCTCTTTCTAACGGGTATCCCAAGTTTCTGCGTTTTTTCCTTCCCGGTGAGCGCTTCAACATCAGGTACCGGGATTCGGGTGCAGACTCAATCTATGTGGAATACTTCAGGATCTCCAGTGAGTTGCCCCGTCCTCCCATTTCAGCCTCCACAGACTACACCATGCATTATACCCCCGACACCAGTTTCGTCTTTCCCCTGGTGGATACGGCTCATTACAACCTTCAGCAAAAGGGAATGTATTTTGTCAGGGTTGATCCCAGGCGGCCCGAAGGCCTGTCGCTTTTTAATTTCGGGGGCTCATTTCCGCAGATCAAAACTCCGGAAGAGTTGATGGAACCCCTGTTTTATCTCACCACCCTGGCCGAATACCGGGATATTAGAAAGGAGCAGAACAGGAAGCTGGCCGTCGATAATTTTTGGTTGAAGATTGGAGGAAGCATTGAAAAATCGAAAGAACTCATTCGTATCTATTACAACAGGGTTGTCTACTCCAACCTCTATTTCACCTCCAATAAGGAGGGATGGAAAACAGACCAGGGTATGATTTTTATCCTTTTCGGTCCTCCCAACAGGATTCAGATGACCGGGAGCGGGGAGCGCTGGTTCTATTTCTCCAAACGGCGCAGCAGTCCGCTGGAGTTCAGGTTCGATCGAAAACCAGATGCTTTCTCAGACCAGAACATGGTATGGGTAAAGACCACTGATTCGCAAATGTTCTGGAACGATGCGGTTCGTTCATGGCGCAATGGAAAGGTTTATTCACCCGGAAGCTGAAAGGATGGCAACAGAGGACAATTATATTTTTGGCATACATGCCGTGCGGGAGGCCTTAAGCGCAGGGAAGGATATCGATAAGGTACTGATCAGAAGGGGTGCCGGATCAGACCTCTTCAAAGAGTTATTGGCAGAGCTCCGGCAGTTCGAAATTCCTGTTCAGCAGGTACCTGTGGAAAAGCTAAACCGCATCACCAGGAAGAATCACCAGGGGGTGATTGCGTGGCTCTCACAGGTCACTTACAGCAATATCAGCTCCATTTTGCCCGCTGTTTACGAGTCGGGCAACGACCCCCTGATTCTTTTGCTGGATGGCGTATCGGATGTCCGGAATTTTGGGGCCATAGCCCGCAGTGCGGAGTGTGCAGGGGTACACGCCATCGTTATTCCCTTTTCCGGAAGTGCGGCCATCAACTCCGATGCCATTAAGACTTCTGCGGGTGCCCTGCACAGAATTCCCGTTTGCAGGGAAAGGGACCTGGTGACTGCTACCCGGTTTTTAAGGGATAGCGGAGTAAAGCTCTTTGCAGCAACGGAAAAGGCAGATGAGGTGATTTATAATGCCGATCTGACCGGACCCGCCGGGATCATTATGGGTTCCGAGGAGAGGGGAGTATCCAACTCACTTCTGAAAGAGACCGATCACTGGGTCTCCATTCCCATGAAGGGATCTATTTCGTCGCTGAATGTTTCGGTTGCAGCCGGAATTATTCTTTTCGAGGCAGTCAGGCAGAGGAATCTTTAAATCTACATCAGCGGGAGCTGCCTGTTGAAACTCTCCTCAAGGGAGATGAATGTTTCGGTCCGGCTCACCCCTGAAATGGCCTGCACCTTATCCACAAGTACACGCTTCAGGTCCTCGTTATCCCGGGTGTAGATTTTGATGAAGATCGAGTACCCTCCCGTTATATAGTGGCACTGGGTAATTTCGGGAATATCTCTCAGTTTGACAACCACATCGGGATAGAGATGCGCACTGTCGAGGAAAATTCCCACGTAAGCGCATGTCAGGAATCCAATTTTCTTAGGATTGATGATAAATTCAGATCCTGTAATGACACCCAGCCTTGCAAGGCGCTGGATCCGCTGATGGATGGCCGCGCCCGAGACATTGCACTCCCTTGCCACCTCCAGATAGGGGATCCGGGCATTCTTTGTAATAAGTGCAAGGATCTTGTGATCCAGTTCATCAATGTGAAGAGGCTCTTCCATATTTCAATGTTCTCTTTTATCCATATTCTGTCGCCAATGTAGTTACAATTTGAAAGATCACCACACCGAAAGATGTGATTTTAAACATAATTCCCTATAAAAACTATCAGGTTGAATATCACAGTTTATTGAAATCGGCACCGGTTGGATTCTGGAAAACACGAAGACCAAACTCGGAGATGACGGCCAGGACGTGGTCGAAAATATCCGCCTGTAATGTTTCGTAATTGGCCCAAACCTTGTCCTTGCTGAATACATAAATTTCCAGGGGAAGCCCCGTTTCGGAAGGTTGGAGATGCCGTACCAGGAATGTCATCTCCTGGTTGATCTTCGGATTGCTTCGCAGATAGTTTTCCAGGTAAACCCGGAAGGTCCCCAGGTTGGTCATCCTGCGTCCGTTGGCGATGATGGAATCATCCAGGTTCAGGGATTTGTTAAAATCTGCAATCTCTTTTTCCTTCCTGGTGATGTAATCATGCAGGAGGTAAAATTTCCGGAATTTTTCGATCTGTTCCGGATTCAGGAAACTGACACTACTCATGTCGATGTTCAGGGAGCGCTTGATTCTTCGTCCACCCGATTCCATCATCCCTTTCCAGTTGTTGAACGATTCCGATACCAGTGCATAGGTTGGGATGGTGGCTATGGTTTTGTCCCAGTTCTGAACCTTTACTGTGGTGAGACTGATATCGATCACATCACCGTCGGCGCTGTATTTAGGCATGGTGATCCAGTCACCCACATTCACCATATGATTGGCCGATAACTGAACACTGGCCACAAAACCCAGGATGGTGTCCTTGAATACCAGGATCAGCACTGCAGCCATGGCACCCAATCCCCCAAAAAGGACTTTTGGGGTCGACCCGCTAAAAACGGAAATAATCAAAATGATTCCCACAGAGTAAAAGATGATTTTCATGACCTGTACGAAACCTTTGATCTCTCTGCCTTTTGAAATGGGAAGTTTCCTGTAGATCTCATGCAGGGCATTGAGCAGGGCATCGATGACCAGCATTACCACGATGACCATGTAAACCTGGGTGATGTTTCCGAGGAAGGTGACCGTTTTCGGGGCGTCAAATAAAAAATGCAGGGAGTAGTAGATAATGATTGCAGGTGCCAGATGGGCCAGCCGGTTAAATACCCTTCGTTTCACAAAAACATCATCCCAGTCGTTTTTTGTCTTTTTGGACAGCCGGGTAATGCTGCTGATGATGATTCGTTTTACAATAAAATCCGCCAGCAGGGCAACTCCTATGGTCACTATAACAATGGTTGCATTTTCAATGAATGTAACCAAACGCTCTGAAATCCCTGAATCGTAAAGGATTCGGCCATACCAGCCGATCCATCTTTCAATCATATGCAATTACTTTTGATGGTTGGATGCTAAATTATAAATTTACCCAACCAAACCCATCCCCATGTACCGCACAATTACTTTTTTTGCCGGCATTCTTTTACTCTTTGGGTTCCAACCACTGAACGGACAGTCGTTCGGACATTGGTTTGAGGAGGGAGTTATGCGGGTTGACCTGGTAATCACCGGAAATTCCGGAGTAACCAATTATGCTTTTGAATCTTTACGAAAGGAGCCCTTTTACAGCGGGAACCGGAGCATACTGGTCGATCCCTTCAATTATGGAGATCATCAATTCCTGGTGAAGGATGCAGCTTCGGGAACCCTGATCTTCAGTCACACCTACTGTACACTTTTCAGGGAGTGGCAAACCACCGCCGAGGCAGAAGGTCTGACCAGGGCTTTCAGTCACGTGGTACGTTTCCCATGGCCCAAAGCTTCAGTAGTGGTGGAACTGTATGACCGGGATAAAAAAGGTAGTTTTCAGTTATCCTGGAGCGAAGAATTTGACCCCGGATCGATCTTTGCAGATCCCACACTGTCAACGCCTTACAGTGTAATGGACCTGGAAATCCATGGTGTACCAGAGGAGAAGGTGGATATTCTTTTCCTGGCAGAAGGTTATGGTGAAGCAGAGATGGAAAAATTCCTGGGTGATGCCAGGCGTTCGATGGCGTATATTTTTTCAGAGGAGCCCTTTAAAAGCAACCGGGAGTCATTTAATGTGAGGGTGGTAAAATCGGCAGGTCCCGATTCTGGAACCGATATCCCCGGCGATCACATATGGAAGAATACAGTATTAAACTCTTCCTTCTATACATTTGGTATTGAGCGCTATATGACAACTCCCGATTACCGCGCTGTCTGCGATGCAGCGGCCAATGCCCACTACGACCAGGTATTTATCCTGGTCAATACTGATAAATACGGTGGGGGAGGCATCTACAACTTCTACAGTATCTCCGCGGCAGATAACCAGGAATCCCGTGCTGTGGTCATCCATGAGTTCGGGCACGCCTTTGCAGGACTGGCCGATGAGTATTTCAATTCATCGGTGGCCTATAATGACTATTTCCCCCTTGATGTGGAACCCTGGAATCCCAACCTGACCACTCTGGTTGATTTCGGATCAAAATGGAAGGAACGGATTGAAAAAGGAGTTCCGGTTCCAACGCCCCCGGAGGAGAGGTATTCAGAGACCATAGGGGTATACGAAGGCGGTGGGTATGTTTCCCGGGGAGTATTTCGGCCCATGATCGATTGCCGCATGCACAGCAACGAAGCAGCTTTTTGTCCCGTTTGCAGCGAAGCCATTATGCAGATGATCAGCCGGTATACAGGGCACCAGAACATTTCTAATTTAATCCGTATGCGTTGAAGGAATCACTTAATGTTTATATTTGTGGTTCAGCAAAATCGAACCACATCACGTGAAAAGGCTGACGGATGAAGAAATAATTGCAGGTCTGAGGAAACGCGATAACCGTGTTTTGCAGTATATCTATAAAAATTCTTTTAACGCGATCAAGCAGCTGGTCATCCATAATGCAGGTTCGGATTCAGATGCGGAAGATATTTTCCAGGAGTCACTGATTATCATCTTTAAAAAGCTCAGGGATGAGCCGGAATTTAAACTCGCAGCCAGTTTCGCCACCTACATTTACTCCATTTCGCGACTGATTTGGCTGAAACACCTTAAACAGATCAAGAAGATAGAAATCGACCCTTTGAACAGGGATATGGAGGAGCGTATTGAATTCGAAGAGCCTCTCCCGGTGGAGGATAAGGATTTGAGAATGGCCATTTATCAGCGCACACTTACCCGGATTCCTGAGGACTGCCAGAAGATACTCAGACTTACCGCAGAGGATATCACCTCCAAGGAGATCGCACGCCAGCTGGGCTTCCGCAGCGAAGGGTATGTTCGCAAACGGCGACACTTCTGCAAAGAGTTCCTTATTAACAAGATTAAGGAGGACTCCGACTACCAGGCTATATTTGAAAATTAATTCCCGTTACCTGAAGATGATTTTCCTCGTGTAGAGCCTCTGCAACGTTTGAACCCTGATCAGATAGACTCCCGGAGTGAGATTCAAACCGGAAAGCTGAAGGGTGCCATTCCCATAAATCACCTCCTGGTATAACAGGTTTCCATTGATCCCGTAAAGGTCAATGGTAGCCTGCTGTTCAAGGTCTGTCCCCGGCAGCTCAATGTTCAGAATGTCTGAAGCGGGATTCGGGAAAACCCGCAGATCCCTGCTGTTCTGAATAACCGGGCCATCGGATGCCGGGAATGGTTCATCCGCAAAGGGGGAGCCATCAATGTGATACGACTTTGTCCAGTAGGTGGCCATGGCCGGGTTACCGGTGGGATTGCGCTCCGAAGAAACCAGCGAGTAGCCCAGTCCATCGGGTTCTGCAGGCCAGGGAAGATCGTCCGAATAGGTAAACCAGATCAGGGGAATGCCATCAGGATTCTTTAAAAGAATATCCTCTCCACCGTTGGATAAATTTTTCTGAAAGTTACCCGATGCCACCATCCCGTACCGGAGGTAAAATTTCGAAGGTTTGGATACCACCACATGAAATTGGCCTGGTGCAAGGAGCGCTTCAGCAGGAAATTCATAATATACAGCCGAATCGAGGATCAGCCCGCCAAGGGCAATGGGGTTGTTGCCAATATTTTTGAATTCGATAAACTCAAAATCCTTCCCATCAATGGTGTCAGCATCCATAACCAGGTCGTCGGGATGGTAATGGATTTCAGTAATGACCAGATTTGAGTAATCCTCATTATCGGATATCAGATTGATCTCCTTAAGGGCACTCCACTCTCCCCCGAAATGGATCCTGGACTTCAATATGCCGGAACCGGTAAAACCGACCACCACCTCGCTGGACCCGCCCGAAAGAGCTCCTGACGAAAACCCACCTCCTGAGACCCGGGGATCGGTTCCGTCGATGGTATAATAGATGGTACTTGAACCATTCGGGTTTTTAATGACCAGACTGGTTGGCCCGGTGACGTGGAAAATTTTCTCTTCCAGGGCAGTACCGTTATTAAATACCTGTGGAGATTCCAGGTCGGAATAGAGACCTGCAGTTTTTAACTGATCGATCAGGATATTGGTCCTGAACGGAATGAAATCGTTCACGATCTTGTTTACCTGGGGGATCCAGTGATCATCCCTGGTATACGGACTCCCTGTCCCACGCTTGGCATCCCCCCACCGGGCCGATTCGGCAATAATCGCGGTTTCAATTTCAGCTATCCGCGAATTCAGTCTCTCAAGGTTTTTCCCGGTAGAGAGGACCCCATCGCCGTTTATGAGTTCATAGGCCCTATCCATGAACCGGACCCTGTAATCTGAATTGTCCGTAAGCTTATCGTGAAGCCACTGGGGATGGAATGCACTGAAATCGGAAACCGACATATTCAGGTTCACCCGGTCCTCATAAAGCCCTATTCCCGGACTGGCAGGTTCGGAAAACATGGCATGTTCGGCATCGTGGTTGTAAAAAGTGAAGCCTTCGGACAGATCCTTCCGGTTGTTGATGGCAAAGAAGTTATTGGGTCCACGGTTGCCTCCAAATGAAGAGGTTGGAGCATCGAAATTCCCCGTATAGAAGATGGAAAGCATATAGTCGATCAGGTTGTCGATATCCACGTAGACCTGTCCACCCGCCAATGGATTCCCCTCTGAATCTTTTCCCACCAGAGCGTTGTATGCCTCGCCGGAAGAGAATCCGGTCTGGCACATCTTCCAGATTTCGTACCAGAGGGTAAAATCGCCGTCGGTGGCTTCAATCCTGTATTGCCAGTCCTCGGTGTTTACCTTGATCACATCATAGTCCTCGGCATCGCCTCCAAGATAGTCTGCTGCAAACCGGGCTTCCGAACGCTCCTGTGTCTGGAATAAACCCCAGTACATGCCGTTCAGGTAGAGATGGTAAACCCTGCTTCTCGTGTAGGGTTGTCCCATATCACGCTGTGTATCCCTGGAGAATACGTCCCGCAACATGGTATTACGGCTGTCCCCGGTTGACCATGCATAGTTTTGGGAAGTCCGGATGTCAATCTTATCATACCTGTCGACGCCCTCCTCCCCGAACAATGGAAAATCCAGTTTCGGATCCCCATATTCGGCCCTGAAGAAAAGCCTGAAAGAGTGCTTGGGAAAATCGTTATGACGGCTCCATCCGCCCCTGATCCTCAGCCCGGCATTCACATTAAATCCTTCCGAGCCATCGGGTTGAATTAATTCTGCGGCACACTCCCTTTCCCATTCGAAACCATGGCCGTATGCATTTACATAGATACCGGTCTGGCTGTCGAACAGATTGTCAATATCGGTGATGAGGGATAAGGAGGGGACATCCTTCAGGGATGGAACCATCAGGTTTTTATAGGATGCATGGTTGACAACATCTCCATCCATCTCCAGGTCGATGATCTGGCCATTGACATTATAGTCGGGCCATTCGCCCCCCGGGTACGACTGTGTTAAGACCTCATTCGTAAAAATATAGGTCCGGGCTTCCGGGTAGGAGGGTGTGATCTCCCCGGTTCCGGCCGATGCCCTGACCACCACCGCCGGGGTAGCATCCCGGTTTACGGTGCTCTGGGGGTCAATCTGGATGGTTGCCCCACCCGGAGACACCATGGCGGTCTCCGAAAATTGCGGATTACTGCCATCAAGGGTATAATAGATACTCCATGCAGGATTCGAAGGAGTAATCTGCAGGCTGAAAGGCTGGGCATAAAAACCTGATCCATTGCTGAACTGTAGCCCGATGGTATCCTGGAAAACCTGTTCGGGAATCCCGGCACTCAAGCCCACATTAATCAGGAAATCGGTGCTCTCAAGGTTAACGTTAAAGGCCTGAACAGCCAGTGTGTTTTCCCCTTCCATGAGATTTATGGATCCGGGTTCAGAATAGAAATTTTCCGGCACGCCCGATTCATGAAAATCCAATGCAAATGCATCCGGGGAGAGTACAATGGGTGCATTCTGGCTTAAAATCTTTTGCCCGTTGATCCAGACCACAAATCCGTCATCATAATCGACAGTGAGATGCAACTGGTCGAGCAGCTCTATATTGGTCGCCGTAAAGGTGGCACGCAGGTAAACCACCGAATAGGTATTCTGCATATCGGAAAGGAGGGTACCCCCGGTACCGTCGCCATACCTGAAGGGTGCACTGCCGATGCTCCACTGGGAATCGTTAAAACCTGCGTTCATCCAACCTGCATCCAGGGTGGCTGCATTCATGCCTTTCAGGTAGCGATAGGCCGATCCGGCGGGTAAATTAATCTGGCCCCCGGCCATCAGGAACGGAAGAAGAAGGATTGAAATGGCGAACAATCTGGAGTATTTAGTTCGTCTGAGAATCATAAGAGATATTTTAAAAGGCAAAGATGTAAAAATTGTTACCAAATTCATTCCAAATAAGCAACCATTAGGCTTAAAACTGATACTTGTCATAGAAATGAGGAGACTTCCTTCACTTGATAACTTTATATTTGTAAACGAAAATTATAAGAAATAGGTTGCAATGAAGGGCAGACATATTAAATCCTGGAGCATGCTTTTGACGGGATTGTTAATTCTAGTCTCACAGCTGGCCTGGGGACAGGGTTACCTGCATGCGGACGGCAAACGGATGGTGAACGGGGCCGGTGAGAATGTGATACTCAGGGGCATAGGGACCGGTAACTGGATGCTCCAGGAGGGTTACATGATGCTCACATCAGGAGTCGCCGGGACCCAGCATGAATTCAGGGCAAAGCTTATTCAATCCATAGGTGAGGCAAATACGGATAGTTTCTACACGGTATGGCTGGAGAACCATTTTACGCGGACCGATGTGGATTCCATGGCCTCATGGGGGTTTAACAGTGTACGGGTGGCCATGCACTATAAGTGGTTTACCCTTCCCATTGAGGAGGAACCTGTGCCGGGAGAACAGACCTGGCTGGATAAGGGGTTTGAAATGATCGATTCGTTGCTTGACTGGTGCGGGGACAACCAGATCTACCTGATCCTGGACATGCACGGGGCCCCGGGAGGACAAGGAAAAAACGCGGATATTTCAGATTATGATCCCGGCAAACCCTCACTGTGGGAGAGCCAGGAGAATAAGGACAAATTTGTTGCCCTCTGGCAGCGCCTGGCAGCCCGGTACAGTGATGAGCCATGGATCGGGGGCTATGACCTGATCAATGAGACCAACTGGAGCTTCCCCGGGGGAAACAACAGCCAGATGAGGGCGCTCTATACCCGGACCACCGATTCCATACGCACTGTTGACCCCAATCATATGATTATCATTGAAGGGAATTCCTTCGCCAATGATTTTTCCGGGCTCACCCCGCCCTGGGATGATAACATGGCCTACAGTTTCCATCACTACTGGACCTACAATACCCCCGGCTCACTAAAATGGGTGACCGATCTTAGGAACAGCCACAATGTTCCCATATGGATGGGAGAGGCGGGTGAGAACTCCAACACCTGGTTCACGGACCTGGTTGCCCTTTGTGAGCAGTTGAACATCGGATGGTCCTGGTGGCCGGTGAAAAAGACTGGGATCAATAATGTACTTAGCGCGGAGGTAAATGAGGATTACCTCCAGCTGATTGAGAACTGGAAAGGGAATGGACCCTTCCTTTCCGGGGAGGAGGCATTCCGGGCGGTTCTCACCTTTGCAGAAAATCACCGGATCGAAAATTGCACGTACCATAAAGATGTGATCGATGCCCTGATCCGTCAGCCCCATACCACCCAGACATTACCTTTCAGAATCCGGACTACTGCCGATACCATTTTCGCCTCCGATTATGACCTGGGCCGGAACGGGTATGCCTATTTTGACAATGATACGGCCGACTACCATGGAGAAACAGGCGATTTCACCGCCTGGAACCAGGGCTGGGCCTATCGAAGCGATGGTGTGGATATCGAAGAGTGTAACGATCCCCTGCTAACCAATGGTTACAACGTGGGATGGACCGAAGCAGGAGAGTGGCTGGGCTATACATTGCAGAATGACTCATCGGCAGCCTGGTCTATGGAGATCAGGTCTGCTTCGGCCGGTTCAGGCACCCGGATCCAGGTTGTGGTTAACGGTTCAATTGCCACCGGCGAGGTAGCGCTGCCCTATACCGGAGGTACAGGGAGCTGGAGAACCACAACCATAGATAACATCATCCTTCCGGAAGGGAAGGTAGAGCTAAGACTCCTTTTCGTAAATGGCGGATCAAACCTCAATTATTTCCGGCTCTTCAATCCTGTGGATGCAGATTCGGTTCCTTTTACCTACCTCTCCTCCGCCACGGCAATTCTGGAGAACCAGGTTATGATTTCGCTAAACAAGGAGGTGACCTCCGCCGAATCGCTTTCGATAGCAGATTTCCAGGTGAACCAGGGCGGAATAGTCCTGGACATTGACCAGGTACGGGTGAATGAGGCCAACAGCCATGAACTGATGATCACCACCTCCTCACCGCTGTTTTATGGTAAAACAATACGTATCTCCTATACCGGAAGTTCCGTCAGGCACCATGATCAGGTACTCCCCGTTTTTGAACTGGAAAAGGTCCATAACCGCATGGCCCGGCACTTTCCTCTCCCCGCAAGAATCCAGGCAGAATATTTTTATGAGAACAATGGGCTTGTGCTTGAGGAGTGTTCCGAAGGCGGATCCAATACCGGTTATGCCGATGTGGGGGATTACCTGGATTATATTCTTTATGTGGAGGAGGAGGGTGATTATGAAATGGATTTTCGGATAGCCACGGAGCGGTCGGGCGCCAGGCTGAGTGTGCAGGCGGATTATGGAGATGGATTCCAGGCCCTGAAAAGTGTTTCTTTTGCCGGTACGGGCGGGTGGCAAAACTGGACCACCCAGGGAACCACGGTTCGCCTGGAGGCTGGAAAATTTATATTGCGACTCCTGGTAACGGGTGCCGAACACAACCTGAACTGGTTCGAGTTTAAAAAGATTGTGGGTGTTAATCCCCGGGAGACCGGGCAATCGTTTTCCCTGTACCCAAATCCCTCGACAGGTGCCGTCACGCTGGATGTGGAAGGATCTTCTTTTCCCGTCCATGTGGATATCGTTAACCTGCAGGGCAGGGTAGTATTCAGGGATCTTGTGAGGGAGCCTGTGCACCCTCTGGATCTTTCAAATCTCCCGTCCGGACTCTATTTTGTTCGCCTCGGAGAGGCAGGCAGCCAGGGTATCAGGAAACTGATCGTGAATTAGAACAGCGTATAGATAAAGGGTGCGATGGCGCTGCCGCTGCTCAGAACGATGATCGTGCCAAACAGGAGCAGGATAATAATCAGAGGGATCAGCCATATCTTTTTTCTCTCGCGCATATACCTCCACAGGTCTCTTAAAAACTCCATCTCTATTGGGTCGATTTATGGTTTACCGAATCGTATAATTTTATAAAGTCCGGGTCGAAACGAAATTCTTCATATACCCGGTCAAACTGGTATTTTGCTTCCTGCTTTTTCCCCTGTTGCAGACAGATCTCCCCGATGAATCGGCGGGCCACATGAGAGTCATAAATATCCAGTGACCTTTCCAGGATTCCAAGGGCCTCTTCCATCCGGTTTTCGGCCATCAGATGAAGCGCGGTATCCACCTGGCCTTTTGTTTTGAAAGGAATGTAGTTGAGGTAGGTGTAAGTTCTGGGAGGAATCTTCAGGTAACGGGCAGCATCATATTTCTGGAGCTGGTTTGCGACGGCCCGGGCACTTTTCTCCTGGCCTCCATAGACAGCTGCTATATAAATTTTACCAAGGGTCTTTATCTTTTCATCGTCATCAGAAGCAAGGAGAAAGGCACTCTCAAAACTATTCCTGGCACTGCTGTAATCACCCTTGATGAGGTAGATTTCGCCCAACCGGTAGTGTGCATAGAAAGAGGGTTCTATGGAGAGCGATTCTTTAAAATAGGTCAGTGAAAGCGGCAGGTCTCCCAGCCAGATCAGGGAAGTTGCTGCATCGCGGTAGTTCACAGCCAGGTAGGGATTGGTATAAAGCAGGGCGTTGAATTCTCCGAAAGCCTTCACGTGATCTCCGTGTGCTTCATACTTCCGGGCCAGTTCAAGCCTCAGATCGGCCAATGAGATGGTCTGATCGGCGACTGTCCGGAATGCGATGGAGTCGGCCTCCGAAACCGGGCGGTAGGTGGCCCGATAATCCTGGATTTCGGCATCAGCGGGAACAAACGGCCACTGTTTTTTCAGGTTGGTGATCAGGTGATAAGCCCGCAGGGTATCCAGTACCGTGTAGCCCCAGTTCAGCTGGTGATAGGCAGAAGAGTGAACCGATTTTTCATCAAAACCCTCCAGGAGTTCCGATTTTATCATTTCGTTATAAAATGCATCGGCCATGATAAAGTTTCCCGTGATGTTCGGATGAACATGTTCGGTGAGCAGGGTGTTTCCAATAATGCCGTGAGGTGAATTTTCCTGGAAATACCCGATCATCGGAATTTCAGTGACCGGATACTCCCCGGCCAGGTCATGAATGATCCGGTTCACCTCCTCGCTGGCCCTGAACCTCACCCCGTCCAGCTCCTTTGCCTCGTAATAAAGATTCCCGGCCTCTTCATAATTTCCCTGCCGGTAGGCGTTGGTAGCCCTGTTATAGGTCCTGAGTGCGTCGTTTTCGGTGCCGGTGGAGAGAGCACTCAATGGTTTCACATCCTTTACGTTGCTGACTACCTGGCTCAGGAATACAGGAACATCCCTTTTACTAAATGTTGAGATCAGGAATTCCATGTTCTGCCTGTATCGTTTCATGGCAAGGTGGTAGGGCTCACTTCCCAGGCTGATGCTCTGGTCGGCCACGATCCGCTTCATCAGGGTTCCATGGACCCGGTCAGATTCCCCTTCCTTTGTCCTCCCGATGATGGAACTGCTTATGTTTCGGATTAACTGGTAGAATCTCAGGTCCATCAGTTGCAGATGGATCCTGGTGAGCATCCTGCTCCTGCTCATACTCTCATTTGAACCGACCCCGAAGGCGCCATAAAATTCATTGTGACCCGCATAGACCAGAACTGCATCGGGTTCATACCCGGCAATCTGTTTTGCATAATCGGCCAGGGTAAAACTGTTGATGGCCGTAATGGCCGTGTTGACCACCTCAATCTCCTTTTGCGGGAAAGCCTCCATCAGCCTTTTATGCAGGATTCTTGAGAACATCAGGTTGTCTCCGTAGGGAAAGCCGACCACAGTGGAACTTCCCATGACAAAGAGACGGAAAGTCCCTTCCGGTTTCTTCTTCAGAAATATATCATTGGCAGCCATGTCATATTCGAATTCCTGGAAGTATTTCTTGCCCACCAATGGGTTCACAATCAGGTATCGTTCATATCCCTCAAGTGGATTGGCGATGAAGAGATTCAGGTTATCGCCGTAGGAAAACAGCCTGAGCCCGCCCTCACAAACCAGCAACAGGAGCAGGGGGAATAACAGCGTAAGAAACCTGATCAGCAGCCCCCTGGCCTTGCTTTTTACCCGGTTAGCGGAGTTTATTTTGTTCATGAAATCGGAGACATATTGGCCGGAAACTTAATCATATTATTTCTGATTGCAAAGGAGACAGGATGCCATTGTTCATTGCCCCTGAATCCTTCTATTTAGATTGGTTAAAAAATGAGGCCTGAAAGCTGAAATTCATTGCTTTTTCTTGGGAAATATATACATTGCCAGATCAATTAATTTCGATCTGAGTCTAACTAAAAACTATTACTATGAGGAAGATTTTTACGCTGATGCTCGCTGCAACCTTTGTTGCAGGAGTTTTCGCCCAGAAACCCGAAGCTGTTTTCATGAAAGCCTCCGTATCTCCCGAGATCGGTGGCGAAATTGATGCGGTTTGGGATGAGGCAAATGTTTATGACATTGACAAACCCTTCCGGGAAGAGATTACCTCCCTTCCGGGAGGCGCAACATGGAGGGGATTATGGGATGGTGCCGGTATCTATTTGCTGACAGAGGTTGGTGACGATGTTTATTATCCCTGGTATACTCCCGATCCTGACGGTGCCAACAAGTGGCAGTTTGACAAGCCTGAATTCTATTTCGATGTGAATTACATCCTGGAGGACGGCCTGGGTACCACCGACGGCGGTGCCAACGGACACTGGCAGGTTGCTCCCGATATCATTGAGGGATCAGCCGACGGAAGGGCAGTTGAGGATGGAAGCATCACCTGGGCACTGACAGACAATGGGGACGGCTCCTATTTCGCCGAGTATTTTATTCCCATTGATATGATGACCGACCAGGATGGGATTGCCATGGACCTGACGGCAACTATAGGTTTCGATGCCACCATTATTGACAATGATGAAGTTGCCGGTGGAAGCCAGCAGCGTGTGGTCTGGGTGAATGTTGGTGCTGTTGATCAGGCCTGGGGCAATATGGACGATTGCGGACTTGCCACCTTTGATGGTGCTACATCCGGAACCTATGTTGAAAGCGTTTCCCTTGAAGATGCAATCATCGACGAAAACAATGGTACGGTTCAGATCGTGGCCACCGTTCTCCCTGAGGATGCGACTATTAAAAAGCTGAAATGGACCATTGAAAACGGAACAGGCAGGGCAACCATTAGTGCTGACGGTGTTGTTACCGGAATTCTCGACGGTACGGTTACGGTTACCGGTTCAGCCACGGATGGCTCCTACATGGAGGACATGTGTACGGTAACCATCTCCAACCAGCTGGTAAGCTTCGAGGAGGTGAATGTGATCAAGAACTGGGTGTTTGACCAGGTCAATGCAAACGGAACCCCCGCATTGTGGGGCGGATGGTTTGACGGGACCCAGACAGCCACCACGGTATATGAAGGTGTTGCCAACATGTTCCCGGATGTAACCATCACTTCGGCTCCCGATGATCCACAGCAGTGGAGATACCAGTTCAATCAGAATAACCTGCAGGCTTTGCCCGATGTGGAATATGAATTTGGTTTCACGGCATGGGCTGATGAAGATGTGGCTGACTTCCCTGTGGATTTCGAAGATATCTCCGGTAACAATTACACAAGGTATGGTGCTACCAACAGCCCATGGTCGGGTGATGGCCGTTCCGAGTGGCATATCCCCATTACCTCCATACCCACGAAGTACACCATGGACGTAACTTTTGACCAGATCCTGGAAAATACCGTTCAGAAGGTGCAGTTTATGCCCGGCCTGATCCCGGTAACCTGTTATCTTGACAGTGTATACCTGGTTTCAGCCGATGACCTGGCGCTGATCAGCGACTACATTGCTGTGGAGGCTATTACGGTATCGGGCCCGGCCAGTGTTGCGGTGGATGGTACTGCTGAAATGGCTGCCGAGGTTCTTCCTGCCGATGCCCTTCTTACCGATGTAAGGTGGAGCGTGGTCAATGGAACCGGTGAGGCCACCATCGATGCCTCCGGTGTGCTGACCGGTGTTGCTGCCGGTGTTGTAACTGTGGTTGCATCAGCCAAGGACGACAGCGGAGTAACCGGGGTGAAGGATGTGACCGTGGGTGTTACGGGGATTTCACAGAAGAGCGTAAATACCCTGAAGGTATATCCCAACCCTGCAGTCAATGAGCTGAACGTTGTTCTGAATGCTGACAACACCACAGTAAGCATTTACAACGGAGTCGGACAGAAAATGGATGAGGCTGTTGTATCCGGATCCGAGCACAAATTTGACATCAGCAGCTATGCTGCCGGTATCTATTTTGTAAAGACCGGAACCTCGATTGCCAAGTTCATCAAGTAGTTCTCAATGAGCCAGTTAAAGGAAGGAGACTGAACCGGGAGGTTCGGCCTCCTTCCTTTTCGGTTTAATTGGATTGATTTTCAGTTTTGATTTTTAATATTGGTCATTAATTAAAAATTAATTAATATTGAATGTCTAACTAAAAACTATGATTATGAGGAAAATTTTTACACTGATGCTCGCTGCAACCTTTGTTGCAGGAGTTTTCGCACAGCAGCCTGAAGCGGTCATCATGAAAGCTTCAGTGGCTCCTGTGATTGATGCTGAAGTCGACGAGGTCTGGTCTGAGGCCAATGTTTACCCTATCGACAAACCATTCCAGACTGAAGTTCCCACCGTTGACGGAACCACCTGGAAAGCCCTCTGGAATGCAGATGGTATCTATGTACTGGTCGAAGTCCTGGATGATGCATGGCTGCCCATGTACCTGGATAGCCCTCCGGGAACCAACACCTGGGAGTATGACAAGCCCGAAATTTATTTTGATGTGAATTACATCCTTAATGATGGCGTTGGAGCCAGTGCTGCTAATAGTGGTCACTTCCAGGCGGCTCCCGAACCCCTGCTTGATCAGAATGACGGCCGGCCGCGTCAGCAGAGCTGGCGAAATAATGCTGGCGAAACTTTTACCTATTCCATTACTGTTAATGACCCCGATGTCAATTACGAGTATTTCTTTCCCATGGGTGAGCTCATGGATGCCGATGGCATTCAGATTGACCTGACCGGAACCATCGGATTTGATGTGACCGTGATCGACCGGGATCCGGGTGATGCAGCCCGTAAACGTGCCGTATGGGCCAACATCGGTGAAAAGGATGAGTCATGGAACAACATGGATGATTGCGGACTGGCTACCTTTGATGGAGCTGAAGCCGGAGAATATGTGGAAAGCGTTTCTCTAGAGGATGCTGTAATTGACGAGAACAATGGAACAGTTCAGATCATGGCCACCGTTCTTCCTGAAAGTGCCACCAATAAGAAGCTGAAGTGGACCATTGAAAATGGAACAGGAAGGGCAACCATTAACTCTGACGGTGTTGTAACCGGAATTCTGGATGGTACGGTTATGGTTACCGGTGCTGCCACCGATGGTTCCTACATGGAGGACATGTGTACGGTAACCATCTCCAACCAGCTGGTAAGCTTCAAGGAGGTGAATGTGATCAAAAACTGGCTATTTGATAAGGTTAATGCCGATGGTACTGCCACCAACTGGGGCGGATGGATCGACGAAGCAGGCAAGACCACCCAGGTGGTTGATGGTGTTGCCACCATGTTCCCTGATCAGACCAATACTTCTAATCCTGCTGATCCCCAGCAATGGAGATACCAGTTCAATCAGAATAACCTGCAGGCTTTGCCAGACATTGAATATGAATTTGGTTTCACGGCATGGGCTGATGATGATGTGGCTGACTTCCCCGTGGATTTCGAAGATATCTCCGGTAACAATTACACCAGGTATGGTGCTACCAACAGCCCATGGTCGGGTGATGGCCGTTCAGAGTGGCATATCCCCATTACTTCCATAGCCACGAAGTACACCATGGATGTGACTTTTGACCAGATCCTGGAAAATACCGATCAGAAGGTGCAGTTTATGCCCGGACTTATTACCGTTGGTGTTTACCTGGACAGTGTCTACCTGGTTTCTGCCGATGACCTGGCGCTGATCAGCGATTACATTGCTGTGGAGGCAATCACGGTATCCGGCCCGGCCAGTGTTGCGGTGGGTGGTACTGCTGAAATGGCTGCCGAGGTTCTTCCTGCTGATGCACTTCTTACCGGTGTAAGATGGAGCGTAGTGAATGGAACAGGTGAAGCTACCATCGATGCGTCCGGTGTGCTGACCGGTGTTACTGCAGGTGTTGTGACCGTGGTTGCATCGGCCAAGGATGACAGTGAAGTAACCGGAGTGAAGGATGTGACCGTGGGTGTTACCGGGATTTCACAGAAGAGCGTGAATACCCTGAAGGTATATCCCAACCCGGCAGTCAATGAGCTGAACGTAGTTCTGAATGCCGAAAACACCATTGTAAGCATTTACAACGGAGTCGGACAGAAAATGGATGAGGCTGTTGTTTCAGGATCCGAGTACAAATTTGACATCAGCAGCTACGCTGCAGGTATCTATTTTGTAAAAACCGGAACCTCCATTGCCAAATTCATCAAGTAGCTCTCAATAAAATGAGTATATGAAGGGGTGCCTCCAAAAAGGCCCCCTTTTTTTGTTCCTTTTTACCGTTAATATTTTCAGTCCTGAAATTCCAAATCATTAATTGGGTTATTGTTATTTTACCATAAATATTTACATTGCACCATTCGATTCGTGTAATATTTGAATGTCTAACTAAAAACTATGATTATGAGGAAAATTTTTACGCTGATGATTTCTGCCATGTTTGTGGCAGGGGTATTTGCCCAGAGGCCCGAAGGTGTGATTATGAAAGCTTCTGTATCACCTGTGATCGACGCCGAAGTCGACGAGGTATGGGCTGAAGCCAATATCTATCCCATCGACAAACCATTCCAGTCAGAGGTACCAACTGTGGAAGGGACGACCTGGAAAGCACTCTGGGACGAATTTGGTATTTATGTACTTGTTGAGTGCCTTGATGATCAATGGTGGCCCAATTACCTGGGTGATGGTGGTGCCGACTACCTTTTTGACAAACCAGAGATCTATTTCGACGTAAACGTCGTCCTTGACGATGGAGGTGGCGCCAGCGGCGCTAACGGGCACTACCAGTTAGCACCCGGACCCACAGAAGGTCAGACTGACGGTACACCGCTGTCTGCAACGTTCCAGGGTGGCGCTGCAGCGGCTACTTATTCCATTACGGTAAAGGAGCCTAATGCCAATTATGAGTATTTCATTCCCATGGATGCTCTGACCAATGGAGATGGTCTTGATGTGACATCAACCATTGGATTTGATGTGACCATGATCGACAGGGATGAAGGTGATGCGACTCGGAAACGTGCTGTATGGGCCAACATTGGTGAAATAACTGAGTCATGGGTCAACATGGACGATTGCGGATATGTCACTTTTGACGGCGCTGAAATTGAAGTTTATGTTGAAAGCGTTTCCATTGAAGATGCTGTAATCGACGAGAACAATGGCACAGTTCAGATCATTGCTACCGTTCTTCCCGAAAACGCTGACATCAGGGATGTGAAATGGAGCGTTGAAAACGGAACCGGAAAGGCAACCATCGACAAGGATGGAGTAGTTACCGGATTATTAGATGGTACAGTTACGGTTACTGCGCTTGCAAAAGACGGTTCCTGGATGGAAGATCAGTGTACTGTAACCATCTCTAACCAGATCGTTACCGCGGCTGATATCAACATTATCAGGAATGGATTCTTTAAACAAGTGAACGATGACGGTACAGCTGCCGAATGGAGCGGTGCCAGGCAAGTGGTTGATGGAGCAATGTTCATTCCTGCTGCTTTGAAAGAGAACCCGGACTGGTGGCTCGAAAGCACGTCCAATCAATCCGGATTTGGGTTGAACGCCACCGACTCGTATACATTCAGCTTTGTAGCGTGGTCTGAGGCATCCGATACCCTGTATGTGGATTTCGAGGACGCCAGAGAGGCTGTAGGTTATAACAGGTTTGGTACTTCGGCTCATGAATTCTCCGCCGGTCTCAGCGATGGTTCTGCTGATTATCAATCTCAGTGGGAGTTTGAGACAAATACCGAAGCAACCTATTATCTCATTGATGAGAATCTTATTTTCAACGAGTGGGAGGAGGCCTCCAGCGAGGTATTTAACATCATGGGTGGACTGCACCAGGCTGGTGGAATTTTCATTGACGAGATTGTACTATACAATAACAATGACAAGGATCTTCTGACACCTGATTATATTCCTGTAACAGAGGTTGTTGTCAGTGGTGGCAGCCAGGTTGCCGTGGATGCAACCCTGCAAATGGCAGCTGCTGTTACTCCCGGAGATGCCACACTTACGGATGTGAGGTGGAGCGTGGTCAATGGAACAGGAGAGGCCACCATCGATGCATCTGGTCTGCTGACCGGTGTTTCTGTTGGCGTTGTAACTGTAGTTGCTACCGCCAAGGATGACAGTGGGGTAACTGGGGTTATAGATGTGACCGTGGGTGTTACCGGGATTTCACAGAAGAGCGTGAATGCCCTGAAGGTATATCCCAATCCGGCTGTTAATGAGCTGAACGTAGTTCTGAATTCTGAGAATACCACTGTAAGTATTTACAACGGTGTCGGACAGAAAATGGACGAGGCTGTTGTTTCAGGATCCGAGTACAAATTTGACATCAGCAGCTATGCTGCAGGTATCTATTTTGTAAAGACCCAGACTTCAATTGCCAAGTTTGTTAAGTAGAACGCTTGTCTGAATGACTATTAAAGGGGGGGCTGTCTTCTAAAGGGACAGTCCCTTCTTTTTTCTTAGGGATGCTTATTTGTAACGGTTACTCCTTTACGATGAGTTGAGTGTGTGATCCCAGGGGGCCATGAAGCTGAAGCATGTAGATGCCTGGAGAAAGGTCTTTAATATCAACGGTTTGCAAGGATCCGGTGATATTGAACCTGCTAACGGTCTGACCTGTGAGGTCTGAGATGGATGCGGACTGAAATCTTTGCGGGCCGGGTAAAGTCTCTACCATGACCTGGTTTTGGGCCGGAACCGGGTATATTCGAACATCAAAACCGGTGTTTTTCCTGGTGGTACCCGCTGTTGATTCAGGGGCAGTCAGTAACATGGGTCCAAAATAGTCGGCGTTTTTGTACAAGTCGTTGTAATGAGCCGCGGGCATAACCATGGAGCCGATGAAATTTTCCCTTGAGGTGGTTTCATCGTTGTCGCAATAGGCAATGGCGAATCCCATCAGTTTGTCTTTCTCCAGGTAAACCCTGGCCGGTTCCGGATTGGCAGGGAGAAATGAGGCATCAAACATTTTAATGGCAAACTCCCAGAGGTAGGTATCCGTCCCGGTCGTATCCATCTCCACCTGGATGTTATCCTTATAATTGACACCGCCTCCCGTGGAGTTTAAATCCAGGGCATCGTAGGTGAGGCTTACATGGTAGGCAAATGCATTGCAGTTACGCTCGTGGTCACCCCCGGAGCGGTTCTCGTCAATAAAAATTTCGACACAGTCATCGTCCCACCAGTTCTGGTAAGGGTCGGCATGGTCATCCGAAAGGGAGTCGTCGACCACCTCCACCAGCAGATAGAGATATTGCCTGTCCCAGGCCACTTTGAACCATCCCTCGAAGTCTCCTGGTTTCATCTGGGTATTGTAGGGTATCAACACCTGGTCTATGGCATGCCACTCTGCTTTCTCCCAGCACTCCTCTGTGGCCTCTCCGTCAACGGTTACCGGGATATCCGTGATCTCACACCGGATGGTGTCCTGCTGGGTCTGCCCGAATAACATGCATGTACCAAGAAGCGTTACAACAAAAAATGAAAGGAGTTTCATAGGATAAAATTTGCCGGTTATTTTAAGGAGAATCTTTGGGGTAGCTTACCCACATGCCGCCTGTAAAATGCGACAAACCCTCATCCGTGGCCATCCAGACCGATCCATCCATGTCAACTGCTAGATACTCAGCCCGGTTTCCGGTCATGTCATGCTGATCGCTGGTGTAGCTGACCCAGCTGGATTCATCAAACCTGCTTATTCCCCCTGCGGTTCCTATCCACCAGTTGCCCGAAGGATCCCTGGTAACAGAGAGTACCGTATCGTTGACCAGGCCATCGGAGGTGGTGTAAACTTCCCAGTCCCATTTGGTGTATTCACTGAAATGAAAGGCTACTCCAAGGCTGGTTCCGTAAACCTGTGTGGTGTCGTCGATATAGACTGAATAGATGTAGTCTGACTCAAGCCGGGTCCAGTCGGTATCCATCAGGGTTGCTCCGCTGATCCCGTCCAAACCGGCCTTAAAACGCTCTATTCCGCCACCGTATGTGGTCACATAGGTATACCCGTTAGAGGCCGATCCAATATCTGATATTTCATGGCTCAGGTAGAGGTCATCCAGTCCGGAATATTGGCTCCAGGTATCCTCATTTAGTAATGATAAGCCATCGGATGAAGCGAAGAGGGCTGTGTTCTGGTAGTTGTGTCCGATCTGACTGACCTGATCATTTTGTAACCCGCTGTTCTCTTCAGTGAACAGATTATCCATCGTAAAATTGCAGACGCCTTTGTTTGATGCAAGCCAGAGCTCCCTGTCCTGTGGGGAAAGCGAAAAGCCCAGATCATTCAAAGGGGAGTTTTTCAGCGGATTCTCCATTGCCGTGTAAATACCCCGGTCAACATCCAGGGAGCAGAGTCCCGCGTCGGTTGCCAGCAGTTTTATTCCCTGGTCGCTGATTACAAATCCGCTAACCGTTTCAAAGGTGAAACCGGTTACCGGATCCGTGTCATCCTGATTACAACCCTGAAACATTCCTACAATTAAAAGCATTAAAGCCAGGAGTCGGATAAACTGCCCGGCATTGAACGGGGGGTACACCTTCATTTTCAGTCTCTGTTTAAGATCACCTTTCCGGTGGAAAGGGCCTGGTTTTGGCGGTCCTGGATCTTGTAAAGGTAGATCCCGTCCGGAACCGGGTTCCTGGCGGCATCGGATCCATCCCAGACAAAAACAGGGGAGGATGTAAAATCAGATTCCAGAACCAGCTCACCCTTTATATTATAGATCTCGATGGTGGAATATTCTGAGATATTTTCAGGTCTCCGGAAGTTCGTGGAGCTTGAAAACGGGTTGGGTGTGGCCATGTTACTGTTCCGGATATTGGTGTTGCTGATACCCACCGTTGAACCATTCACATAGATGAGCTCAATTCCCGTTCCCGTTCCCAGGTTCCGGGAGTACTGCCTGTCAGAAGGGTTGTTCCAGTGTTCAAAAACCCCGAGGCTTTCAATGGGTGTACCGTCACCCTCCGGGTCGTATTGAATGCCACTGGGCCAATAATCGCTGCTGGCGCACTGCTTCAGGTGATCGGCGATCTCAACCTTCATTTCAATGGGGTACTTTGCCTTGGCCGGGTCAGTCACATATTCATTGAAAATGACATCGTAACAGACCGATTCAAGGGCAACCGGATCCTGGCCCACGAAAATGGAGTTGGGGTAGTCGTTCTTAAAGGGATCCGATTTATATTTCCTGATCCATCCCTCCCAGCTTAACCCTGCCCAGAGGCCATCGACAATGTAGATCAATCCCTTTCCACCGGTTTGCTCATGTCCCATGTAATCGACCGTATGCCGGTATTGGCGGGCTCCAGGGCTGTTCTTGGGCAGGCTGTAGTGCATGTTGATGGCATACTGGCTTTTGGGATCGTCCCCTTTTTCAAGGAAGGAGCCCTGGTGGTTTTTAGCAATGAGGGTGATTCCCCCTTCATTATGGGTTTTCAGGCAGGGCACATTGATCAGGTAGTCGGCATCCAGGTATTGCTGGGGAAGGGTCGAAGTGTACCTTCCGTCACTGAAAACCAGTACGGCCTCCGATGAGGGTTGGGTTTGATTCACATCGTTATTCCCGCTGCCATCCACGTAATAAACACCGGGAAATTTACTCATGACCAGCTCCCTGTACTCCTCCCTGAACTCACGGTAGGGATCTCCCAGGGTAATGTAATACTCATCCACACCCACCACGTTTACCAGCTGGTCCAAAATGGCATTGAGCAGTTGGGGAGTGGCGTCCATTCGCATGGGTCTCTCGCTGTCACTGCAACTCTGGTTGGTCAGGTTGATCTTGAAGGCAATTCTCTCTCCCGGGGTATAACCCACATCCCCTTTCCCGCGGTTTTGATTGAAGGACCGGAAGATTGCATCCCATGCCTGGGCAAGGTTTTCCATCCCGGCATAGGTGGTGATGGCACGTTCAAGCATATCACTGATCACCGCTTCATCGGTATTGTCGTCGCTGTACCAAAGATCGCTGCTTCCCTTTACCGGTGCATATTGCTCATTGGTCGCCCCCACGTCCCGGACCCATACCACCCTGCCGGGGAAGAGACCCTTAGCAACTCCAATGGGTGTATTCGGGTCGGCAGGAAAAGTGTTATCCACAGGATTAAAGGCTCTGGCGATGACCTCCTTCTGGTCCCGGAACAGGATAAACCCGAATACCAGGACCGAGAGAAGAAGAAACAGGGAGCCCGCTATGTAACGGGATTTTCGGAACAGGTGCCTGAATCTCTTAAAGGAGACCAGGGAAGCACTGATCCCCAGCAGGTAGACTACAAAAGTGGACATGAGCGGAGCGGCAGCCCTCATGCACGGGTAGCCTGCGCGACTTGGTTTGGGTATGACGCGGATCAGGAACCAGAGGGTAGCAGATGCCCCGAGGATTACCAGGTACGTTTTTGACGTCCTAAACCGCCCGGGGGCAAGCTTCCATCTGTTCATTTTCATTTTCTGTATCGCTGCTATCTGGGTTCTAAATACCAGTTATCAGGATTCATCAGTTTAGCGTGGATGGTATTGTAGTCAGGAGTCCCTTCAAATTTTGCAGCAACTTTGTCGGCCAGGTAGGCCGGATCTCCCCTGCGCTCGGCCACGCGTACCAGGTCAGACCAGCGTTTGCCCTCGTAGGCCAGTTCAAGGGCTCTCTCCTCGATGATCAGGTCCTCGATCATCAGGGTCCTTTCCTCACCGGTGATCTCTTCCGGTACCACCCTGTTGGTCAGGTAAACACGGCCCCTGATACCAATATTGCTTCTCCACTTGGCAAATTCTGCAGGTTTGGGATTAGTAGCATTAACCCCGTCGTTAAGCAGCATCAGTGCATATCCCTGGGAAACTTCATCCCCCATGCGGTTGTAAGCTTCAGCCAGCATCAGGTGAATATCGGCAGCACGTGAGAGAATAATATCCGATCCAAAGGGATCTGCAAAGGAGATTTCGTACTTCGTAATGTAGTAATCCAGGGAATACTCGGTCTCCGAGATTTTGGACAGGGTATCTTCAGAGAAGGTGATGCCCAGTCCCCTGTATAGGTCCCCGGGGCCACCGGCCGGGAGAATCTGTGCCTTAAAAGAGTCGACCAGAACCTGGGAGGGTTTTACCAGGTAGTCGTAATCGTGACCCAGCCACCTGGCCAGGGGATTAAACTGATCTTCCGTGGAGTTGAAGGGAATAGCAGAAATGTTTTCAAGTTGTTGCGATTCGGCATTCATAAACAAACTGCTCCAGGCGGCATCTTTATAGGTTCTGTCCACCTTGAGCATCGATGCGGAATTGGAATAACTTTCACAGGCCAGTTTAAGGTAAAAAGCGGCGTTGGCATAGTCGTTTTTCTCCAGATAAAGCTCGCCCAGCAGTGCCTTGGTGTTCACGAACCAGGGAAGCTTTAGTTCAACCGTTTCATTACCCGTTGAATTATCATGAATATAGGGGGTGATCTGGTTGATCAGGGTGTCGATCAAATCGCCCTTACCCAGGATCGTCTGTTCCAGGTTTTCGGGAAGAGCCGTGAGGTTATCAGGAATGTATGCAGCCTCATTATAAAGTCTCACGATGGTAAGGTAGGCCCATGACCTCATCCCTATTAATGCACCCGTGAAATAGAATTCAATGTAAGGATCAAAATTCCTGTCATTCTCGGCCACTGTGTGAAGATTGGCAATCACCTCGTTCACATCAATGATCACCTTGTAGAGGTCAGAGGCATCTGTAAAGGGATTGGTGGGTGAGAATACCTGGTTGTTGATCTCTCTCAGGTACATACCTGCATGGGGTGTCACATCCATCTGGTCGGAACGGAGTCCGTCCAGCATAATCAGCTTCGGCATTAAATCCTGCAAAGCGACAATTGTGCCGGCAGCTGAAATCGAGGCATCAATCTGGGTTTTATAGTGCTGGTCTGGTGTAATCCGGTCTCCCGCCTCCTTATTGAAGAAATCGTCGCTGCAGGAGGTGAAAGCAAACATCACCGCACTTAAAATGATCAGGATGGATGGGTTTATAGGTGAAATCTTTTTCATCATATCTAGTTTTTACCCGTTATAAGTCTAATTTCAAGCCAACAATGAATGATTGGGTTCCGGGCATCATCCCGTAATCCACTCCCTGGTAAAAGGGGTTGTTCAAATAACTGAACTCCGGATCATACCCGCTGTAATTGGTAAAGGTGAGCAGATTGGTTGCCGTTACATAAAAAGTCACTCCATTGAACACACCACCAATGGAGGGCAGGAAGTAGCTGAGGGTTACCTGGCTCAGCTTCATAAATGAGCCATCCTCAATCCATCGGTCCGAGAAAACGGAGTTCCCGTTGGGATCACCATAAATGGCTCTGGGCATCTCTGCCCCTGTATTGGAGGGGGTCCACCTGTCCAGGACTGATACAGACTGGTTGCTGTAATTTGACATGGATTCGGTCTGGTACCTCATGAAGTTGAACAGGTCATTTCCCATGGAATAGTTAAACCTTACGTAAAGCTCCAGGTTCTTGTAGGCCAACGAAGTGAAGATGCTTCCGAAGAGATCCGGGTTGGGGTCTCCAATGATGGTTTTGTCTGCTTCGTTGATGATAGTGTTACCATCAAAGTCCATATATTTCACATCGCCGGCTTCCATGAGGGTTCCTTTCGGACCGGTTATAGTTCCTGCTTCGGATGCTGAAATAATGCCATTGGTCTGGTATCCGTAGTAAGCATTTACCGCATTACCTTCCGAGGTGACAAATTGAGCACCCGGAATGGAGGTTACAATCTGCTCTTCTGCAGGATTCAGAAACTCGAGGCTTGTCACCTCGGTTGTGATCTTGCTCACGGTTCCACCAATGATCCATTCAAAATTACCGGCCACAACACGGGCGTCCGCTGCAATTTCCAGCCCGCTGGATGCAAGCTTACCCCCGTTGTCGTAATAATTGGTATACCCGAAGGACATGGGGAGCTCCTGCCTGATAACCAGGTTATCCACACTGGAGATGAAATAGTCTGCTCGAATATTCAGCGACTGCCTGAAGAGGGAGAGATCGAGCCCGATATCAATGGTGCTTTTCTTCTCAAGTTCAAGGTTCTCATTGGGGATAACCTCCCGGTGCAGCACTCCGAGGCTGTTAATCCGGCGGTCTGTATAATACAACTTAGAGTAGTCATAGATGGTGCTGTACATGTTCCCGGTTTGCGACCAGGATCCTCTCAGCTTCAAGTCCTCAAGCCACCCGGCCTGATTCAGGAAGCTTTCCGATGAGAGACGCCAGGCAGCAGCAAAAGAGGGATAGAGGTTATAGCGGTTTGTTTCATTTGTAACCGAGCTTCCGTCGTAGGAGAGGTTCGCACTTGCAAAATACTTGTTCCTGAAACTGTAGTTGATGTCTGCAAAATAGGAGACCCAGGACAATTCCCGGTTATCTCCGGTGGTTGAACGGAGGAAGCTGTACTGAGAACCATCTCCAAGGCTTCTGAAAAAATCGGATGGTGTGTTCAGGTCCAGACTTTGATTGTACTTATAACTGTTTTTCATATACCTGAAACCCAGATTGGCCAGGATGGAGTGTCCGGATTCTGAGGTGTTGGTATAGGTAAGCATGGAATGATTCTGACTGGAACGGAAATCATAAACCATATCTCCCGGGCTGTTGTATGCCGAGTCAACCTGCACAATTCCCTGGTCGGGCAGGAATATGGTTTCCCTGGCATTGTTGAAATTGATACCGAAGAGGGTGGAGAGGTTGAAATGTTCATTGAAACGGTATTCCGCCTTGATGGAGCTCAGAAAATGGTAGTTCCGGTTTGTACCAAGTGCTTCGGATGTGATGGCGCTGGGATTACTCACATTAAAAACCCCCACATCGTCAAAATAGGTCAGGTATTCACCCGTTGCCCCATCCCTGGCGATGGGATCCATAACCGGCGACTTCATCACGGTTGAAAGAATGGGGTTCTTCCAGGTTTCCGATCCGTGGTTTGCAATACGGCTGTCGGCCAGTGAAAGCTTGACATTGGGAGTTACAGAGAATTTATCGGTGATATTAACTTTACCGTTGATCCGGAGGTTAAACCTGCTGTAACCCGAATTTTCATAAATCCCTTTCTGGGAGAGGTAACCGGTGGATACATTATAGGTGGCAATGTCATCCCCTCCTTTGAGGAAGAAGTGGAATTTTGAAATTGCGGACGGGCTGTAGAGCTCCTCCTGCCAGTCGGTCTCATTGTGGTACTTATAGTAGTCCTCTGAAGAGGCATCCCCGTGAAGCCAGGGATACATGGAGTTGATCTGGTCGGAATTGTATCCCTGCCCTACCAGCAAATCCTCAAAATAGGTGTTGAACTGGGAAGGATTCAAAAGCTCCTGATTTTTGGGAGTCATGGTAATACCCCCGTAGGCTCCGAACTTTATCACCGTACTGGCTTCAGCCTTCTGTTCTGTATTTACATAAATGGCCCCGTTCGAACCGGCGCTCCCCAGGAAAGAAATTCCGTCTTTCAGGACTGAAATATCGGAGATATCGTCCATATCCACCACATCCATCGGGTTCAGTGCATAGCCCTCCATCAGACTGGTGGTTGCATAGGCATAGTCGTGGATCATCCCGTCGATGAAGAGTAGGGGCTCATTATTGGCATAGAGTGATGAATATCCGCGAATGTTCATAAAGGTCCGGCTGCCCGGCATGCCATTCCGGTTAATCACCGACATCCCGGCGACTCTTCCCTGCAGCGCCTGATCAAATGAGCTGACTTTTGTGAATTTAAGGTCTCTTCTGGTCAGGGAGGTGGCAGCAAAGGTTGCATCTTTTAATACTGCTGTTCCGAGGGGTGTATTGTAACTGTTGTCGGGCGACTGGTAGTTGTCGCGAACCAGGGTAATCTCCACGTGTTCCCTGCCATTCAGGTATATATTCCGCGTGGTATATCCAGGCAGGTTCACAATGATCTGAGACTTCAGGTCGGGCACGAGAAGGGTAAAGACCCCCTGTTCGTCCGTACTGTTGGAAACCCCTGTGGAGGCTACCGAAATGGAAACCTGGGCAAGGGCAAGGCCGGTACCCGATTCCGTAACCACCCCGGTAATCTCCGTTCCGGATTCCTGGGCCGAAACCGGGGGAGAGATCATTCCGGTAAACAACATGATCATGATGAACAGGAAGGCTGTAGCATTATATTTTTTAGTCATCTCTTTGCTGTATTAGTTTGATGGTACAGGGTTAGATTATTTAACTGGTGTAAAGATCAGGGTATCCCAGAAAAGGAGGCCCGGGCTTTTGGCCACAACCTTGATGGTGTGCGTTTCTGTCTCGGTCCAGTCAAACCTTCCCCAGCTGGTGGTCTCGGCCGGATCTGATATATCGATGAGCGCAGTGTTCTCCCCATCCACATAAACCGAATAAGTAATCTGGCCACTCCACAGATTGGAGGTAAGTTCATATTTCCCCTTCATGATTTTCGGAGTGGTGATCTCCACCCACCACCATCCGCTCATGCTCAGGCAGTCGTCATTCAGGAGTTTCCCCGTATCGTGATCCTTAAAATAGTAAAGCATGTAATTGCCCTCCCATTTAATATACTCGAAGGTGTTCTGTCCATCGAACCACCTCATGTAATACTTTCCGAAGTAGTCGCCCTGTTTCAGGTCAAAATAGTCGGTGGTTTCAAAAACAAGCACGGTAGGCGCGGGCTGAAAGACCGGAAGCAGATCGTTGAGGGTGTGAACGGTGCCGTTCTTAGCCGGTTTATTCGACTGATCCTCAATAAATCCGGTATATCTTCCCGTCTCAAAGTCCAGATTCAGTTTATAGTCGGTATCCACCCTTACCGAGATATTGTTGTCGTACGAGAGAATGGGATATACCTGGGTATTGAGGTCATTGAAGTAGTAGGTACCCCCCATGCAGTGGTACTCCATGTACCTGTAAAACGGATTTTTAAGGTAGGTGATACTGTCGGGGGCATCGGTAAAATAGGCAATCAGCTCATCGATGCTATTGATGCCATACCGGTTGAAAGTGGTATCGGCAATGGCCAGCAGTGTAAACCTGGTACGTGCCATTTTTTGACCGTAGGGGAATTCGATAATGCTTAAGGTGTCTTTAAGCCCGGTCCTGTCAAGCCCCGCGGCGAAAAGCGAATAGGAGGGATCTCCCGCGACCATGTCATAAACGCTGACCGTTACCGGTTCAATAACCTGGTTCACCACATGGACCACGCCATTGGCCGCAAAGATATCCCTGTCGATGATTTTACTATGCTTGTTTACGAGGATATCAGCACCATCAAATTCCGTTACCAGGTAGTCATTGAGACCGTTCAGATCCCGGATGGCTCCGAGCCCGAAATCGGATGAATACATGGCACTGGTTACCAGGTGGTTCCTGGCAAGGTCTTCGACATATTGTGCCGGAAAATCTTCATAAGAGGTGACCCCCATCTTATCGTAAAAAACCTGCATGACTGAGTCAGTGGGCAGGAACAGGGTAAAGGGTCCCCGGACCCTTAACAGGCTGTTAAGCCCCGATGCCTCCAGGACCTTCCCGAACTCTGAGTACTGGGGATCGGAAGTTACATAATCAGCAATAACCATCTGGGCTGAATCAACCTTCCACAATATGGGATCTTCCTGGCAACCGAACAGAATCGATACGGCGACAAATACAAAGATTTGAATCCCCCTGGATACGACTCTTCTGATTGTTGTTTTCATATGATTGCTTTTTGTATGTATTACCTGTTGTAAAACGGGTTCTGCTCGAGATTCTGATTGTAAATGAGCTCTCGTTCAGGAACCGGGAGGTAGTAACTGAGGGTATCGTATACCCGGGTCCGCAGAATCGCCTGCTGTTTGATATCGGCACCCGACAGGATCATGTCGATGATGAGCTGCTTGTTTTCAAATTTGTTTCTTTTGGCTGCACGCAGCAGGTCGAACCACCGTCTTCCCTCAAACAGGAATTCACGGCCCCTTTCATTCAGCAGCAACTCTCTTAACAGCTCCTTATCGGTTTGTTCGATAAAGGGTGCCCCTGCGCGAAGCATGGTTTCACTGATCAGGTCGTTGGCTTCACTGAACCGGTCGAGTTCAATGCATGCTTCTGCTTTGATCAGCATGATCTCCGCGTAGCGATAGAGGATCCAGTTGGCATCCCTTTCGGAGTATGTCCTGGGAACCAGCCCCAGTTGGTCTTTGCCCTGGGTTTTCCAGATACCCCCCAGCCCGTTGTACCTTCTTAAGTCCTCCTGGTCCATAATCAGGTTAATATTTTGCCAGTTCATGGAGGCCTGGGGAGCACGGTCCAGCGGGACCAGGTTGTTATAAATCGGGTTTTCCTGCTGTTCCAGGTTGTCGTCGTACTGGATCTCGCAGACACCTTCAGAACTTGAATTCCCCGGGTAGTAGAGGTTGAACCAGGTCTCGGTCGGCTCAAGGCTGTAAAGACCGGAGTTGATGATCACATCACAGGCATCAATGCAATTCTGATACTTTTCCTGCCACAGGTAAACGTCAGCAAGCAGTGCGGTGATGGAATAATAATTGGCACGTCCGTAAAAGTAGTTGGAACCCTGGAATTCAGTTTTGTAGGCCAGATCGCGGGCATAAAGGAGATCCTCAACGAGCTGGGCCAGTATTTCGTTCTCCGAACTTTTTGCGACATACAGATCGGAGGTGTCTGAGATGGATGCAGTGGTGACCAGCGGGACATCTTTCCATAACCGAACCAGGTAAAAGTAGGCCATGGAACGGATGAAAAGTGCTTCAGCTTCAATGGCATTCATCATCTCCTGGGTAAAGGTTTCATCCAGTGCAAAAACCTCGTCATCGAAATACATCAGCGTATTGGCCAGGTTGATCGCCTCATAATAATTTTTCCAGTTAATCACCTCGTTGGAAGGGCTGATGTTACTCCCTGCAATTTGCTCATAACCCGAAAAATTCGCACCTGCAATGGTAACCAGGTCGGCGCGAAGCTCGCCCCATATCAGGGATTCAAGGCTGGCATTTCTCAATGCATTATATGCTGCGCCAAGTGCACTGTTTACATCTTCCGTTTTTTTCCAGAATTTATCCTTGATCAGTTCAGTCTCAGGAACCACGGTTAACCAGTCGCTGCACGAGGTGAACGAAAGAATTACAATCAAAATTGCCGTCTTTACCGCGCTGTTTATATGAATATTTTTCATGGGTTGACAGTGTTAATGTTAAAACGAGATGCTGATGCCAAACATGAATCTTCTGCTGGGAGGAGTCTTGCTATAATCCTTTGGCAGAGTATCGGGGCTGGAAGGTGGCGCCACATCGGGATCCTGTCCTGAATAATTTGTCCAGGTAAACAGGTTATAGGCTGTGACAAAGAGCCGAAGATCTTTTACCCTCAATCTCTGAATCTGACTCTGGTTAAAGTCGTAGCTCAATGAGAGTGTTTTCAGGCGCAGGTATGATCCGTCTTCCACGAACCGGTCAGATCCAAGCCAGTTGAAACCCTCGTTGTAGAGTGCCCTGGGGATATCGGTTTCATCTCCCTCCCTTCTCCAGCGCCAGTTTGTGGCTTTGCTCTGGTTGTCGTAGTTATACATCTTTTCCGTATCCATACGGGTCTGGTTGATGATATTCTGTCCCACCTTGAAGAAGAGAAAAGTGCTCAAAATGAAACCCTTGTATTGTGCCCGGACTCCGGCACCCCCCATGAAATCGGGATTCAGGTCGCCAAGGTATACGATATCCAGTTCATCAATTTTCCCGTCGTAATTCTGGTCCACATACTTGGCATCGCCGCCTTCAAAGATATATCCCGAAGGTCCGCCCATGATCATAACCATGGGTTCGTCGACGTTCAGTCCATAAACCGGATCGCCATTTTCATCCCTGACGATTGCATCATCATTGGACTTATAAACCCCGGCGTACTCGTAGCCGAAGAATCCACCCAGGGGCTGACCGGGGACGACACTGATTTTATAGTTCCCGTTCTCCAGCATGTTTCCGTACACCAGGCTATAGTTCTCGGGAAGACGAAGAACCTGGTTCTGGTTCCTGGAGAGGTTCAGGTTGAAGCCCAGGGAGAAATCCTCCCGGCGGACCACTGTATAATCAATAAGGAATTCAAATCCCCTGTTTTCCATCTCCCCATCGTTGCGGTTGATGCTTTCATAACCGGTGGAATAGGGTATTCCTGAATTCTCGAGGTAGAGATCCAGGGTCTTTTTCCGGTAGTAGTCCACCTCGACGTTCATACGGCCCTTCAGACCATAAAAGGAGAGTCCCGGGTTTAACTGGTCGATGGTTTCCCACTTTAAGCTGGTAAGCTCCACCCCGGTGGGCTGAACACCTTGCATATCCAGGTATGAGAGCCCTGAACCTGCCTCGTAAGTATTGAAATAGAGGTAGTTTCCATTGGGCTGGTTTCCGCTCTGGCCCCAGCTGAACCTCAGTTTCAGGTCGTCGATCCAGCTGACATCGGTCATGAATGACTCCTCCGAAAGGCGCCAGAATGCGGCCACAGTGGGGAAGAGGCCCCAACGGCTATCCCTGGCAAACTTCGAATTCCCTTCATATTTTGCACCCAGCATCAGGCTGTACTTATCCTTGTAGATATAACTACCTGTCAGGAACATCCCCATGGAGCGATACTGGCTGTAATTGGATCCGAAATAGACAAGGTGTTTGTCATTCACAGGCTGATCCAGGAATCGGGAGGCCGACTGACTGGATTCGGTCTTATACCACCTGGACTGGGTACCTTCCGTATCAAATTGTCCCATGAAAACGAGGTCATGATCACTCCCGACCTCCGGACGGTAAATGAGCTGGTTGAAGGTGTAAATGGAGCTTTTTTTGGAAAACTCATTCACGGCACGGTTGGAAATGTCACTTTCATAGTTATATCCTAGTGCTTTGTAAGGGAGGTACTTGTCAATTTTATTGTCAAAAATATCCAGGGTAACGGTCGAGTTGAAGATCAGCTTGGGGGTGATGAAATACCTGATACTGAAAAGAGCCCTGGCATTGTCCTTGAACCTGTGTTGCTTACCAAGGTTCGCAAATGCCACCGGGTTATAGGCATCCCTGGCGCTGCCCTGCAGGGTACTGGATGGTGTGAAGTATTCGTCCGAAACCACATTGGCGGTATCCCTGTCGTAGATGGAGAGGTTCGGCATCTTTCTGTAGGCCACGGCCCGGAGTGATTTCCAGTTTCCGAATTCAGGATCCTCCACATCATAGGTGTTGTTCTGATCATAACGGGTAAACATAATGTCAGTTTTGAACTGAAGTTTCCTTGAGAGATCGTAGTCCAGCGAGCTCCGCAGATTCAGCTTTTTCAGGTCGTTTCCGATGGTGGTCCCCCCTTCATCCACAAAACCTGCCGACATGTTATAACGGGTTTTTTCCCCCCCGCCCCTTACCGAGAAGTCGTGCTGTTGTGTAAAGGCGGTCTGGGTAATCTCTTTCACCCAGTTTGTATTCTGGGAGTAGTTATAGTACTCTTCCCACTCGGGGTCAAATGCAATCTCGTCACTATAAAACGTATTATAGGTTACATTGTAGTGCTCCTCGGTGATCAGCCGGGCATACCCTGCGCCGTCGAGCATGGGAATGGGATCGGGTTCATTGGATACCGTGGCTTTGAATGTATAGTCGAAGATCGGTTTCGATTTAATCCCCCGCTTGGTTTTGATCATCAGAACGCCGTTTGAAGCCCTGGATCCCCAGGCAGCCGTAGATGCTGCATCCTTCAGTACCTCGATGGATTCGATATCCTCCGGGGAGACGTCGATCAGGCTTCCGAATTTCTCGATATCCGCACTGGCAAAGTCAAAGTTGTCGTCGATGTTGGCATCATAGGGAATTCCGTTAATAACAATCAGCGGCTGATTCCGGGCATTCAGAGAGGCGGTTCCCCTGATCCGGATGTTCAGACCTGCACCCGGGTCGCCGGAGATCGAGGAGATATCGACGTTCCCGATTCTTCCCTGGAGCATGTCTTCAACCGTGGTGGACATGACCGATTTCAATCCGTCCATTTCGATCCTGGCAACCGCGGTCGCCCTGTCCCGCACAGTGGTAATACCATCGTTACCCATCTTTTCACCAACGATCACCACTTCATCGATTCCGATGGACTCGGGCTGGAGATCAAAATTGATTTCGGTCCGGCCTTCCACCATTACCGTTTGTTTCTGGTAACCTATAAAAGATACCTGAACCGGGTTGGCCACATTGGAGACCTTGAAGACAAAGTTTCCGTTTAGGTCGGATACGGTACCCCCGATAAACCTGCCGTTTTTATCGATTTCAACAATATTTACCGAAGGCAGGGTCTCCCGGGTTTGCGCATCCACAATCTTTCCACTGATAATTGCCGATTGACCCTGGGCTAAATTCACGCCGGAAAGAAGTCCGATGAGCAATCCGGAAAGCAGTATGATTTTTTTCATAGTAGAACGGGTTACATTTTTTGACTACTCTGTATATTTCAAAACGGAAGTAATTTTATGCATAACACCCTGCCTGACAAGAAGATTGGCATCGGCATGTTCGACGGGTATCACCTGGCCTGTCATATCCTCAACGGTGAGGTTCTGAGGTGTGTTGGCAATCGTCAGGAATCCCCTTGCCGTGGTCTGATCGGTGGTATCGATGTAGGTGTAGTTGGTATCGAAGATTCCCGATTCTTTGCCGTCGTCAAAAATTACGTTATCAATTATGAAGTGGTATAACAGGAAATTCTTGAGAGAATCAGTATTCTCCGGAATAAGTCCATCGAGCGCGGCCTGGTCCATGGCAGCATTATTGGGAATAAAGGCAGTCCAGTAATCAGCGGCAGCCAGGAATTTCAGCCTGGGGATAAATTCTTTGGTCACGGGATCCTTGTAACGGTCATCCAGTAATTTTGTCTTTACCAGAAGTGCGGCAAACTGGGAGAAATCAGGATCGGCATAGAGGCAGCCGGGATCAGGGGGGGCACAGGTAAGCCGCTGGCCCATGACGATCCTCGACTCTATGGGTCTGTCCATTTTAAGCAATAGTCCATTGTATTCATTTACAATTACTTCCTCAATAACCGATGCGGCATCATTTGCCTGGTTCTCTCCGGCTCCTGCCTTGTTATCCCCATAATAAATATGGTTTCCGGAGGTCATCAGGGCAAAATTACCCTCTCCGTCCAATTCCGGCAGTACCCCCTGGTAAATCTGATCTTGCGCAAAAAGGATCAGATCGGTGCTTCTCATGGGAGCCCATACACCATCCACCGGTCCCCTGAACTCCACCACATCACTGGTCTCATTGTAACGGACCCCGTAAGCCTCCAGGTCCTCATTGGTGGTGGCAAAAAGGGTCACATCTGCATCCGGGTTGGAGAGTGCGGAAAGCATGTTGCTCTGGTTCATCACGGAGAGAAGGGTGGAATAATTCTTGTCGAAGAACAAAATGCCCGGAACAGTCGTGAAAACGTTGGGCTCAAGTACCACTTTGGAATCATAAACCACCCCGTTGCTGCACATGTAGCCCGAATTCAGGTCATCAGGTGTGAGGTCGGTGGCATCGCCAAATGCGTTGAAGTAGCCTTTGGCAAGTTTCGATTTCAGAACAAGTTCCCTGGAAAGCTGTGTCTGAACAATGTAATAGAGTGTTACCCTTGGAATACTGTCTATGGAGGAATAATACTTATATACAGTATTATCAAGGTATTGCTGCAAAATGTCATCTTTTGGTATGAACGCTGCCCACATGTTCTGGGGAGGTACGGCGGTATTGGTTGACGAGGATCTCTCTTCAGCCAGGTCATATACCAGGTCGTAAGTTTTCCTGTAGAGTACATTCCTCTCTTCATCTACTTTCTGACCGGTATAGTTTGCAAACCTTTGAAGGAGATCATAGTAGAGGCCGTACTTATCCTGGTTGGCAATCAGGTACTCTTCAATGCTGGGCATGGGCGGAACAACCCTGTCCAGGTAATAGATGAACCCGCTGGCGGTACGCACCTCCAGCTCATCGGGATAATCCGGATTCGGGATGACCATGGCATTGTGCCAGTTCAATCCCTCCATGCCTGCTGGATACCCCTCTTCCCATTTGCTCCCCGGGTACATGAAAGTATAGTCCGAACCGTCTTCGGCTCCGCCGTAATCATAGAAAAATTCCTGGGAAAAGAGAGGGATGTTTTTATTCCCTGTATAGATAAGGTACTCTTTTCCTTCCGACCCCGGGAGATATCTTACGGTCTCCTTATAGGGAATGGCGGTACTGGGAGTCTCCTTCCGGTGGAAAAGCGAAGCATACTCTGCCTTGGGAGTCTGCAACTCCGACCATGCATATTCATAGATCAGGTAGAACCTCGATCTCGGATTTCGTAAAACATGAAGGGTGAACAGCTGACGGGCCTCCTCATCCGTGAGATCTTCAACCGAATTAATTCCGGCCGATGCAAAATACTCCTTAAATGCATCATCGTCCGGGACGAACAGGGTGAACAACTGTTTTGCAATGGGATCGGCATAATCGGCTCTCTCCATGAGCCTCAGGAAGATCGTATAATTACCTTTCTTCTCAAGGGTCTCAATGCTCGAACCACCGAGCCACGGGGGATCTTCGTACCTTTCCTGATGATCATTACATCCGGTAATCCCAAATATCACGACAGAAAATATAACGGCCAGAACAGGCCATATGGATCTCTTCATAGTAATAGTTTTAGTCAGTTCAAAAATATAAACATTTATGGAAAAGTAGCTATGGGAGATTGCAAAAAAGCATTTATTTAGAAAGCTTCCAAGGCAATCATCTGTTTGTTAGTGATTTCAGAGGTAAACTTTACTGCAGCGCCTGGCGGAAATCTTCAACCAGATCCTCAAATTCTTCAATACCCAAAGATAGCCTGAGCATTGTATTCGTGAGCCCCATTTCTATCTTCTCATCATCTGTATATTCAGCGAAAATAGTGGAGTAGGGGTGGATGATCAGGGTTTTGTTATCCTGCAGGTTGGTGGCCCGGCGGACCACCTTCAATTTGTTCATAAAGGCATAGCAGGCCGCTTTGGATTCCAGGTCGAAGGTGAGCATGGAGCAGGGCTTTTCTCCAAACTGTTCCAGGGCTATTGCATAATAGGGTGAGCTTTTTAGTCCGGGAAAGTTTACCTGTTTAACCTGATCCTGTTTTTCCAGCCATTGAGCCATTTCCAATGCACTGGAGGTGGAACGTGTGGTCCGAAGTGCCAGGGTATCCAGGCCAAGGCTCTGCAGGTAAGCATTGTGAGGGGAGAGGCAGGCGCCGATGTTCCTGTAGACCTGCTTGCGGAACATCATTTTAAAAACCTGCTTTCCGTGTTCTACGAATCCTTTCTTCGTCTTTTCAAACCGGCTCCAGTCAAATGTTCCGTAATCCACCAGCAGTCCACCCACCGATGTCGCTCCGCCTGAGATATATTTCGTACTGGATAGTACCTCCATGTTAATTCCAAAATCCTTTGCAGAAAAAACAGAAGGTGGTGTTAATGTAGTGTCCGCAATAAGCAGAATATGATGCTGCCTGGCAATTTCAGACAATGCCCTGATGTTTGCTATTTCGAGCTGGGGGTTGGTGATGGTTTCGAAGAAGATGGCCACGGTATCTGAATCAATCTGGCCTTTCAGAGAGTCAGGATCAGTCAGATCGGCATATCTGGCAAAAACCCGGTATGGCGCCAGTGTTTTTTCAAACAGGGAAAGGGTATTGCCAAACAGGTGTTTCGAAGTGATGATGTTGTTTCCCGTTCTGGTAATGGCCATGATCAGGTTGGAAATGGCAGCCATGCCGGATGACAGGGCCGTAACGGATAAGGCACCTGTCATTCGCTGGACTTTTGATTCGAAGTATTCGACCGTAGGATTTGTGATTCTTGAATACTGGTGTCTTTGAACCTGTCCGCCAAAAGCAGCTTCCAGCTCTTCAGCGGTATCAAATTCGAATGAAACATTGTCATAAACCGGAAAGTTGAGGCTTCCGTGCGGGTCTTTGGTGGGGAAAGGGGTATGCAGCAAAGTAGTGGTAAGTCCCTGTTTTTTCATGGTCTGCCTGATCAGTTCTTTCTATATTGGAAAAACAGGAGGATGCCAATGAATACCGCGATGATGGATATCCAGTAGGCCATCCCGGATTTCTTGTAAATGGGACTGCTGTCTCCAAGAACCACAAATCCGGACCAGAAATAGGGATTTGATGTAAGGTCGTCAGAAGCATCCAGGTAATCGATCTTGGCAAGCCGCATGGCTTCCTGTTTACTTTTCCCCTTTTTCAGGTATTTGTAAAAACCGGTCATCAATTCAGAACTTGATTTATCGGATACCTTCCAGAGGGTCATTACAATGGAGGGACAGCCTGCATAATAGAAACCCCTGGCCAGGCTCATCATTCCCTCGCCTTTATGCATTTTTCCAAAACCGCTGCTGCACGAACTCAAAACTGCCATCTCGGCATTCAAAGGCAGGTTATATATTTCATAGGCATAGAGCCGGTTATCTTCTATGGTATCTGAGGGATCATTACTCCCGGCAGTGGTGAATGCAAGCAAGGAATAAAGCGGATTGTCATCTCTCATAATGGTGTGCATGGCCAGGTGGAGTACATTATAATCGGGTGCAAGTTCCTTGAATTTCGCTTCCGTTGCATTCTCGTTCAGGAAGACAAAGGCAGGAACAGTCTCCTTGATGCTCTGTACCTCTTTAATAATACCTCCCAGCGGCAATAGAAAATCGATTGCCTCATCAACCTGCCTGAAATAGGAGGTATCACTCATAGAGATTGGATTGGTATAGAGAGGCGCAAAGGCCAGTACCTTTTTTTCGGTAGGTTTGGATTTCAAACGCTTACTGAACATCAGGGTTGCCGATTGTGAATATCCCACCGAAAAGTCACGGATCAGGTAGGGGAGGGTCAGGTAATTGATGTACTCCAGGTCAGCATCCTCGGAGAGTAATCCTTCAAACGGGAGATAGGTAATGGCGCCATCGGGAATGATGGTCAGATTCTTCCGGTCGGTGAACTCCAGGCAGGGTTCGACCAGGATGGTATAGAACTTCCTGCCAAGTTCCACGAACCTCCGGTAATTCTCACGCACCCCGTTGCTGAAGTTCTGCTTGTTCAGGAGCTGGTAATACTCCAGGCATTCGCTACTGAACTCGGGCCCGATCTCCTGTGTAATCACATGAATGTTTTTTTTGTCAATCACGTAGGTAATGAGCATGGTATCGGAAAGCACATACTCGATCATGGCATCACGGTAGGGCAGTTTATCCTGCAGCTCCTTCAGCGATACGAAATTGGGATTATATTTAAATTCGAAGTACTTCGAATTATCGAGTTCAATCTGCTGCATCAGGTCATTATAATCATCCTTAAGATGAAACAGCTTCTCTTTGTAAAAAGCAATCTGGCCACTGTCGGGTTCAGGCGCCATCTGCTCCTCATACAACATCGCCTCATATCCCTGTATCTTGCCGATTAACTCCTCCTCCTTCTCCTTGGTTTCGGCCGGCAGATCTGAAAACTCCATGGCCTCAATATTCTTGAGTTCGCTGAACAGGGCAAATGATTTGCTGCTTTCGGTAAACTCAAAGGCCCTTTCCAGGTAGGCCATATCGCCGGTCAGTTCATACAAGAGTTTCCCCACATAGATCGCTTCATTGTAGACTTCAATAACGGCCGAGGTGGCAAAGATTTTACTGTTCTCATTTTGCATGGAGAGCTTCAGCACATTGAGGGTTTCAATGGAGGTCTGGTATGAGTTCAGCGATTCTTCAATTTTATGGAAATCTCCCGATTCGAGATATTGGTCGTACAGGATCCGGCTTTTCAGAATATAAAGAAGCGGCAAAGTGGATGTATATTCATTTCTGACATATGATTTTTCATTTTCAAAGAAAAATCTGTCGAAAAAATTATTCAGTTCATTGATGCTTTGGTTCACGTTCTCCAGGGCCCCGTCAAGGTTCCCCTGCCTGTGTTTAATGGAAGCAATGCGGTAGGTTATTTCAGCACGGAGAATGGTGATATTTTTGGTTGCGGTCTGATCCAGTGACTCGATAAAGACCAGGGCCTCCTGGCAATACTTTGCGGCCGCAGTGTAAGCCTCATAATTAATATTGAAGTCAATAATACTGTAGAAGTAGATAAGTGTATTATCAGTAACTTCCATTCTTGAGTTATGTAACAATTTTTTCCTCGCCTTTTCAAAATAAATATTTGCTAAATCAAACTTTCCCACCTTGGAATAGGTGGTCGCATAGGTAATGTAAAATCTGAATTCTGCTTCATAATTCAGATTTAGTGTTGAAAAATTGATCAGTTTAAGTTTCGCCTCCGCAAGATCATATTCCCCCAACTCAAACAGAAGATTGGTGTAATTGGAGAATACATGAGAGTAGTTTTCAGTATTATCGTAACCCTGGCGGGTCAGATAATCAAGGGCATATTCATAATACTCTTTCGTTTTATATAAATCGCCCGAGGCTTTGTATAAATTTCCTTTGTTGTGATAGATATTGCCCAGAAAAAAGCTTGTTGGATCAATATCTGTCAGAATCTCTTCGGCCCTGGTTAAATGATAGAGGGCTTTGCTGTTGTTGAATAACTTGCGGTATACGGAGGCAAGATTTATATGGTTTGCAGCAACCCTGTCATCAATTTCATAACCGGGGGTGGTATACTGAAGATTAAGGGCCTTCTCAAGGAAGTACTCTGCCGTATCTAGATTGAGATTATACCTGACATTCTCAAAACCTTTGTTTCCATACTCATAAATCAGGTCCCGCAACTCCTCATTTTCCATATGATCCTGCCCGCTGCCCATAGGTGAGATCAATATGGTGACCAGGATTACCCAAAGATTCTTCAGATTCATGCTGCAGATTATTGGAGTAAATGAACGAAATATAGCTGTAGAATGCAATAGAAGTTATGTTTTAGTGAAAAAAAATTATCATGGTAAATTATTTTATATCAGTCTTTTAAGGCAGCCGTTACCATTGTGGATAAAAAAAAGTTCAGTTTTTTGGGTAACGTTTGGCCTCAATTGGGAATTAACATATGAAAACAATTGACAAACACTGTTCAACCCCTAATTGAAAAAAGATGAAAACTGCAAAATTCGAATCATTCGCAAAAGACAAAATCCAGGAGAAAGAGTTAAACTACCTTAAAGGCGGTGCTGATCCAATTCAAGATTTATTGAATCCTCCCAGAAGGTAATCCGGATTCCGGATAGGTATTGAGTTGATAAAAAGACGGTCCGAGGACCGCAAAAGATATAAATTAGTAAAACGTTCATTCGTGAACGCATACTCTGGAAAGCATGCAAGCGTGCGTGCTAGTGCCAGGGAGTACAGGTTCAAACTGCATAGCCATGCATGGTGAAGCAGCGTTCCTGGATCCTTGTAACCAATTAAAAATGATGATATGAAACGCGACAGGCACATTTTGCAAAAATACCTGGATAACGAACTCTCAGAGAGTGAGTTAAACAGGTTCGAGCAGGAGCTCAGCGTCAGTCCGGATTTGATGGTGGACCTGGATCTCTACAGAGAGGTCGATGAAGCCATTTCTGACACGGAAGTGTTGGATTTCCGGGCCCAGTTGAACGATCTGCGGGAAGAATCAAAACGATCAGAAAGCGGCAGGCGGGTTTTTCGCTTTAACCGGCCGTGGCACTATGCAGCTTCAGCAGCTTTGGCTCTGCTGGTTGCAATCGGGCTTGCCACGGTGCTCGGAAGACCATTGTCCAACAGTGATCTATTTGTTAAGTACATGAAACCCTACGAGTTGGTGCTCACAAATCGTTCCATGGAAAGTAGTGTGATCATGGCATTGATGAACAATGCAGAGGTCGCATATATGCAGGGAGATTTTGAAAAAGCAGTATTCTGGTTCGGTGAGGTACTGGTGAAGGATCCAGCCAAAGTGGAAGCTGATTTCAGCATTGGTGTATCAAACATGGGGCTCCAAAAGTATGTGGATGCCAGTGAATCGTTCGACAGGGTGATTAATCAGGATGACAACCTGTTTATTCAAAAGGCTGAGTGGTTCCAGGCCGGATGCCTGCTAGCCATGGATGAAACTGATCGCGCAAGGCGCCAGTTGATCAAGATAGCCAACGAAGACAATCATTTCTACCATAGTGATGCAGAGAAGATTCTGAAAAGGATGAAGCGGTAGAGAATAAGTGCACAAGAAACTTTCTCGACGTGAGATTGTTTACCCTTCAATTGATTTATTGCTGAGTAGAAGATGTGACAATGGAGAATCCTGGTTATAAGGAGTTATTGGAATACACCAAGCAACTGGAAGCAAAGGTAGAACGGCTGGAAGATTCCCTGAAGCAGTTCCAGAGCGATGGAACCAGGGTGAAGACTAGGTTCCTATCCAATATCTCACATGAAATCAGGACCCCGATGAATGCCATAATCGGATTCTCTCACCTGCTGGGTGAAGAAAATGTGAACGGCAACCAGAGGAGTGCTTACATCGATCACATCTCCAGGAACAGCAATTCGCTCTTAAACATGATGGACAACCTGATAGATCTTACCCTGATCGAAACGGGAGCTCTGAAGCTGAATGAGGAAAAGGTAGATGTCTACCCACTGATGAAAGGGCTCTACAATCAGTTCAACCTTGATAGATACAGGGTAAACAGGGAAAGGATAGCGTTTCTGCTAAATGTCAGAGAAAGCATCAGGGAAGCGAAAATAATATCCGACAAGGAGCGCCTCTCTCGTGCTTTAAGCTGCCTGTTGGATAATGCATTGAAACAGACAAAAAAGGGAGTCGTTGAATTTGGCGTATCGTTCGCCGATAAAAAAACACTGGTTTTCACCGTGAAAGATAGCAGCAGCATGTTGCTTCAGGTCAGAGCCAGGAAGGTCTTTGAAACAGATGTAATAGAAGAGGACTGGTACAATACCTCCGATACAATCGGACTTGGCTATAAACTGGCCAGGGGAATGGCGGAAGCCATGGGTGGGGAAGTCACAGTAAGTGACAGTTCATTCAAAGGTACAACCATTGAGTTCTCAATACCAGTAAGGGTGGTTACTCCTAAGTATTACCAAACAGGAAATACGCTTGGGATTGTAGCTGAGAAAGAGAAGAGAGAAGAGATGTAACCGGTTAGATGTTCTGCCTGCTTTAGGGGTAAAGCAATTGTTTTCAAGTTTTCAAAAAGGCAGATCATCAATCCCGGAATCATCTTCAGGTGGCTGAGTCGGAAACGGCGCATCCGGAATAGAGAGACTATCCTGCCCTGGTGCTGATTGAACCTTCTCAATTTTCCACGCTTCAAGGTTGGTAAAGTAAGAAACCTGGCCGTCACGTTCCCATTTCCGTCCTCTGAGGTTAAACGAGACTTTAACCTCCTCGTCAATACGGAATTGATCAAGCAGGGAGCACTTGTCCTGGGTTGCCTGAAATTTGATTAAATCAACAAATTCAAAACCGGTATTGCCCGTCGACTTAATCTCAAGTACAAATTCGCGTTTCTGGAATCTGTCTGAGACCTTTTGGGTTTCGAATCTTTCTGCCAACCGGCCGCTTATCTCGAAGCTCATTGAGTGTTATTTTACAGTTTGAAAATATTTTGTGTGCCAAAGTAACCAAATCCTGATGAATACTTTTGCACCCTGAAGATAGTTTTTATTGAAGAAAGCCAAATTCCATCTCTATGGACAAAAAAAAGGCTGTATGCATCTGCGTACAGCCTTTTTTGGATAAAGATTGTCCCGTGTCTTATTCGGCAATATTCAGCAATTCAACCTTGAAAATAAGTACTGAATTTCCGGGAATCGGACCCGAACTCCTGGAGCCATAACCCAGATTAGAGGGGATGTAAAATTTGTAGGTCGAACCTACCGGCATCAACTGAAGACCTTCAGTCCAGCCTGGGATTACACCATTTAGTCCGAATGAAACCGGCTCACCGTTTTCATAGGAACTATCAAAAATCTCACCATTAATCAGGCTGCCCTCATAGTGAACGGTAACATTATTGCTTTCAATGGGCATTGGGCCGTCACCTTTGGTGATTACTTCATACTGAAGTCCTGATTCTGTGGTAATTACGCCTTCACGCCTGCCATTCTCCTCCAGGAATGCAGCCCCCTTTTCGAGATTTTCCAGGGCCTCACTTTCTGCTTTCCTTGATTCCACTTCTGACAGGGCAATGTTCAGTTGACGGAAAATCGCATCAGCGGTCATCTGGTTATACATGGATGAGTCATCCAGTACCTGGGTAATTCCTGAAGATACCAGTCCGGCTTCCACATCCCATGGAGCCTGCCCCAGGCTGTAGCCCATATTCAGGCCAAGGAAATAGTTGAGTGAGTCGTTTTGGTTCTTCAGAGTAATCTGGTTTTCTGATTTCAGTCCGGTTGTACGGGACCCAATAAAATAGCCGGCAGCCAGGGCTGCAACGGCGACTACTATCAATGTGATGATTTGTCTGTTGTTCATTACTTGTTTTTTTTTGAAAATATCGACTGCGAAGATAAAATAAAAATCAGAGACCGCACAATTATCTTCGTGTAGCCCTGATCATCTCTCTTTTTCCTGGAGGACCGGGAACTTTTTCAACCTCAAAACCACAGGAAACCAGGGTTCTTCTGATGCTCCCCTTGCAAGTGTATGTGACCAGCAGTCCCCCGGGTATAAGCACCCCGGATACCTTTTTGAATACCCCTTCGGTCCACAGGTGAGGTTGTTTCTGCGGAGCAAATGCGTCGAAGTATACCAGGTCGAACGGGCCCGGAGGGTTCATCGCTCGAAAGTCATTTTGTTCCTTTGTGAGGGTGAAGTTTTCAGAAATCCAGGTCGCTTCTCCCCATGGAGCTTTGTGAAGTTTCATCAGCGATCCGGAGGGAATTCCAGGGATGAATTCTTCATAATTGATACGGCTATACTCTTCGTAATCAAGGGGATATTTCTCGACAGTATGGTATCTGACCTTAACTCCGCGAACATTGGCTTCAGCCAGGGTAATTAGTGCATTCAGTCCGGTACCAAACCCAATTTCAAGAATGCGAAGTGACGGTTTATCAAGTGTGAGAAATCCTTGTCCGAGGAACACATGGAGGGACTCCCGGACGGCTCCGTGAACGGAGTGATAGGGCTCATCCATTTCAGGCAAATAAAACGTGTGCGAACCATCTTCGGTGATCCTGAGTTCCCGTTTCATCCTGCTAATCTACAATTTCAGGGTTGTTAAAAAAAATTGAAGTGTACAGACCGTTTTCATCGTAACATTGTAACCAATGCAACCCCGGTTTTATATTGAGAAAAGAAAGGACGGGTCTGGGAAACTCAGTTTAAAAGACTGTCCGGTTTTCATGAGTGTCTCCATCGCCGGCGACCGGTTGATATTCAGTACGGGGGTGAAAGCGGATATTCATGGTTGGGATCCCGATCAGCAGAGGATGAAGGGTGGTTTACCGGGATCAATTACAACCAATTCCTGGCTGGATACACTCTCTGAAACCGCCCAAAACACCTGGTTAACCATGCAATCCGGGTCAGCAGTAAGAGACGGGGAGCAGTTTAGAAAACTGTTCCATGAGCTTAAACCTCAATATTCAACCGGATTCTTTGATGTATTCTTCCTTTTCCTTGAATCAGGTATGAACCGGTGGAGTACGGCCACTTACAAAAAGGTACGGACCCTCTACAAGCACCTGAGGGAGTTCGAAGATCATACCGGATTCGGAATCTCATTTGGAAAAATGAATGGCGATTTTCTCGGGCGTTTCATGGCCTTCTATGATGAAAAGGGAAATAGCCGGGCAACCACTCATAAAGCAGTTAACATTATAGTATGGTTCATGAACTGGGCAACCGAAAATGGATACAATGTTTATCCGGAGTACCGGAAATTCTATAAAACACTTGGAAAGAGTAAAAATTCTCCCTCAGAATCCCTTTTTTTAAAGTGGGATGAATTGTACGGAATTCGGAACCTGGCCTGCAGTAACAAAAGAATGGAAAGGGTTCGTGACCTTTTTTGTTTCATGTGTTTTACAGGGTTGAGGTACTCAGAGCTTCAATCCCTTCTGAAGGAGGATATCGTCAACAACGAGGTAATCATCCGCCGGAAGGCAGGGAAACCACGCAGAGTGCCCCTGAATGTTACGGCCCTTGAAATACATTCCGGGTATAAGAATAAGTACTACCTGAATAATACTGCTTTCCCTGCCCTAAGTATCATTACCATGAACAAATACCTGAAGATCCTGGCGGTTGAGGCCGGACTTAACCGGATGGTCGCTTCGGCCTCTGAACCAGGCAGACTGGTTCCGCTGCATACATGCATCACCGCAGGGATGGGGGTGAATACCTTTCTTGCCAATGCCATCAGGCTGGAGATCCCCATCGAGGTAATCTCCGGTTTTACAGGTGTTCAGAATGATGCCAGGTTCAGACATATTAAAATGGAGCTGGAGAAGGAGCAAATTGCAAAATTAGATAGCCTGTAATATGGATAAAAAGACAATTGTAATCACGGGAAGTACCAGGGGCATAGGATACGGACTGGCGTTTGAGCTTCTAAAAAGGGGCCAGCAGGTGGTTATAAATGGCACTAACGAGGCCATGGTCGGGAAAAGGGTTGAAGAGTTGAAAAAACAGGGGTTTGATGTGGCCGGCATTGCTGGAGATATAACCCATAAGGATTGTTTCCTGGCGATCATCAAAAAAGCGGTTGATCATTTCGGTAAAATTGATATCTGGATCAATAATGCAGGGATCCCCCAATCTCAAATGTTTTTTTATGAGCTTGAAAATAAAGAGATTGAGGATTTGATCTCAGTGAATATCCTGGGTTTGATGATGGGAACCAAAGCCGCACTTCTTTTTTTCAGGCAGCAGGGTTATGGTAAAATTTTCAATATGGAAGGTTTTGGAAGTGACGGCAGGATCATGGAAAAGCTAACCCTCTATGGCACAAGTAAGCGAGCCGTCAATTATTTTACGAAATCGGTTTCACGGGAGGTGAAAGGGGAGGGGATTCAAATAGGGATATTGTCACCGGGAATGGTCCGGACCGATTTTCTTTCGGGTGCCATGTCCACCGGAACCCCGCAGGAACAGGCCAGGAATAAGAAAGTTTTTGACATTTTAGCAGAAGAGGTGGATGTGGTAACCCGGTTCCTGGCCGGTAAAATACTTACCAGCAGCAAGCCCTATGACCGGATTGAATTTCTCACAAAAAGACGCCTGATTCCCAAGATCGCGAAACTGATGTTTGTGAAATAGACTATAAATTTTGCCGCCCGGGCAGATATTCCTTAAAAATTTTATGCATCGAATTGAAGATATTGATGGGCCCCTGTGGATGCAGCTCCTCCACCATGGAAATTAACTTTCGGATCTCTTTCCGGCGGGTGTTGTTCTCGTGGGGGCAGCTTTTCTCAATTTTCAACAGGTCGTTCAACCCGGCATAATCTATAAGCATGCGTTCGTCCAGGTCCATCAGGGGCCTGATCAGCTGAACCCGGCCGTCAAACATATCCAGTGTATAGGGAAGGGAACTGATTGACCCGTGGAAGATCATATTCATCAGCAGCGTTTCGACAGCATCATAGCGATGATGACCAAGCGCCAGTTTATTAAAATTCAGCTCCCTGGTGAGATCAAAGAGGATTTTGCGACGATGCCAGGAACAGACAAAGCATATCGATTTGGAGGGGTCTTTTTCCAGGTCCGGTTCAATGGTATGGTAATGCAGCGGAACCTCCAGCGATTGGCAAAAGGCCGTGAGTTTTTCCCGGTCGATGCGATAACCGATGCCGGTGGCCTCCACGTGGGCCGCTTCAATCACAAAATCAAAAGGCAACATGGCCCTCCGTTGAACCAGTACCTGCAGCATGATCATGGAGTCTTTTCCTCCGGATAGTCCCACAAGCAGCCGGTCGCCCTCCACGATCAGGGCGTGATCCCGCATGGTGATCCCCACCTTGCTGCAGATCTTTTTAAAAAGCTTTTCGGATTGAACCTGTTCCGGGTTTTTTTCCATTCGCGGTTAACAATTGGATGGCAAAGTTACTCAGATTTCATGTTATATTTGCAGCACCTTTAACAGATGCAGATGCGATTTACCAGGATATCAACCGCGCGCCGGTACATTCTTCAAATGTTTCTTTTGGCAATATTCCTTTTCGGACTGAATGGCATGAGTGCCCAAACGGTTGATCACTGGGAGAGCATTATCAAGACGGGAGATTCAATAAAATACCTGGTTCCCGATACTGAACCAGATGCCGGTTGGAAAACTCTGGGCTTTAATGACTCGGGATGGATTGAAGGCATCTCGGGCGTTGGTTACGGAGACGGGGATGATTCCACTGTAATTGATCATTGTATTTCAGTATATATAAGATACACCTTCTCCATTTCCGATGTAAGTAAGATAGGTGGTCTTCTACTCGATATGGATTATGACGATGCTTTTGTAGCCTATCTGAACGGAACTGAAATTGCCCGTGCCAATATGGGAGTGTCTTTCAGCCCCACAAGTTTCGATCAGCCTGCTGACGGGTATGTGGAAGCCTGGTTGTACAATGGAGAATTGCCTGAGCGTTTTCACATAGCCAACCAGGTAATTGAATCCCTGGTGGATGGGGATAATATTTTCACCCTTGAGGTACATAACGAAAATATTGGCTCCTCTGACCTCTCATCCAATGCTTTTCTTCATGCCGGGATCACCGATTCAAACAGCTATTTCCAGGCTTTGCCCCACTGGTTTTACGAACCCCTCAGGTTTTCAAGTGCACTGCCCCTGTTGATGATTGATACCGATGGAGGGCTCATTCTTGACGATCAGAAAATTGTGGCCAAAATGGGAGTGATCGAAAATGGGCCTGGTATGTTTAATCATCCGGACGATTCCCTCAATCATTATGATGGATATATCAGCATAGAAATTCGAGGCTCTTCATCCAAAATGTTCCCTAAAAAATCATACACCTTTGAGACACAAACCGACACCGGGAGCAATAATAATGTGGCTCTTCTTGGCATGCCCGAGGAGAATGACTGGGTCCTGCACGGCCCATACAGCGACAAATCCCTTTTGAGGAATGTGCTGTCCTACGGCATTTATTGGAGGATGGGGCACTGGGCGCCCAGGACAAGATATGTGGACCTCTACCTGAATGATGATTATCAGGGGGTTTATGTGCTGACAGAAAAGATAAAGCGGGATAAAAACAGGGTGGATATTGCAAAGATTACTGAAGAGGATGTGAGTGCCCTGGATATTTCAGGAGGTTATATTCTGCAATTTGACAGGATAGACGACCTGACCCCCGATGAGTACTGGACCTCTCCTGTCAGACCGGTTTACGAGGGGGACTATATGCATTTTGAATATTACGATCCGGATTCGGATGAACTCACTCCGGACCAGGCAGCGTATATCCGGAAATGGGTCAATGACCTGGATGCTTTGATGTCGGGTCAGGGTTACAGAGATCCCAACAGCGGATACAGGGCCTATCTGGATGTCAGCTCCTTTGTGGATTATCTGATCCTGCATGAGTTTAATAAGGATGTGGATGCTTACCGGCTGAGTGCCTTCTTTTATAAGACCAATGACAGGGACGGGGGCTTGTTGCATGCCGGTCCGCCCTGGGACTACAACCTTACCATTGGTAATATGGATTACGGCGGAGACATCTATGAAACTTATAACTGGATGTACACCAGGACCATTTCCCCCTACTGGTGGAGGAGGCTTATGAATGATCCCTGGTTTGCCAACGAGGTTTACTGCCGGTGGGAAGATTTGTCAGCAAATCTTCTAAGTGATGAAGGGGTATTTGCAATCATGGACAGCATCTTGCAGGTGATTGAGACTTCCATTGACTACAATTTTGAGCGTTGGCCAGTGCTGGGTGAATATGTATGGCCCAATTATTTCGTGGCTGAAACCCACGAGGAGGAGATCGATTTTGTGCAGAACTGGGTATCAGAACGTTTGCTCTGGCTGGATGACCAGTGGGGTGGGCAATGTGTGATCACCGGCGATGAACAGAGTGTCATTGAACCTGCATCGAGGATTCAAATCACTCCGAATCCTTCGGACCTTTCCCATGCAAGGGTTCAGTTTTCGGCACCCCTTTCGGGTGATTACCTCCTGACCCTGTTTGATATCAATGGCAGGCAGGTCTATCAAAACCGTTACACTGCCGTCCCGGGTTCAAAGGATATCGACCTGGATGATCTGAGTTACCTGGGTTCAGGCATTTACCTGTTGAAAATAGCCGGTCAGGATGGTTTTACCGAATTCCTGAAGCTGATCAGGAACTAGGGGATATTTGGACCGGTCCGCATGTTTAATTGCTTTTTATTTCCACTACACTTTTCACCAGGCCGTCGGATCTGGAAGTCACTTTAATGGTACCCTTCTCTCCGTTTAAGGAGCGGACAATCACCAATGCAAGGCCATTGAAAGCCTCACGCCCTGGTGACCCGAAAGAGACCAGGCTGGAAGGATCGCCATTATCTGTTGCCACAATTTCACCGGGTCCTTCAATGCTGAATTGAATGAGATGATTGGCCCGTGGCACAACGAGTCCATCCTTATCAATTATTTGAATGGTCAGAAAAGAAAGATCTTTACCGTCGGCAATGATTTTATCGCGATCGGCAAAAGCCATCAAAGAGGCAGGTTCCCCGGTGGTCTTAACTCTATTTTCGGCCCATACTTTGCCATTGCGATAGGCAATAACCTTAAGTTCTCCGGGTTCGTATTTCACACGATCCCAACGCAGGCGGTATTCATAGGCTCCTTTCTTCTTCCTTCCCAGTGACCGGTTGTTAAGAAAAAGTTCTGCTTCATCTCCCGAGGTAAATACATGGACCGGGGTAATCTCTCCAACCCGTTCCGGCCAGTTCCAGTGGGGCAAAATGTGAACCATGGGAAAATCGGGTCGCCAGCGTGACTGGTACAGGTAGAAACGGTCCTTTTTAAACCCTGCCAGGTCGATGATCCCGCAATAGGAGCTTCGGCTTAAATAGTAGGGAGTTGGTTCTCCCAGGTAATCCCAGCCGGACCACACAAATTCCCCCGCAACATACGGATGTTTGTCCTGGGAGGCAAACACTTTATCGGCTGAAGCGCCGAAAGGAGCAGTATAAAGCTCGTAGGCACTGACATATTTCGTTTGGGGATCGCCTCCCGATCCATCACTGACCGGGGCACTTGCTCCTTCATGGACCGGGAATAAATAGGTGCCACGGGTACTGAGGGAAGATGCCGTTTCGCTGCTGATAATGACCTTGCCGGGAAATTTTTCATGAAATGCCGGGTAGAGGGGTGAAGTCCGGATCCCCTCAAGACCGGAATAGGCCGGAGCATCCCTGATTCCTTCACCCTGGTAGTTCAGGCTGAGAACATCCATGATCTCAGGGAACGGCATTCCGGGTTTGGCAAAATTCATGGATGCAGTTGCAGCCCTTGTGGGATCTTCTTCCTTTACAATTTCATACAATAATTTTCCCAGGGCAGCACCCTCTTCACCGGTATATTGCTCTCCCACTTCATTGCCAAAACTCCACATGATGACAGAGGGACAATTCCGGTCACGTCTTACAAAGGATCGCGTATCCTGCTCATGCCAGTCGGGGAATATCAGGTGAAAGTCCAATGGTGTTTTTTTTCTCTCCCAAACATCAAATATCTCATTAATGACCAGGAATCCCATGCGGTCGGTTAATTCAAGCAGTTCGGGTGCCGGGGGATTGTGAGCCATGCGAATGGAATTACATCCCATCTCACGGAGTATTTCCAGCTGACGCGCGGCAGCCCTTGTATTGAACGCCGCTCCCAGTGCTCCCAGGTCATGATGCTGGTTCACCCCTTTAATCGGAATCTGCTCGCCATTGACAAACACTCCTTTGCCTGGATCAAACTGAACGCGGCGTATACCGAACCGGGTTTCGTACTGATCCATGACTTTGCCATCCAGGTATAACCGGGTTACAGCCCTGTAGAGGTTTGGTTTCTGCGTGGGCGGGGGACCCCATAACTTTGGATTGATAACCATGGCCGAACCTTCCACGCGAGTGCTTCCTCCAGCCGGAATAAAAGCAGTCAGGGTGGGGAAGGTTGAAACAGGGTCACCTTTGGGATCTGATGGATCATCCCATTCATAAACCCGGGTGATTATTTCAACACGCAGGTCGGACTCAGAGTCATTGTCCACTGTAAGGTCCAGGTGGATGGCTGCGGCTTTGTCCCTGATTTCCCCTGTGGTTATAAAAGTTCCCCAGTGTGCCACATGAACGGGATTTGTTTTGGTGAGCCATACATTGCGGTATATCCCTCCCCCGGGGTACCAGCGTGCCGAGGCGGGGGGATTGTCAATCCGGATGGCAAGCTGATTATCCCCGCCCGGCACGATGTAGGGGGTCAGATCCAGTTGCCAGGAGTTATATCCGTATGGCCAGCCACCAACCAGGAAACCGTTTAGCCAGACCATGGCATAGGACATGGCCCCATCCACCTCCAGGAAGATTGACTTGCCCCTGTCCGATTCAGGAATCTCAAGGCTCTTCCGGTACCAGGCAACACCATGGCTTGCCAGGCGGCCCATTCCTCCCCCCACCTCTGCATCCCATCCTTCCAGGAATGGTCCATTAATGCCCCAGTCATGGGGTAGATTAACCTTCTCCCAGGAGCTGTCATCAAAGCCGGTTTGTACAAATGCAAAATCACTTCCCGGGTTACCTTCAGGACGGTTGAAGTGGTTGGCAGGATCCCTGATGAAATCATTTCCTGAGGGTAAAATCCACGGTTTTAAAAACTCCCGTGTTTTTTCAATCTCCACAGCTTCAGTAGGTTTCGAATCGGCTGCCTGATCATCCTGATGACCGGTCACCTGAGGACGTACATCATAAATCAACGGATCAGCCTCCTTTTCAGAACCATATCTCATGAAGCTCCATCCCTGGTTCATTGAAATATGCTCCCGGGGGTTCTCCTGGTTCTTAGTTGACAAATTGCAGGAGGTAAAAAGAAGAAATATTGCAATGATGAAAGAGGTTCCCTGTGAATTGAATAAACCCATGGCTGAATCCGCCTACATAAAATCCAGGGCGCCGAAAAACTGAGGGGTGTGGAAGTTGGGTTCCGGAGTGAGCACCGGGTTCCACGAGAGAAAATGGGGTTTATCCAGTTTATCGCCGCATTTGTAGAAATTGGCCCTGGCCCTGTTGCCTGCAAGATCCGTCACCCTGTGGTGGCAAAATAATTTTACGGGCAGGATGATATCCAGCTCCCACCTTACATCACCTTCCCTGTTTGCAATGACTTCCCACCCGAGAGAGGGATTCACCTGGATCAGTTCAAGGGTTTCTTCCGGGATCCATTCCCGGTGATGCCGGTCGGGACCATACGCACCCAGGACCGTCCCGATTGCATTGAACTCGAAGTTATAATAATGATCATCGCCTTCCAGGGAGATGAAAAACTCCACGCAGCTGTCCTCCCATACCGGTGAGTTGAAGCCGGTATTGACTGCCCTGACCTGGGGCTCCCGGACCATATATTTCAGCAGGATGGAAGTACCACGGTGGCTGATGTCAAAAGAGGCGCTTACCCCTGGTGCGGGAACCCAGTTGGGGTGACCGATTTCAGGGAGTGGATTCTGATCGATTCCACATGATATTCTGGAGACAATCATGGTATCTGTTCCATTTGTGAAATGCAGAGTGCAGCCGCACCATATAATCCTGCATTGTCGAGAAGTGCTTTTTCAAGTACGGTTTTTTTACTGATCAGGGCCACAGGGAATTTGTCAATCTCCTCCCTGATGGGTTTCTCCAGGAACTGCCACGCACCGGCCACTGATCCGCCAATGATAAATGCCTCGGGGGCCAGTATGTACATCACCACGTTGAGCATCTCACCGATATTCCTCCCCAGCTCATCGAATGCCTGGATGGCCTCCCTGTTCCCTGACCTGGCCTCCATGAAGAGCTCAGCACCGCTTTTCTTATATTTTTTAGCAAAAAGCGCAGCACTGCAGGTGTCTTCCACAATTCCCCCTTTGAAGGGGAAACACCCCAGTTCACCGGCGCCACCCACCAGCCCGGTATGGATTTTCCGGTTGATGATGATTCCTCCGCCCAGTCCGGTTCCCAGGGTTACGCCCACCAGGTTGTCGAATCCCTTGCCTGCCCCGAACCATGCTTCGCCCAGTGCAAAACAGTTGGCATCGTTGTTCTGGAAGACCGGAAGGTTAAATCGTTTTTCGACGGCGCGCTTCACCGAAAACCCGTTGAAGGAGGGAATGTTGTTGATCAGAAGGATCTCACCGCTGGAGGTATCCATGTACCCCGGCATCCCGATACCGATGCCTGCCACGTCGCCGGTGAGTACTTCTTCAATGGCACCAAAAAGCGATTCCATGATTTCGCCTGAGGAGCGCCCTGCACCGGTTGCAACCTCCGACCGGTCGATCCGTTCACTCTCTGAAAACCTGGCGGCCACCATGGAGGTTCCGCCAATATCGATTCCAATGTATTCGCGCATGAAAATGGTCTATTTGGTTCTGATTTTGTGTCCCCAGATTGCAAAATAAAGAATAAAGAGATAACAGGGAGCCATGACCCAGTAAGCCGTCTGGTAATCTCCCACCAGGGCTGTTTCGGTGGTCTTAACGGCATCTACGATGGAACCGAAAATCAGCGGAATCACTGCCCCGCCGACAATAGCCATGACCAGCAGGGATGCCCCGGCCTTGGTAAATTTCCCCAGGTCCTTCATGGCAAGGGGCCAGATGGCCGGCCACATAAGCGAGTTTGAGAAACTGGCCAGCAACAGGGCATAAAATGCATACCCCGGAGGCAGGTAGATAAGCAGCAATGTGGAGACAATCCCCAGAACAGCAAATGCAATCAGGGCTTTGGTCTGAGAAACAAACCTGGGAATGGTAAGAACGCCAAAAATATAACCGGCAACCAGACCCAGGGTTACAAACTTGGCGTAGGACTGCAGGTTGTCCACATCCCCGAAGGTGGCCCTGGCAAAGCCAATAATCGAAGCCATGGGCAGGGTTTCGATTCCCACATAGAGGAAAAGGGCCAGAACTCCCATCAAAAGGTGAGGAAATTGCAATACGCTGGTTTTGCCTGCAGCATAGGATGATTCGTCGGCTGTATCCTCATCCTCACCTTCCGCTTTTACCTCGGGAAGAGGTGCGAAGTTTACAAAAATGGCCAGTATAACCAGGATGCCGGTAACAATATAGAAGGGAAGGATAATGTCATTCACCTGCACATCCTTCAGGTCGATGAAAATTCCAAGGAAAACGGGGGCCAGCCACCAGGCCATTTTGTTCATAATGCCCATGAGGCTCATCCTTACCGCTGCGGTATCCAGAGGTCCCAGGATGGTCACATAGGGGTTGACCGATCCCTGCAACAGGGTATTACCGATGCCGCCTACGAAAAGTGCCAGCAGGAACAGTGGAAAACTCACTGCTTTGGAGGATGGAACAAAGAGCCACATGCCCATTGCCATGACCAGGAAGGCAAGGACCATGGAGCGCCGGTATCCGATCTTTTTGATGATCCAGCCGGTGGGACGGCCAAAGATCACAAAGGCCGAGAAGATGGCGGCGGTCACCAGGTAGGACTGACCGGTGGTCAGGTTAAAGGCCGATTTCAATGCAGGGATCAGGAATCCGCTGATGCCGACTCCGAATCCGATGACGAAAAACATGACGCCCACGAGCATCAATGGAATAATGGTATTATTCCTTTTAGAAGTTAGCTGGTTCATTGCTGTGTTATGAGTTAAGACCATAAAAATAGTTTTTTATTCAGAGTATCGTTAATTTTGGGTTTCGATTTATAAAAACAGAATATTTTTGAAATATGACAACGACACTTTTGATTTTGGCAGCAGGGATGGGAAGCCGGTATGGCGGCATGAAACAGGTCGATCCTTTTGGACCCTCAGGCGAGACCATCACCGATTACTCCATATTTGATGCACACCGGGCAGGCTTTGACAGGTTTGTATTTGTGATCTCCCCGAAGATGGAGGAGGATTTTAAGACCAGCTATATCAAGAAATTTCCCACCCACATTAAAGTGGATTATGTGATCCAGTCCATCGACAATATTCCGAAGGGGATGAGTCTCCCGGCCGACCGGGTGAAGCCCTGGGGTACTGCCCACGCGGTGCTTATGGCGAAGGATGCCATTCATGAGCCCTTTGCTGTAATCAATGCCGATGACTACTATGGCAGGGAGTCATACCAGCTCATACACGACTTCCTGGTCAACACCTCGGTGGAGGATCCCGGTCACTACTGCATGGTGGGGTTTCAGCTCCAGAGAACCGTTTCAGAGCATGGTTCTGTGGCCCGCGGGGTATGTCAGGTCGATGAGAACGGTTTCCTTGCGGGAATGGCTGAACGCACCAAAGTCTACCTGAAGGATGGGAATATCGTCTACGAAGATGCCGACGGTTCGGTCCACCTCCTCGATCCCATGGATACCGTCTCCATGAACCTGTTTGGATTTACCCCCGATTTTTTCACCCATGCCGGTGAGATTTTCACTGAATTTATCCGTGAGAACATCAATCATCCCAAAGCCGAGTTTTTCATTCCCCTGGCCATAGATAAAATGATTGGGGCGGGGGTTGCAAAGATGTCGGTACTGCAGACTCCCGATTCATGGTTTGGGGTTACTTACCAGGAGGACAAACCGAAGGTGCTGAAAGCCATCCGGGAGCTGGTTGACAAAGGGGTCTATCCCGAATCGCTATGGAAAGTATAATAGTGCTTAGGGGACAGGGGATAGTGCTCAGGGAACAGTGCTCAGGGGACAGGGGACAGTGCTCAGTGCGAAATTTAAATTTGAAAGTTATGCCTCAACGATTTTTTGCAGGTTTGCTGATGATTTCAGCATGGATGTCAGTTGGATTTTCCCAGGAACTTGCCGAGTGGCAGAACCCCGATGTGGTTCAGGTGAACCGGGAAGCTGCCCATGCCACGCGCTTCTCTTTCGAATCGGAAGAGAAAGCCCTGGAGGGGGATATGCACAATTCGGTCAATTTTCAGTCGCTGAACGGGATCTGGAAATTTCACTATTCCACTGGTCCGGCTTCAAGGCCGGTCGATTTCTTTCATCCGGAATTCAGGGACCGGGATTGGGATGAGATTGAAGTCCCTTCCAACTGGGAGTTAAAAGGATATGGTTATCCCATCTATGTGAATATACCCTATGAGTGGACCCTTCATCCCAATCCACCCGGGGTACCCACCGGCCACAACCCGGTGGGATCCTACAGAAGGAAGTTCACCTGTCCCGGTTCATGGGCCGAAAAGGAGGTTTATATCCATTTCGGGGCTGTAAAATCTGCTTTTTACATTTGGGTGAACGGCAAAAAGGTGGGATACAGCCAGGGGAGCAAAACCCCGGCAGAGTTCAACATCACCTCTTACCTTCAAAAGGGCGAAAATCTGGTGGCCCTGGAAGTTTACAGGTGGTCGGATGGCTCCTGGCTGGAGTGCCAGGATTTCTGGCGCATCAGCGGAATTGAAAGGGAGGTATACCTGGAAGCGAGACCGGCAGTGCACATCCGGGACTTCTTTTGTAAAGCGGGGTTGAATCAACAGTATACCGATGGCGTTCTTGAACTGGATATCGAGGTTACCCTTGCAGAGGGAACAGATGCCACCGGTTATCAGGTGGTGGCATCGCTGCTTGAGTCCTCCGGGAAGGGGCAGGCGGTATGGCAGAAATCGGCTATGCTGAGGGCTGTCCGGGGGGAGGGGACCGATCAAAAAGGGATTGCACATGCAAATTTCCGGGATGTACTGGATGATGTAAGGAAATGGTCGGCCGAAACCCCCGATCTTTACACTCTTATACTGGAGTTGAAGGACAACCGGGGGAATTCCCTGGAGCATCTCTCCTCCAGGGTGGGGTTCCGTACCTCGGAAATTAAATTTGGCAGGTTGCTCATCAATGGAGAGGCGATTAAACTGAAGGGGGTGAACAGGCATGAGCATGATGAGTACAATGGTCATGTGGTGAGTGAAGCGATGATGCTGGAGGATATCCGGTTGATGAAGCTGTTCAACATCAATGCCGTCAGGACCAGTCACTATCCCAACGACCCGCGCTGGTATGAGCTGTGCAACCAGTACGGACTCTATGTGATCGATGAGGCCAACATTGAGTCGCACGGGATGGGGTACGATCCTGACCGGACCCTGGGGAACAATCCCCTTTTTATGAAATCGCACCTCGACCGGACCATCCGGATGGTGGAACGTGATAAGAACCATCCTTCTGTGATCATCTGGTCCCTGGGGAACGAGGCCGGGAACGGGGTCTGTTTTTATGCCACCTACGACTGGATCAAACAGAGGGATATGAGTCGTCCCGTTCAGTATGAGAGGGCCGGGCACGACAGGAATACCGATATATATTGTCCCATGTATGCCTCTGTTCAGGAGATGATTGCCTATGCAGAGCGTCATCCCCAAAAGCCGCTGATACAGTGCGAATATGCCCATGCGATGGGAAACAGCAGCGGGAATATCATGGACTACTGGGAGGTGATCGACAGGTACGGACAGTTGCAGGGTGCATTCATCTGGGACTGGGTCGACCAGGGATTGGCCATCTATTCGGAAAATGGGACAAAGTACTGGGGATATGGAGGAGATTTTGAGCCGGAGGATCAGCATGTGGATGGCTCCTTCTGCCTGAATGGACTGGTTTTTCCCGACCGGACCATTCACCCTGGGATATGGGAGGTGAAGCGCGCCTATCAGAGCGTTGATTTTGATGCTGTTCCCTTCAGGACTGACCTGTTGATGGTCAGGAATAAGTACGGTTTTATCTCGCTGGAAGGTTTTGATATCCAATGGGAACTGATGGAGGATGGCATGAAGTCAGGCTCAGGCGTCATAGAATCTCCTGTGGTTTACCCCGGGGAAACGGTTCCCTTTAGCCTCAACCTGGATGAAAAGAGCCTTTTGCCCGGCAGGGAGTATCACCTCAATGTCAGCATGGTTTCAAAGGTGGCCACACCCATGGTTCCTTCCGGTCATGTGGTTGCCACAGAGCAGTTTCCACTTACACCGCCACAGTTGGCTGAAAAATCCCGGGTTGAGTTTTCAGACATTGGTTCAGACCAGGTCTCCATTGACGAGCAGGAGGATAAGGTTGTGATCCGTGTGGCCGACGGGGAGATGGTGTTTGACAGGAAGTCGGGTTACCTGGATTCCTATGTGATTGGAGGATTAGGGCTGCTGTCGGCCGGACCTGAACCCAATTTCTGGCGAGCCCCCACCGAGAATGATTTCGGCAACAAAATGCCGGAGCGCTGCGCCATGTGGAGGAGTTTTGGAAGGGAGCTGGCATTGCAGTCGCTGGTTCCGGTTCAGACCGGGGGAATCGCAATGCTCCTGGCAGAGTATATCCACCCTGAAAACGGCTCCACCTACAGGGTCTCCTATTCCTTTAATAACAGGGGTGAGATACTGATCAGCGTTGAGTTCAATCCGGGTTCTGACAAATTTCCGGAGATTCCCCGGTTCGGAATGTCACTGGTTCTGCCGGAGGGATTTGACCATCTGGAGTACTTCGGGAGAGGTCCGCATGAAAACTACATAGACCGGAACCGCTCCTCGAATGTGGGGCTCTATGAAAGTAACGTGGATGAACAATATGTACCTTACATCACCAACGGGGAGAACGGGAATAAAACCGGGGTGAGGTGGCTTTCACTGACCAACATTGATGGGCAGGGAATCAGGATCAAGGGAGCTCCTCTGATTGATTTTTCAGCACTTCACTACACACAGGATGACCTTGACCGGGAGGTTCGGGATGGCGCCCATATTATCGACCTGGAAAGATCGGGAAATATTTTTCTGAACGTGGACTGGAAACAGATGGGGGTAGGAGGGGATGACAGCTGGGGGGCCCGGACCCACGCCTCATACGTTTTATCGCCCGGACCATTGTCATACAGTTTTATCATTGGGCCACTTTAATTTTGTAACGCGTACAAGGGAAAAAATTCGTAACTTTGCACCGTATTAATTAATTCTTAAAATATTACATGGGTAGATCACAGGAATCATTTCAAAAGAAAGAAGTTAGAAAGAAGAAAGAGAAGAAGCGTAAAGATAAGGAGAAGAAGAAGTTGGAACGCAAGGATAGCGGGAGTGCCAGCTTCAATGACATGATCGCCTTCGTGGATGAAAATGGAATGATTACAGATACCCCACCCGACCAGACCCGGAGGGTCAAAACCGAAGCCAGTGAAATCGAGGTAAGTGTTCCCAAGATGGATCCCAATGGCCCCAGCCGGAAATCCAAAACCGGAAGATTGACTTTCTTCAACGAAATCAAAGGGTATGGATTTATCAACGAGTCGACTACCGGTCAGAGTGTTTTCGTGCATATCAACGACCTGGTGGATGAAATCAAGAAAGGTGACCTGGTGAGCTTTGAGATTGAAAAAGGTCAGCGTGGACCGGCCGCCGTCCAGGTGAAGCTAGTTAAATAGATTTTGAACCAGGCAGGAACCAGCAGGATTAATACGGCCATCCTGGCCATCTTATCATGCCTGCTTTGGTCATCGGCCTTTGCCGGAGTAAAGATTGGGCTGCAGTATACCACACCTATCCATTTTGCAGGCGTCAGGTTCATGATGGCAGGGGTTCTTGTTTTTCCCCTGGCTTTCAGGAACAATCCCGGTTATTTCATGATTCTCAGGAGAAACCTGCGGATGATCCTGCTCTTTGCTTTCCTGCAGACTTTTCTGCAATACGTGATGTTTTACAAGGGGATCATCCTGATCCCTGCATCGGTGGCTGCCATTGTGATTGGTTCGCAGCCGCTTTTTATCACCATTGTGGCACATTACCTGATGCCGGGTGACCGCATCACCATCTTGAAAACCCTGGTCATTTTGTCGGGCATTCTGGGTGTGTTCCTGGTGAGCATGGGTAAAGATCCCAATTCGCTGACAGGAAGTATTGTGATTGCCGGCATCCTGCTGATGTTGGCCGTCAATATCCTTTCAGGGTTCACCAATGTCCTGATAGCCAGGGAGAATAAGATGATTCCGCCGCTGGTGATCAGTTCAGCTTCCATGATCATCGGGGGAACCGGATTATTCCTCTTTTCCATACCCCTGGAAGGATTGCATTTTATCGTAAAACCGGCACCCTATTACATTTCACTGGTGTGGCTCAGCCTTTTGTCGGCCATCGCCATCTCCATTTGGATCACGCTTTTAAAAAGACCCGGTACAAAGGTTTCGGATCTGAACCTGTGGAAATTCCTGATCCCTTTGTTTGGAGCGGTTCTGAGCTGGCTCCTGGTTCCGGGCGAGGAGCCACAGCTGTTTTCCCTGATCGGGATGTTCGTAATTGCTGTTTCACTGGTGGTCTTAAACCTGGTTAACAGAAAAAAGCATTTAATCATTCGAGAAAAAATATAACTTTATAGGTGGCAAAAGCCATGTATATCCGTACCCTAATATATGTTTTCGGGTTACTTTTCCTGGCCCATACCAGCCTCTTTTCAAGGGAAGCACCACCTTTGGCTGTGAGAGGTGTACTCGATCTGCGTGACTATAATTTCAAGTCAGATGGACCCGTTTCCCTGCAGGGTGAATTTGAGTTCTACTGGAACCAGATGCTAAACCCGGCCAACGAGGATGATACAGGTGTGGTCAATTATATCCAGGTCCCCGGATCGTGGTACCGGCTTAGGAAAGAGTTGCCTGAAATCGTACGGTTTGGATTTGCAACCTACAGGCTGGTGATCCTGCTTCCCAATGGGGTGAACAGCCTCTCTTTTAAAGCAGAAAATATCTTCTCGGCATCGGGTTTTTTTCTAAATGGAAAAGCCATAGACTACCTGGGTTTTCCAGGAGTCAACAAGTATCAGACGCTTGTCAAATATGATAAACCACTCATAACAGGAACGTTTCAGGGTTCTGAGGCGGAGCTGCTGATCAAGGTGTCCAATTTTAATCACCTGCACAGCGGTATCGTGGGAGAAATCACCATGGGGCTCCCTGAACAGATGAATACCCAAAGGCAAAAGGATCTTTTCAGGGGCCATTTCCTGATTGGTGCTTTCCTGATTATCGGCATCTATTTCCTGGGGTTATACCTGATCCGTGCCGAACATTACAGGCTCTATTTTTCATTGATCTGTATGCTTATGGCTCTCCGTGTGGCCCTGATCGTGGAGGTCCCCATGCTGGATACCCTCAATTTGAACGGTCTGACCAGCGCCCGGCTGGATCTTTTGAATATCTACTTTTTTGCTCCGTTTTTTACCCTGATGATCCAATCCATTTTTCCCTATGATTTTCCCAGGTGGGCGTTTAAGACAATCATGTGGATATCGGCCGTTTTTATTGTCATCGTGGTTGTCGCTCCCATCAGCCTCTTCTCATTTACACTGCCCTGGTTTGTGATTTTTTTCCTGCTTTTTTCATCGGTCTTTCTTTACGTAATCCTATTGGCTTTGAGCAGGGGGAGAAGTCACGCAATCGCTTTTTCCATAGGTCTGCTGGTCCTTTTCCTGGGTGCTTTCAATGATCTGCTTGGCGAAATCGATAAGATCAATTCGCCTTATATCGTTCATTACACCATGTTCATTTATCTGCTGATATACGCCTATATTTTTGCAGATAAATCCAATCAGCTGCAGAGTGAAGCGGATAAGCTGACCGGGGAACTTAGCAAAGTCAGAAACCACCTGGAGGAGCTTGTGGAGATACGGACCACCGAACTACAGTCGGTTTCCACTCAGCTGAAACACCAGAAAAAGAAGCTTGAGAAAACCAACAAAGAACTTGTGGAGGCCATGCATGCAAGGAACAGGCTCTTTTCCATTATCGGTCACGATGTCAGGGCTCCCATCGGCTACATCCGGCAAGCCCTTGAAATGATGGTCGAGAATAAGGAGATGCCCGAAGAGGAACGAAATGAATTGTTGCGGATGATGGCCATTTCGTCGGAGAGTACTTATAACCTGCTTGACAACCTGCTGGTCTGGGGGCGGTCACAGACCGGTAAACTAAAAGTCAATCTCACAAAGTTTCAGCTTAAGGGACTGATTGATGAGAGCCTTGAACTGGTGAACATAGGGATCCGTGAGAAGAGATTGAAAGTTGAGGTCTTCATCAGCGAGGATCACTACCTGGAGGCTGACCGTGACCAGCTCTATGTGGTGATCAGAAACCTCCTCAGTAATGCCATTAAGTTCACTCCAGAAAAGGGAAGTGTCTATATCTCGTCAAAAAAGCAAAAGGGTGAGGTAGTGGTTTCGGTCCGCGACACCGGGATCGGTATACCGGAATCAGTGGTATCAAAATTGCTTGATTCCAACAACCACATCTCCACCAATGGTACAAAAGGGGAGAGGGGATCCGGGCTTGGTCTTAATATCTGCAGCGAGATTGTTCAGTCCAATCAGGGATGGATAAAGATTGAAAGTGAGCCGGGAATAGGTTCCACCATTTTCATGGGGATCAGGGCAGCAAGGAAACCAGATTAGACAAATTTGACTGCGGTTCCGTAAACCAGGATTTCCGCTGCTCCCTGCATGACATTACTGGTGGTATACCTGACGTTGACCACGGCATCCGCTCCAAGGTTTTCGGCCTCAGCCATCATCCTTTTCGAGGCCATTGCCCTCGCTTCATTGAGCATTTCAGAATACCCCCTGAGCTCTCCGCCCACCAATGATTTCAATAAATTGGAGATATCTTTTCCAATGTGTTTTGATTGTACCATTGATCCTTTCACAATGCCGATAAGCTTGTAATTCTGCCCCGGGATCATTTCAGTGTTGTACTGCGGAATCAGTTTTTCCATGAATTAAGAAATTTTTGTTTGAAAATACCTATTTTTATTGAACCCAAAGAATGAAAATGAAAGTTTTGACCGTAAAGTCCTCTTCGATCCTTGATCCTGATAAACAGACCGAGGTACACCATGCATTTGGAATGGAGCACCACACCGAATATGTTTTTAAACCCAGGGGGGATCAGAAGTATTCAGCCACCATTGTGTTGGAAGATACCGGGCCGGTGGTGGATATGGTTATTGAGGCAACCATCAATTTTCCGGACATCGGTTTTGTGATCGATGAGCTCAATATGGAGAAAAATCAAATTGAAAGGTATCATGTCAGGGAGGGAGTTGTAAAGGAACAGCTTCGTTCCGGCTGGAATTGGGCAAGATGAACCTCAGCTTGTTGCGGGGAGAGTCAATTAATATTGGCTCAGGTCGTCATTCTCCTCCTGACCGATCTCCCTGATTCTTTCTATGTAAACCGTGACCAGGGCTATGATGATTCCCAGCGGAACCAGCGCCAGGATAATCCTCCAGGCGAGACCAATCCCCTCCTGTTTAAAAGCAAAGATGAGGACCCCGGCCTGGACCAGGATAAAGAAGATCAATAAAATCAGAATGACCGTGGGTGCAATTCGCTTATTCATATCATTATTATTCTGTTGAGTTGATTCTAACCCGGGAAGGTTTTAAGCCTTCGGAGCTTGCATTGATGATCAGGTCGCCCGGTTCTCCTCCAGCCTGCAGGACCAGGAGTTGTTTTCCCCTTCTGACCTCCCTGGAAGCTGAACCCGGGGGGGTGTGATCGGCCAGGTCACCGTTGTCGATGACACGGATCCGGCCGGGACCATCCAGGGTATAGTTTACCAGGTGGTTACTAAAGGGATTAAGCGTTCCCGAACTGTCAACCACACTGGTGGTAATATGGACCACTTCACGTTTGTTGGCCGAGACCTGCTTCCGGTCCGGCTGCATGGCCAGGGCATAAGGTTCACCGGCGGTAATCAGCGTGTCTGAGATCTGTCTCTCTCTCCCGTTTTCATCCAGGAAAAATGCGGTCGCAACCAGTTCACCCGGTTCACAGGGGATGGTTGAGCGGATCACTCCATCGGAAAAGGCACTTCGTTCAAGCGATGCAAACAATTTATGGTTCAGACGCAACTCGATCCTTTTACAGTTGGTGAAGACGACCACCTTCCCTGAAACGCTCTCCGGAGAAAAGTTCCAGTGATCCACCAGTGGAGCTTCCATCCAGTTTTCCGGCCAGCTGCCAGGACTGATCAGGGAATCGGCAGGGAGTGGCTCCATAACAGTCAGTTTTACCATGGGATCCTCCCGGTAGTTCGATGCAATATACCAGGCATTGGGTTTAATAAAGCCGTTGGTCTGTAACAGGCCGTTTCTGCAACCCCGATCGGGCCATCCGGCCGATTCTCCCAGGAAGTCTATTCCCGAACAGATAAAATCGGTCCCCACACTCCCGGGAATAACAGAGGGGTGATTCCTGTCGCGCCGAACCAATGCGGCCGGGTCGGGCTGCCCGTTTTCGGCCCTTTCGCCGATCACCATAAATCCCATCTCATCACACAGATCAAGCATGTCCGGAGCATGCGCAGGATGGGCCAGACTGATTGCGTTCACCCCAAGTTCCTTAAGAATCAGGAGTCTTCTTCTCCAGCTTTCCAGGGGAACAGCGGCACCCAGCTCACCCCCGTCATGGTGCAGGGTTACCCCTTTCACCATCATTTTTTCGCCATTCAGTGTGAATCCGCTGCCGGGATCAAACCGGGATGAACGAATTCCGTGAATGGTCTGTAAGTGATCAATTTGCCTGTTCCCGTCCATGAGGTAACAGTTCACAACATACAACCGGGGCGATTCGGGTGACCATAACAGAGGGTTTTCGATCCGGAATGGTTGTACGATGGTGTCCAGTCTCCCCGATCCGACAACATGGGTGGCTTGGCTTTCCGCAACCAGCCCCCCGTCGGGATCAACAATATCGTAATGAAGATCAAATCTCCGGGCTTTCCTTCCATCGTTTCGGATCTCCATGGAGACATTCAACAAGGCCTCCCCGGTGTTGTCAAGAGTGGAAGATACCCAGTTTCCCCCGGGTGGAATGTGGAGGGAGTGGGTGGCGATCAGCCTCACCGGTCTGAAAATACCTGCGCCTGAATACCACGGGTCGCCTGGCATTTTGCTGCAGTCGGTTCGAACGGCAATGCTATTCAGCGTATCTCTCCTTACAAGTTCCGAAATGTCATAATAGAAGCTGGAGTAACCATATGCGTGGCTACCCAGGTGAGTTCCGTTGAAGTAGATATCGGCATTTCGGTATACCCCTTCGAAAAGCAGGTAGAAGTGCTCATGCTCCTGGTAGCTGCTCAGATCAAGGTTATTCCTGTACCATCCGATCCCACCCGGATAAAAGCCACCGGCAGATCCCGACGGATTTGAGATGTTCACAGGCTGTTCAATCATCCAGTCGTGGGGAACCGTCACGTACCGCCATTGGGTATCATCGTAATCCGGTGCAGAGGCACCTACAGGATCCCCCAATGTAAAACGCCAGTTCAGGTCGATGGAATGATCACTCCTCGGCTCCGCATCCCTGGTCCGGTAAACCAACCAGGTGGCAAAAATCAGGATAAGGCCCAATACGATCCAGTGAGTGACTTTCATCAGGATTCAGCAGATTTTAGCAATTGTTCGTAACGGTTTATGAATTTCTGGATGGTATCAAAATGAGCAGCCTTTAGTCGCCGGTTCACGGCGGGCTGGGATATGTTCAGCATCTGGCTGATCTCCATCTGGTTTCTTCCGGTTAGGTTCAGGAACATTGCCTCTGCCTGCTCGTCGGACCAGTCGTGGATCAGGATGTCCATAAAGCTGCAGCTGAGGTCGAGTTCCGCATTGAGGGCCTGGTATGGGGTGAGGATCTGGATCCGCTGATTTCTCTTCATCTTTCGGTTGCCTTCAGTGGCGGCCCTGAAAGCTGTCCCGTCCGATTCCCTGAGATGATCCTGGGCAAATTCAACCGGACCAATACCAACGGATATTTTCAGATCAAGCCTTTCGTTTAACTCTTTGTACGACAGGAATCTGAACGCGCTGAAAAGCATAATGACCGACCGCAGGCAATCAATAGGAGACTCGGACAACCCGAGAAATTCATCCATGCGGATGATCTCGTAACTGAGCTTTCCGCTCCCCTCTACAAGTCGGTTTACAGTCTGAAATGACGCCCTGATCAGATCAGGTATTTTACTGAGCTGCTCATTGGATACCCTTGAACCGGGGGCCAGTTCTCCAGCAACAACAGCGTAATGTGCCATTTTCGTCATTAGGTCGATAATAAATTTCTATAGGGTATAGACCGGGTTATTATGTAAAATATTTAGAATTTAAAATTATAATAATAAAAGCTTATTATGCAAATTATACGCAATGATTTGGTCATCCGGTTCTCAATGCAGATGGAGAGCAAAAAACTATTTGCTTAAATAATAATAGGTTAACTGCTCTTAAAAGCCGTACTTAGATTCATTCTGAATAACTGAAAGAGCCTGTTCAGTGGGGGGCAAAGAGGGCGAATAGTGTTATTTTTGGTCCAAATCAAAAGTTTATATAAATCACATTGGAAATGAAACGTTGGATCGCTTATATACTCTTGTCCGGCACGTTTTCTGCCGGATTCTCACAGATGCCCACCCGTTGGCGGGGAGAAAATGGAAACGGGATTTACAAGGGTACGGGCCTCATGAAAAGCTGGCCCGTTGATGGACCACAGGTGCTCTGGACCTATGAGCAGCTTGGCCAGGGACACTCTTCGGCCGTTTTCAGCCAGGGTTACCTGTATGCCACTGGAATGACAGGGGAGACCGGGGTACTTTTCAAATTCGGCCCTGACGGAAAATTGATCTGGAAGAAGAGCTATGGGCCCGAATTCACTTCAAGTTATCCGGGGACCCGGGGTACACCTGTGGTTGCGGGTGATAAAATTTACCTTGTGTCCGGAATAGGACAGCTCTACTGTCTGAGTACAAAAGAGGGTTCCATTCTCTGGAAGAAGGATCTTTTCAGGGACTTTGACGGTGCCATTATCACCTGGGGTATGAATGAATCACCTGTGGTGGACGGGGATTTAATCTATGCCACTCCGGGAGGGAAGACCCATAACGTGGTTGCCCTGAACAGGCACTCCGGCGATCTGATCTGGAGCAGCAGGGGAAAGGGCGAGCTTTCTGCATATTGCACCCCTCTGCTGATCGAGCACAACGGGCGGAAAATTCTTGTAACCCATACAGCCTCCCATTTGGTGGGACTGGATGCCAAAACGGGAGTGATGCTCTGGTCTCAGAAGCAACCCAACGCCTATTCTGTTCATGCCAATACGCCGCTCTATAATAAAGGGGCGATCTTTTATTTCAGCGGGTATGGCCAGGGGGGCGGACTGCTGAAACTGAGTCAGGATGGAGCCTCGGTAACCCAGGCCTGGTTCAACCCGAAGCTGGACAGCCGCATGGGTGGTGCCGTGGTTGTGAACGGCTATCTCTACCTTTCGGGCGACAACGCCAGGGAGTGGCGTTGTGTGGAGTGGGAGAGCGGAAAGGAGATGTATGCTTCGACCGCACTAAAGAAAGGGGTTGTAATCTATGCCGACGGTATGCTTTATTGCTACAGCGACCTGGGAGAACTGGCCCTGGCTGAGGCCGGTCCCTCCGGGTTTAAGGTGGTCAGCAAAACCAGGGTGGTGAAGGGTTCAGAACAACACTGGGCGCATCCCGTGATCTATAACGGTGTGCTCTACCTCAGGCACGGAAACGCACTTATCGCATACAAAATTTAAGAGGGTATAAATGAGATGTTTATGGTGAGATTGATGGTTACGCCGGTTTTGATTTTTGCATTTGCAATTTCAGTTTCGGCACAGGATGCCCAGTGGAGGGGTTTGAACAGGGATGGTAAGTATATGGATACCGGATTGCTGAAGTCGTGGCCCGAACAGGGGCCGGAACTGATCCTTAAAAAGGAGGGGCTGGGCAATGGTTATTCCACTCCCATATTTTATGAAGGGGCGGTTTACGTGAGTGGCCGTCGCGATACCATGGATGTAATCACCCGGCTCGACCTGGAGGGGAACATAGCATGGGAAACCGTCTATGGAAGGTCGTGGAACCAGTCCTTCCCGGAGACCAGGTGTACGCCCACCATAGAAAACGGCCGCATTTACATCATGGGTGGAATGGGAGAAGTGGTCTGTATGGAGACCGGAACGGGAAAGATCCTGTGGAACGTGAATACACACCAGGAGTACGGGGGTGAATTTCACCGCTGGGGAATGACCGAATCGCTTTTGCTTACCGGCAGGGCGGTTATTTCATCCCCCATTGGAGATCAAACCGCGGTGGTTGCGCTGGATAAGAAGGATGGTTCCCTGATCTGGAAAACCAAATCGATGGGAGGCGTCAGGTCCTATGTCTCCCCCTTGCTGATTAACCATAATGGACAGGAGATGATCCTGGTCACTTCAGATAAGGATCTGATGGCTGTCGATCCGGCCAGCGGAACGATCCTCTGGAGTTTTGATATTAAAACCAACCATTCCGGAGAGGAAAAGAGAAGGAACAACACAAACACTCCTCTCTATGATAACGGATCGATCTTTACCACCAGTGGATACAACGTAAATGCAGTGATGCTGCAGCTTTCTGAAGACGGTAAAAAGGTGGAACTGAAATGGAGTGACGGCACCCTTGATACCCATCATGGAGGGGTGGTGCTGGTGGATGGGTACATCTACGGATCCAACTGGATCAACAACGGAAACGGCAACTGGGTTTGCCAGGAGTGGGAGACAGGTAAAGTGATGTACGAGGAGAAATGGCACAACAAAGGCTCTGTGATATGGGCCGATGGGATGCTCTACCTCTATGAGGAGAAACAGGGACATGTGGGACTGCTCAGGCCCACTCCGGAGGGTTTTGACCTGGTAAGCTCGTTCCGGATAGAGGGGGGAGAAGGACCTTTCTGGGCACATATGTCGATTTACGACAGGAAGCTTTTTGTCAGGCACGGCGAGGTGCTGTTTGTTTACGACTTGGCACAACAGGATTGAAACTTAATTCCATCCATATTACTACCAGCCTGCTGGTTCTTGCCGGGGTGCTCTCCCTCTCCTGGTGGCTTGCACATGATCCCGTGGATTCAATGGTTACCACTCAGCCCGGATTGGATAACAGGGGAGAAAAAGCGGTGATCCCCGATATTGAGATCGGGGCCTTTTACGAGGTGCTGGTTCCCCCCGGGGAGTTGGAGGCCGCAACCGGATTGGAGGAGACCTGGCCCAGGTTCAGGGGTGAGTATTTTGATAATATCAGCAGGTCGAAGATTCCGTTGATTGAAAAGTTTCCCGCGGAAGGCCCCCGGGTTAAATGGAAGGTGGATCTCGGTGAGGGGTATGCTGCTGCTGCCATTTACAAGGGCATGGTTTACGTACTCGACCATGATGAGGTGATGCGTGCAGACCTGTTGCGCTGTTTCCTGCTCGAATCCGGGGAGGAGTTGTGGCGCAGGGGGTATCAGATTAACCTGAAGCGTAACCATGGAATGTCCAGAACCGTACCGGCCGTGACTGAAGATTACATCCTGACCATTGGTCCGAAAGCGCATGTGATGTGTGTGAGGCGAAGTGATGGTGAGCTGCTGTGGGGACTCAATGTGGCGCTGGAATACGGCGCAGATGTCCCCCTGTGGAATACAGGCCAGTGCCCTTTGATCGATGGAGACAGGGCGATCATCTCCACCGGGGGAAGCTCACTTGTGGTGGCGGCAGACCTTGAGACGGGCGAGATCCTTTGGGAAACCCCCAATCCCCATCAATGGCAGATGTCGCATTCATCCATCATGCCCTTTGAATTCAAAGGTGTCAGGATGTACGTATACAGTGCGTTCGGAGGTGCCTGCGGGATCGCTGCCGAGGGGGATATGGCCGGAAAAATCCTGTGGGAAACAGAAGCATGGAACCATCAGACGGTGGCTCCTTCTCCCGTTTGCCTGCCCGATGGTAAAATATTTCTGACAGCCGGTTATGGCGCGGGAGGCATGGTCCTCCAGCTCAGTGGGTCCGGTCCCGATTTCAGGGTTGATGTGATTGCCGAATATGGCCCTAAAGAGGGACTGGCCTGTGAACAGCAGACCCCGGTGGTTTTTGAAGGACACCTGCTTGGAATTATGCCAAAAGATGCCGGACCCCTTCGCGACCAGCTGGTGTGTGTAAACCCCGAAAATTTTAATAAGGTGGTGTGGTCAAGCGGCCAGGATGTGAGATTTGGGCTGGGTCCTTATATGATTGCCGACAACAAACTCTTTTTACTGAATGATGACGGCACCCTGATCATTGCCAGGCCCAGTACCAGGGAGTATATTGAGCTCGACCGGTACAGGGTTATTGAGGGGAACGATGCATGGGGACCGCTGGCCGTAGCCGACGGATACATGGTACTAAGGGATGCGAAAACGATGGTTTGCCTGGATATGGCAGCCATGAGAAACTGATAACTATAAATACAGACCATATGAAAAAGAGAGGGCTTACCATCGTAGTACTCGTTATTGTGGTTGGTATTATCACGGTAATTGTAGTTGATTTTCTCAATAACCGTCCGGTTCGCAGAGGTGCCAACCCGTATGCACTGGAGGTGGAGCAATTTAAAGTTGTGGATCCTGTGCTGATCTCTCACCGGGAGATCCGCAATCTTTCACTGGGTTCGCTCAAAGGTGCGGCTGTTGTTTACGCCGAAGGAAAACTTTTTGTGGCTGGAGATTCATCACTGGTGATCATGCTGCCCGACGGTTCAGCACCCGGGCAATATTCGTTGGATCCCGAACCCACCTGCCTGCTGGTGGAAGAGAGCGGGATCTTTGTGGGGTACAGGACCTATGTGGCTCAGTACGACCGGGAGATGAATCTGGTGAAGCGGTGGCCCGACCTTGGGGAGCGGGCGGTGGTCACCAACCTGGCAGGAAACGGGGAGAAGGTCTATGTGGCCGATGCAGGGAACAGGAAGGTGTTTATCTATAGCCAGGAGGGAGAATTACTGGGTTCTTTTGAAGGAAAGTCAGAGTCTGAAGCCGGTCATGGGTTTATCGTACCCAGCGCCAGTTTCGACCTGGTGGTCAATGATTTTGGGGAGTTGTGGGTGGTCAACCCGGGAAAACACGCACTGGAGAATTACAGCGACGATGGCCGCATGCGGGGATTCTGGGAAAGTACTTCCTTTGATATTGAGGGATTCCTGGGGTGCTGCAACCCGGCGAGGATCACGGTACTGGACGACGGATCGTTTGTTACCAGTGAAAAAGGGATCGTGAGGATCAAGATCTATGACCAGTCGGGTCAATTGTTGAGCGTGGTAGCCCCACCCAGCCTTTTTAAAGAGGAGGGTAAAGCGCCGGATATTTGCTGCGATGAGATCGGGGTGATTTATGCCCTGGATTTTGACCGTAATGTGATCAGGATATTTGAACCGAATACAGATGAATAGGAAAGCATTTATACATCAACTGGTGCGGGGAGGGATTTTTACTGCCATGGCCCTTCTGGCAGGAGTGTTTCTCTCCAGAAGACAAATCTCTGTGGAGCAGGAGTGCGGGTTAAATTTTCAGTGCAGGAGCTGTTCCAGGCTGAAGGGTTGTAAGCTTCCTGAAGCTAAAAACGAAAGGGGCGATGAAAAAGGATAAGGCAATCAACAGGCGGGAGTTTATCAATAACGGGGTGAGGCTGACCCTGGGGCTAACGGTGGTTGCTACTGGTGCAATGGCTCTTTCCAGGCGAAGCGGCGGGGAGGAGTATGTGTGGCAGATCGACCCTTTCAAGTGCACGCAGTGCGGACGTTGTGCCACCGAGTGTGTGATGGCCGAATCGGCAGTGAAATGTGTTCACGCCTATAGCCTGTGCGGTTACTGTGATCTTTGCGGCGGCTATTTTAAACCCGGCGCTAAATTGCAGACCGGGGCTGAGAACCAGCTTTGTCCCACGGCAGCCATCCAGCGGAAGTTTATCGAAGAACCCTATTTCGAATATATTATCGATGAGAAACTCTGCATCGGATGTGCCAAGTGCGTAAAGGGGTGTTCGTCATTCGGGAATGGCTCCCTTCATTTGCAGATCCGGCACGACAGGTGTCTGAACTGTAACCAGTGTGCCATAGCCAGTGCCTGTCCATCGAAGGCCATCAGCAGGGTGCCTGCCGTCAAACCTTATATCATCAAGGGAACCTTTACCAATGAGAAGGAGGGCTGATATGCAAAAGAGGATCTCCGGCTTTTTTATCCTGTTGTTCCTGGTCATGGTCTCAGTCAGCAACCTTATCCAGGCCCAACAGCGTTTCCCCAAACCAGAATTTGACAGCGGCTATGTTCAGCCCGACCCCACAACCCCCGAACCCAGAAGTGTTTCACTGGAGTATTTCGATGTCTTTGTGTTACTGGCCGCCCTCTCCCTGGCATCGTGGCTGGCCGTTCGCAGGCGATCCAGGAAAGGATTGCTGTGGCTCTCCATCTTCTCACTGATCTATTTTGGATTTTATCGCGACGGCTGTATCTGTTCGGTAGGCGCCATTCAGAATGTGGCCCTCTCCATTTTTAACCCTGCGTATACCATATCGCTGGCGGCACTGCTCTTTTTCCTGTTGCCTCTGTTGTTTGCCCTGTTTTTCGGCAGGGTATTCTGCGCATCGGTATGTCCGCTGGGTGCCATCCAGGACCTGCTGGTGATCAACCCGGTCTCCATCCCCAGCTGGATCAGGAAGACCCTTGGATTCATACCGGTGATCTACCTCGGGATCGCGGTACTGCTGGCTGCCACCGGCAGCGATTTTATCATCTGCAGGTACGATCCTTTCGTGGGCATATTCCGGATGGATGGTCCCTTTCTGATGATCTTCCTTGGTATCACCTTCCTGCTGCTGGGTATTTTTTACGCAAGGCCCTATTGCCGGGTATTTTGTCCCTACGGGGTGTTGCTAAGCTGGATGTCAAGGTTTTCCAGGTGGCACCTGAGCATTACCCCTTCTGAATGTATCAGGTGCAAACTGTGCAAGGATTCCTGTCCGTTTGATGCCATTGAAATTCCGGTGGACCAGGCATACCGGAAGCCTCAAGTGACCAGGAGAAATCTCAGGAGGTTCGTCCTCTATATTGCACTGATCCCTGTGTTTACCGGGCTGGGAGGCTGGATCGGTTCAAAGTCGCACCTGTTCCTGAGCCGGATGCACCCCGATGTATACCTGGCCGAACTGATGATCAGCCACCCCGAACTGAGGAGTGATGAAAAAAACCTGGATATCCAGGCGTTCCTTGAATCGGGCGATACCTTTGACCAGCTGGTGGACAAGGCCTCGCTGATCCGGATGAAGTTTAAAAAAGGCGGATGGTTCCTGGGGGGATTTATCGGGCTGGTCCTGGGAATTACCCTTATGAACCAGGTGGTATTCCGGCGCAGGGAGGATTATGAACCCCACAAGGGAGACTGTTTCTCCTGTGGAAGGTGTATGGACTTTTGCCCGGTGGGAAAAAGTACGTAGTACTCAGTACACAGTGCTCAGTACTCAGGGGACAGTGCTCAGTGCTCAGGGGACAGTGCTCAGTGCTCAGGGGACAGTGCATAGTGCATAGTGCGGAGTGAGAGGTAAATTTTGTAATTTTTTGAATATGGATAGAGATGCTAAAATTAGGGTGGCCCGCAGGGCAGCAATGATCTCCGGGATCTTTTGCGGGGTTGTGGCGCTGCTGCTGATTTTGAATTTCTGGCACATGAAACAGATTAAACCGCTGGAAAGCCAGTCGATCGAAGCACTGGTGAAGCGGCTTTCGCAGGATCCCAACAACGAAGTGCTTAAGCAGGAGATCCGAAGCTTTGACCTGCTGGCCAGGAAGGCCTATTTTACCAGCCGGTGGCAGGTAAAGAGCGGAACCTGGCTGCTGCTGATCGGGGGAATTGTGCTGGCGGTTTCAATGAAGATTTATACCGATCTGAGAGCGGGTATTGAACCTCCCGAAGCGCTCACGGAGGAGCTCCTGAAGTCAAGGGCCAACGCCCAATACTGGCTCTTTCTCTCGGGCGGACTGATCCTGGGCCTTTCCTTGGTTGCGGCAGTACTAACCAATGATTACCTGGGCGAGTATGACCGCATGGCATTGACAGCCGATCCGGTTGAAATGAACAGCGGTGTGGAGGTGATCGATGTTTTCGGGAAGGGTCCATCGGCTGCCGTTGACACGGCCGGTGAGGGTGATTCGTCCAATACGGGTGATTCGCCCAATCTGCCGGAGGGCTCCGCCAATGAGGGCTCCACGGCTGAGCTGTCCACCGGGGCAATGGAGACCGGAAAACCCCTCCCGGCACAGGCGAAAACCCCGGTGCCATCATCCGCTGCTTTCAACCGCGACGATTTTAAGAAGAACCACGCCACATTCCGGGGTTATATGGGATTGGGTGTCTCCTACGCAAAAAATATCCCGGATCAATGGAACGGACCATCGGGTCAAAATATCAAGTGGAAAGTGGCCTTCTCAAAGCCGGGCTACAACTCACCCGTGATCTGGGGGGATAAAATCTTTATTTCCGGTGCAGATCAAAGTGCCCGCATGGTTGCCTGCTATAACCGGAATACAGGTCAGCTGCTATGGGAGAGTGAGGTGAAGGATATTCCCGGATCGCCCGGATCGCTTCCCAGGGTCACGGATGATACAGGGCTTGCCGCACCAACCATGGCTGTGGACGGGAAAAGGGTCTATGCCATCTTTGCGACCGGCGATATTGTGGCCTTCGACCTGGAAGGGAAGAAAGTATGGGGCCGGAATCTTGGCGTTCCCAATAATCACTATGGTCACTCATCCTCTCTGCAGGTTTGGGAAAACCGGGTGGTGGTTCAGTATGATACCAACACCAAAGGCCGTATGCTGGCGCTGAATGCTGTCAACGGCGCGACCCTCTGGGATGTGGAGAGGCCGGTGAAGATCTCATGGGCCTCCCCGGCGCTCGTTGAGGTGGATGGAAAAATTCAGGTGGTGACTTGTGCCGATCCTTATGTATCGGGTCATGACCTGTTGACCGGTGCGGAGATATGGAAGGTGCAGGCCATGATGGGAGAGGTGGGGCCGTCGGTCGCTTTTGATGGCGGTATGGTCTATGCCTCCCAGGAATATGCACGGACTGTGGCCATCAATCCGACTCCCCCGGGGTCGATCGTCTGGGAAGATGACGAGTATATGTCCGAAGTAGGCAGTCCGGTGGCCTTTAACGGATTGATGTACATGGCCACCAGCTACGGCGTCTTGGTGTGTTACGATGGAAAAACCGGAGAGAAGCAGTGGGAGAAGGAGTTTAACAATGAGTTTTGGTCCTCACCGGTGATCGCGGATGGAAAATTATATTTGATCGATAAAAAGGGAATTACCCATATCATGAAGGCCGACCGGACCGGGACGGTCATCGCCGAGCCTGAGCTTGGGGAGGCAGGCTTTGCTCTTCCAGCCTTTGCCGATGGGGTGATCTATCTGCGGGGGACAAAAAATTTGTATTGTATAGGACAATAACCCACAGTATGTGGGTAAATGGATAAATGGGTAAATGGAGTTTGAACTCAAGGATATAGACGGGATCGTGGAGGAGCTGGGAAGGAAGCCGGATTCGGTGATTCCCATTCTCCAGGCCATCCAGGGCCGGTATAACTACCTCCCGGAGGAGGCCCTGAGAAGGGTGTGCGAGATCAGTGAGATCACCCCTGCACAGATTGTGGGCGTGGCCAGTTTTTATTCCCAGTTTCGTTTTAAACCGGCTGGAAAACACATGATCAAGGTCTGTGTGGGAACGGCCTGCCACGTAAAGGGCGCCGGGCAGGTCTATGATGCCATGAAACGCGAACTTGGACTGGCCGAAACGGAGGATACCACTGCTTCGGGCGACTATACCATCGAAAAAGTGAACTGCCTGGGGTGTTGCACCCTGGCCCCGGTGGTACAGATCGACCATGTAACCTATGGTCACGTGAGTACCTCCAAAATCGCATCGGTCCTCTCCGATTTCAAAAACCAGGAGGCAGGTTCAAAAAAGAGAAAATATAAATATGCCGGCGGGGGTGAAGTCAGGGGGGAGATCCGCATCGGACTTGGCTCCTGTTGCGTGGCCAGTGGCAGCGATGAGATCCGGGATGCGGTGAGGGACACCATCGACCGGAAAGGATTGAATGTGAAACTTAAGCATGTGGGCTGTGTGGGTATGTGTCACCAGGTACCCCTGGTGGAGATCGTTCCCGTTCATGGCGAGCCGACCCTCTATTCCAAGGTCGACGCGGCAGATGTGGAGCAGATCGTGGAACACCATTTCCAGTCCGAAGGGTTGGTGAGGCGACTGACCAACCGGTTGCTCAGCGCCGCCGATACCCTGAGAGACGACAGCCGGTGGAATGGGATAGAACGCTATTCGCTCGATGTAAGGGAGAAGCATGTTTCTCTTTTCCTTGATAAACAGATCCCCATGGCTACTGAATTCAGGGGTGTGATTAATCCCCTGGATCTGGAGGAGTATAAACAGCGAAATGGTTTCAGGGGTCTTAAAAAGGTTCTCCTGCAGATGTCTCCCCAGGAGGTGATTAATGAAATTACCGAGAGTGGCATTCGCGGCCGGGGCGGCGGCGGATTTCCGACCGGAAGGAAATGGCAGATGGTGGCAGATGCCGCCGAAGAGAAGAGATATATTATCTGTAATGGCGACGAGGGCGATCCCGGAGCCTTCATGGATCGCATGTTGCTGGAGTCGTACCCCTACCGGATCATTGAAGGGCTAATTGCTGCGGGGTATGCCGTGGGTGCAGCGGAGGGAATTCTCTATATCCGTGCCGAATACCCCCTGGCTGTTACGCGTATACTGCAGGCGCTGCAGGTATGCAGGGATCATGGATACCTTGGGAAAGATATCCTGGGGAGCGGTTTTGATTTCGAGCTCTCGGTGTACCAGGGTGCAGGTGCTTTTGTGTGCGGCGAGGAGACCGCCCTGATCGAGTCGATCGAAGGGAGGAGGGGATTTCCAAGGATCCGGCCGCCCTTCCCCGCTGTGAAGGGTTTGTGGGGAAAACCTACCCTGGTGAATAATACGGAGACTTTTGCACAGATTGCCTACATTCTGAAAAACGGTGCAGGATCCTTTAACCGCATCGGTACCGAATCCTCACGCGGCACAAAAGTTTTTGCGCTGGCCGGGAAGGTGGCCAGGGGGGGGCTCATCGAGGTGCCCATGGGAATAACCATCCGGGAGGTGGTTGAGGAGATCGGAGGCGGGGTTGCCAACGGCAGGCAATTCAAGGCGGTTCAGATCGGTGGTCCTTCGGGTGGATGTGTACCTTCGTGGAAAGCCGATACACCCATTGATTTTGAGTCGCTCAAAGAGGTGGGGGCCATGATGGGGTCGGGCGGTTTGGTGGTACTGGATGATACCGACTGCATGGTTGATATTGCCGGCTATTTTCTCACATTTACCCAGAATGAGTCATGTGGGAAGTGCAGTTTCGGGCGGATCGGGACCAAAAGAATGCTGGAGATCCTGGAGAAGATCACATCGGGGAAAGGAACCGAAGAGGACCTTGTGAAACTTGAGGAGCTGGCGCACTGGACCAAAACCGGGAGCCTTTGTGCCCTTTGCGGTACAGCCCCCAATCCCATTCTCTCCACGCTGAATTATTTCAGGGATGAATATGAGGCTCACATCCGGGGCAATTGTCCGGCCGGAAAGTGCAAGGAGCTGATTCAATATATGATTACAGACGACTGCATCGGCTGTACCCTTTGCGCCCAGGAGTGCCCGGTGGATGCCATTGCTTTCAAACCTCATGAAAAGCACTTGGTGGAAAACGAATTATGTATCAAGTGCGATGGCTGCAGGCAGGTATGTCCGGTAAATGCAGTCATCACAAAATAGTCACGCCGTTGTGAAACCGGAAATTTGAAAAGATCAGGAAAGTCAGGGATAAAAAGAGATGTTGAAGCTTAAAATCGATAACCGGGAGGTGGAGGCGGAAGCCGGCACGGTGCTCATTGAGGTGATCAGGCAATCGGGCATTGAGGTACCCTCGATGTGCTATCTCAAAGGGCTGCCCCACTTTTCATCATGCATGGTTTGCGTGGTGAAGGATCGGATTTCGGGGAAGATGGTGCCTTCCTGCTCCCTTGAGGTGCAGGAGGGAATGGATATGGTAAGCGATGATGATGAAGTTTTCCAGGCACGGAAGACCGCCCTGGAGCTTTTGCTCAGCGAGCACGTGGGCGATTGTGAGGCCCCCTGCCAGGTGAGCTGTCCTGCACACATGGATATCCCCATGATGAACAGGCTATTGGCCAGGGGGGAGTTTGCCGAAGCTTTGAAGGTGGTGAAAAGAGATATTGCACTTCCTTCGGTTCTGGGCCGGATCTGTTCGGCGCCCTGCGAGGGTGCCTGCAGAAGAAGGTCGATCGATGAGGCAGTCTCCATCTGCCTGCTCAAACGCTCGGCCGGGGATGCTGACCTGGACCTTGATCACTCCTGGATCCCGCAAAAAATGGCCGTTACCGGTAAGCAGGTCAGGGTGATCGGAGCCGGACCGGCCGGACTCTCTGCGGCGTGGCACCTGGTGCTAAAGGGACACAACGTAACCCTCATCGACCGGCATGAACGGGCCGGGGGATCGATGAGAGGTGTAAAGGAGGAGGAGCTTCCCCAGGGGGTTTTGCAAAAGGAGACTGACCTGATCAAGCAGGCCGGTGTGTCTTTTCAATCCGGGATTGAAGTGGATGAGAAGCGATTTAAAAAAATCGTTTCTGAAAGTGATGCGGTGGTGGTCGCAGTCGGACAGGGTGAAAGCGGTATAGCGGGATGGGGACTCCCCATGCATCCAAAAGGCGTTGAAGCCGACCCCATCACCTACCGGGTGGAAGGGACCCCTGTTTTTGTGGTGGGTAGTGCACTGAAGCCCACCCGCATGGCCATCCGGGCGCTTGGACAGGGAAAAGAGGTTGCTTTCAGTGTGGATCAGTATTTGCAGGGTAAGACCGTAAAAGGAGAGAAGTTCATGTTCAACTCCCGTTTTGGCAAACTGGATCCTTCGGAATACGCCGAGTACATGAAGGAGTCGGTGACCGGCAACCGCATTGTACCCGCGCGTATGGTGGACGGTCTTGACCGTGAACAGGTGATGAAAGAGGCGGCCCGTTGCCTGCATTGCGACTGTCGCGAGCTTGAGAACTGCAGGCTCAGGATCTACTCGGACCAGTACGGGACCGATCAGAAGAGATTCAAATCCGATCAGCGCCTGCTTTGCACCAAGGCCGATCAGCATGAGTATGTGATCTATGAGGCTTCCAAATGTATCAAGTGCGGACTCTGCGTCAGGATCACCGAAAAATACAAAGAGGATTTTGGCATGACCTTCATTGGTCGTGGATTTGAAGTGGTGGTAGGAATTCCGTTTCATGAATCGCTGGAGAGGGGACTGAAGAAGGTGGCCCTTGAGGTGGCAGAAGCGTGTCCTACCGGGGCGATTTGTAAAAAATAAAAAGATTTTGGAATGCGTATGAAAACCTGCAGGGTAACACAAAGATTCAAACGATGCCATGGGATGGTACTCGTGGGATTGTTCCTGGTCCTGGCTGGTTCACTCCCGGCACAACAGGTCAGTTGCTGGGGGAACTCCAGGGGGGATGCGATGCTGACCGGGGTGAGCAGCGCCAGGCTTCCCGATCAGCCAGGCTTGCTCTGGAACTTCAACACGGGTGAGGGGATTAAGGCGGCCCCGGTGGTTTGCAACGGGGTCATTGTCGTGGGAACGGTGAGCGGACAGGTTTACGGGATCAATACAGACGGTACCCTCAGATGGAAGATCGCCACGGAGAACAGTATTGAGGCGCCCGCCCTGTTCGCCGGCGGAATGCTCTACCTGGGGAACCTGGACGGCAACCTTTTTGCCATCGATCCCGGGAGCGGGAACATCCGCTGGAAGTATGCCTGTGAAAACCAGATCATGGGGGCCCCGGCCTATTTTAAGTCAGACGCAAAAGAGGTGGTTATGGTGGGCAGTTACGATTACTACCTGCACGGGGTGGATCCCTCCACCGGGAAGGGACTCTGGAAATATGAGACCCTCAACTATATCAATGGAACCTGTGCCATTTATGACGGTATGGCGATCTTTGGGGGGTGCGACGGATTCATCCGCGGGATTGGCGCATTAAACGGAGAAGAACGGTTTGGTATGGAGATCTCCACCTACGTGGCCAGTTCGGCCTGTATCGACGGGAACCTGGCCTTCGTGGGTGATTATGACGGCCGCTTCTCTGCCATCGATATGAAGGCAAAAAAGGTGGTGTGGAGCTTTGAAAACAAGGAAGCGAACCTCCCCTTCATCGGTTCGCCTGCTGTGCAGGGGAATTATGTTTTCATAGGAAACAGGGATAAGTTTATGTACTGTCTGAACAAAAAGAGTGGAGATGTGGTTTGGAAATATGACACCGGCAGCAGGGTGGATGCCTCTCCCGTTTTGGTGGGCGACCGGGTATTGACAGCCAATATGAGGGGGGATGTGTTTTTGCTGGATGTGAAATCGGGCAAACCGTTATGGAGCTACGAACTGGGTACACCTGTAAACTCCAACCCGGCTGTTATTGACGGGTTCATCTATGTGGCCGGTGAGGACGGAAGAGTTTACTGTTTTGGTAAAAAATAGACCTATGAAAATTATGCATATTATCCCCGGATCGGGGGGAAGCTTTTACTGCGGGAACTGCCTGAGGGACTCCAAATATGTGGAGGCGCTGCGTAAATCAGATCACAGGGTGGTCAAAATCCCCATGTACCTGCCGCTTTTTGCCGATGAGCATGATCTGAGCAGGGAGATCCCTGTTTTCTACGGGGCCATCAGTATCTATATGAAGCAGTTGTTTCCCATATTCAGAAAGGCCCCCGGCTGGGTTGACAGCCTCCTGAATTCAAAACCGATGCTGAAACTGGCTTCACGGTTTGCAGGTTCCACCCGGGCAAAAGGGCTGGAGGAGATGACCGTCTCCATGCTGCTGGGTGAAGAGGGACAGCAGAAGGATGAGCTTCAGCGGATGGTGGACTGGATCGTGGAAAATTGTGATCCCGATGTGATACACCTTTCCAATGCGCTGCTTTTGGGACTGGCCCAGCAGCTTTCCGAAAGACTCGGGGTACCTGTGGTCTGTTCCCTGCAGGATGAGGATGTGTGGGTAGATGTCATGAAGCCATCGGCAGCCGAAAGTGTATGGAAACTGATGTCCCGAAAAGCCGGGGACGCCGCTCTCTTTATTTCCGTGAGTGATTATTATGCCGGTGTAATGAAGGAAAAGATGAATATTCCGGATGCAAAACTGAAGTCGGTTCACATTGGGGTGGATCCGTCCGAATATAAGTTTAAACCGGTTTCCGAAAAGGGGCGGAACATCGGGTTTGTCTCTCGCATGTGTCATGAAAACGGCGTTGATATCCTGGTGGATGCATTTATCCTTTTAAAGCAGAAAGGGGGATTTGAGGATGTAAGGCTTGTCCTTACCGGCGGCTCCACCGGGGATGACCGGAAATTCCTGTCGGATATCCGGAAAAAACTGAAAGATCACCATCTGGCAGAGCAGGTTGAGTTTCATGAGGATTTCGAACAGGAAGGGTTGAGGCAGTTCCTTGAAAAGGTTTCGGTGGTTTCGGTGCCGGTGCGCAACGGTGAGGCATTCGGGATCTACCTGCTGGAGTGCATGGTATCCGGTGTACCGGTTGTTCAGCCTGCCCTGGGCGCATTCCCCGAAATTATCGGCCTGACAAACGGGGGCGTGGTCTACCGGGAAAACACCCCGGAGGCTTTGTCACAGTCACTCGGAAAGCTGTTGTCGGACCCGGCGGAAATGGATCGGCTGAGCCGCACCGGGAGGAGAGGCGTAGAGGAGCACTTCAATATCGATGTGCAGGCAGAGAGGATGGTCAGAATTTACGAGCAGGCCATAGGGACTGTGAATATGAAAAAGCCGAATTCCGTAAAGTCATAAAGTCCAAAAGATCTTTTGTATGTTGTTGTCTTTGAAAGATATAACCAAGGGGTTCGGGCAGCCTGGCGACCAGTCAAGGCGCCTGGTCCTTGATGCAATCTCCCTTGAAGTGGAGGAGGGTGAAAAGGTTGCCATCCTGGGCCCCTCGGGATCCGGGAAGACCACGCTACTGAACCTGATCGGGGGACTGGACCATCCCGATTCAGGGTCGGTCCTGTTCAATGGCAGGGATATAACCGGCTTTTCCCGGGGGGAGATGGATCAGTACAGGAACCGGAATATCGGTTTTGTATTCCAGTTTCATCACCTTTTACCGCAATGTACGCTCCTGGAGAACGTGCTGATCCCAACGCTGGTGAGCGGCGAGGGGCGGGATAAAAAATATGACCGGGCCCGGAACCTGATGAACAGGGTCGGTATCTGGGAGTACAGGGATAAACTGCCGGGAAAACTCTCCGGGGGAGAGTGCCAGAGGGCTGCTGTGGTAAGGGCTATGATCAATGCACCATCGATCCTTCTGGCCGATGAACCCACCGGGGCACTGGACAGGGATAACGTGGAGACCATGGCCGATCTGCTCCTGGAACTGAACCGGGAAGATGGCCTGACACTGCTGGTGGTGACACATTCCACCTCACTGGCAGGACGGATGGGAAGGGTTCTTGAAATCAGCGGAGGTAAGCTTCAGGAGGCTGATACACTGTAAGATCCACCTATGAAACCCAGTCGACTCATCCGAAACAATCTTGTTTTCTACCGGAAGAAGCACCTGCTTCTTGCACTGGGAGTGGCCATTAGCGGGGCCGTGATTACCGGGGCACTGCTGGTGGGCGATTCAATCCAGTACAGCCTTAGCCGGATCGTTGAACAGCGCCTGGGCGGAGTGACCCATGTTCTGAAGGCGGGTGACCGCTATTTCACATCGTCCCTGGGCGAACAGGTCGCCGACGATCTGCTGCTCCCGGTCTCTTCGGTTTTACTTCAGGAGGGAACCGCGGTTGGAGACGGGGGACAGCTGAGGGTGAACCGGGTACAGGTTTTGGGAGTCGATGATGCCTTTGACGGGGTGGCCCGGCTGACCGGGTACTTCTCCAAACTTTCGGGCGATACCATTCTCATCAGCCGCAACCTGGCCAGCCGGCTCAATAAGTCGGTGGGTGATGAACTTTTACTCAGAATCGAAAAAGCCAGCCTGATCCCCCTGAATGCCCCCTTTGTGTCGGATGCTGAAGTTATGGTATCGGTAAGAGCGGTGATCAGGGACGTTGTGGATGAGGAGCGAATGGGGCGCTTCAACCTGGAGGTATCCCAGAATGCACCCTTTAATGTATTTATGGACCGGTCCAGGTTGCAGCAGCTGATGGACTTCCAGGGCAGGGTCAATGTAATGCTGGTGGCCGACCGTGCCAACCGCGATCCGGCCGGGATCATGGAGGTGGTGGAGAGGCATTTCTCTGCGGCCGATGCAGGTTTGAAAATTGGTTTGGTTGGGGGGACCGATCAGCTTGAAGTCACCAGCGACCGTGTCTTCATTGATGAAATCCTGTCTGAGCCCCTCAAAAGGGTGGGAGAGGCAGAGGGGATCATTACCTATTTCGTGAACAAATTTCAGGCGGGCGACCGGAGCACCCCGTACTCCTTTGTCTCCACCCTCCCGGCAGGCGGCCTGGGGAAAGATGAGATGGTTATCAATAGCTGGCTGGCTGAAGACCTGGCGGCGCGGGTAGGTGATTCTATCCATTTGACCTGGTTCCAGGTGGGTCCGCTCAGGGAGCTGAATGAGGTTTCATCAGGTTTTGTGGTAAAAGCCATCGTGCCCATGGAGGGACGGTTCGCAGATGCAACCCTGATGCCCGATCTGCCCGGTCTCTCCGATGCAGGAAACTGCAGGGACTGGGAAACGGGCGTTCCCATCTCTCTGGAGCAAATCCGGGACCGTGATGAGGATTACTGGGACCGGTATGGGGGTCTGCCCAAAGCCTATATATCGGCCGACCGCGCCGTGGAGATGTGGAAGAACCGCTTTGGAGTATACACCACCTTCAGGTATGATGAAGGTGAACTCAACCCGGCCGCCCTGGAGACAGCGCTGCTGAGGGAAATCAGACCGGCCATGCTGGGATTTACCCTGGAGGCAACCCGGTTAAAAGGGGAGGAGGCCGCAGATGGTGGTGTCGATTTCAGCCAGCTGTTTGCCGGGCTCAGTTTCTTCCTGTTGCTGGCGGGTGTGATGCTGACCATCCTCCTGTTTCTGCTGAATCTGGAGAGTCGTGAGGAGCAGCTGGGTACGCTGGTGACCCTGGGGATCCCTTTACGGCTGATCCGCCGCATCATGTTCGTGGAGAGCCTGATCGTGGCCCTGGCAGGCGGGGTAGGAGGAATGGGACTGGCTGTTCTATATAACCGATTGGTATTCAACGCACTGAATGGCGTTTGGAACGATGTGGTGCGTACCGGGATGATGCATGTGGATGTCACCTTATCCACACTGCTTACAGGGCTGATGGTGACCCTTTGCATTGCCTTTCTCTCCTTCTGGTTCCCGCTGAATCGCAAACTTAAAAGGCTGGTCAGCACTCACCAAAAGCGTGTCACAAAGGCAGGGTCCCCCGGAGGAAAACGCGCAGGAAAGCCGGCAGCCATGCTGGCCCTTGCGACCGGTATTGCTGCCACGGTCATGGTGCTCTCCCAGGCAGCCAGGCAAGAGGTGGTGAATGCTTCTCTTTTTTTCCCGGCGGGGGGATTGTTGCTTGTTTCGGCAGTTTCCGGTTTCTTCTGGTACCTGGGGAAAACGGAGATGCCTTCCGGATCCTCCTTTGATCTGTTGCGCCTGAGCTGGAAGAATGCCACGCGCAACCGGACCAGGAGCATGAGTATCGTGATCCTTTTTGCCATCGGGGCTTTCCTGGTGATATCCACAGGCAGCAACCGGAAAGATCTCTTTGCCCATTCAGAGGATCCTTCCAACGGCACCGGCGGATTTCTCTATTACGCCCGGTCGACCCTCCCGGTTCTTCAGAAACTCAATGATCCGGCTGTAAGATATGAATACGGATTGAACGGGGCATTCTCTTTTGTACAGATGCGCCGGGCCGAGGGCGACGATGCCAGTTGTCTCAACCTCAACCGGGTGGTGAACCCGAAGGTGTTGGGTGTGGATCCTTCATCCCTCAGGGGTCGTTTCTCTTTTGTCACGCGGACTCCCCAACTTCAGGAGGAGGATCCATGGAGCTCACTTGATCAGGTGCTGCCCGGCGGATTGATCCCGGCCATTGCCGATGAGACGGTGATTAAGTATGGATTGGGACTGAGCGTGGGGGATACCCTGCGGTTTACCAACTCTACCGGGGGAACCATGGAGCTGCTGCTTGTGGGCGGACTGGCACCCTCGGTGTTCCAGGGGAGCGTGATGATTTCCAATACGAGGTTCCTGGAACAATTCCCGGAAAGCAGCGGAACCCATGTTTTCCTGGTGGACGGAGCCATCGCAGATACGGCCCTGATCTCCGCGGAACTTTCCAGGGCGATGCGTGACCTGGGCTGGGATATGCAACTCTGCTCGGTACGGCTGGCCGAGTTTAACTCCGTGACCAACGCCTACCTCTCCATATTCATGGTCATGGGGGCCCTTGGTTTGCTGCTTGGAACTTTTGGTCTTGTGGTGGTACTCTCCAGGAGCATCCTTGAGAGAAGGCAGGAGATCGCACTGCTCAAAGCAGTGGGCTACGGCAGAAAAGAGATCCGGCAGCTGATTACCCGCGAGTACCTCTTCCTCCTTTTCTGGGGGATCCTCACCGGTTTTAGCGCTGCCATCATTGCCACGCTCCCCTCCATCCTGAGTGCTCATTCAGGAACCTCCTTTTCCACCATTCTCCTCTGGCTTTTGATCCTATCGGTCAACGGTTGGATCTGGATCCGAGTGGTGACATCCATATCGCTGAATAATCCCCGTATTTATGACGGATTACGAAATGAATAAGACTCTTCACCCCGGACCCCTGAGGGCCGAAAGCATAGAAGCCTGGATCGAGTGGCTGGAGGAGAACCATCAAAATCAACAGGTGGTATGGCTTGTATTCAGGAAAAAGGGGATGGGAGCTGTTCCGTTTGATTACCAGATGGCCCTTGATGCAGCCCTCTGTTATGGTTGGGTGGACAGCCTTCTGAAGAGGATCGATGAAGAGGCATACATGCGAAAATTTACCCCCCGCAAATCCACCAGTACCTGGTCCGAAATCAACAAGAAAAGGGTGGAGTTTCTCACAAGCGAAGGCAGGATGAAGGAGGCAGGTTTAGAGACCGTCAGGGTGGCAAAGCTTAACGGCATGTGGGACAAGGGTGTCAAACCACCCGGGGTGGATGACTCACTGCCCGGTGCGCTGCTGCTTGCATTCCAGTCAAATCTCAAGGCACGGGACAACTATTTTAGAATGAGGGAGTCCTGCCGCAGGCAGTACAACATATGGATCAATATGGCCCGCAGGGCCGGGACCATCCAGAGCAGGGTGGAGGAATCGGTGGCGCTGCTGGAACAGGGGAAGGAGTTGGGATTGAAATAGGACACAGTTGAAAGTGCTCAGTGGACAGTGGAAAGTGCTCAGTGCACAGTGCACAGTGGACAGTGCACAGTGGACAGTGGAAAGTGCTCAGTGCTCAGTGCTCAGTGCTCAGTGGACAGTGGACAGTGCTCAGTACTCAGTGGACAGTGCACAGGGAAGTCATCGTCAAAACGACAAATACATGATATCCATTGGGTTATGATGGGTTAATGTCCGGCAGGGCATAAAACATAGTGACATCAGGTCAAAGTGTTCAAAAAGATGGAAAAAAGGGAAAGGGTGTTGCTGACAGGTGCTTCCGGCTCGATGGGTTTTGAGACCTTTAAAGGGTTGTGGGCAAGACGTGACAGGTTTGAAATTGTTTTACTGGTAAGGCCAACTGCGAAGGAAAAGAGGTTGTTCAGAAAGTATGAAGAAGCATCTGGCATAGCACCCATCCGGGGAGCAGGAACTGTGACAGGCGACGGATTAAAAATTGTATGGGGCGATGCACTTCATGGTGCCGATGTGGAGGAGGCCTGCAGGGGGATCGACTGGTGTCTTCATGTGATGGCGCTGATCTCCCCGGCGGCTGACCGCAACCCGGAGATGGCGCACAGGGTGAACTACCTGGCTACCAAAGCCATCGTGGAGGCCATCGAAGCGCAGGATCCCGGGCACATCAGGATGGTCTATATCGGATCGGTGGCTGAGTATGGCGACCGGCTTCCTCCGTTTCATGTGGGAAGGACCGGCGATCCCGTATTGCCCAGTGAATTTGACTATTACGCCCTTTCAAAAATAAGTGCCGAACTGGCGGTCATGCAGTCACGCATTAAACACCGGGTTTCACTGCGACAAACCTTCATCATGATTCCCGGGCTCTTCTCCCTCCAGGATCCCATCATGTACCACCAGCCCGTTAACTCATTCATGGAGAACATCGCGGTCAGGGATGCGGGCCGGGTGATGATGAGTTGTCTCGACCAGCCGGGTGATTCCCCTTTCTGGGGAGGCTATTATAACATTTCGGGTGGACCGCAGTGCCGGACCAACAATTATGAGCTTCTGGACAGGGTTTACAACATGCTGGGGATCCGGCTGGGAAAGGTGATGGATCGCAACTGGTTCGCCTTGAAAAATTTTCACATGATGTTCTATGAGGATGCCGGCCGGCTGAACAGCTTCCTGCACCATTGGGAAGGGGGAATGACCCTTGAGGAATTCTACGTGGAGGTAAAACGAAATCTTCCCTGGTACCTGAAGCTGACCGCCAAGGCGTGCAGCTTTTCGCCTTTGCTTAGGTGGGTGATCGAGCAGGTGACCCGGAAAAAGCTGGAAAGGATTGCCCTTGAGCCGGAGGGTACCCTTCGATGGATCAGGGAGGGGAACATGGAGAAGATCCATGCATTTTTCGGTTCCGAAGCGCAGCACCGGGCCATACCCGGATGGGAGACAGAGATGCCTTCGCTGGATCCCAACCTTCCCTATCACCGGCTCGATCACGGATATGACGAAACCAGGGAGAAGCCGGGCGCGGAGGATCTGCAACAGGCTGCTTACTTCAGGGGAGGGGCGCTGAAGGAACACTCCTGGAACGGTGATATGCACACCAGGGTGTCGTGGAGCTGCTGCCTGGGACACTCCTTCGGGATGACCCCCCACGCGGTATTAAAGGGTGGCCACTGGTGCCCCCAGTGCCTTACCCCACCCTGGAAAACTGCAGAAATCGCAAAAAAAAGCAAGTTCGTGGGTCAGCTTTTTACCGGGCGTTGGTGATTCAGAGGCTCAAGGATCCATTTTTACGGTAACGGGCCAACCGGTAAATTGCCTGGCACCTTTTTCCAGTACAAACAGATCCCGCGGCCAGCACTCGAAAGTAACTTCCCGGGCCGGTTTATTAAAACGAATCAAACCGAATCCACCTCCCCCTGAGGGACTTTCGGGATTGGCATAGGCAACCATGGTGATTTTGTTGCCCAGTCCGTCGAGATAATCACCGGTCCAGGGCAACGGATTCTCAGGGTCATGATTTTCGCCAGGCATCTCATCTTCAGGCCACCACCAGCGGTTGTAGTAGTTATTTACACTGGCTGGAACGACGAAGGCCCAGGGACCATCCCCAAACCGGTCGATGCCGTGCTGAAGAACAGTCGGCAGATGCTGGTCACCCGCAATATGCACTGCGTTGGCTTTTTTAATGATTCGAAGGGCGTTGTTCCGTCCCGTTTGCGGCCACCCGTTGCAATCCAGATCGGCATGCAAACGGTTGCCGGATTGACCGTGAATATGGGCAGCTCCGCAAAAGCCGGTCTGTGAAAGAACGGCCCTCATGGCGACTCCCTCTTCCCAGCCGGCCCACTGTTCCAGGAACTTCAACTGCCTTTCACCCAGCAGAACCAATCCGGGCAGGTCAATGGAAGCGGGATCATAATCAGGATGGATGATGTGGTCCGGACGGGGCCCCTGTTGAGGAATTTTGCCTGCCGGACCCGATTTAAATTTACGGTCCTCAATGATGGCAAAATCAACCTCACCTACCACCAGGTGAGTGTAGTAGACTCCAATGCCCTGTTCAATGGGAGCAGGGTCGAAGGGATCGGGCAGATTAGCCGTCTGGCAGCGTTCTACCATCTTCACATATTCGGGGTGATAGGTGTAGCCACCATCGGCAGCCCCGGTGAGGGTTGAAACTTTTCCGTTTTCACCCCACAAATTGGGCTGACCAATATCGTGATCGTCGGGTATGGAGACACAGGGCCGGTTGCGGAAGGTCTCACCGAACTGTGATCCGAAGAGGAGCCATGACGCGGTGTGCTCGGTGTGATCGTAAGACTGGTCGCCGGCATAAAACACCAGATCGGGGTCCAGGTATTCCAGGTTCCTCACATAGGTGTCGCGGTCACCCCTGTCCTTGTTGCTGCTGCAGGAGAAGGCGGCTACCACAATTTCATCCTTCTCCACCGGGTCGCGCCTGATCAATCCTTCATAGACCGCCTTCCTTCCATGCCTGAGCCGGTAGGGGGTGTCCTGCGTTTCGTCCCAGTTTTCGATGCGGAAAAGGGCCGACCAACCGATGTCGCTGACCTTTTTTGAGGCGATTTCCTCCCACCGGTCATCCTTGAGCACCTCCAGTCTCACCTCGCGTGTTTCATCCGGATAAAGCGGATAGAGCTGTGCGCTGAGCTTGAGGATGTGGTTGGAGACCGTATAAAGTCCAAACGCCACCACCTGGTCGCGATGAACCTTTACATCATGGATGGGATTTGCCGCCCTGTTCCACCAGTCGTTTGTACAGATGGTATCCAGACCGGTGAATGGAGCCTTCACAGGCGGCTCCATGTCTGGGGTGCAGGCCATGGCCATTGCCATTACAGAGAGGATGAAAAAAGGAAGGGCAACTCCTGCCGGCGCAAATCTCTGCACGTGGAACCCTTGACGGGAGAGGTGTTTTCCGATGCGGGTGTTTCTAAAATGCAATTGTACCTCCTTTTTTATTTAAGCAATACGCAGCGTTCGGTCATTGAGTGGTTCCCGGTGCGCAGGTTCAGGAAATAGAGACCGGCCGGATGGCTGCCGGCATCCCATTCAACCTGGTATTGACCTGCAGCTTTATGATCGTCCACAAGGGTCTCCAGAAGTTTTCCCTGTGCATTGTATACTGCCAGAATGATTTGTGCGCTTTCAGGCAAAAGATATTCGATGGTGCTTTTCCGATGAAAAGGATTGGGATAATTTTTCAGTGAGAAAGACTCAGCCGGGGTATAAGTTTCACCCTGACCGGTTCCGGTGATGCCCTCGATATATAATACGGCGCTGCCCAGTCCCTCAATGGTGGCTGTAACGGTCGCTCCTGATGAGCCTGAGCGGATGTAATTAAAGAGCACGCCTCCTTCCCTGAGAGCGAGTGTGAAAGGTTCGGGCTGACCCTCTTCCTCCATGTTGATTTCAACCGGTCCGTTAAAGCCCACATCGAGCCGGTTGCTGTCATCGGTCACGTAGCAGACGATTTTATAGAGGGTAGAATCGACCCTGGGCATCCATGGCTGGAAAGCATCCACCAGGGTGTCTGCTTTTACCAGGTAAAGGCGGACCCCGGTGGCAGGGTCACCATCCTCCCTGCGGTTCAGTTTAAAAGCCACATCCAGTTGATTCACACTTGTGGGTACCTCTCCCCAGCTAACTCCCTCCACACCAATAGCCAGCTGATCTTCCACCGTTTCACCGGTCCAGGTATTGAACCACTCCAGGTGGTAATTTCCATTGCTTAATGCGGTTCCGGAAAGATAGAAGGGGAGACCGGAAACCGGGGTTTCCAGGTAGGTTTTCATCCAGCCAAACCCGGAGTGGGGTGCGCCCATGAAATACCCGTCGGTATTTTCGGCGAATATTTCAGTTGGAGAAAGCACCAGGTGGGCAAAATCGATATCCTCTACAAAATTTCCGAATCTGCCGTATTCCTGCATGCGCCCGGCTGTGAGCACCGCTTTATCATTAAACTCCCACCAGAAGGGGGTGGAGGCCAGTCCATTGGTGAGCCCGGCCCAGAAGGAATTGTGCAGTTCCCAGGTGTAGTCCTCGGTGTTTACATCTGCGAGCATATGGGTATAACCGGCTTCACCAAAAAATGCGGGCCGGTTGCCTTTGCTTTTCAGTTTGCGGGATTCACTCACCACATTGGAAAGACCGCTGCGGACCACATCACCGGGATACCGGTTGGGCCAGCCGTGGAGCTCATAAAAGTGAACATTGGGTATATCGCCCAGCTTGTCGGATTCGGAGTAGTGAGATGCCCCGTCTCCGCCACCAAAGGAGGCAGTGGTGGGTCGTTGAAAGGGATCATGCTCCCTGAAGTAACCGTTTACCATTTCCACCCATTCTTTGGCAGCAGCCTGGTTCCTGATCCAGCCCGTGGTTCCGTGGATCTCATTGATGATCTCCCAGATGCCGAGCGACTGACTGTACCCCCAGCGCGCGATCATATAACGGTAATGTTTCTCCTGGTATGAGCGGGAGAGGCTGTCGGTATAGAAATCATCAATATCCACCACCGTGCTATAGGGATTCTGACCGGACCATTCCGAACCATCCCATGGAACGCCCTCAATCCTCAGGTAGGGGTGTGCCCAAATGGCCAGCATCACTTTCAAATCCCTGGCCTCGGCCCAGGTCAACACCTCATCGATTCGTGCGGCTTTTCGCTGGTCATAATTTCCAATCCCCGATGCCATCGATTCCAGGAGGTACCTTCCCCCGCCATTCCCGCTGCCATCATAAGTGCAGTCCCAGTAACCGAAAAAGTTTCCCCCCGCGGCGGCAAAATCATCCAGTCCGCTTTCCGTTACACTCCAGGGGTAATAAACCGAGACTCCATAAAAGCTTGACCCGTCATCGTGCATGAGATAATTGGGATTGTCCTCAGAGATGTGCAGCCATCCTTTTCGGTCCGACTCAACCACCTCGAATGTGCGGGTTTCACCCTGCCCGGTGCCATCCAGGTCTGTGGCAAAAACACGGTATGTCCATGTACCTGCCTGGTTGGCTGCAAACCGGATTTTCCACTGGTCTGCTCCTGAATAGTTATCATAAAATCCGTTCATCTTCACCGAATCGCCCCCGGGTGACCAGAACCAGGCATAAAGGTCAATCTCCTCCGGGTTGTATGGATTGGCAAAGGTGGCTTCCGGCATGCTGATCACAAGCTCATACTTTTCATACCTTCCCACCGGGTTGGCATTCTCGCTGATGATACCAGGATATGGGACCGCTCCCGGGGTGGATGTTCTCAAATGGACCTCTGCAGGAGCATGCTCCCTGCCCTCAGTATCAACAGCGGTGATCTGGTAGTAGTAGGTGGTATTCTTTGTCAGCAGGGAGTCGTGAAATATGGTTTCGGTGGTCTCCCCGATTCTGTTCCCGGCGCTGGCAGGAAATCCTGGTTCGGTACTCCTGTATATATTGAAATGATCTGTATTTCCGGGGTCGCTGCCCTGCCATTGGAGATCGATTTTCGAAGAGTCCACCAGGATGGCCTCCAGGTTGTTCACAAGGATTGTAAAGCCCGCGATCTGAAAATCATCAAAGAGTACCAGTCCCGATTTTATCCCGGTTGAGCCACCGTCCAGGTAGAGGTAAACGGTATAAAGATTGGCCCCGGCATATTTGGATTCCGTTAAGGCAAAGGAGTAGACATGCCAGGCATTGTCGGCCGGAATCACCTGGGGGAGCCAGTCGGAGTTTTCATTGGTATAGATGGGTTTGACTGTAAAAGTTGTGGCCACATCCGATTTGATTTTCAGGGTAATCACAGGATTTCCTGAAACATCGATCTGCCCGGGAGGGGTGAAATTAAAGTTGTCCCACTCGGCACTTTCAGCAGAACGGTTATAGGCAATATTTAAATAACCCCCGCTTTCGCTCAGGCCAAAGGTATGGGGTGGATTGGCCGTCCAGAGCGTATATATGGTTCCGTTCCAGAGGGTATCCGGCGAGCCATCCTCGAAATCGTCATAAAAACCGTTGGATTGGGAAAATACCAAAGTGGTTATGGCCATCAGGACTGCAGCAAGCTTTAAGGTTTTCATCATCCGTTTTTTTTAATTCTCCATTGCCTTCTTCATACCTTCAGTGGTGGTGTAGTATTTGACAATCATGTTGGGGATCTCCCATTCGGGGAGTTTCCCCTGTCCAAGATAGTCCAGGAATTTTTCTGTGACCTGTGCGAAATGGGCCTCGTGACCGACCTTGTAATCGATGGGTATATCGAGGATCCAGCTTCCCTGGTTCACTTGTCGGACCTGGATTCCGGGAAATTTCAAAGCGATGTCCGCGATGGCACTGTGGAGGTTGTATTCAAATGAAGCCGAATCCACGGATTCGCGGGACTCGATGTAGAGGATGGGCTTATATCCTTCAGCTTCACCCTGGCGGATCACCAGGTTGCACTTTGTTCCCCTCATAACCGAGTAGTGTGTGTCGCCGGTTCCTTCGGGCGCCTCGAAATTCCATATCACCGAAACTTTTGCATGTACACCTTTCAGTGTATAGATAATCTCACCGTTACTGTAAATTTTCAATAAATCGCCATCCACCTCCTTCAGGAGGTATTCGGGGTAACTTTGCAGTCCGGTTACCTTTTCAAACATGGCAGACGTGAGGTCGGTGGTCCACCGCCTTCCGGAAAGGATCTCCACATCCGGTTTTTCCAGGATTACCCCCGGAAACGCCTCCCACTGCACCAGGTCGACCAGGTGCGTGGTCACATCCACAATTCCTTCACCCTGCTGGCCGGTATCGAAGAACCAGGGCGGGCGGATCAGTGGTTTGCCCGAAACAATCTTGGAGAAGTGGTGCACACTCTCCTTGGTGATGGCCGGGTTTTCGGGAGTTCCTTTTTCAAGAGCTCCGAACAACGGTTCGATCTGAGAGAGCTCCTTCTGCATCATGGTAGTGATCTCGTATCGTTCGGTCATGATATCATACAACAGGACCCCTTTCTCTTTGGCTGTTGCAAAGGCCTTTTCCAGCATGGGAAACTCTTCGGGGGAAATTACCATGGGTTTGTCGGCCAGCACATGGATGCCCTCATCGACCGTTTCAAGAATGTATTCGGTCTTTTTACTGTTGTTTCCTGAGACCACCATGACATTTCCGGGTTTTTCTTCGATCATCTTCCGGAAGAAGTCATCTCCTTTGTAGATTTTCTCCTCCCAGGAGGTGGGGTTTTCCAGGCGCGAGTTGTAGTCATCAATCAGGCTCAGATAGCTCTCCACTTCGGGACCTTCCGGGGCATAGATATAGACCACCCGGTCCACGCTTTCATACATGCTCTTCTGCACCAGCGCGGCGTGAAAATGTCCCGGATCCAGGTTCATGAACTTTATTTTTCCTTCAACGGGGGTAAACATGGTTTCGGAAGTTTGTTGTGATGCCTGGTTGCAGGAAACCAGGAGGGTCAGCAATACAGGCAGGAAGAAAGTTTGTTTGAATTTCATGTGAATTGGGTAAATGGATGACTGGTTTAATATGGATTAGCGGGTTAATATGGATTAGCGGGTTAATATGGATTAGCGGGTTAATATGGATTAGCGGGTTAATAGGGGTTCAGAACATAGTCGGTGCCGTAGGGGAAACGCTGGGGCCGCTTCAGCATGGCGTTGGCCCTGTCGTTATCGATGAACCTTTCATGCTGCGGATCCCAGTAAAGCTTGCCGGGGAGTTTCATGGCCACATGGCTTACCAGACAGGCGGAGCAGGAACGGTGTCCCACCTCTGCCGGTGCCACCGGATCTTTCCGTGAGAGGATGGCATTGAGCCAGTCCTCATGCTGTTCGGGTGCTTTGTAAAGATGTACCTCATCGGGTCCGATCACCGACTCCAGGATCCCGGGTTTACTGGCATCAAGGGCTTTTATTTCAGTAGCGGGATTGCCAGGGTCGGAGGATGTGACCGCCACATCTCCGCGGCAGACAAAAATCCATCCTTCGGATCCCTCGAACCTGACCCCGTTGGGGAAAGCACCGCTGACTTCCATCGATACCCCGTTGGCATACTTTGCATGAATATGGAAATCGCCGTGGACGTTCCATAATCCGGAAGCGGGAAAACCGGCTTCAGCCTCCACTTCTACCGGACCGGTATACTCGGTTCCCATGGCCCAGTGTGCTGTATCCAGATGGTGAGCACCCCAGCCGGTGATCATGCCTGCCCCGAACTGCTCGCAGCGGAGCCAGCCCGGCCTCTCCGTGAGGCTATCCTGCGGATGGACCCGTTTTTCGGTATAATACACATAGGGGGTCGATCCCAGCCACATATCATAATCCAGGTTTTCGGGAATGGGCATCACCAGCTCCTCCTCACCGGGGGGATCTCCAGGCAGTCCGATCTTAATTCTTTTCAGCTCCCCGATGCGCCCGTTGCGAACCAGCTCGCAGGCGCGGTGAAACTGGGGCCAGGGTGAGGTGCCTCTTTGCTGGCTCCCCTGCTGGAATATCACCCCGGTACGATGCACGGTGTCGCTCATCTGCCGCCCTTCGGCAATGGTGAGAGAGGCAGGCTTCTGAAGATAGATATCCTTTCCGGCCAGCGCCGCTTCAATGGCAGCCTGAGCGTGCCAGTGGTCGGGCGTGGAGATGATCACCGCATCGATGCTCTTATCCTGCAACATCTCGCGATAGTCCTGGTACACTGCCACATCGGTGTAACCTGTTTGGCCCGTTTGTTCGGTATAGTAATTCTCGATCCACTGTTTTCCGTACCTGGCCCGTTTGATGTCCACATCGGCAACCGCAACCCCGATGGCAACCCGGTTCTTCAGGGTTTCGGGAAGGTCATGGGTCATGGCAATGCGTCCGAACCCGATCTGACCGATTTGGATCCTGTTGCTGGGTGCATTTTTTCCCATGACATGCGAAGGGATGATGGTGGGGATTACAATGGCTCCTGCTGTTGCTGCTGTTGCACTTTTGATGAAGGATCTTCGCTGCATGGGTAAATGGGCTAATGGAGGTGTAAGATAATTATTATTGGAATTGTTTCCAGTGTTTTTCGGCTGTTTCAACATCCATGACACCATCAAAAACCACCATGCGGTACTTCAGGGTGTAGGCTTTTCCCGGTTCCAGGACCCACTCCTGGTGCCTGATGGGGCAAAATTCGAAAAACACGTTGGACAGCCCGTCGTTCTGTTCAGGCGGCCACATGCGCATGGGTTCAGGATGTGCCCTGTTTTCGGGGTGACTCAGGAACAGGATGCCGGAGCGTCCCTGAGGAACCGACGATTCCCCCTCAACGATCACCCAACGGGCACCTGTTCCGTCGGCCCCTGCACGGGTTTTCCCTTCGGAGGTGAGTACCGTACTGTTTCCGGTGCCCCACTTCTCTGTGGCCCTGAATCCGATCCCTCCGCCATACCGGTACTCCTCCAGGGTAACCGGCACCTCCAGGGGTGTGGAGAGGGTGACGGTGAGATCGGCGGTATATACATTTTCGCCTGCATCGTGAACCCGCAGATTCCAGGTTTCGTTGATGGCCACTCCCTCACCACCCTCTTTTTTGAAGTAGATGTGATCGTGACGAACCCTGAATCCGGCTTCACCCCTCCTTTCATACTGATCCAGGTACCCGGCAAATCTTACAGTCCCCTGGCCCAGGGCCAGGTTCCAGAAATCGACCGTGTCCTCCCCAAAATGAGTGTGGGTCCAGGGATTCCAGATCCCGTAGTGGTGGTAGTGATCCTCCGGCTGAATCCGGGTAAGGATCTCGCCCCCGGGCGACCGGAGCGGGTGGATATAAGCCGAGCGTTTATAGAGCGGGTTTTGTCCCCCTGGTGCGGGAGTTTCGGAATTCACGTAGGTGAGCAGGGGCTGCTCACCCAGCATGATGGTGGCCGATGACTCATCCGAAACCAGGGTTGGGGAGGGTGGCGACTGGGTGCAGGAAGCAAACGGGAACAGGATCATCAGGAAAATGGTGAAATGGTTATTTGGTTTCATAAGCGGGGGATGGGGTAGTTCGTGTGGTTCGCAGGTTAGTAAGGTTTAGCAGGTTAGTAAGGTTTAGCAGGTTATCAGCTTTTAAATGTCAGGGAAATCGGACGGTTTGGATAAAGGCGTTGATCTGGGCAGTGGTGACCTCCGGGGGCATGCCGCCGCCGCAGGAGAAGATCACCCTCGAGGGTTCCTCCAGCTGGTTCATCAGGGTCCGGACCGAGGATCTGATTTCGGCTTCCGATCCACGGGCCAGCGTGTCCCTGGGAGGTATATTTCCCAGCATGGTAACCTGGTTGCCCGTGATTCGTTTGAGCTCGTTGAGGTCGGTATCGATCCCCATATTAAAGAGGTTTACACCCATTTCGGGAAGGTAGGGGGCCGACTCCCTGCAGGGGGCATCGTTGTGCAGGAACTTCACGGGCAGATCCCTGTCGTAGAGCTCCCTGAAGTAGGGCAGACCAAACTCCGCGAACTGGTCGGCCGAGATGAAACCGATGATATCGTCGAGCATCATGATTCCTTCGGTGGATGGGAAGAGCTCCGCCTGGTGGTCGTGAAATTCCACCAGGTAGTCGGTGATTTTCCTGATCAGCAAGTGCGTCTCCTCGGGGTGGGTGATCATGGCCATCATAAATTCGGTGGTGCCCATCAGGAAGGAGGCGATGTTGAGGGGACCGCGGGAGACCGAAAAACGGATCCGGTGACCCGCATCATTGATCTTCTTTTCGTTCAGTTTGAGCCGGTTCAGTACCAGGGGACCCAGTCCGTCCTTTTCCGGGTTTGGCCGGGGAATATCCCTGATCTGTTCGGGTGTTTTGATAAAGGGGAATGCATGGGGGAACTCGTTGTGTGGAAAGGAGGTCCGCGCCCCGAAGGCGGAGGGTTCGGTACACATGCCGTATTCGGACCAGAACCCGGGGAGGAACATCACATCCGGAAAAGTCTCAATGGCCTTCAGATTTGCCTTGAGCCACAACTCATCACTGGTGAAATAGTCAAGCAAAGAGATCCCGTACCAGTTTGGAAGCCAGGGCGAATCAATAATAAAACCCACGGGGGCCGGTATGACCCTTTCGCCATTGATAATGGCCTTCAGTTGTTTCCAGTGTTTATCTGTCATCTTTTATAACATCGGTTATCCCAAAAATACACTTCTTTTGTATAGTAAAATCTGAATTCTGAATGAATCAAAATACCCGGTTAAATGAAAAGTGGCTCAAAGCGTCCATCATTGGTACGGTTTGGGCTTCTTCCGAAATTGTGCTTGGCAGTTTTTTACACAATTTGAAAGTTCCATTTTCGGGAAGTCTTTTAACGGCAATTGCGATATTAATCCTGGTTTCAGTAAGTTTTGTCTGGAAAGAGAGAGGCATCATCTGGCGTGCAGGAGTCATCTGTGCATTCATGAAAACCCTGTCGCCCAGTGCAGTAATATTCGGACCCATGATCGCCATTCTGGCAGAAGCACTATTATTGGAACTATCCATCAGAATTTTTGGAAGGACCTATCTGGGTTTTATAACAGGCTCCGTTTTAGCGGTTACCTGGAGTTTCGCCCAAAAAATATTTAACTTCCTTATCTTCTATGGGTTCAATATTGTGGAGGTATATAAAAACATCATGACCTTCACCGAAAAGCAGCTTCATTTGCAATTCGATACACTTTGGATCCCTCTCTTTCTCTTACTTTCAATTTATGTCCTGATCGGTATAATTTCTTCCGTTATAGGAATACGAACCGGAAAAAAATTGATTTCACAACCTCTTGAATACAAACCGGAAATCTATAATAATCAAAGTTTTCTGAACCATCCGAACTCAAAAAAGGAGTTTAACTATTCATTGATCTGGCTCGTCATCAATCTCCATTTTATGGTTTCAGCTTTACTATTAATAAGTCTGACAAATTGGAAAATATGGACCATCTCTGTGGTGGTTGTAACATTGATCTGGATCATAAAGTATAAGCGTGCCCTGCGCCAGATCTTAAAGCCGAAATTCTGGATATTTTTTATTGTAATTACCATGCTTACAGCTTTCGTTTTCACGAAAATGCAGTCAAAGTCGATCGCCGATGCATTAATAATAGGAATCGAAATGAACTTCAGGGCCATGGTGTTAATCCTGGGTTTTTCGGTGCTGGGAACAGAATTGTACAATCCAAAAATCAGGAATTTTTTTTCCGGAACCTATTTTAAAAATCTTCCGCTTGCGCTGGAACTTTCAGTGAGAAGCCTGCCTCTGGTCATTGCGAACATTCCCGATATTAAAACCGCTTATAAAAACCCAACCAAAGTCATTTTGCAATTGATTGCCTACTCTGAATTTCGGTTTAACCAACTTAGTAATCTCAGGTTCACTCAAAAAATATTTATTGTTACCGGAAAAGTGGATGATGGGAAAACAAGTTTTGTTGTAAAACTGGCCGAAGTCTTAAAAGAAAAGCATATTAAAGCAGGTGGCATTTATTCCCGAAAAATCATTGAGAATCATGAAAGAACCGGTTATGATGTAGTGGATGTCAGGACGCATCAAAGTGAGAGATTTTTACGGACAGAATCGCCGGAGAATTTTGAAAAGATTGGGATTTTCAGTGTTTTACCTCCGGGACTGGAATTTGGACTCGAGCGTTTAAAACCTGAAAATAACATTGAAAATGAAATCGTTATCATTGATGAGGTGGGTAGGCTTGAACTTCTGGGAAAAGGCTGGGCCGGGAAAATTGAAGAGTTGTTGATTCTGCAAAAGAATCATATTTTAATGGTGATCCGGGAAGATTTCGTCGGTAAGGCCATTGAAAAATGGAAATTAAAAAATTCAATGATCATCAAAGCAGGGGAAGCAGAATTTATAAATGCAACCAAACAAATCATCGGCGAAATCAAATCCGGGTCAATCTCAGGGTTCGATCCGGATGTTGAATTTGCCAAGTAATCCGCCCAGGCCGGACTGTGAGAAGAGGGCCTCTTTAACCCGGTTGACGCCTGGGTCGAAAGAGTAGTTGAATGCCCCCCGGAAGTCGGCTTTTTCAAGGTTGCAATCCGCAAAGGTGGAAGAGAGGAGATCGCACTGGTTGAAACTGGCCTCCTTCAAATCGGCGCCGGTGAAATCCACCTCGTGAATTTTTGAGTTGATAAATGGGGTTTTGCTTAGCCTGACCTGGTAAAATGAGCATAGATCAAGCAGGCAGTTTTCGAACCGAACCGAGAAGCCCAGGTCGTTACAGTTTTCGAAATGGAGCCCCAGCATTTTACAATTCCCGAATTTCACCTCCTGGAATGATGTTTTTTTGAGTTGGGCGTTGCTCAGGTTGCACCCTTTGAAACTGCATTCGATAAACCTGGTTCCTGAAAGGTCCGATCCCGAGAAATTGCAATCCTCAAAGGTACATGCCTCGTAATCGCCCTGTTGCACCGGTATCGTGGTGAAATCCCTCCCCTGGAATAGCTGCTCTTCTATATATGGTCTTTCCATACCGGCCCGGCAATAATGTTAGGTTGTATAGATTTTTTTTGCGAGACGTTGCTCGTACCCGGGTGCCAGACTAATCACTGGTCACGGTAAATGGCTTATAAGTTATCAAATAGCATGACAAACAGCTTACCTTTAATGGCAGAGTTGTGTGACAATTTTAATCAATATTTTAATTGATCCAACTTTCCAAATGCTTTACCTGCAACATAAGGATTGAAGTATTCAAAACATTCCTTAATTCTTAAATCCTCATTATAATGGATTAAAAATATATAGGTGTTCTGATAAAGATTACTGTTCTTCATAACTCCTTTGCCATCCAATCTGACAACGACTGTCCTGCTTTCTTCATCCACAATAATTTCCTGTATCGGAAAACTCACACTATCAAATACTTCGGCAATACCTTTCCAGGCATCATAAACAGCATTTCTGCCATTTATCTCTTCGGGAAACATACCAGTAGCATATGGCTTTCTATCAATACCATCTTCTGCCCATAGATCAATCCATTTCTCCATATCTCTTTCTTCAAGCAAACGGAAGAAGTCTGAAGCTGCGGTTTTTAATTGATCTCTCAGTTGAATTTCCATTTTTATATTCGTTTTGTTTGGTGATGTACTACAAGATACAATCATAATTAACATCACATTAATTGTCAAAATACGAATTGGTGGATTCAATGTTTGTTTCATAATATGTGTTTTAAATTTTTATAAAAGACATGGTATTTAGAAATTGAATTTACGCATAACTTTTTAATAAACAGGAGTTTAAAAACCAATGCCGAAACTCGCCCCGAAACCACCGGTTAAAACATCCGGCACCTCCTGCCCAAACGGATAATAGAACCAGGCACGAAGACTGAATTTCCTGCTTTTTAACGGGAGGAGCCTGTATCCCAGCATGGGATAAAAAAGGTATATGGATTCGCCCCCACCCGCCAGCAGCGTTCCGCCCACGCCAACCTCTGCGAAACTTCTCCCTTTTCCGAAATTGCCGCTCAGGTGAACGGGCAGTGTGAAATAGGCCTGGTCGGGCTCTTCGTTGAAAGGGGTAAAGTTCCCGGTGAATCCAATCCCGATTCCTCCTCCAAGGATCAGGAAGGGTTTAACATAAATCAGCTTCTCCAGATCAAGGGAGAGGATGGAGACATTGCCCCCCACAATCACACCGGGTATCACACCGGGCCTGCGGATCCCGGCTGAATCCTTTGCCAGTGTTGTTGAGTCCGATCCATGCGCCGATAAACCAAGGGCAACAATTATAAATAAGGCAATAAAGAGGATTCTTTTCATGACCGGTTCCATTTGAAATACCATGCCACAGAAGCCAGGATCAGCGCCTCGCCGATTGCAAAAATCAACCAGGGGAAATGGCCGGGTACATAGAGTGTGGCAACCTGCAGCACCCCGGGATTCTTTATCTGCAGCATCTCAACAAGGGTGAAGTGCGACAGCATGTGCTTTGAATAGTCCAGGACCCAGGCCACTATGATGACCAGGGAACCCAGGATCAGTCCGGTCCAGATTTTGGCCGGAATCCGGCTCTCCATACCGCGTTCGTGCCGGTACAAAATAACCCCGGCAAAAAGGATCATGGTCATGGATACCAGAACCGGCGTGATAACGGGCCCGGTCCACGTGGTGGGGATCAAAAAGAGCACATCCCAGGTCATCAGCGATTCGGGCCAGCCCAGGATGGCCTTCAGGAAGAGATAATAGAAAATGTCCCAGATGGCAAAACTGTAGATGAACCATGCGAACCCGGTGCTGAATTTGCGGGCAGCCAGGATGCCGATGCTCACCAGCATGACCAGGGTGGCCACTTCCCGGAAGAGCTCGGTGAGAGCCAGGTGGACCGGAATGGGTGAGAGGGGAAAGCTGAATCCTCCCGGGTAGAGGATCTCCCGGAGGTAGACCACCACGGCAGCTTCCAGGAAGCCCATAGCGATGGCAAAGGCGGTGATGATGATGTATTTTCGTTGCATGGACACTAATCTACTATTTTTAAAGCTTACCTAACAGCTTTTGGTTCACAATTCCCCAAGCTGGCCCATAGCTGGTTAGAAAGTCTGGCGCATACTGAACTTAATTTGTGTGTGCGCACACACAAATATTTTGCCAGTGTTTAAAATTCCCATATATTTGCCTTTTAAATGGATCATAATATTTATAAAACGTAGATTAACAGATTATTACATTTTATGGTAATTTCTATTCACGAAACCAAAACCGAGGCAGGAAAGTGGGCTGCCAGGAAAGGCGCAAAACTGATCCATGAAGCCATTGGCAAAAAGGGTCATGCAAATATCATCGTGGCCACCGGCTCTTCTCAGTTCGAGATGCTGGACGAACTGGTGAATTCAAATATCGACTGGACAAAAGTGACTGCTTTTCACCTGGATGAGTATATCGGGATGCCCGATACCCATCCGGCATCTTTCAGAAAGTACCTGAAGGAGCGTTTCGTGGGACGGATTAACCTGAAAGCTTTCCATTACATCAACGCAGAGGAGGATCCTGCCGGGGAGTGTCAACGCCTGGGGAAATTGATTGAAAATCATCCGGTTGATGTGGCATTTGTTGGTATCGGAGAGAATGGTCACCTGGCTTTTAATGATCCGCCGGCTGATTTTGAAACAGAGGTTCCCTACCTGGTGGTTGAACTGGATGAGAATTGCAGAAAACAACAACTGGGTGAGGGGTGGTTCCCGACCCTGGAGGATGTTCCCCATAAAGCCATCAGCATGTCAATCCGGCAGATCATGAAATCGGCATCCATCATTTGTACGGTCAGTGAAAAGCGAAAAGCCCTGGCTGTAAAGCAAACCGTCGAGGGAACGGTAACCCCGGAGGTTCCTGCCTCGGTACTCACGAAACTGGCTAAATCCTGGCTGTTTTTGGATCATGAAGCAGCCTCCCAGCTAAAAAGGTTATAGCGGTAGATTCTCGCGGGTATAGATCATCAGGTTCATCATCTGCTTGCTTTCCGGCCTCTCTTTATAGATAATGTGACGGACCATGGTTTCAACAGCCAGAAATCCCTGCCTCCGGCCCTCCTCCTCAATCAGGAAGTCGATGGATTCATCCTGTACCCTGGCCCTGTTTGCTTCGATAAGGTCGTGCCCGATCAGCAAAGGCTTCTTCTCCGGTTTCAATTTCTTCAGTGCTGCAGCAATCTTATGTACCCTCGATCCGGTTACATAGATGGCGTGGGGAAACTGGGTCTCCAGTAATCCGGCCACATGGGTGTCGATCTCCTTCTGACTGCCTTTGTCCTCCATATCCATGGTGCTGAAGGTGTACTCGTTTTGCAGGTGCTTTTCGGCAAAGTAGTTCATAAAGCCACTTTCCCTGGCCAGCAGTGCGTACATCTGGTTCAGGTTCCTGGAAACATTCAGAGTCCAGACGCTTTTTTTCCCGGGTATGTGCCGGGTCACCTGGTGGATAAGCCTGGCAACCGTCTGTCCCGACTGGACAGGGTTTTTCCCGATGAATGAAAGGGCCGGTACACCATCAATATCCGAGTCGATCAGTATGAAGGGTTTGTTATGCTGGAAGAATGAGCGTGCGAGCCTGACACTCTCCCTGTATGAGGAGGGGCTCAGTATGATCCCGTCGGTTTTCTCCCCGATCATCTTGATCCCTTCCCGGTAAAACTGATCCCGGTCGCTGTACTTATGTTGTATGGCATGGATATCGAAGCCCTGTTCGCAATAATGCGCCATGGCTTCCCTGATTCCCAGGTTTGGCAGTTCCCAGAACTCTCCCTTGCGATAGGAGGGCAGAAGGATCCCCAGGGTAAGGGAACGGTTGCTGGCCAGGGCCCGGGCACTGGGATCCGGCTTGTAATCCAGCTCCTTCAAAATTTGCATAATCTTTGTCTTCACACCCTCGGAAACCTTTCCACGGTCGTGAATCACCCGGTCCACGGTCCCGATGGAGCAGCCAGCCCGTGCAGCAACGTCTTTGATCCTGATATGGGTTCCGGTTTTCCGGGCCACTTTTTACGTTTTTAAATTTTTCATGAAGAACAATAATGCGGGGGTTTTGGCATCGCTAAAATAAACAAAATCTTAGATATAGCAAATAGTGTGTACGCACACAGTTTATATTTGAAAAGAGGGAATTTTGTCCTATATTTGCTTTGATTTGGTGAAAATATATTTTGATTCATGTTCATATATTTTGATTCCATGTTCAAAGGAGTGAGATACCCGTTATTCATAATCATGTTGATCCTGGCTTTTGCCTTTGTACCATCCCTGAATGGACAGAGCAGGGGAGGAGTCAGCGGATCTTTAAAGGATGCCCAGAGCGGAGAACCGCTCATGTATGCCAATGTGGCCCTGCTTGAAACCACATCCGGGACGGTCACCGATGAGGAAGGGAAATACCAGTTACTGAATATCAAACCAGGTACCTATACCCTGGTTTTCAGTTACATCGGTTACAAGGATATGATGCAGGAAATTCTGATCATGGCCGGAGAGGTGAAGGAGGCCGATGGCACGATGCAGATGGAGTCGATCATGGGTGAGGAGGTGGTGGTGACCGCCATGGCCAGGGGACAGACCGCCGCCATCAACCAGCAGGTCAACTCCAATACCATTGTCAATGTGGTCTCCAGGGAGAAGATCCAGGAGTTGCCCGACCAGAATGCGGCCGAGTCCGTGGCCCGGTTGCCCGGGGTGTCCCTTGTGCGGGACGGCGGGGAAGGGACCAAGGTCACCCTGCGCGGCATGGCACCCCGGTTCAACACCATCACGGTAGACGGAGAAAAGGTGCCTTCCACCTCCGACCAGGACCGGTCGGTGGATCTTAGTATGTTCTCGACCGACGCGCTTTCGGGGATCGAATTTTACAAGGCCCTGCTGCCAGACATGGACGGTGACGCCATCGGGGGGTCGGTCAATTTCACCTCCAAGACTGCCTCTGGCGGGTTCCACGGAACGGTCAGGGCACAGACCGGGTACAACCACCTGGAAAAAGCATTCGGGCAGTACAAGGGGAGCGCCACCTTCGAGAACCGGTTCTTCAACGACAGGCTGGGCCTGTTGGCCGGGGGCGGTATCCAGAGGGCCGACCGGAGCTCGGAGGGCTATTCGGCCGGCTACAATACAAACCTGGGGAAGGATCCTGAAGGCAATTTCATCTTCGCCATCAGTGACCTGAACGTGGTGGAGGTCGAGGAGACACGCTACCGCTATTTTGCCAACATGACCGCTGATGTAAGGTTGAAAAGCGGCAGCATTGTGCTTTCCAGCAATTTCGGCCAGACAAACCGGGAGGATCTGCGCCGGAGGCGACGGTACAGGGTGGAGCAGGCATACCAGGAGCATGACATCCGGGAGAGGGAATCCACCAACCTGGTTCTTTCCAACCGGCTCAGCGGGGAACACCGCTTATTTAACCGACTCGAGGCGGACTGGGCAGGATCCTGGTCATTCACCCGCAACGACAGGCCCTTCGTGAGCGACTTCAGGTTCCGGGAGCTGGGGGCTTTCAATCCCAATCCCGAGCTGACCTTCGAGGACATCGTCGGCGGGGCCAAGAACAACGTGGATGCCACCTGGCTGAAATGGGCCTACCTGGACAGTTACGAGGTAAAAGACAACAACTACGCCCTTCAGGCGAACCTGAAACTCCCCTTCAACCTGGGTCAGCATGTCACCGGTTACCTGAAGTCCGGCGGGAAGTACCAGTCAAAGTACAGGGTGAACGACATTACAAGGCTTTGGACGGGGCATTTCGTGGGCCAGGATATATTTGATGCCGGCAGGGTGGATCCGGACTGGGAGGTGAATTATACCAACGAATGGATCCTGATGAGCAACTTCATCGGTGATTACGTTTCGGAAGATTACGCACGCTTCTTCGATAACCGTCTCTACCTCGGGCCCGGTCCCGGAGAGGTGAACGGTCCTTTGCTGGATCCTGCGAAGGTGGAGGGATTCCGGGTGGATTACAATGATTTCTACGTGGTGGAGCCCACCATCGACCTCTCGGATTACGAAGCGGGGGAGAATATTACAGCCTGGTACGGAATGACCGGCTTTAGCTTCTTCAACCGGGTCGACCTGATCGCCGGCGCCCGCTACGAGCGGACTCAGAACAGCTACAAGAGTATATTCGGTTCGCCGCAGGTGGACGAGGATGGCAATGTGGAGAATGTTACCGGGCTGGTCGATACGGTGGGCAACAGGGTGCTGGACCAGTGGCTTCCCATGTTCCACCTGAAATTCAACCTCTTCCCCTGGGCAAATCTCCGGCTTGCGGCTACAAAATCGCTGAACCGGCCCAATTTCTTCAGCCTGGTCCCCTGGGAGGTAATCGTCCGCGGGGAGGGGTATGCCGAGCGGGGCGATCCGAACCTGGAGCACATGAGCGCCTGGAACTATGATGCCATCCTCTCCTTCTACGGAGGGTTCGGCCTGGTCACCCTGGGCGGGTTCTACAAGGAGGTGGAGAACATCGACTATACCCTCACCTCGCGGATTTTCGACAGGGCGAGCCCCATCTACGGTCTGAGTCTCACAAGGCCCCTGAATGCCGAGGGAACCTCCACCATCAAAGGTCTTGAGGCCGACCTGCAAACCAATCTCAGGTTCCTGCCCTCACCCTTCAACGGGATCGTGATCTCGGCCAACTACACCTTCCTTCAGTCGGAAACCTTCTTTCCGGTCTCCCTGATCGAGACGATGACCACTTTTCCCTACACATCCACGGTGAAAGATACCCTCCGCAGCGGCAACATGCCGGGACAGGTAAACCACCTGCTGAACCTCTCCCTCGGATACGAACGGGGCGGTTTCAGTGCAAGGATTTCTATGATCTACCAGGGGGAGAGCCTCTTCGTGGAGGAGGAACCCGAGATCGGCCGGCTGGCCAGGAGCGTGGGGGCCACCCCGGAAAAGGACAACTTCGTGGGGCCTACCACGCGCTGGGACCTGGTGGTAAAACAGGACATCAAGGACCATTTCGAAGTCTTCCTCTATGTGAACAATTTTACCAATGTAAAGGAGCAGACCTACCTGGCGGGCTCCGTTAATAAACTGATCACCAGTAACTTTGTGTACGGGATGACCATTGACCTGGGGCTGACCTATAAATTCTAATAATTAAATAATAAAAATGATTCGTAAACCTTTAAAAAATGCAACTATGAAAAAGCGTTACCAGATTTTTGGATTTTTGATGCTGGCGTTGGCCTTCATGGCCCTCAACGCTAGCGCGCAGGTGCGTTATGTGGATGTCCTGCCGGGGTTAGGAACCCTGAATGACGCCATCAATGGCGATACCCTTGAGACGGGCGAGCGTACCGATCTGAACACGGTCTACCGGCTTCAGCGTGGACTGGAAGCCTACTACGGGCTCACCGGAAGGATTGAGAACAGCGGGTTCCCGCTGACCATCGTAGCGGCAGATGGCGACGGCCCCCGTCCCTTTCTGCAGCCAAGGGTAGTCGGGGATGCTTCCGACGGGGCTTTTCGTGCCAAGGCAAACTTATCCGTGAAGGGACTGCATGTGACCGGCCTCGATGATCTGGGCGGTCAGACACAGCGGATGATCCGTGCAAGCGCGGACGACATCAGCGTGACAGTGGATGACTGCTGGTTTGATAAGGACGGGCAGTCCTTCGTCAGGGTGGACAACCCGGGCGTATCCTTCTATATTACCAACTCGGTGATCAGCAACATCGGTCTTCCCAGCAGTCCGGACAACGGACGGGGCATTGACGACCGGGGGAATGACATCGATACGGTTGTGATGGAGAACTGTACCTTCTATAACCTCACCAGCCGGATCATCCGCGACGGCGGCGGGATGATCAACTATGCCTGGTTCACCAACAACACCGTGTCGAATATCGGGCAGCACGGGATCAGTTTCGGTCCCACAGGCCAACTGGTGTTCGTCAACAACATCTTCCAGAATGCCGGATTCATGCCCATGGACTTTGATGGAGGCCGTTTTGTGGTCTCCGTCGATTCGGTGGTTGTGGACTCGGTGACCATCGTGGCACCAGAGATCACTTTTGACCGGAACGTTTTCTGGATGGACTCTGCAAAAATCCAGGGGTTCCTGAATGACACCACTATCATGCCCACGTGGATTAATCCCACACTGATGGCAGATTTTACAGAGACTTACGGGCCCAGGGCCATCCAGGTTGCCGAGAGGATCGAGTTCGCCGGCGCACCGCCATTCAATGACTCCATCATTATCTATGACCAGGATCCCGACCTGGACCGAAACAATGCCCCCAATTGGGTGGAACCTGCCGTACCGGGCACAGGGGAAGGCGGGAATGGTTTCTACCATGTCGTGGTCCCCTACGATTTCAGCTGGGAGAACAACCTGGCCGCCAAGTTCGGTCTGAACAGCACCCAGATGGGTGACAACAACTGGACTGGAGCGCAGGGCGAATTCGTGGGCGTGGACTTTGAGCGTGACTATGAAACCGTGATGTGGAACCAGTTTGCCAATGCCGGGGATGCCCCAGAGAATTTACTGGTGGTCACCAATCCCGACAAGTCCGGGGCGAATACCTCCGAACAGGTGATGATGTTTAACGTACTGGAAGGTGCCGACCCCTGGGCCGGTGCCTGGTCCGATTACTACGGGACCATGACCTTTACCGAAGATTTACACCATATGGAGATGATGGTCCATAAGGATGTGATCAGCAATTGCGCGTTGAAAGTTGAAGTGGGCGGAACGGTTACTGAGGTAAAGGTACCCAATACCGTAACCGGAGCATGGGAAGCCATTACCTTCGACTTTAGTGCCAATATCGGTGAGACCATGAGCAGGCTGGTATTCTTTCCCGATTTCCCGGATGCAAGAACTGCCGGGTCCGTATCTTATCTGGATAACATCAAAATGGTTACAGCACCTGTGGGGATTAAGAAAACCGATGCCGTGAACCTGAGTGTATATCCCAATCCGGCCAGTGACCAGCTGAATGTTCAGGCCAGGGGGATGACCAGTGTGACCATTCTCGATGTACTTGGAAAGTCAGTGAAGTCGGTTCAGCTTCAGGGTGAAGACCGTGCCACCATTTCAGTGGAAGATCTTTCACAGGGCGTTTACTTCATCACGATCGAGGCAACAGGTGGAAGCAAAACCACCAAGTTCCTGAAGAAATAGGGCTTGATTCATATGCATAAATGAGAGGCTGTCTTTATGCACAATAGGGGCAGCTTCTCTATTATAAAGAAGTTTTAGATTCAATGAAAAGGTATGTTGTTCTGATCGCAGTCCTGGTTTTTCTGTCCGGATGCAAGGGTGGACATAAGCCCGCCGCTGATGATCCTGCTGCTTATGATCCTGCTGCTTATGATCCTGCTGCTGCTGATCCATGGCTCAGGGCGGATCAGATTGTGGATCAGATTCAGCTGCCCATCATTCCTGAAAGGGTATTTACCCTCTCCGAATTCGGGGGCATTGGAGATGGTGCCTTTGATAATAAAGCCTCTTTTGACCAGGCTATAAAGGTCTGTGCGGAAGCCGGGGGAGGGATGATCCGGGTGGAGCCGGGAACCTACCTGGTAAATGGCCCCATTCATCTTAAAAGTAATATCAACCTGCACCTTGAGAAGGGGGCGAGGCTCCTGTTTGGAAGCGATCCCCTGTTTTATCTCCCCGTGGTACTTACCAGCTGGGAAGGGACCCGCTGTTATAACTATTCACCATTTATATATGCCTTCCATGTGAAAAATGTGGCCATTACCGGTGAAGGGGAGATTGACGGCAATGGCAGGGAGCCTTGGAACGGGTGGAAGGAGCTGCAGGATTTTGATCAGAATCTCCTCCGCAAAATGAATAACGAAAATGTGGCCCTGGAGGAGCGTATCTTCGGAGAGGGACATTACCTTCGCCCCCACCTGGTGCAGTTCTATGAAAGTAAGAACATCCTGGTGGAGGATGTGAAAATATCTGATTCCCCTTTCTGGTGCCTCCACTTTGTCTTTTCGAACCATATCACCGTGAGAGGCCTTACCTATGATGCCTATAACCTGAACAACGACGGAATCGATCCCGAGTCAAGCGAAAACGTACTGATCGAAAATGTACAGTTTGGGAACGGGGATGATAACATTGCCATTAAGTCGGGCAGGGACCTTGAAGGCAGGACGCTGGGCAGGCCTTCAGGGAATATTGTTATACGCAACTGCCTGTTCAGTGGCTACAATGCCATTGCCCTTGGCAGTGAAATGTCGGGAGGAGTGCACGATGTTTACGTGGAGGATTGCTCCTACGGAGGGAAGGTCATCTATGGCTTCTACCTGAAGGGCAACCGCGACAGGGGTGGAGTGGTGCATGATATCCATGCCCGCAATATCCGGTTCGACACCACCCGCGCAACCATCATTATCGATTCAGACTATAAGAACCAGGGCACTTGTTGCCCCCCCCTGTTTAAGAATATTTTCATCGAAAACATAAGTGCCAACCATGCCAGTGATTACGGAATCTTCCTGAAGGGATCCCCCCAGGCCCCCCTGGACTCCATTTTTATCAGCGATGTGCGCGTCGGTTCGGCTGGTACTGCAGTAGAAGCTAACTATACAGATCACGTGATGATGGAAGGGGTCGTAATCAATGGCAACCGGTTTGAAGCAAAAGGGGGGATTTCCTCCTGGATCAGGCAAACTTCGCCCGAGACAGGCAGGGAGTTTTTACAGATCACATCGGATACGGCAGCCTCGGTGGCCTGCTACTTCGAGCGACAGGCCTTCACCTCCGATGAGCAATATGTGGTATATGCCTCGTTGCAATCGGGTCGATGGAGGCTTTACCGGACCAGCCTGGAGACCGGGGCAGCCCGGGTGATCACACCTTCGGAGCGCGTGGTGATGGAGGATGATTATACCATCATGCCCGATGGCGAAAGGGTGTGTTATATGGATGGATGGAAACTCTATGCCACCCATGTGGAGCGCATCGATGAGGAGCTCCTCTTTGATTACACAGGCTTGCTGCCCGACACCCCCCTCTACACAGGCTCCTTTACCAACGACGGCAGGTATACTCTGGTCTATGTAAGGGGCGATACGCTGACGGCCATATACCGCACCGACCTGGAGACCGGCCAGATCCTGGAGGTGCACCGGCAGAGGGGCGGCAAGATCACCCACCCCCTGATCAATCCGGAGGATCCCGGTGTCATCACTTATGTACCGGGTCCGGATACCCAGAACGACATGAGCCTTCCCATGGACCAGCGGGCCCGTTCGTGGAAGATCGATCTGAAGGCCGGAACCGACAGTCCGTTTCTCACCGTACCCTACGGTTTCCGTGCCACACACGAAAGCTGGTCGTACGACGGAGAACGCTTTTACTATTTCAGGAAGACCAGGCCCGGATGGAGCCCTGCGGCCATCTGTTCCCAGGACAAAGGGGGAGGCGATTTCAGGCTCCACTTTGAAAGCAAAGAGATCCGGCTGGGTCACGGGACAGCCAGTCGCGACGGCAGGTGGTTTGTGGCCGATTCCCAGGAGCCCGCGCATAATGAACTGGTACTTGTAAACCTGGAAAACGGTAAGGTAGAGGTGCTTTGCTGGCCCAACGCTTCGGTAACGGCAGGGCATGCCGATCAGGCCCATGTACACCCCTCATTCAGTCCACCGGGGAACTACATTTGCTATACCTCCGACTGCAGTGGGGTGCCCCAGGTTTATGTGGTACCGGTGGGGGATCTCATCTCTGATGCTCAAACATCTCTTTTAGAATGAATCGCAAAACGGATTTATCACTGAACCAATCAAAACATATGAAAAACACAAGAAGGAAATTTGTAAAAAACATCATGGGCGGAGCCGCCGGAGCAGGGGCTGTTGCCATGCTTTCATCCTTCAGACCCTCAAAGATGGAGGCGCTTGCACCTGCACCGGAAGGGGCTTCTCCCCAGGTGGATATCGAGAATCTGAAGATTACAAAAATCGAATATGTCCGGATGAGATTCCCCGGGACCATCCCTCTCATGTGGAATGCCATCGTTTCCTCAGGTGGAGGACCCCACAATATGAACTACCTGGAAGTACACACCAACCAGGGCATTGTTGGACGAAGCATTCCCAAGGGACCATCTTCGATGAACAGGGGGATGATTGAAATAATCAAGGATGAGAATCCCTTTGATGTGGAACGGATCTGGGACCGGATGTATCGCTTCGAGCGCAAACCAGTGGCCAAGGGTGACTATATCAAGGCCATGGGCTCGGTGGATATAGCCCTCTGGGATATCATTGGAAAAGCCCTGAACTTGCCGGTTTATCGTGTCCTTGGAGGTTTTCAGAAAAAAATCAGGGTCTACGCCGCAGGTGGCTACTACCAGGAGGGTAAAAGTACCCTCGACCTGGCGAAAGAGATGGAAGGCTATGTGGCCGAGGGATTCAGGGCGGTAAAAATGAAAGTGGGTGGTGCTTCCTTCAATGAGGACGTGGAACGTGTCCGGGCCGTACGGGATGCCATTGGTCCGGATATAGACCTGATGCTGGATGCCAACAACAGATGGCTGGCCTATGAGGCCATCCTGTTTGGGAGGGCAGTTCAGAAGTACAATCCATACTGGTTTGAAGAACCGGTAGAACCCGATGATTTCAAAGGCTGTGCAGAAGTTAAACAGGCACTTGATATGGCCATCGTGGCAGGGGAAAATGAATTTACCATCTGGGGTGCAAGGGATCTGATCGAGGCTGGTTCTGCTGATATTCTGAACCTGGATACGGTGAAGGCAGGCGGCATTACCGAGTATAGGAAAATAGCGGCCCTTGCCTCGGCATTCCACATACCGGTGGCGCCACATGGAAATCCGCACATGGCGGTTCACCTGCTGGCATCCACGCCCAATACCCTGGTCATGGAGACCTACCCGGGCACCCAGAGCCAGTACAATCCCATCCTGCCCCTATTCCCGGTAAAGGATGGATACGTGGATGTTCCCGATGTTCCCGGGCTGGGCATTGACGGGGATCCCAAGCTTATAGAGAAATACCGGTATCAATAATCCTGAAAAACCTTTGTTTTGAGCTTCACAAAAAAAATCGGCCTTTTCATGGCCTCCATTGCACCGGGACTCTTCCTGATCGGTTATAATATCGGAACCGGTAGTATTACCACCATGGCCTCTTCGGGGGCCGCTTATGGACTTACCATGATCTGGCCCCTGCTGCTTTCATGCATCTTCACCTACTACCTGGTCATGCTTTTCGGGCGTTACACATCGATAACCGGAATGACCATCCTCACCACATTCCGAAAGAATTTCGGAACAGGGATTACCATTGTTGTGCTGATCTCCCTGCTGGTGAGTGAATGGGTGAGCTGCATGGGCATAATGGGCGTGGTGACACAGGTGGTGCAGGAGTGGTCGAGGCCCCTTACCCGGTCGGGTAACGGGTTCAGTCCGGTTATTACCGCGTTGATTTTCGGAGGGCTCCTTTACTATCTCTTCTGGAACGGACAACACCGGGTATTTGAGAAGGTGCTGGCCGTGATGGTGGGGATCATGGGGCTTAGCTTTGTTCTGACCATGTTCATGGTGATTCCAGAACCAGAGGAGGTGCTCCGGGGACTGGTACCCCGTATTCCGAAAGATTCCGATGCCATGCTGATCATGGCCGGAATGGTGGGAACGACCATGGGGGCGATCCTTTACGTGGTGCGCTCCATCCTGGTGCAGGAAAAGGGGTGGGGGAGCAACGACCTGAAGTCCGAACGGCGCGATGCCATTATATCGGTCTCCATGATGTTTATCCTGAGCGTGGCTGTGATGGCCGCGGCAGCAGGGACGCTGTACCTGGCCGGACTCAAGGTGGACAATGCCATTGATATGGTGAAGCTGATGGAACCCCTTGCGGGCCGTTTTGCCATCTCCATTTTTGTGGGAGGGATTGTGGCAGCCGGACTTTCATCTCTGTTTCCCATTGTGCTGCTGGCACCCTGGCTCTTCGCCGATTTCAACAACAAACCCAGGAAAATGAAATCCACCGGCAGTCGCCTGCTGGTGCTCTTCGGGGTGCTGCTGGGACTGGTGGTTCCCGTCTTTGGAGGACGGCCGGTGATGGTGATGATCGTATCGCAGGCCATGGCCGCCATCGTGACACCCCTGGTGCTTGCCCTGATGCTCTATATCTATAACAAAAAGGCGATCATGGGGGACCATACCCTGGGGTTGGCATCCAATATCTCATTCGGAGTGGTGCTGCTGTTTACCATTGCCATGGCGGCAGCGGGAATGATAGGGATCGCAGGACAATTTTAAAGTTAAGTTGAGAAGATGAAAGGATTTCATGAAGGGATCATAGCCTGTTACCTCTATACCATTACCAAACATGGCTATCCCCCGGTGGCGGGGGATGCGCTGTTGCACCTGGAGGAGTTCAGCAAACTGGGATTTACAAGTATTGAACTGGAGGGAATCCGGGAGGAGCACCTGGACGGGATGTTTGCACAACGGTATGCACTCAGGAAGAAAGCCGATGCACTGGGACTGAAGGTGCCGGTGTTCTGCACGGTGCTTCCCGGTCTGTGTTCCCCGGAACAGGGGGAGCGCGAGGAGAACCTTTCAAGGTTTAAAAGGGGCTGCGAGGTGGCAGTTGCACTGGGTTCGAAAATGGTGCTGGACAACGCACCCATTCCCCCCTGGCAGTTTCCCAATGGGATCCCGGTTACCCGGCACTATGATGATGAGGTCCTGAATGCGGCCACCATTCCGGCCCATCTGAAGTGGGAGGTTTACTGGGAAGAACTGGTGGAGACCTTCCGCGAAGTATGTGACATTGCGGCCGCGCATAACCTGACCTATCAACTGCATCCCTGTCACGGGGCGCTGGTCAACTCCACCGATGCATACCTGCTCTTCGCAGAGGCGGTGAAACGGGACAACCTGAAATTTAACCTCGATACAGCCAACCAGTATTTCCTCAGGGACAACCTCTTTTTGTCGCTGCTCAGGCTGCGAGATCACATCGACTACATCCACATCTCCGACAACCGGGGGGCGAAGGTGGAGCACCTGGCGGTGGGGGATGGCGCCATCCATTGGGACCGGTTCTTCGAGACCCTCCACCGGATCGGTTACCGGGGTTCCTTCGGGATCGATATCGGCGGTGCAGAGTCAGATGTGCCTGACCTCGACGGTGCATACCGGGATGCGGCACGATGGCTGGAATGCAAATGGTTTTTAAAGGCATGAATTTAAACAGACGACCAAAGATGAAAAAGCGAGCAATAAGAGCAGGCATCATTTCGCTGCTGTTTTTCAAGGCAGTTGTTATGACGGCCAACGGATCAGACCCGGTTACGGTGGTACCCTATCCCCAGGAGGTTACGCTCGAAAAAGGATCCTATGGGGTTGGGGCATCAGACGTGACGCTGCGCTTTTCGGGTGTGGAAGGGAATACCGTGGGCATCATGACCGGTCAGCTCAGGGAGGCGTATGCGGAGCGTTTTGGAGCCGGGGTGATCGTGTCGGGGGAGAAGAATCCCGCCATTTGGATCGGGATTCCCGCGTCGGACGAAGCGTTTATGGAGGTGGCCCGGAAAAAGGGAATGGTTCCCGGTGAAGCGTTGGGCAGGGAGGGCTACCTGCTGAAAATTGAACGAAAAGAGATCACCATCGTGGCCAATGCGCCTGCCGGGGTCTTTTACGGGGTGCAAACCCTCAGGCAGCTGCTCAGGGGAAATCCCGAACCATTGCAGGTCCCCCTGTTAACCATCCGCGACTGGCCCTCCATGGCCTTCCGGTGTATTATGGATGATATCAGCAGGGGACCGGTCCCGACCCATGAATACATGAAATTGCAGATCAGGCGTTATGCCGAAATGAAGATCAACAACATGTCGTTTTACATCGAACATGTGGTGCGGACCCAAAAGTATCCCGACATGGCCCCTACGGATGGCGGAATATCGGTGGAGGAGTTCAGGGCGTTGTCGGAGTATGCGGCAGATTACCAGATGGAGCTGGTTGGGAATTTCCAGTCGCTGGGCCATTTCGAGAAGATCCTCAGCCTCCCTCAATTCAGGCACCTGGGTGCCACCGAACGGATGCTGGACCCATTGAATCCCGCCTCACACTCCTTTTTGGGCGATATATACAGGGAGATGGCTCCCGCCTTCAGCTCCGTCTATTTCACCCCCAACCTGGATGAAGCGTGGGACCTCTCCCGGGGCGGACTCAAAGGGGCCGCTGAGGAGATGGGACCGGCACGGATCTATGCCGGTCACGTGGTGAAAATTGACTCTATGCTGAGGGCCGCGGGCAAGAAGACCATCGTGTGGGGAGACATCATCCTGGAACATCCCGAAATCCTGCAGATGATCCCCGCACATACCATCCTGGGAGCCTGGGATTACAGTCCGGCCGAATCCTTTGCCGAATTCATCGATCCGCTCACCGAAGCAGGGTTCACGTTTACTGTATCCCCGGGAGTACTCAACTCCAACAGGCTGATTCCCGATTTCGAAATGTCGGTCACCAACATCCGCAACTTCATCAACGAAGGGTATGAGAAGGGTGCCCTGGGGGTTTACTGCACGGTGTGGGACGATGGAGGACTTCACTTCTTTTCGCACGATTGGTACGGACTGGCCTACAATGCCGAGCAGAGCTGGCGCCCCAACCGCGAACCCCTGGAGGATTTCGACCACCGGTTTAGCCGCGCCATATACGGCGACATGCATAACCTGGTGCCGGGAGCGCTGCATGCCCTGAACAACCTCACCCTCCTGGAGCCCACCTTCGAGATGAACTCCACGGTATTTTACAATTCGATGGTTCCCGAGCGCGGCAGCAAGCTGACCTTCGATGCCGACAGCTGGACCGATGTGAAACGATGGACCGACCGGGCCGGAGCGATCCTGTCGGGAGCGGAAGTTCCCCGGTTTACAGAGGACCTGGACTTCATCCGTTTTACAATTGCACAGTATGCCTTCCTGGCCGACAGCCGCAGGCAGCTGCTGGCAGCCGCCACCTCCTATAACCTTGCCTGTGAGCTGCAACGAAGCGACCGGGAAGGGGCCCTGGCAGAACTGGAGCTTGCCCTGCAGGGTGTGGTTGAACTCAGGGCCCGGATGGACGCCCTGGCTTCCTGGTTCCTCCAACTTTGGGACCAGGAGAGCCGTGCCCACTGGAGGGACCATGCGGAACTCGATTTCGGGATGCACCAGGGTGCATTTGCCGACCAGGAAAACCTGCTGCGCAGTGCCCTGGAGGCCTTCAAAAAGGGGGGGTACCTTCCTTCCCCCACAGAGGTGAGACTGGATATCCGAAGCCAGGAGGGTCAGTTTTTCCAATCCTGGCTGCTGGCAGGTAGTTTTCACATTGAATCGTTCGATGAATACCCGCCTGATTTCCTCGGACCCATAGGGGGTGAGGCCATGGCAAGGCCCTTTCCTGGGATGAGATTCACCGATACCACGGGGGTGGATCGCATGTGGATCAGGCACAACTCTCCCCTGGAAGGAGTGGTGGACTTCCTCACCATCTTTAACCCCAACATTACGGCGGTGGCCTATGCCTATTGTGTCATCGAGGCACCCGCGAAGCAACAGGTAACCGCGCTCCTGGGGAGCAACGACGGGGCGACCGTCTGGTGCAACGGGAAAGAGGTTCACCATGTACATGGGAAAAGAAGCCTGATCGCTGATGAGGATGAGTTCCTGCTCGACCTTGAGCAGGGGCAAAACCACATCATGATCAAAGTGGAGCAATGGAATGCCGATTGGGGCTTGTCGTTCAGGCTTAAGGATGTGGAGGTAAGAAATCATAAAAGCAAGTATTATATACAATAAAGCAAGGAGATCATGAAACAAGTCATTCAGACCATTTTTATTTTAATGTGGGTGCCCGCGCTCTCTTTTGGCGGGGATCAGGAAAAAAAGGAGAGAGAAGCCCAGGTGCTGAAGGCACTGCAGGAGACCGCCGATTATGTTTCCGGCGTGCTGATCAACGAGGAGGGTCAATCAAAGTGCGACTACAATATGATCGAAGGGAAGTGGTACGATTACGAGCCGCCCTGGCATACGGGACAGGCCATTTATGCGCTCCTGGAAGCAAACCGGGTGACAGGAACCCGGGGGTACCTTGACCAGGCCATCAAGGCAGGAAACTGGTGGGTGAGCCTGGAAATTACAGACCACCCGAAACTCAAAGGGATGGTGCGTTCGGCTCACGGTGATATGGCCGGTGAAACCATCGTTTTTGCAACCATGTCGGATGGGTCGGCCGGTCTCTACAGGCTTTACCAGGCAACGGGCGATCAGCGGTATGCCGACGTGCCCACGGTGGCGGGCGACTGGATGCTTCGTAATATGTGTTTGCTGGATGAGGGTGTCTGCTACGACAACGTGGATCCCGAAACCGGGGAGGTGATGAAGGAGAACAGTCCCTTCTGGCCCGACAAAAAGGAACAGGTTCTGTACGATGTGGCCCGTCCCAATAATGAAGGATCACTCTTCCTGGATATGTACAGGTACACCGGCGACGAGGAGTACAAATCGGCATTCATCACCCTCTGCAACAGCCTGGTTGACAAGCAGGGACCCGAAGGTCTCTGGATGGATTTTATGCCCAATGACAAGGCTACGGGAAGCGTGCATCCACGGTTTAACCTGTGGTATGCCGAGTCGCTTATCGACGGGTATGAACTTACCGGCGATACCCGGTACCTGGAGGCGGCTACCAAAACGGCCCGTATTTTCCTGGAATTCCAGGAGGGAGATGGCACCATCTACTATCAGAATTTTCTTGACGGGCCCCCTAACCGCAGCTCGGTTTGCGGATCGGCTGTGGCCTTTTCAGGGATCCTCTGGCTTCGGCTGCGTGAACATGGTGTCAGCGGATTTGATGATGCGATCGAGTTGTCGCTCGACTGGATCCTGAAGAACCGCTATGCCACCGGCCATCCCGATCCGAACCTGGCAGGGGCGGTGATCAACACCAGGCTTCGGCATAAGAAAGGAAAACTCTGGGTCACCCAGCGCGATGTGGGCACCACCTTCGGGGTCAGGTTCCTGGCCAGCTATTACGATTATACATTTGGGGATAAGTCAAAATAGAAATTAAAAACCTGGATATGCTGCCGAAAGAGATAAACGGTACCTGGCGCATGGCAAAGGCCATGAAACTTGAAAAGCCCGACCGGGTACCTTTGATGTGTCAGCCCTCCTGGGGCTTTGTGCTGAAACAACTTCCATGGCTCAACCCGGTGGATTTGTGGCATAACCGGGAGAGGGCCTATGCCGAGGCTTTCTGTAAAATCAGCAGGCGATTTCATTTTGACGGGGTGCTGATCCCCGGTGTGGGCCTGGCACCGCTGGATGAAGATAAAGTGAAGAGCATTGAACCCGATCATGAGGAGGGTCCGGTGGTGCGTTTTAAAAACGGGGACTCCTGTGTCTATTGCCACGACGACCTGCCCCGCTACCAGCATGCGATCCCGCCGGAGGTTACCATCGACGACCTGGATCCGGACCGGGTTCCTGACAATATCACCTTCCTGCCCCCCTCCAACCGCCTGCGCATGTGGCTCAATAAGGACCCATACGGCAGGGTGGCCGAAATTCACCAGTCAAAAGAGATTACCAACGGCAACCTATCCATTCATGGATCGGTATATGCACCGGAGGACTACCTGATCGACCGGCTGGGCATCCAGGGGGCCTTTATGGCCATGATGACCCATCCGGATCAGTGCAAAGCCCTTTTACTCCGCTATGCACAGGCAAGCTGCGTTCACGTGGGTGAACAGATCGATGCGGGTGCCGATGCCATTAACTTCTCGGCACCCTGGACAGGTCAGAACTTCATCTCAAGGGAGATGTTCGAGGAGATCATTGCCCCTGCACACCGGGTGGTTGCCACATTTTGCAGGGAGCGGGAGACCCCATGCTACTGTCACACCTGCGGATCCATCGGCGACCGGCTGGAGCTGATCATCGATATCGGGTTCAGCGGACTGGAGTGCCTGGATCCCCCTCCGCTGGGGAATGTCGAGCTGGATGATGCGGTGAGAAGGATCGGCCACAGGGCCTCCATCAAAGGGAACATCGATCCGGTCAATGTACTCATGAACGGAACCCCCGCCCAGATCAGAAAAGATGCCATCTGGCGGCTTGAAACCGGCATGAAATCTGAAGGATTCATCCTCAGTACCGCCTGCTCCATCGCACCCGGCACCCCTGCACAGAACCTGGACGTGCTCATCGAGGTGGTGGAAAAGTACGGGTATTATTAATATGAGTAGATTAAGTCTTCTTTATTCAGCCCAAGCTTAGCATATTGGTTGTGCTGCTCAATTAACCATTCCGCTCTATCAGATTTATTCACTTGTTCATCAGTGATTTTATCCACATCAGACCAGTGTTCATTCTCGAAGGAAGGATATCCGAATTCGCGAATTTTGTAAGAGATTGGGATCTCGCAAGCCTCAGGAAAAATGAATCTTATACTGTACCACAATAGAGGCAGGCGTCAACGGGCGGTGGCCTGAACTAATAGAGCACCATTTTTCTGGTTTTCGAATAATTGTTGGCTTTCATGGTGTAAAAATAGATTCCGTTTTCGAGACCATCGAGCCGGATCTCTGTGGAATGCAGACCGGCTGTCTGACCCTGGTCCTGTAAGCTTTTAACTTTCATCCCCTGTGCATTGAACACCTCAATGAGCACATCACACGGATAGGGAACGGAGTAATTGATGACGGTATACCCTGAAAATGGATTGGGTGCATTCTGTTCCAGGCAGAATCCAACAAACGGGGTCTCCTTCATGGAGTTATAATCCGGCAGTTCAAGGTATCTCTCTGCTGCCAGGTCTGCATTCTCCTGCAGTTCTGTTAGGTTTGCTCCTGCCACAATGGCAAAACAGACATGAAGCGATTCATTTTCCCCAATGGCAAACGGGCCTGAACCGATCCACGTTTTCAGATCATCCGGTTCTTCGATTTCAGTTTCGTTTATGGTGGACATCCATACCAGGGATGAATCGCGAACATACAATGAATTGCATTGATTTCTGATCCGTGTTCCCGACAACCCGTTCAGGGCAACAATCCCGTAATAGCCCGGATCCGGATTGCCATCCTGCAGGTACTGGTAAGCCATGTTCCTGGAAAGGTCAAAACCGCCTAGATTATTTTTGCAATAATCTCCTCCGCCCACATCCCAGTCGGCGAAGATACCTGCATAGAGGCCCTCCACAGGTCCTGATTTGTGTTCCAGCATATAACTTAATATTAATATATCGCTGTCGCTGTTTGTATAGGAACGCTGAACCACCTTGATCCCCAATGGAGAAGGAGAAGAGAGATCGTCGAATGCACTAAAGGAAACCTGGTCCCATTGTCCGGGAAAAGAGGTGAATCCGGACATGGGGAGTGTATTCTGGAAATCGTTGTTCATGTAATACCCTCCCAAAAAGCCGTTGGCGACTCCCAGGTTGGGGGATCCGAGAAAGAGCCCGCCGTAAAAAAGAGCATCCATGTTGCTGTTATATGTTATGCCGTCCCCATAGGTCCAGTGTGGTGAGTTATGCCCGATGGAACCATTCTGAAAAACGGACATTTCCATGTTCCTTGTCCTGTGGGTCAAATAGGGAGGCGCGATTTTTTCGGGCAAAGGTCTGGACCAGATCCCTCCATAATGGGCCGAGGCATAGATCATCTGACCTGAAATCTCCAGGTTGGCTATGGCCAGGTTTGTCAGTCCGTTGTTGTAAGGCATCCAGTTTTCACCACTGTCATCCGAAAGAAAAACACCTTCCTCTTTGCTTCCCGCATAGAGTACCGATGGCGTTTTGGAGTGGTCCATGGCCAGTGTTGTGATGTTGTCCGCAAGGCAAACGAGCGAATCCCACCCTGTTTCCCCGACCCTCCACAAACCATTGCTGGTGGCCACGAAATAGTTTCCCTGCTGATCAAATGCAATGTCCTGCACATCTTCAATACCCTCCTCAGGTTCCACATTAGAAAATGTCGTGGAGTTCCCTTCAAATTCCAACAGGAAGACCTGTCCGGCCTTTCCCTTTCCCACATATACCTTGTCGTGATCAGCGGCGGGGTCCATAGCCAGGCAGGCACCCGAATAGGGATAGTTGTTCCAGGTGCTTCCGCCATCGATGGTACGTCCCACCATCCCGAACCCGGTCAGTCCGGTGGACATGAACCAGGGCTGGGAAGTGACAAAGAGGGTGTTCGAGTCTCCCGGTTTCACCATAATATCAGTGATTTCCGTGCGGTTACTCGTTGGCGTTGTATTGATAAAATCATAGGGTCCCGTCCAGTACTGGCCGTACTCCTCAGCCTTGAACAGTTTGTATCCACCTGTAGCATAACTGTTATATGCGGCCCAGAAAGTGGAAGGATGGTTGGGATCCAGAGAGAGGACATCGAAAGAGGAGGAAAGATTGGAAGGCTGGATCTCCCAGGTTTTACCTCCGTCTGAAGAATGGGCAAGCTTCAGTGATTCATAGGTTGCTGCATACACGTCGGAAGGATTGTCGGGGTTCACCACAAAGTCATTCACCCAACAGTTGTTGATTCCTGCATTGATCTGGTCCCACCGGCCTTCCATCCCTGTGGACATGTAAATCCCTCCGTACAGTGTCGCCAGGTACCAGGAAGGTTCATCCCCAAGAGTTCCTGCTGCACAAGTTGGGGAGATTGCCGGGGGAAGTCTGCTACCGGCAATAAAATCCCATTCACCGGTCTCTTCCGTAAAGAGCCAAAGGGGTTTCCCGGGGTCCGTGGAGCCAATGATCACTGTTCCCGGTTCCCCGGGGTGCGCCAGAACCACATTCGGGTTGATGGTTCCGTCATAGGGAATTTCTACCTCCTCCCAACTCTCTCCCATATCGGGGGATTTCATTAGTTCTATTCTGGATGAGAGGGGACTTCCGCCTGTAATAGCAAGCAGGGTCTTTTTTCCCTGACTATTCTTGACCAGTTCTATGTTGGATACATCGTCTCCATAGGTTGTCGCGATATCGATATCCGTCCATGTACTACCGGTATCCTGGCTGATCAGAATTCCCCCGTAATTACTGCAATAGCCACTGTTGATCCCGGCCGCATAAATCAGATTGGAACTGTCGGGATCCACGAGAATCCGGTTCACCTGACTCCACCCGCACATATCCCAGTTGTCCCACCTGATGAGATAATCCCTCTTTTTCCAATGATCGGATAGCCGGTTGATGGCAATGAAATCTGCAGACCTTGCCATGCATTCACCTGTACCCAGGTAGAGTATCTCCGGATCGGAAGGATCCCGGTCAAGACAATTGATCGTACTCCCCCATAGTCCGTCAAATATCCAGCTTTTCCCCCCGTTTTCGGTTCTGTAGAGCCCTGAGCGGAAGGTTCCAACCATGACAAGATCCGGATCAGTAGCATGAACCTGGATGGAGGTCACTTCATAATCTACAGGAAAGTTCGTCCTGGACCACTGTACACCTGCGTTCAAGGTTTTGTATATCCCGAATTTTGTACCGGCATACATGATCTCCGGATTGGTTGGTGATATGGTCAGACAACTGATCTGCCCTCCGTCTGGCCCGTTGCTGGTCCATCTGGAATTCTGTGCCTGGAGGGATAGCTGAGAAGGAATTAAAAAAGAAATGACAATGGCTATAACAAACTTTGCAGCTGTTTTATACATGACACTAGGCTAAATGAAATTAAACTTGTAACGAAGACTTGAAAATTACGGTTGACAGAGGGTGGTTTTGAGGTCAGAATGCAACTTCTCTATGCAAAGTTTATTCAAAATTTGCAACAATGTCAAGTAATTTCCGTTGGATATACCCCGGTTTTCCTTTTTATCTAATTGAATTGAAGGTTGGGGCTGTGATACAGGGTTGCGACTTGTGAAAAGTCAAAAAAATGGTTATACTCCTTCTTGTATCAACTAAGGCTGGTGTCGATATTCTCAAATATCTGTCGATTGATATTTTTTAGAAGAAAAGCACCAAAAATGTATAATAGCCAGATAACTTTTATCCCTTTGTTTAAATGCGAGTTTGGTTTCGGCTTAATTTCGGGGTGTGTCCAAATTTCCGAGTTTGATGGATGAGAGTTTCTCAATTCTTATCATTAAATTGGGTGCATTCATCTGCTCATTCGGGCTCCTACATCTCTCTTTTCTGGACCCAGGCACCCCGCACAGAACCTGGACGTGCTCATCGAGGTGGTGGAAAAGTAGGGGTATTATTAAATCCGTGCGAAGCTTTTTTTGACATGGAAACTGTGTACCTGGGAGTTTTTGTGAGAGTTTGTTCGGGAGTTTGTTCGGGAGTTTGTTCGGGAGTTTGTCCACCAGCTCCTGCTTCTTAGTTTATCCACTGCTTTTCCGGGCAATATGGGCTTTAAACGCAACTATACTCTTCCGGGATCCCGGGGATACAAGTACTTTTCATTGTTTTCGTACCTGTCCGGGTCTTTGGTCGATCACAGGCTCAGGGCTATGCTGAATATTGGTACAAAGGCAGGAGGGAAAATCAGGATTAGATAAAAAATAGCCAGTTATTAACCATTTAGATGTCTGTTTGGATTAAAAACATACCCTGAATTTTTTTTTTTAATCCGTATTGCACCAAATAAGTATAATAACCAGATAATTTATATCTTTTTCCATGTATAGTCAGTTGAGTTGAACCCTTCTAAACAGTTTTCAAGCTGAAATAGGCCTGGTTTAACATTTCAGGATGTGGTGGGAGAATTTCCTGAGGTGAATCGTATTCCTCTGGCAGGGATACGGACAGACATGGTCGATAATGGTATGCATGGAACAGAAAGTTATTGATTGATTAAAAACCGGATCATCTCAATGGTGTGGTAGGCGGACTTCCCCATGCTGCCCTTTAATTCTGAAGTGATGGGCTCGTTGTCTTTATTTAAATAGAAGAATTCGCCCCCATTTTCGAAATCAGGGAATGAGCCAAAGTAAAACGCCTCCAGTTTCGTGAGCTCTTTATCATACTTTCCATTACATAAAGAGAGTGCGATGAGGGCCTCACAATGTTGCCACCATGTTTTCCGGTCATCGGTGATTGCATTGGTCCGGGGATTTATTTCACTTATAAATCCTTCGCTTATATCTGATCCGTAAAATATAGGCTGGTTCAGGGTTTCTGCAATGATCTCCAGTCCCATATTTTTAAATTTCTCCCGCTCCTCCTCCGGGATAAAATCCCAATTTCCGGCTCTGAGAAAAACAGATGCCAGTTGAAAATTATGCCCGGGAGCGACCATAAAACAGGGTGTTTCTTCATCTTCACTTTTACAGACATCCCAGTTGTCATCAAATCTCACATTCACCCAGCCTGTTTCCTTATCCCAGGCTTTATCCCTGGCAATCCTGATATTTTCAAGCATCAGGGGTTCGTATTTCTTTCGGTTTGCCGAATCGACCGACCATAAATTGGCCATATAAGCCGTGATGGGATACATCAGGGATTGAAGCGATTTACTTCCTGATATCTGCCCGTCCTCAACAGAGTAATTTCCATAAAACCCGCCATTTTTAACATCCCTGAATCTCAATACAAAAGCATCGTGCAAACCATGAATCCGGGTAAGTAATTCCTCATTCGGCGCGATTATGTACAATTCTGTTAATCCACAGAGCCCGTAAGCCTGTTGCCAGATATCCAGACGAGTGGCTGCGTCAGAAATTCCATCCTCTGTAAATGATTTAAAATAGGGCCCGGTTCCATCGTTCCCAATCAGATTTTTCAGCTGAAATGCAGCAGCATTCTGAGCCTTTTCAATATTTCGGGGAAAGTAGATTGAACTGTAGGATAAACCATAAACAAGCCGGCTGATTGCAACATTATATATTTTACCAGATAAAACCGCCCCGGTATTGTCAAGCTCCGAATAGTATGCCCCAATCTCCGGATCGTATGCATAGGTGTCAAAGAAACCTATCAGATTGGATATGGTTTCTGAATAAACCTTTGGTATAGCTTCTGCGCTTTTTCCCATATTCATTTTATTTCCCTGACAGGAGAAAGCCAAAACAAACGGGATTATAATGATATGACTTCTCATTTACAATATTTTTTTTCAGCATAAAGATATTGAACCCTTTGAATCTTATAACTAAATTGGGGGCAATCATCAGTTGACATAAACAAAATGAAAAGAGATCCCCATCTGAAAATTGTTAAATCAACATCTTTTTGTGTAGCAGCCCTGATGTTGTTTTTCACCACCATTTCAATCCATGCACAAACCAACCTCCTGACAAATGGTGGTTTCGAAAGCGGAACCTCAGGCTGGAGTGTCTGGGGGGCCACGCTGTCTGTTTCTTCTGATGCCCATTCGGGCAGTTCGGCAGCCATGGTCAGCAACCGGGCGAATCCCTGGGATGCCATTGTCGTTGATGTGAAAGACATCCTGGTGAACGGTCAGGAGTATGTCCTCGGCGCATGGATCAAACTATCCTCACCGGCTGTCAACCTGAGAGCGACCCTTGGGATCACCGTGGATGGAGTCAGCTCCTACATCTCCTTTTTCTGGACCCCGGCACCGGTAAGCGGATCCTGGGTTTATTATACCGATGCGAGAACTATTTCGTGGACCGGTAACCTCGAGGGTGCAAACCTCTACTTTGAAAATGAAAGCGTGGGAGGTGTTTATTCTGATTACCTGATTGATGATGTTTCCTTCATTGAGTTTCATGAAGTGATAAACCCGCTTATGGATTCAACCGGTTTGACAGACATCAGGAGCACGATGCTTATTGGAGGATGTGTTACCGAAAACTCAAAAAACTATTTTACCAGTATCAATGCCAAAACCCTGGTACTAAAGGATTGTAATGCTGTAACAGTTCAGTGTTACCCGGGATGGGGCAGGTGGGATGAGACCGAAAAACATGTTTATCACCTGGATGAATTCAACAAATGGGTCAGGGAGATGAAAGAGAACCATATGGAAGTCACTGCTCATATGTTACTGGGATGGGATCAGTATTTTCCGGCGTGGTATAAGGAGAACGATTTTGAACCGGATACGCTTGAGGCCATCATGCATAGCTGGCTGGATGCAATTATCGGCAGCCATGGAAATGATACCCTGGTGGATATCTGGAATGTGGTCAACGAAGCCATTAACTGGGACGGGAAAGGCGGCTACTGGCCTTTATATGCAGCCAACCTTAACAATGCCTGCGAGTTGCAGAGAATGGGATTTGAACCCGATTCTTCGGGTCTTACCGGCAAGCAGTTTGTGAATGCCGGGCACCCTGTTTACATCCGGAAAGCCTTTGAATATGCCCGTACACTTACAGGTAAGAAACTGGAGTTGCGGGATTCCGATTTTGAGTTTCCCACCAGTTCGAAATACCATGCCGAGTACCAGCTGGCCGCGCATCTTAAAAAAATGGGGGCACCGGTCGATGTCATCGGCTTTCAGACACACCTGAACCTTGAAGAGAACTACGATTGGGAAGGATATACAAACAATATTAAAAGATACAGGCAACTGGGTTACGAGGTAATCATCCCGGAGGTGGATATCGGTGATGCTGCTAAAAACTGGTCGGACGAGAAGGCTGAACTTCAGAAAATGATGTACTACAGGCTGGTCACTGCCGCCATCGAAGGAGGGGCAAGCGGATTACAAACCTGGGGCTTTACGGATGACGGGTGGAGAGCCGGGGAGAAGGCATTTCAATATACTGCAGATTTTACACCAAAGCCTGCCTATTATGGAATAAAAGAAGCCATGACCGATATGAGCCATATCCTTTACTGGAAAATGGATGAAACTGCCGACAGCATCATGCCGGATGTAATGAGCTATAAGAATGATGGCACACTGCAAAATTTTGATACACCCATCCTGGAAAGCGGGTTTAAATCCAATGCCCTTCGGTTTGACGGGATCGACGA
>JAWOHR010000123.1:0-24946 GCA_046485075.1 Bacteroidales bacterium
TTTGATGCATCCTGCAGAATATTTTCAGAAAGGGCATAATCACGCCAGGAAGTACTGTTCGATTTTGGGTGCCAGATCTCATCCCAGCCATCAGCCGCATCATTGTCGTGGTGAAAGATTTTTCCATTGCTGATGGTATAATAACCATGGTCTCTGAAATATTTGTTCAGGGTAGTAATCCCCGGCGCTTCTTCATCTGCCCTTGTTAAATAAGTCAGAAAACGATTTCTTGCCGGTCTCAGTCCGGTCATCAGGCTGGCCCTGGAAGCCCCGCATACAGGGATATTGCAATAGGCGCGATCGAAGCGTGTCCCTTCAGCTGCCAGCTGATCGATGTGGGGGGATTGAATCATATCCGCGCCGTAGCACCCAAGCTGGGGGCGTAGGTCATCCACCGCAATAAACAGGATATTGGGCTGCGCCGGCCTTTGATCCATTTTTTTATTCCCCCCGCATGAAACCAGGACAACAGCCAGGATTGAAACGGAAAAAAGCTTTGTTTTATTCATTCTTTCATTCCTTATATCCCCCTAAATTAGCCATTTTTACAAGAAAAATCATTTCTTTTGTACAGAACCTTGCGTGTGAATATACTCGGAATTTCGGCATACTATCATGATTCAGCAGCGGCCATTCTTGTGGACGGACACCTTGTGGCTGCAGCCCAGGAGGAGCGGTTTACAAGGAAAAAGCATGACGCAGGTTTTCCCGAAAAGGCCATCAGGTATTGCCTTGAGGAAGCGGGACTGGATATTTCCATGGTCGACCAGGTGGTTTTTTACGACAAACCATTCCTGAAGTTTGAAAGGTTACTGGAGACCTATTATAATTACTCCCCCAGGGGCCTGAGCTCCTTTGTAACAGCAATACCGGTATGGATCGGCGAAAAGCTTTTTCTGAAAAGGGCCTTACGTAAAGGACTGAAGGCTCTCGGAAATTCAGACGGGAAACCTCAGCCTCTTCTTTTCCCCGAGCACCACCTCTCCCATGCTGCAAGCGCCTTTTTCCCCTCTCCTTTTAAGGAGTCGGTCATCGTCACCATCGATGGCGTTGGTGAGTGGGCAACGGCCTCCATCTGCCTGGGGAATGGGAACCAAATCAGGATTGTCAGTGAAATGCATTTTCCCCACTCCATCGGGCTGCTATACTCCGCTTTTACATATTACCTTGGGTTCAGGGTTAATTCGGGAGAGTATAAGCTGATGGGACTGGCTCCTTACGGGGACCCGGATTCGGAACAGGTGACTCAATTTGAATCGGCCATAAAATCCCATCTGGTCCGAATCCATGAAGATGGTTCAATCTGGTTGAACCAGGCCTATTTTCGCTATGCAACCGGTCTGCGAATGACTTCCAGCCGGAAATGGGGAAAGCTTTTTGGAGTATCCAGGCGGAAGGAGGAACAGCCTATTCAACAGGTTCATTGTAACCTTGCGCTTGCCATTCAGCGGGTCACCGAGGAGGTGGTCCTGAAGCTGGTCCGCCATGCCAGGGGATTTGCCGAGACTGAGCATCAGGCTGAAAACCTCTGCCTGGCAGGAGGAGTAGCTTTGAATTGTGTGGCCAATGGAAAATTGAAAACCGAAGGGATTTTTAAGGAGATCTTCGTTCAACCCGCATCCGGCGATGCAGGGGGTGCGGTTGGAGCTGCCCTGGCAGTGCATCACATTTACAACGGAAATGAACGGATCACCAAACCGACCGACTCCATGCAGGGGGCTTACCTGGGACCTTCCTTCGGCCCTAAGGAGGTCCTGAAAATGATCCGTAAATTTCATGCCTTAGCTGAAGAGATTCCCGATTTTGAAGCATTGAGCAGAACTACAGCAAAAATAATCAGTGAAGGTAACGTTGTCGGATGGTTCCAGGGCCGCATGGAGTTTGGCCCGCGCGCCTTGGGAAACAGAAGCATTCTGGCCGATGCCAGAAGTCCGGAAATGCAGAAAAAACTGAATCTGAAGGTCAAATACCGGGAGGGTTTCAGGCCCTTCGCCCCTTCAGTACTGGAAACAGACACAAAGGAATATTTTGATTTTGAGGGTACCTCGCCCTATATGCTGATGGTGGCTCAGGTAAGAAAGGACAGACAGTATCCAATCCCTGAAAATTACTTCAACCTTCCTTATATGGATCGGTTATACACCCTGCGAAGCGATCTTCCTGCCATTACACACATCGATTTCTCGGCCCGTATTCAGACCGTTCACCGGGATACAAACCCACGCTACTGGGGACTAATAAGCGAGTTTAAAAAACTAACCGGTTACGGGGTGATTGTCAACACCAGCTTCAACGTCCGGGGTGAACCCATTGTCTGTACCCCTGATGAAGCGTATCGCTGCTTCATGAGAACCGAAATGGACTACCTGGTCGTGGGGGATTTTATCCTGAGGAAAGAGGATCAACCAGGCTGGCAAGAGAATAACTGGCAGAAAAAAGTAGGAACCGACTAGATGATGATGGAACAAAAAGAGAAAATCAAATACAGGGAGACACTCCTGGTTATTGTGCTGGGATTTTCCATACTTTACCTGTTCACGGACCGAGAGTGGATGCTCTATACCTCAGTTGGACTGGGCATCCTGGGTCTTTTATCGTCACAGGTAAACCAATGGATTCACCTGGTATGGTTATTTATCGGGGAGAAACTGGGATACGTCGTAAACAAGGTGGTCATGGGCACCCTTTACATGGTCGTACTAATCCCCATCAGTTTGCTGGCCCGCATCTTCCGAAAAGATATCATGCAGCTAAAACCCGGTATGAAGAGCGGAATGCACCAAAGGAACCACCTCTTTGGACCGGGAGATTTTGAAAATCCTTGGTAATCAAATTATTGCATTAGTTCTGTATGGATTGTATAGGTTCCCGAACCGGTTTCCACAGCCACCATGCCATCCAGGAGTTGTGTTTCGAAGGAGGATTCCTCCAGCGCTTCGCCATTGATTAATATTCCGGCCGGAGCACCGGGAATATGGATGGTGGCGCTGGTATTTACCGGAATCTCCACCTCCATGGTCATGGTTTCACCCTCAACGGTCCATCCTGAGGAAATGGTCCCGTACATGCTGCTGTGGGTTGCTTTGGCCGATGTGAGGCCCCCTCCCGGCCTGGGATGGATGATCACATGCTTGTAACCGGGACTATGCTCATCAATCCCGATCCCGGCCACCACCTGGTAGAGCCATTTGCCAATGGCCCCGTAGGCATAGTGGTTAAATGAATTCATCCCCGGGTCCTGGAATGAGGAATCGGGCTTCTGACCATCCCAACGCTCCCATATGGTGGTGGCACCCATGGTAACGGGATAGAGCCACGAGGGATACTCCCTGCGGTTCAGCAATTGATAGGCCAGATCGTTCCTGCCCCTATCGGTAAGGGTCAGGGAGATCAGCGGTGTCCCAAGGAACCCGGTGGTAATATGACCAAAACTTTCCACATCCTTTGCCAGGTTGGCGACAGCCTTTCCGGCCTGCTGCTCATCCAGCAGGTCAAATGCCAGGGCCAGGGTATAGGCAGTCTGGGTATGAGCCACCAGTCGACCGTTGGGTGTGACAAACTCCTCATTGAAAGCTTTCTTTACCTTCTCTGAAAGTTCACGGTAATACCTGGCATCTTCATCCTTCCCAAGGACAGATGCTGTTTTTGCCAACAGGGAAGACGAATAGGAATAGTAAGCCGTGGCGATCAGGTCGGTGGTGGTATAGGCCCCCATGTAGTTTGACTTGCTGTCGTCGAACGCCAGCCAGTCGCCGTAATGCCAGTTTTCAGTCCACAGGTAATCATCTCCTGCTGCATTTTCCATATAAGCGATCCACTTCCGCATGCTTTCGTACTGGTTTTCCAGCACTTTTACATCCCCATAATTGAGATATAACACCCAGGGAATCACCACACCGGCATCCGCCCATCCTGTTTTCCCTCCCCCAAGAATACTGGGGATTACATCTCCTATTGAACCGTCCTCCTCCTGGTCGGCTGCCAGGTCCTTCAGCCATTTGGTATAAAAGGTGGCTGCATCCATATTGAAGCAGGCCGTGGGTGCAAAAACCTGGGCATCACCGGTCCACCCCAGCCTTTCGTCCCGCTGGGGACAATCGGTGGGCACGTCCAGGAAATTCCCCTTCAGTCCCCAGAGAATATTATGCTGCAACTGGTTAATCAGAGGATCTGAACAGGTGAAGGATCCAGCCGGGGTCATGTCCGAATGGATCACCATGCCCCTGATATCATCCTTGTTTAAAGTACCCGGATATCCTGAAACCATCACATACCTGAATCCCTGGAAGGTGAAATGAGGCTGAAAGACCTCCTCACCCTCTCCTGCGAGGGTGTAGGTATTGGTTGCATCAGCCCTGCGAAGGTTCGTATAATACATGTTCCCTTCCTTATCAAGCACTTCGGCATGCCTCAGGGTGATCACATCACCTTTCTTTCCATTGGCTTTGATGCGGATCCAGCCCACCATATTCTGTCCCATATCCACCCTCCACTCATCTCCGGTCTTTGTGATCGAGAGAGGTTCCAGCTGGTTGACAATTCTAACCGGGGGACCTTCGGGAGCGATCAGGTTTGATCTCTTTTCATCAGTGATCTTAACTGCCTGCCATTGGGAATCATCAAAGCCTGTAGTGCTCCAGCCCTTCATTTCCAGGGTGGCATCATAGACCTCTCCGTTATAAATATCAGACCTTACAATAGGCCCCTTGCCTGCCTTCCATGAAGCATCGCTTCCCATCACTTCAGAACTTCCATCTGTATAAGTGATCACCACCTGTGCAATGGCAGAGAGATGCTCCCCCCAGTTATTCCTGTTATCACCCCATCCCAGGTTACCCCGGTACCATCCGTCTCCCAGAATGATCCCTATGGCATTCTCACCCTTGTTCAGGAGGGAGGTAACATCGTAGGTCTGGTACTGGAGGCGTGTGTCATAAGAGGTCCAGCCGGGGGTGAATTGCTGGTCCCCCACCCGCTGACCATTGATCTCGGCCACGTACAAACCATGACTGCTGATATAAAGACGCGCGAGGGCGATTTCCTTGCTTACATCAAAGACCTTTCTCAGATAAGGAGAGGGTTCCGATTTTTTAGGATCTTCCTCCCAAGGGTTTGATATCCATTCCCCGATCCACTCCGTACCTGGCAGAATGCCCATCTCCCAGGATGAAACCTCGCTCCATTTGCTGGATTTCCCATGGTTATCCATGATTTTTACCTGCCAGTAGATGCGCTGAAACGAAAGTAGAGGGGGGCCCTCATAGGGGACGTGAATGCTCCGGGAGGAGCTCACCTTTCCGGTTTCCCACAACAGGTTTTTACCCTTTTCCAGATCTCTGGCACTCAGTGCGGCCCTGATCTCATAGGAATCCTGCATGGTGTTCACCTGATCCGACTGGATGATCCAGCTCAGGCGCGGCCTTGGATTATCGATTCCAAGCGGAGTGGATTTGTAGTCGGCTTTCAGGGATTGAACGGTGGGCTGCGCAACGATCATCGTGCCCGCTATCAGTAAGAAACTGGCAATTAAAAGGTTTCTGAAGTTCATGGTTGGGATGATTTTTTATGGTTCATTAAATATATGGTTTATTTCATGAAATGGGAGCAATCTATTGCTGACCGGCCTGTTGCTGGAAATAAACCTGACTGCTGGGTTGATAGCCAAGGCGATGTGCAATCGCTACAACTCTTGCACCGCTATTCAATTTAACAGGTTCGGTATAAACATTCCATGCATCACCCGGGATCTGCTCCCCCGTAAGTACCTGGTACCCGATCGATGCACCTTCTGTCGGGCAGGTAATTAAGAGATGCTCCCCGTCGCTTGTAATCAAAGGATCCTCAGTTACGGGCTGAATACCACCGGGCCATATGCTTTCGATATAATCCTTTTCGGAGATGAAACCCATGTCGCCGGTCTCCGCAATCCATCGTTCACACTCGTTACGCAGTTCTTCAAGCTTATCTCCATAGGCAGGATCAGCAGCAAGGTTATGAAGATTATCGGGATCCATGTAAGTATCAAACAGCTCCTCTTCCGGTTTGCTTTCACGAAACCACTGTGCCTGGATTTCATTGAGCTCTCCTTTGTCATGCAGTCTCAGCAGTTCCTGCATCACAGCCATCTGTTCCCTGTATTTAACCGGCAGATAATACCCCTGTTCGGGACGATAATTGTGAAGATAAAGATATTGATGATCCCGAACCATCCTGATCATATCATACCGTTCATCAAACCGGTCGGCCGCACCATGCACATATTTTCTTTCTGATGGGTCTTCAAACTCACCGGCGAATGCCCTGCCATCCAGGTAGGCAGGAGGTTCAATACCCGCCATTGACAGGATGGTTGATGAAAAATCCACAAAACTGATGAGCCTGTCATCCGTCTCCCCGGCACGGGCTTTATCGGGATACCGGATGATCAGGGGTATCTTCGTGCCGGAATCATAGAGCAGCCGCTTCTGCCTGGGCAGGGGTCCGCCGTTGTCGCTATACCAGAAAATAATGGTGTTATCCAGAAAACCGTCCTCTTCCAGCTGTTTAAGGATCTCCCCCACCTGGAAGTCCATCTCCACGATATTGGAATACATACGCCTCACATCCTTTTGTCCGATTTCATTATCAGGCAGATAGGGAGGGATAGGAACCTCCAGGCCGGCATCCACCCACAATGAATCTTCGGATTTCACCCAGATCTGTGACTCATGGGTTACTCCAAAGTTGAAAATGGCGAAAAAAGGCTGACCTGGTTTTTTATTTCTCCAATGAGCCTTTGGAGAACTCTCATCCCAGGCTGTAACTGATTTCTTAAACTGATAATCTTCTTTTGCATTATTGGTGCAATAGTACCCGGTCCTCCGGAGGTATTCACTGTGCATCTTAACCTCAGCCGGCGGCATCGCTTCATAGGGAATTATTTTTTCCGGCAGGTACCGGACCTGTCCCGTGTTGCGCATATGAGCTGCACCAATCCGGGTGGGATACATCCCGGTAGCAAGGGCAGCCCTGCTGGGAGCACATACTCCTGAAACAGAAAATACATTGGTGAACAGGACCCCTTCCTCGGCCAGCCGGCTTAGGTTTGGGGTAGCGATGGTTGAATCCCCGAACGCAGGGATGTATGGGCTCAGATCTTCTGCAACCAACCACAGGATATTGGGTTGTGAATAGGCAACCTTTGCATTTTTTCCGGGGGTTGCAACCGGAGCGTTGCATGCAATGCAACAAATCATTGCTGCAAGGATTAGATTTTTAGCCATTTAAGTTTGAATTAATTCGTCCAAAGTGATCAAGTATTACCGATTTTCTGATTCCATGCTTTGATAGAAGTTGAAGCTTTCCCCCGACAGCACCCGATCCACAAAATCTGCCACCGGTTGCTGGTCCTGGTAAAAAAAGGCTCCGGCAAACGAGTGATCGCCTCCCCGAAAGGTAATCAGCTGGCAGCTGCCACCCAGTTTTTGCAGGTGTTCTGCAATGGCGTGTGAACCAAACAGCATCAGCCATCCCGGTGAATCAGGCGGACAGAAATGGTGGGCTGCGACGTCATAGGGAACCACCGGATCTGCGTCACCATGAAAAAACAGGGCAGGGATCATGTTCTCGCTCGTAATCAGGTTCAGATCCATGATGGCACCTGCCCCTGAAATGATACCTGCATATCTGAATTCCGGTGACAATACCGGATCAAACAGCTGCATCTGCTGCCTGTCCCAGTGAGCTGCATGAAGGATGGTCTCTGCTCCTGCACTGCTCCCTGCAAGAAATATCCGGTTTGTGTCGATATTGAACTTTTCACTTTGTCCGGTCAGGAATGCCGTGGCATGCCACAGCTGACTGGCAGCAATCTGAATGGCCCTGATTTTCTCAGAAAGAATACCGTCACATCCAAAGTCTTTACCTTCCATATACAGGGTATAAGTAATGGATGCGCAGGCAATCCCCCGCCCCGCAAGATATTCGGCCAGTTTGTGCCCCCCTCCCCTGTCACCATTAGAAAATCCTCCCCCATGCACATATATGACAAGCGGTATATCCCTTTCATCCCCCTGATCCGGTAAAAAAATATCCAGATCCAGAGAAATGGAATCATTCTCAAAATAAGTGCAGGTTTGATAATCTTCCGGAATTCCCAGTACTTGCCCGTCTTCAATTAAAACAGGTTTGATTTTATCAAAGGGAATATCCTGAACGCAACCGTGGGTTGCCACTGCCAGGGAAGCAACAGTGGCTGCACTTTGTCCCAGAATCATAAAAACCGGTTCCATGCGTATGGATCCATATGCAATATGGGAGCAGGAGACTGCCACAGGAACCAACAGGTTTTTGCATTCCGATTTCAAAGGAAGAATGGAACCAAGGTCAATTTGATAGGGCATTTCCGGCTCAACGCCTATATCGCCCTCATTTTGCACATATCCTTCAGGTGTGATATAACGCTGGGTGTTATGAGAATCCATGGTATAGGAGCCCATGCCGATCGGGTGCTGAACCGGGGCTTTCCCCTGAATCTCGTTTTCGGTCATCACAAAATCACCAATCATCCGGCGCGCCTCCCTGACATAGATCTGGTGAGGCCAGTGCCCGTTATCCCGGAACTCATCTTTGGCCAGGCCCCATTTTTTCATTTCGTTTTGAACCTGTTCAGGAATCCTGGGGTCGGTTGCAATGAAATAGAGCAACCCTTTCTGGTAGGTCTCATGCTGTTTTATAATTTCACCCCTTCTTTCGTAGGTAGCTTCCGGGTAATCATAATTCATCCCGATATGATCAAAGCTGAAGGGTCCATGGTTATTTACATCGGTCTTCAGGTTGGGAATGGGGTCAAATTTGTTAAAAGTACCCTTCCATCCAGTATTTAAGACCCTGATTAACAATTCATACTGTGTTGAATCATACCCGTCAGGTCTGGTAAAGGGAACACGGTTTTCCTCCTCCCGGGTCAGGCACATCCTGAAACAATAGGCCTGCAACCTGTGGTCACCTTCACCCCTGTGGCCGGGATCATCCGTTGAAATCAGGGGCAGGACCCCGCTGCCGGGGTCGCCCGGGATTACATACGGGCTGATTTTCATCTCACCAAAATGATGCCCATGATGTAAAACACCCACCTGGACCCCGTTCCACTCTTCATTGTAAACATCACCGGCTTCTCTTCCCACATGGTAAGTCACACCCGCCAGGGCCATCAAATCGCCCTCATAGGTCGCATCAATAAACACCTTTCCTTTAAAGGTTTGCCCGCTCAGCGTAGTAATGGAGACAATTTTTCCATCTTTTATAACGATCCCGTCCTCCCGGTCCAGCCACTCATTGCGGAAGACTTCAATTTCAGATTCCCGGATAAAATCCTCAAATACCTGTTCAGCAATATGGGGTTCAAAAATCCACATGGTGCGTTCAGAACCATCCATGGCCGGAGTACCCTGACCCTTATTACCGTATTCCTCCTTTTCCTGCCATTTCCAGGTTTCCGGCTTCTGGTAATAAGCATAGATGCGCTGGTAAAACTCCCTGGATATTCCGCCTATTACCTCCTTGTTACCCGTATCTGTAAATCCCAGTCCGGACGAGGTCATTCCCCCGAGATGAACGTCGGGCGAAACCATGATTACCGAATTCCCCATTCTCGCAAGCTGAACCGCCGCAGTTACTGCAGCGGAGGTCCCTCCATAGATAATAACATCAGCGCTTCGTTTGATGGGAGGAGAATTACGCTGACCCGAACATCCCAGCAGGGTAATGCCCGACAGGATGGCTATAATTGCGATTTTCATAAGTCTTCATTCTATTTTAAGGTTACATCCAGTCCCGATAGATATGCCCTGTTCATTTCACCATCAAAGGCATGGATGTCGAGCCTAATTTGTGGAAGCTGACCTTTGGCAATGTCAAACGGAACTTCGATTTTTTTCCATCCCTTTAATTCTGCCCCGTCTATTGTTTCCTTTATCTGACTTCTTTTTCCGTTTCCAGCAATGGTAAAGGTAAAAGAGTATGGCTTGTGATCCTCCGAATTTAAAAAGAAAGAAACCATTCCGGATTCAAATGCCTTTGCATTTTGTTCAACACCAGCATCATTTACGTTGATGGTCTGAATGGTGAATTCAAGGGAGGCGCTCCGGTTCTCCGACATGGGTGAAATAGCCAGAACCTTATCTTTTCCCTCGAAACTGATCCATTTCGTTTCACTGTTTTTCCCTGCATGGAAGATTTTCCAGCCTGGAGCTGCCTCCTCAAAAAGAGGGGCAAAATCTGTATACGAATAGGCCAGTATTTTTGAATACGCTGCACCGCTATACCTGTTTGCCTCATCAAATGGTCCCGGATCGTAAGCCGGTTTAAATTCAGAGGGCAGAACTTCTCTGTTTTTTATATAGAATATCTCCTCCCCCTGCCTCTCTTTTAAAATTTTCCCGCCGTTTCTGATCACAAATTCGCGGGTAAGGAATTCCGAGACCCTCAACAGACTATCAAAATTGTAATTGGAATATGAAAACTTTGCAGCCGTATCCAAACCGGATTTAAACTTTTCAGGGAGATCGCGGTAACCCATTGCGCACCCCAGGATTCCGGCAGCATTGGACGGGTTACAGTCAGAATCCAATCCGCACCGCATGGCATAAAGGATCGTTTGATCCATATCGCCCCCACCATAGAGCAATCCCAAAACGATGAAAGCCCCATTAATTTTGGCATCGATGCCCACCCATGCCTCCTTGTTTTGTTGATGGAAGGGTTGATCGTCAAGCGTCCGGTAGTATTTATTCATGATTTGTTCCCAGCACTTTTTCCAATCATCGGGGTATTCCAGGTGCCAGTTGATCACATCCCCGACGCATTTTGCATAATTGCACTCCTTAGGGATGCATTTTAATCCTTCCCTGATAATCTCTTCCACATCGTTTGTAAAATAGGCAGCAGCATACATTCCTCCCACAAATTGTCCTCCATACACTCCATCGCCATAATTCATCATCCGGCCGAACTTTTCACCCAGGCCAATGGCTACATTGGGCATACCGGGGGCTATGATACCACTGTAATCGGCTTCGATTTGATAATCAATATCCTCACAATTGACATTATGGAGAGGGTGCCCCGATTCAGGAGGAGCCATCCCGCTTCTCAGGTTTTCACGTCCCGTCCGGTTTGCCGCCCACAGTCCATAGCCGGTGTTGGCGAAGTCAATCCCTGCCTGCCTGACATCCACATCGATTCCATATTTTTCCATGGTGGACAAAAAAGTCATCTCCACAAACAGGTCATCATTCCCATGCTGATTGATCATGGTTGTTTCCCAGGAAGGGACTTTGTCCTCAGGTATGATCCTATCAATGAAATCGAATTCCGTGGGGAGACCCCACCCCACACCTGCCATCTGGCCAATCCACGCCCCCTTCATCTTATCCCTGTACTGATCCAGGGATATCTTTTTGTAGCTTTCCTTATGGGCACATGCCACAAGGGCTGTTAAAATAAAGAGTAATAAATGCTTTCTCATCAAATAAGGTTTTCATTTATTAAGCAATTGCAAGGCAATCCTTCTGCAAAACACAGCATCCTCCGGGAAGTGATTCATGAGCCTTACCGTTTGGCCATCCGCATCCTCTATCATATAGAGCGTAGGGATCGCCGCAGGCAGTTCTCCGCAAAGGACCCTGACAAAAACTGATGCGGTAAGCAGGGTGCCAAGTTCATTGGGATGGCTGCCATCGGAAGTATAGAGATCGACCGTGGGACGAAGTTCCATCGCCAGTTTCCATGCATCGCCTACCGGAACCCTGGTCGCACCGCTTTCTTCAGCGGCTTTTGCGTACACTGCATCAATATCGGCCTGGTATTGGGGAACCCTCTCCCTGGCCCAGGTATTGAATAGGTAGGTTTGCGCTCCATGAAGGCTGTTGTACCCGGCAAATAGCTTCACGTATTTCAAAGTACTGTCAGGATAATCGATACACGACATACTGTTATCCTGCAAAACCACGATATCAAAATCTCCCTCCGCAATCATTGCTTTGGTTTCCAGCAACCTGTCTCCATTCCAGTGTTCCCATAAATAAGCCCCGCCAATCACCGATTTACGGGTGATCAGTTTCGTGGAGGTCTCCGCCGACATCAGGGATACGATGTGTGGAAGGTTATAGCCATAGGTATAGCTATTCCCCACAAAAAGCACTTTCAACTCCTTTTGCTGCGCATTTAATAAAAAAGGAGCGAAGAGCCATAAAACCAACATGTATCGCCTGTACTTATTCAGGTAGTGGGCATTTTTCATATCAATAGATTTTTACTTTAGCATCTCTCCAAGTTCAATTTCACCCCAGCCAAAGGGAGCTTTATTTGCCCCCCAGGGATCGGTCTTTCCAATCCATCTCAGGGCATTGGAGCCATTCACACTGCCACCGCTGGATGTTACCCCCGGGGGAAAATGCTCTCCTTCATCCCTGTCATTAAATCCGGCCGTAAAGGCCAGTCTGGTTCCTGCGTCAGGCTCTCCGGCCATCCCCCCTCCATATTCGCTCCAGGGAATGAACCACTCCTGAACCTTGTAGTAGTAATCTGTTTTTATATTTTCAATCTGAATTCCGAACTGGGATTGGGCATCCTCAAAGGTGTAATAAGTACCATTAAAATCCCAGGGATCGGAAAGAGCCCGTTTAAAACCTGTGGGCCGGTCATTCTCTACTCCACAGGCCACCTGGTACTGACGGGTCGTAAAGGTTAATCCAAAACTGCTGGAAACAAACTGGTCGCTGTTTTCCTGATCGCTAATTTCTGCAATGCAGCGACTGTCGGTCAACAGGTCCACTGCATCAAAATGGAGATAAAACTGTTCGTTTTCCGTCCCGGCAAATTCATTGGGCCAGGCCACATCATTGTCGTCATTGATTTCCAGGAGCAGGTAAATCCCATCGGCCCCATAGGCTGCCTTAACCCCCATGTTACAATCGTGGGTCAGCACAGGGTTAAATCCGGCTCCCTGGGCAGCATGGGTTCTTTGTTTCAATTCCACCTGGTCCCGGTTCACATCAATCAGCCTCCAGAACTCTGATACCCTTTGATCCACAGCCGAAAACCGGCTTTCCATCTCAGCACTGAGCCCATACGCCACCAGGACACTGTCGGAGGGATCAGGTGCGGAACATTCAATCACCTGGCCGGCATATTTCGAACCCGCATTGGTCTTCGTTCCTGTAAACTGAGGGATGATCCGGTCCGATTTCCAGCTTAATGCAGGGTCCCTTAAGAAAAAGTGCATGGGATCACAGGTTCTCTTCACACCGGCTTTGCTGGTGGCCAGAGCCGTCAGGCAATATACACATTCAGAATCCTTAAGCGTTACGTTTATAAAGGGATCCGAACCGGCACTCACTTCCCCCAGTTCCTGTGCCCCATTGAAGAACTCCAGTTTTTCCCAGTCCGGGAACAGGCTAAGGTCACAACCGATGGTGATCCTCTCTCCCGGATCGGACACAGGTCCGCCCAGGCTGAACATGGTTCCCGGATCGGTATGGGGATTAAAGGTACGGTCGAATTCCTTCACACTAATTTTCAGAGGATTGTGATGCGTGGCCAGGCTTCGGTAAACAAAAGCCATCTCCTTATTTAAAACCCAGCCGGCCCTGGCTTTGTCTCCCTGATATTTCTCGTAGGATTCTATATAAGTCAGGCCGCTGTCCCAGCTCTCCTGATCCACAAGCCAGCCATCCTCCTCATGGATATCCACCAGTTTTACCAGGCCTTGTGATGGATCGCCATTTACCGGATAGCGTGCAAAAACAGCCTGTTCCACCAATTTCATATAAATATCAAACGAATAACCATCCTCATGCCCTTTAAGTTCCAGGGCCCAGCTCCACAGGGCACCCTTTTCCCTGGCATAAACCATCATCTTTTCAGTCCTTTCGATACCCCTTTGCCCGATCAGGGCATCAAACTTACCCATGATAAAAACACCGGGGACCCTGAGAGCCTCATCCACCGGTACTTCAGGAATTCCTCCGGCAGAAACATTGGCCACAAAACAGATGGCACGCCCGGGAGCATAGTTAACAAATCCATAGGTGGCGGACCCTCCATTGGAACTTCCGTACATGACGAAGGGCAGGTTGGCCAGTTCCGGGTGATGACCCATTCCGGCAAATTCATCCAGGGCAGTGAAAAAAACTTCCGCTCCCTTCTCGTACACCCTTCGTCCGGGAAAATTGTGAAGCCCGGCCACCGCAAATCCCAGGCGCATAGCCAGGGCACGCACATTCTCATCCCGGGCAAAGTTCCGGCTGTCCCCGCTTCCGCCACCATGACCCGAAATAAACACCCCTTTTACGGGATGCACACCTGGGGGAATCCATAGTTTGATCATCTGAACACCTTCAGCATCCCTGAAGTCATAATAGGTCCCATCCCAGGAAACCTGGTTACCATTTTCCAGTGTGGTCCGCTCTCCCTGTGCAACTCCTGGTAAAGCAATACCCCACAGACCCAGGTAACAAATGAACATCAATGAATTTTTTGCTTTCATGTCAAACTTCTTTTCCGGAGATCTATCTCCCGTATTGGTTATTCCTGTCATATTTGAATTTCAGGACCCAGGCATAATCGCAAGGCCTTGCCCCCGGGTTCCCCAGCATCTCCTCCGGAACCTTTGCTGACATTCCCCACTGGTCTCTGCCCGTATCGACCCATTCGAGGGGTCTTTCGTAACCAAGCATGGTCACATCACTCTCCCAGATTACATTTGCACCCTTGCAAATAAAAGTTTCACTTTTGGGCCAGTCAAACAAAATGGCATATCCATAGGTACTGTCCTTGCTCATGGTGTACCAGACTGGCTGACCCAGCTGGGTATTGTCACAAAGGGTCTCATAGGGCCGGGTTCCATAGATGGCCTCCCCGTTCACCTTCAGCCACTCTCCCAGCTCCTTCAGGAGGTCCATCTGGATTTGGGGGACCCTGCCCGAACCATCCGGGTTGACCATCAGGTTCAGGTTCCCCCCCTTGGCCACAATCCTGACAAACATCTGGATAAGCTCATCGGCCGAGAGGTAGTTTTCCAGGGAATCTGACTTGTTGTAACCGTAGGATTCCGACATGGATCGGTTCTCCTCCCAGGGTTGGTCCATCTTCTCCACCACCTCGTCGGTTTCGCTTGTATAGAAATCGCCATGCTCCTCACGGGTCCCTTCTCCCAGCCGGTCGTTGGAAACCACCTCCTTGCGCTTTTCGGCCCTGTTATAAAAATAGGCCACGATCTCAGGAGTCCTGTAGTATCCTGCCGGACGCTGCCACTCTCCGTCAAACCAGAGAATGTCGGGATCGTATTTATCAATGAAATCCTTGGCCTGGGGTACAATGAGCTCATTGATGAAAGAGCGGACCGGGATCTTTCCCGATAACATCCGGTTATGTATGGAAGGATTGAAGGGACCGCTGATCTCCCCGTCTTCCCTGGTCAAACCAGCCTGATCGGGGGCCATGTCGCCGGACCAGTAACGGATGACAAGGGAACTGTCCTGACCGATCACCGGGTATTCATACTCCTCCACCGAAAAATAAAACCCGTGGTAGATCCCCTCCTTTTTACAGGCCTCCACAAGTTCAGCCGTAAGGTCCCTGTGAGGATTCATATCCACTGCATCGCGCCGGGTAAATTTTGAATCCCAGAGGCAGAATCCGTCATGGTGTTTGTTAAAGGGAACGAAGTATCTGGCACCACTCATTTTTACCATCCGGACAATCTCTTCAGCATCGAAATGCCCGGCATTAAACAGGGGTATGAAATCATCCCTTTGAAAATCCTCCCCCCAGGTTTCCCTGTGATAAGCATGGTAAGCATGGTACATCTGGTTCAGGTACCAGTCGGGATAACGCGCCCTGCTCCATCCCTTCTCCCCGTAGGCAGCTATGGAGTAAGGGCCCCAGTCGTAAAAAATGCCCAGCTTCGCATCCCTGTACCACTCCGGTGTGGGGTGCAGGTCAATGGATTCCAGCGTCCCATGGTATAATCCCTTCCGATTCACCTCTTCCAAATCGATCACATCGGCTTTTGCACTCCGGATCAGATTTTCAGATTCCTCATTGAATAAATCCTCAATGCTTTTTTCGAAAATAAATTTCTCATACCGGGTTTCAGCCGGGGTGCAAGCCAGGATAATGAAAATAAAAATCACAGTCAGCCTAAAAATCATTTTTGCATTTAAAAGTGAGATATAAATGTATTACAAATAATTTTTAGATTCCACAAGCCATCAATACCTTAAGAATGATTTGAGAAAATAGAAGAAGTATTTGAAAATAAGGCAGAAGTAGCTAATTAGAGCCCAAATACTAAAAGATAAGTTAAAACAGATTCCTTCTTCGGCCGGTACCCGGAAAAGTCTTAACTTTAAGTGCTAACTAATAATCTCGTCTGATGAAAAGAATTCAAACCTTTTGGTTGTTTGCCATATTACTATGCTCTATAGCCTCTGCCCAGACTCAGCTTGAAAACGCAGGTTTCGAGCTTTGGGAAGATATTCTCGTAAGTGATCCCGACACCATCCGTGAACCGGTAGACTGGAGCTCCTTGAAAACTTCTGATAATCCCTCTCTGAGCACGCTTGCGCCGGTTGTGTGTTTCAGAAGCAATGAATCGCATAGCGGCAACTATTCACTGCAACTCATGAATATACAATCCTTTATTGTCGCAAATGGGGTTGCCACCAACGGCCGGCTGCATCCGAGTATCATTTCGGCTGATTCTTACATTTTTACGGATACAATAGATGGCCAGTGGAATACGCCTTTTACCGGAAGGCCTGACAGTCTTGCCGGTTGGTTCAATTATTCCCCGCAGGGAGGTGATAACTTCCAGATTCAGGTCACCCTTCACCAGGGTTTTGGGAAACGGCCTGACCCCGATGATACCGAAAATTGGGTTGCCGAGGCAGAATATACCTCACCCCTGGATACTGAAGGCGGGTGGGCCCGTTTTTCAACCCCCATCCACTATTTCAATGAAACCAATCCGGAATATGTGCTGATCGTATTGAATTCGGGCAATGGCTTTGAACCTGTGGTTGGCAGCGTATTGCTGGTGGATGACCTGGAGATGATATACAATTCACCCCAGTCCAATCCGGACAGACTGAAGCAAACCAAAGGTTATATATATGTGGTGGAAAACCGCCAGCTGATTCTGAAGGGACTGGATCCGTCTCAATTCCAAAACATTGATATTTATGATATTTCCGGGAAGCTGCTGTGGGCCGGGAAGCTTACAGCCGATCAGTTTAATATTGCTCCTGCAAATCTGGGGACAGGGCTTTACCTCTTTAAGCTGTCGGGCAGGGATATCATTTTTACACAGAAGGTTTTGCTGCGTTGAAATATTCAGGCTGAAAATGAAATTTTTATACCTGCTTATTACAGTTTGCTGTCTTCTGATTTTGCCATCATGCCCTCTCCAAGCTCAGCAAAAATCCGTTTTCAGAGGAGTGATTACGGATGCCACCAATGGAAATCCCCTGGTTGCTGCGAGTATCAAGGTGGAAAAAGATTTTTCAACCGGAACCATATCCGACCGTGAGGGGCGGTTTTCAATCCTCATCGAGCCGGGCACCCATACTTTTGTCATCTCTTTCGTGGGCATGGAAACTGAGTTATTCACCCTTACCCTTGAACCGGGAGAAAGCATTGAAAAAGATTTCCGGCTTCTACCCCTCTGGCAGGAGCTGGAAGAGGTGGAGATCAAAGTGAGTAAATTTGAAAAGCCCATTGAAGAGATCACCATATCCATGCAGGTGATTAAACCCATCCTGGTGGAGAACAAAGGTACCCGGAATATAACAAGTGTGCTGGATCTGACCCCGGGATTGAATGTCATGGATAACGAACCACAGATCAGGGGCGGGAGCGGATTTACCTTTGGGGTCGGAAGTAAAGTGGCTGTGCTGGTTGATGATATGCCCATGCTCTCCGGAGAGGGCGGAAGGCCTTACTGGGACCTGATCCCGGTAGAAAATATTGAGCATATCGAAGTGATCAAGGGTGCCTCCAGTGTATTATCGGGGACCTCGGCCCTGAGCGGAGCCATACACATCATGACTGCTTCCCCGAACACCAAACCCTATACCAGGGTAACAACCTATACGGGATTCTATTCAAGCCCTGAAGACCCCTCCATGAAGTGGTGGAGTGATTTTCCCTATATCACCGGATTCAGTTTTTTGCATTCCAAAAAATATGGATCCCTGGACCTTGTCATCGGTGGAAATGCCGACTGGGACCATGGCTATCTCGGCGCCCCCATGCCCGGTCCCCTGGTGGTGGATACCATCTCTGATTTCACCGACAGGCAGATGAGGGCACAGAAATACAGGTTCAATTTCAATCTGAAGAAACATTCCAAAAAACATACCGGTTTGAATTATGGAATCAACGGCAACTTCATGCTGCAATCGGCACCCATGACACTGGCATGGCTTAACGATTCCACCGGTTTTTACAGGGCCTACCCCGGAGCTGTATATCTGCAGGATCAGTTCATCTTCTACCTGGATCCGTTTCTGAATATCTATTCCGGTAATGGAACCAGACACAGCCTGAAAGCCAGGATTCTTCAGAACATTTCCAGTATGACCAATAACCAGTCTACCAACAGTACCCTTATCTATACCGACTACCTGGTAAAACGTTCCTATGAGTTTATCAAAGGATTTGAGCTGGTGGGGGGGTTGTCCATGACAAAGAGTATGGTTTCAGCCGAAATGTTCAGGAGTTCAGGTTCAGAATACAACGATCAGTTGAATGTCTCGGCATATCTCCAGGCTGAGAATGAAATTAAAGACATCGTATTTACCTCAATTGGAGTGAGAGGCGAGTATTTCCAGCTGAATGATTCCATTACTGCCCTGAAACCCATTTTCAGGGCAGGGATTAATTTCAAACTCTATCCGGGTACTTTCCTCCGGATGTCTTATGGCCAGGGTTACCGATTCCCCAGTATTACGGAGAGGTATATTAAAACTTCGGCAGGCAGCTTTGCAGTATTCAATAATCCTTCCCTTGAACCCGAGAGCAGCTGGAATGTTGAGTTCGGATTAAAACAAATGTTTAAGTTCAGGAACTTTTATGGTTACCTGGATCTTGCAGGATTTCTCCAGGAGTATTCCAATACCATTGAATATCTTTTTGGATTCTGGGATCCTGCATTTGCACTGGCCGGATTCAAGTTCCTGAATACAGGCGATTCCAGGGTGTCGGGAATTGATATATCCCTTAACGGTTCAGGTAAAATGGGACAAAAATCAGGAATCAGGACCATGGCCGGTTATAACTACATATTACCCAAAACCCTTGAACCCGATCTATTATTTGCCACAGATGCCAGGGGCATTGAGTACAGTTATATAACCACCAGCCTTGATCCATCTGAAAACATCCTGAAATACAGATTCCTCCATACCATTAAAGCTGACCTGGAATTTTACTCGAACCAATTCTCAACCGGACTTTCCCTCAAATATTTCAGCAGGATGGTGAACCTTGATAAAGCCATTGAGGATTTTGAAAATGCAACCTCCAGTTCGGGAGGAACGGTTCAGCCCATTCGCTATATGGATTATTTCAATAACCATAATCAGGGCAATACCATCCTGGACTACAGAGTAAGTTATGAGTTCAAAAAACAGCATAAAATTTCACTCATCTGCAATAATATACTCAATCGCTGGTACTCCCTGAGACCCTTAAAGGCGGAACAAATGCGCACGGTCATGCTGCAATATGTTCTAAAACTTTGAGATTTAGTCCATATACTTGCCGGCTGTAATTGTTATCTTTAACTACTACATAAGGCATTCATGTGATCATGAAAAGGCGACATTTTATCAAAGGCATGGGCCTGGGCTCAGCCGCATTGGTCTCTGCCTCAGCCTCTGCCCCAGCCTTTGGAGCATCCTTACAGGTGAATGAACCTTTATTGCCCCACTATTCATATGGTGCAATGGGCTCCCTGGAAGATATGGTTTCCATGGAGGGATTTGTGGTGATCCGGATTGCAGTGGAGGACAACCCGGAAATGGCAGGTTTCCGGTTATCCGGACGAATCAGGGTGAAAAATGCCAATATTGAAAAGTCCCGATCCTACTTTCAGGCCCAAGTGCAGGTGTTATGGCTAAGGGATTTCTCTGAAGGAACTTCGATTCATCTCCATGGAGAGTCCGGTTTTCACTTTACCCTTGAAGCGCTTCTTGAAAAGGGAGAACTGTCAACCACATGGGGTGGAGCCACACTAAAAGCAAATTTTCTGCTGGACCGCGAAATCGGCGAGATCACACTGGATGATTTCGGAGCCATTGAACCCGGCAGTACATTCAGTTTTGTGGCAATGGCTGATCCACAGGGAGGACTGCCCGATGATGTGGATGGGCTTAAAACAAGGATGAAGATCCATAATGCCTTTATTCAGGAGAGTGTTGAACTTATCAACCGGCTCGATTTCGATCCCCTGTTCACCATTGTGGCCGGGGATGTTTGTGATGACTGGGGATATGAAAAGGATCTGGCACAGATGAATGAATTTCTCTCCAAAATCAAATCACCGGTCCTCTACGGAATCGGGAATCATGAAACCCTTTTAAGGTCCGAATTCGGTCCCGGTTATAACATGGATCCCTTCAATCATTTCCTGGCTGCACAAATGTCCATCAATGGCCTGGATAAACTGCTCTACTCTTTTAATGCGGGGATGTGGCACTTCATCGTCTGGCCCGATCCCCTGAGAACGAATTTCTGGGAAACACACCCGCACTATTTTGAGTGGCTGGAAAGAGACCTGGAGAAACACAGGGAGAGACCCACGATGGTATTCCAGCATGTGCCCGTTCAGCCCATTGGGATCACCCCGCATATTAACTATGCCGAGACGGTTTACGTAAGGAAAACCTACCTGAATATTCTGGCCAGATATGGAAATGTGAAGTATTGCCTGAGCGGGCATGTACATATCCCGGTAAGGGCATCATTTAAAACAGCAATCTCAATGAAGGGGATCAAACTGATCAACCTGCCTGCTGCGGGATACCGTCCGCGCTCCTTTGGCGAGGAGGATTATTACGGAGGTCCAAGCCAGGGGATTGCCATCATCCACATCCGGGGGGAAAGTGCCACTGTTCAATACAAAACCGTAACGGAGGAGCTTTTCAATTACCCCTCAGCGTTGCCTGAATTTGATGAAGAGGTCTATCCCCTCTGGTTATCCGAAAAGTGGGAGCTTCCGGCAACCACCCAATTCATTAATCCTGACTTCAGAGACGGACTCAATGGCTGGGCAAAACGATTTGTATACATGGAGGATGAGCATCCATCCAACCTTTGCGAATCGCGTTCTGCTCCCGGGAGAGAGGGATCAGCACTCTATTTGTTCTGCAAAAGAAGGGCTTACCAGGCACCCGGGCAGGACCGGCTTCCCCAGGATATCAACAGGATTGTACAGGCACTTGAAGTGAAGAAAGGAGTACTGCCTGTGATCTGCTTCAGCTACAGGATTGACGGGGAGATTACCGATCCGAAAGGTTTTGCCGGTGGCTATCTCCTTGCTGAGGGGTATTCGGGGAGTAACAGGATGCACAAAATTCTGTACTCGGCCGGAAAAATCTGGGTAAATACCTGGGGAGCCAGGAACCTGGATAAAGCGGTTCCATACCATCATTTTGCACTGGGAGGTGAAACTGATTCCTGGCATGATACCATGCTGAACATTGCCAGGGACTTTGAGATGGCCACTCCGGGAAAAAACTACAACGATCTGAATGTGGACCGGCTGGTGATTACCCTGGGAGTCTGGAACCTCAACGATGGGGATGAACAGCCTTTCGGAATCTATTTCACAGGGTTCAGGCTTGATCTGAATCAAACCCAGCCAAGCAATATTGGCGGTAAAAATATCCGTGAAAAACCAGAGGAGGATATATGGTGGCGCAACAAGTTATGGCCCAATGTAAACATGGCAGGAGAGCACCGCTATATCATTGCCACGCAATTAAAATGAAACCAATTACCCAATCCACCCATGAAAAAGCTTATTTCCCTCGCCTGTTTGTCATCCGTTATCCTGCTGGTCGCATGCAGCCTGAAACATGAAACAAAAAACGAACCGGAACATCTGCCCAACTCCTCCTATTCGGGCAAATACCTGGAAAGGGTTGCCTTTCCCATGGGAGGAATCGGTACCGGCATGATCTGCCTGGAAGGAAATGGTGCGATCTCTCATTTTTCCGTACGCAATGTGCCTGATCTCTTTAACGACCCGTTTATGTTTGGAGCAATTGCGATAAAAGGGCTGGAAAACGGGGCTAAGATACTGGAAGGCCCCCTGCCCAAAAACAAGATTTTTGGCACTCCGCATTCGGGAAATGGGAACTCCAACAGTAAATATGGTTTCCCCAGGTTTGAACAGGCCGGGTTCACTGCCCGCTTTCCTTTTGGCAATGTGAGTCTGAGGGATCCGGATATTCCCCTTGAGGTGGAGATTACCGGCTGGAGCCCTTTTATCCCGGGCGATGAGGACCATTCATCCCTGCCGGTGGCTGCCCTGGAATACACATTTACCAATTCGTCCGACTCTGCATTGGATATGGTCTTCAGTTATCATTCGGAGAATTCCATGCGCATCAAAGAAGATAGCCCATTTGGAGCAAGCTATCCCATCCCGGGCCACGCGATTCAAAAGACCCCAAACGGATTCATCTTATCCCAGGCCTGTCTTCCCGATAAACCCTATTACAAAGGAGATTTTTCAATCACCACACTGGAGGATGCCGTGGTGGATTACCGATGGTTCAGGGGTGGTTGGTACGATTCCCCTACCCAGATATGGAACGACATCGAAAACCTGAAGACTCCGGCAGACACCGCAACTGAAGGATCCACCGGTGCATCCCTTTATATTCCGGTAACACTGCAGTCCGGTGAGTCCAGAACGATCCATCTTCTGTTTTCCTGGCATGTGCCCCATTCGAATCTGATTGCCGGTATCAATAGCGCAGAATTGATTGCCCCTGTCTGCGACCCGGCAACCGGATGTTGTTCTTCTGAGTACACTTCCCAGTTCTATGAGCCATGGTACTCAGGGAAGTTTATGGATATCCGGGAAATGATCACTTACTGGAAGGATCAATATGAATCCCTGAGGGAGAAAACCAGCCAGTTCACCTCCACGCTTTTCGCTTCAGAACTTCCACCGGAAGTCATGGATGCGGTATCAGCTAATTTGAGCATCCTGAAATCTCCGACAGTGCTCAGGCAGAAGGATGGAAAACTTTGGGCCTATGAGGGCTGTTTTGATAAGGAAAGCGGTTGCTGCCATGGTTCCTGTACCCATGTGTGGAACTATGCCCAGGCGATCCCCCACCTGTTCCCGCGGCTTGAAAGAACCCTGAGGGAGACCGAGTTTTTCACCAGCCAGGACGAGCGGGGTCATCAGAATTTCCGTTCTGCCCTTCCCATCCAGCAAACAAGCCACGGGTTTCACGCTGCTGCAGACGGTCAGCTGGGAGGGATCATAAAAGTATACAGGGAATGGAGAATCTCGGGTGACACAGAATGGTTAAAGTCGCTCTGGCCCCAGGTGAAATCCAGCTTCGAATTTTGTTCGGCAACCTGGGACCCTCTTGGGAAGGGAATTATTGAAGAACCCCACCACAATACCTATGATATTGAATTCTGGGGACCCGATGGAATGTGTACAAGCATTTACCTGGGAGCATGTAAAGCCATGGAGCAGATGTCCGTAGCCATGGAAGAGGACCCGGCACCCTACAATGAACTCCTGGTCAGGGGAGGAAATTTCATGGAGGAAGAGCTTTATAATGGTGAATACTTTTATCAGAAAACCCAGTGGGAAGGATTACAAACACCCCCTCCCAATGCAGAAACTGTAATATGGAACATTAATTACAGCCAGGAGGCCCGTGAAATACTGGAGAAGGAGGGACCCAAGTACCAGTATGGAACCGGTTGTCTCTCCGACGGGATTATCGGTGCCTGGTTCGGGGCTGTGGGAGGTTTGCCCCTTTTCCTTGATCCGCAGAAAGTAAGTGAGCATTTGAAATCGGTCTACAGGTACAATTACAAAACCGAACTTAGCGACCATGTGAATCCACAGCGATCGGGATTTGCAGTGGGCAGGGAAGGCGGTTTGCTGCTTTGTTCCTGGCCAAAACAAGGCCAGCCCTCCCTCCCCTTTGTATACAGTAATGAGGTCTGGACCGGAATCGAATACCAGGTAGCCTCACACCTGATGATGATGGGGGAGGTTGAGGAAGGACTCGACATTGTGCGTTCTGCCAGAAAACGTTACGATGGCACCATCCGGAATCCATTTAATGAATACGAATGCGGGCACTGGTATGCACGGGCCCTGTCCAGTTATGCGCTGATGCAGGGACTCACAGGACTGCGGTATGATGCCATCGACCGGACCCTCCACATCGATTCACAGATCGGAACTAATTTCAGCTGCTTTCTCTCCACTGAAACGGGTTATGGACTGGCCGGACTGAAAAACGGGGTACCTTTTGTGGATGTAGTGTCGGGGTCCATCCAGGTGGACCAATTTGTCAATCACACAAAGGAGAACCAGGAGACCAGGTAATCTGACCGGGGAGATCAACTATCTTCCGGGTGCACCATACCCGGCAGATGCATCATCGATTACCACCACCCAGTCGGGGCCGCCCTCACCCTCCCGGAACATCGTATTCCAGTTGCTAAATTCAAAGGTTCCTCTATTTTCAATAATCCCCTGTGGGAAGGCATAACCGTTGACGGGATTGATCCACCAGATTCTCAGCTTTTCTCCTGGAATGGCCGCGGTACTCACGATTGCACCGCTGATATAGGGAAGGTAAGCCATGATAAAGCTGGCATCATTTTCACCGGGCGTGCCATCCCTGCACAC
>JAWOHR010000118.1:0-10957 GCA_046485075.1 Bacteroidales bacterium
GAAATGTAAAGGATCTTCTTGAATGCTTTGTTAAACGAGCTGTCCGTTGAGTAGCCAACCAGAAATTTTATCTCTGATATGGGCAATTTGGAAACCGCCAGGAGATAGGCAGCGGTTTCAATCCTTTGCCGCATAAGGTATGAACCAATAGCCTCACCATACTCTTCCTTAAATTTCCTGTGCAGGAAAAAAGGTGAATATCCGGATACTTTACTTAGCGAATCCAGTGTTATTCTGCTATCCAGGTTATTGCTGATGTAGTTAAGTAATTCCGGATACATTTAAATAAATTAACAAGTGATGGATCATTTTGTTGCAATTCCGGCCTGGCAGCAATTTTTCATGATAAGCAAGATCGGACAAGTATCATTGCCATCCGGGCTATAATTTTGGACCATGAAATATAACTAATCATTAAAAACACATTCGGAAATGAAACCAAATCATACAGACATTTATGCAAGGATTCACAAAGGCTTAAGGAAAGCCCTGTTCGAATTATCGGAGTTGGCCGGAAAGGTAAATCCCGGAAGCACTCCTGAAGTAGACCATTTAAAAAAGCTTGGCAGGAGGGTGTTTGAATTTCTCGAATTACATGCAGAAATTGAAGAGAAATTTCAGCTTCCGCTTCTGGAGGCACAAAATCCTGAATTTGTCACCACTGATCATGGTGAACATCAGCAATTGGAAGGAATAATTGCAGACCTTAAAGAAGCGCTTGATCAGCTGTCCCCAAATCGAAGTGAGGAAGGTGATTTTTACCGGTATTACCTAGAGTTGAATGAGTTTATAGGAAAATATCTTCTTCATATGAACCATGAGGAAACGGTCACTGCAGAGCTCTTTTTGAAATACTGTCAAAATGAGGATATGCAAAGTACCATTGAGGCGATTAATGGCTATACCACTCCGGATCAAAAGTTTTTGGCTTTGAGCTATTTTATGCCAGCAATTTCACAACAGGAGAGGATCGTTTTTTTGGCTGGGGTTAAAGCAAAAAATCACCAGGCTTTCCAGGAAATGATGAAACAAATGCAACCATTGTTCTCTGGTGAGGAGTGTGTTGATCTGGTTAAAGAATTAAAAGCCAGCTTATAATATACATTGCCCCGGATTTCTAATAATGCTCTAAACGTTAAACAAAACCAAAATTGAATTGTTAAGGCAAAATAAATTTTGTTGAATTGATGTTCTGATTCTTAAGTATAAAATAAGAACTATGAAAAAAATAATGTCATTGAGCCTGTTACTGATTTCAATGCAGGTTGTTTTTGCCCAGGAACCGGCAGAATATAAGCTTAGGTTATCCTATTCTTTACTTGATTTCCCGCAAAATTTTGAATCCAGCGGAAATTACCCTTCCATGATACAGTCCATCGAATTATCGAACGACTTATACGATTTAAGTTTTTGGGGGATCGACGCTTTAGGCAATGTGATCATCCGTAACCGGAAAAACACCAAAGGTGGAACTATTGCCAACGCGGGTTTTAAGTACCTTGCCGGGCTGGCCTTTTCATACTATGGAAGTGAGCTCCCTATTCCACTGGGCGTCTTTACCCATGAAGAATTCCACCGGTCTGTACTTGGTATCAATGGACTATCTGCCCTGAATGGAAACTGGCTTTTGAATCGCTGGGACGGAACTGTTTACGGATTGACCGATGAAGAGCTGACCACCCTGAAGCAGGACAATGTGAACGGCCTGTTGTATTCCTATGTAAGTGGAGTGCAATCGGAAAATCTTATGACCCAGATGAATGTCATTCAGGACTTTTATCATAAACGTACCTTCTATAAAAATCCATTCTATTTATACAATGCATATTACGTATGGAATTACTTCAATTTTTCAGCAAGCCCCTCCAGTGATTCCGTGAAAGTACTTGCTCCGCCCCATGAGGACCAGGATCCCTATTTTCGAGACTATGCCGGAGCAGATCTTACTGCCTGGATCTACGATATGTTCAGTCCGGATATGGTCTATACAGAGCGCGATTTATTTCCAGGTGGAGAAGGGATCAACCGGAGGATTGGATTTAGTGATCTGACCACCGAGGGCCAGGATTATCTTAAAAGGCAAAAACAACTTTCCTTATTCAATTTCCTGAATCCCTCCATTTTCCTGATCAACAGGATTAGAGTTACGGATCATTTTAATTTTCTGTTGTTCACGCAATATAGTCCTACTCATTTTGGAAATGATATCGCCCTGTTTGTTCCATTTCAAATCCGCTCTCTGAATCAGCTGGTTGCCTTTCATAATTATAACAACCGGCAGAAAAGTTTCATTGGTGTTCAGTACGGTATTTATGAACTTAAGCCATTAGCCAACAAAAAGTTTGAAATAGGAGGCACTGTTCAATTATGGCAGCAACCAGCTGAACAAAGTTTTTATGATCTGGAGGGGAAGTTTGGCGGGGCAATTGAGCTGCAGAGCAGTTATCATTTCGTGAAAGGATTCTCAGCTAATATCATTGCAGTCTATAAGAGCGCCGGGTGGATGATTGGCACTCCTTATCTTGATCAAAGGTTTAGTTTAAGAATAGGAATTAATTACTACCTTTTACATAATTAGGGATTACCATTAGTAAGTATTTTATTATTTCACTAAAAATGTAGTTATATGAAGACAATCTTGGTTATCTCCGTGTCCATTTTTGGATTGATCAGCTGTACTCCCCAGAAAGAAAATAATGAGGTCGTAAATAACCTTACTGAAAACGAGCTAATTGCAAAGGGTAATTATCTGGTGAATATCATCGGGTGCCATGATTGCCACACGCCAAAAATTATGACTGAAAGAGGACCTATGCCGGACACACTGAATAGCATGGCGGGACATGTTGATGGCGACTTGTCAGCCCTGGTCAGTAAGGAGGCTCTTTCAGACTGGGTGTTGTTTAACGGGAGTTTGACGGCAGCAGTGGGACCCTGGGGTATATCCTATTCAGCGAATTTAACCTCTGACGCTTCGGGAATCGGGAGCTGGACCGAAGACCAGTTTATCATAGCAATGAGAGACGGAAAGTATAAAGGCATCCAGAATTCAAGAGACCTGCTGCCTCCAATGCCGTGGCAAAACTTTACACAAATGAAGGACGATGATCTGAAAGCCATATTTGCCTATTTAAAAAGCACTAAACCTGTAAGGAATGTGGTGCCACCGGCTGTCAGCCCGGAGGAATTAGATCTGAAGTGATAGAAAATTTTATTCATATTTCAGGATTGTGGCAGGATTGGTTCTGGCGGCGATCCAGATATTATAACTTATTGTCCCTGCAGCAACGAGGAAGATAATCAGTGTTCCGAGCAGAAATTCGCTAACCTGCAAACCGTATTTATCAACTCCGGGAATAATCCTGTATACATACCAGGCTGCGGCCCATGAGAAGATCATCCCGATGAAGATCAGTGTCAGGAACTCCATGGCCAGACTCACATAGAGCCTGGAAACTGAGAAGCCTACCACTTTTTTGATGCCGATCTCCTTCATCTTCTTTCTGCAATAATACAATACCAATCCGAACAATCCAGCCGAGGAGATCAGGATGGAAAATCCCGCGAACAGGAAGCAGATATTACGGAACAATTCCATGCCCTGATATGCGGATTCATTCAGCATCAGGTTTTCAAAAGGTTCAAATTCGAACGCATCGGTTGGAAAATATTCTTCAAACCTATCCTGGATGATCTGCTCTGCTTCCCTCTTTTTGCCCGGTTCATACCGGATGGTGTACATTCCGGTAAGAGAAACGGAATCCCCCTTTAATCGAAAGGTATGGGGCTCTATTTCATTTTGCACCGACTGTGCAACGTAATCCTTTACCACACCGATCACTTCCCGGTCACTATTGCCGTATTTTATTTTCATTCCCACTGGGTCCTTCCATCCAAAAATCCTGACTGCAGCCTCATTGACAAGACATTTATCAATATCGGACGGGTAGTCTCTTGAAAAGGATCTGCCGGAAACGATCTTTATTCCATAAGTATCAAAGAAGTCATAACTAATGTTGCTTATCCGGACAAACACCTTATCCTCAGGCAAAGCCCCTTCCCAGCTCATGTCATCCCCGCCCGGGAGGATAAAGGGTACATAGTTGGAGAAACAAGCCTCTGATATCTCGGGATGTTCAAGCAATCTCTCCCGCACAGGGTCAAACGAGCCATGCTGGTAGGTTTTAATGGTACTTACAAGAAGATCCCTGGTATTAAATCCCATGTCTTTGGTTAGCATATAGTTGGTCTGCTTGAATATGATGAAACTCACAATGACCAGGAAAAGTGAGATGGAGAATTGCACGGTCACCAGAACTTTCTTGAGAGACAAACCGTTGTGTTCCACATGGATAAATCGCTGCTTCAAAGCCTTTACCGGGTTGAAGTGTGATATGATGTAGGCAGGATATAGCGAAGAAACGATACCGGTCAGGAGTGCCGTGCCCGTAACAATCCCCATTAACTGCATATTGGTGAACACCTTCAATCCAAGATTGTCGCCAAGGATCCTGTAAAAAAGTGGCATGCTGTAATGGGCCATGGCCAGTGCCAGAACGGCACAAATCAAAGTTTCAAATACCGACTCTCCAACGTATTGCAGCCAAAGTTCCCGGTAGGTGTATCCCACGCTCTTCTTGATCCCGATCTCCTTTGCACGGGTTGTTGCATCGGCTGTCTGAAGATTGATGAAATTGATGGAGGTAAGAATGAGGATCAGAACAGCAATTAATACTAATAGACCAATGGCAACCATCCATGTGGGTTCGAAAAAACCATTGAGATGCAATTTGGACAAGGGCCTGAGATAGGGATGATGATATTCCCGGTAATCTTTAAGTGCGTCGTAAATTTTATCGTTCACCTCGCTGTAACTGGCATTCTCTTTAAGCAGCGTATAAACCTGGAATGTATAACGCCAGTAATTGGTTTCATAATCCATATTGCCTGTATACTGGCTATAGTCCAGCATGGGAAGGAGATATTCGGGTCTCCAGTCAGAATTTTTGGGAAGATCTTCATATACCCCGGTTACGGTCAGGGCTATCTTATTTTCAATGTAGAGGGTCCTACCCACAGCTTCACCCTGCGGAAAGAACTTAATTGCGTCTGATTTTGAAAGCACCACGGTATTGGGCTCAGAAAGTGCATTTACCGCAGAGCCTTCAATAAAATGAAATGTAAAGATCTTGAATATGGCAGGATCAGCAAAGAATCCCATTTTCAGAAGTACCGGTGTGGATCCTTGTATCGAAAAGAAATACCCATCTATATTTCCTTCCCCGGCATTGTGGACCACGGCCGTGCATTCCACTTCCGGAAGTCTGGGAAGGTCTTGTCTCCCCAGTGCGGCGGTTATGCTCGAGGAGTGTTTGGATACACTCAGAGGCACATCCATGAAGACCTGGAGCCTGTATATACGGTCATAATGAAGGTTATGTTTATCGTAGTTCAGGTTGTACTGGATGAAAAGGCTCAGTAAAACAAAAGCCGTATACCCGGCAACCAGGTTGAGCAGGTTGATTCCTGAAAGGAGTTTATTGTTCAGCCTGCGCCTGAAAAAGATGGTGAAAAACTGTGTTTTCATAGATAGGCGATTAGGCAATGTGAAAATGTTGATCCCTGCGTTCGATGAGGACCTGGCCGTCTAACAGGTTCACCACACGGTGGGCACGTGCAGCATGCATCTCCGAGTGGGTGACCATGACAATGGTGGTCCCGGCAGTGTTAAGTTCTTCAATAAGCTGCATCACCTGCTCCCCATTCGCTGAATCGAGGTTTCCCGTTGGTTCATCTGCCAGGATCAGCTTTGGGTTTGCAACCACGGCCCTGGCAATGGCCACCCGCTGCTGCTGTCCACCCGAAAGTTGCTGGGGAAAATGACTCCTGCGGTGATTGATCTGCATCTTATCCAGAACCGCGGAAACCATCTCTTTCCTTTCAGAGAGCTTTATGCGCAGGGCAAGCAACGGAAGTTCAACATTCTCATAAACTGTCAGCTCATCGATCAGGTTAAAGCTCTGGAAGACAAATCCGATTTTGCCTTTGCGCATCCTGGTTCTGCCCTGTTCATTCATTCCCGATGAGGGCGTACCATCAAAATAGTACTCTCCGCTGTCGGGGCTATCCAGCAAGCCGAGTATGTTTAAAAGGGTGGATTTGCCGCAACCAGAGGGCCCCATCACAGCCACAAATTCGCCCTGTTCGACTGAAAAGTTGACCTCTTGCAATGCCGATGTCTGGATCGTCTCAGTTCTGAATATCTTGGTAAGATTTTCTGCACGTATCATGGGTTTTGTTTTCAATAGTACTTGCCAATAATATGCCGGTTTTATTAAAGTGTTAAATATTAATGATTTAGCTATAAAGCGTCTCTAAAGAATTGTAAAGAAATCTTACACCCGGGCGTAAAAATTCATTACATTTGGGAGGTAATTCACGCATATGAAAACAGGGAAAATCCTGATTGCGGACGATAACCGCAATGTCCTCAGTGCACTGTCTCTCTTTTTGCCCGTCGAGTTCGAACATGTAAAGACCATCCAGCAACCTGGCCGTCTGATCGCGGAAATGGAATTGATGGATTATGACGTGGTCCTCCTGGATATGAATTTTACATCCGGCCAGCAGACAGGGAATGAGGGAATATTCTGGCTGAGAGAGATCAAATTGAAATTTCCCCTGGTAGAGGTGGTGATGTTTACAGCCTATGGAGATGTTGACCTTGCTGTGAAAGCCCTGAAAGAGGGAGCCTCGGACTTTGTCGTCAAACCCTGGGATAATGAGAAGCTGGTGGCCACCCTTCATGCTTCCTGCAGGATTAGCCGGTCGAACCGGGAACTGACCGGCATAAAGAAGAAGGACAAACAACTTAGCCGGGAATTGAACCGGGCAGGGGAGGTGATCTTTCAGTCGGAGGCGATGATGAAAGTCATGAAGATGGTGGAGAAAGTCGCCCCGACAAACGCGAATATCCTGATAACCGGTGAAAATGGAACGGGTAAGGAGCTCATAGCCAGGGAAATTCACAGGTTATCGGATTTCGCATCCGGGTACTTTATTCTTGCGGATTTGTCGGCACTCAGTGAAAGCCTTTTCGAATCGGAACTTTTCGGGCATGCCAGGGGCGCATTTACCGGGGCCATGGAGGACCGTGATGGGAAGTTCCTGATGGCGCAGGGCGGTACGCTGTTTCTCGACGAGATCGGTAACATACCTCTTCACCTTCAGGCAAAGTTGCTCACTGTACTGCAGACCAGGAGCATCACACCGGTGGGATCCAACCGGACCATTCCACTTAACATCCGGTTGGTTTGTGCCACCAATAAATCCATTGATCAGATGGTCAGCACCGGTAGTTTCAGGGAGGATCTGCTCTACCGGATCAATACCATCCGGATCCATATGCCAGCGCTGCGTGAGCGCCCCGAGGATATTCCGCTTCTGGTTAAATACTTCCTGGATTTATATGCCAGGAAATACAATAAACCCCCGGTCAAACCAGATGGATCCCTTATGCAGTTACTACTGAAGCTGTCGTGGCAGGGTAATATCCGTGAGTTGAGACATGCCATGGAAAAAATAGTTATTCTTTCGGATTATGGCAACCCTGATCCCGAGAGTTATCCGGGAAAAAGTGGTCTGGCGATGACCAATGATATTGAAGCAATGACCCTCGAGGAGATGGAAGAGAAAATGATACGCAGCGCGCTTGTGAAAAACAGGAATAATCTGACAGCCACTGCCGTAAGTCTTGGGATCAGCCGCCCTACCCTTTACAGTAAGATGAGCAGATATGGGATCTGATAAAATAGCATGGAAAAGGATCATCCTTTTGTTGGCAATGCTTTCTTCGGCCATTATAACCGGGTGGATGATGACCAGCACCAATCCTGATTATACGGTTTTGCCGGTACTTGTTTTGATTGTTTCCACTTTCTGGTTCCTGAGGAATATTCGAAGGAATGAGCAGAGCATCAACCAGTTTTTCGATGCAGTGAGCAGTAATGATTTCTCCGTCACCTTTGCTGAAACTGAACAAAATCCGTCTCTCAGAAAGTTACACGGGCAGATGAACCTGATCAACCGGAAGATCAGGGAACTCAGACTCAGCAGTGAAGCCCGTGAAAAGTATTATCATGCCATTCTGCAGCAATCAACGACCGGCCTGGTGGTAATAAACCAGGAAGAGGAGATTGAAATGATCAACGAGGCGGCTGCCCGTTTTGCGGGGATATCACCTGCCTCGACCGATACCAGGCTGATGAGGATCAGGAATCCTCTGTTTTTTAACCAACTGTGCAATCTGGATCCGGGAAATCACTACACATATCGTGACCAGAGCAGTGAACCGGAAAGAACATTCCTGTTCAAGGCCATAGAGATTAAAGTGGCAGAAAAACAACGAAAACTTGTTACAATAGAAAATATCAGGCGTGAGCTGGATCATAAGGAACTGGAATCCTACCAAAGCCTGATACGCATACTCACCCATGAAATCATGAATTCCGTGGCACCGCTCACCTCGGTTTCACATACCCTCAAAAAACTGTTTTTCCATGAAAACCGTCCGGTTGATCCCGGACAAATGGATTCCACAATGATCACTGCGCTTATCATGGGACTGACCACCATCGATGAGCAGGCAAGGGGATTGGTAAACTTTGTGAATAATTACCGCAGGATTACCAAACTTCCCCAACCTGTCATGGAAACCTTTGATGTGATGGAATGGCTGGAGAGGTTGAGGATCCTTTTTTCGGAACAACTGGATCAGGCAGGCATTCACCTGGAGATTTCTGTTGATCCGGGTATAAAGCGCATTGTCGCCGATCGGAACCTTCTGAGCCAGGTCATGATGAACCTGGTCAATAATGCCAAAGACGCTTTACTGGACCTGCCGTCGGATCGCGAACTCCGCATCGGTATTTTCCGATACGATGGCGCAAATGTGTACATTAAAGTTTCCAACAATGGGCCGCCCATCTCACCTGAGAACCTCGAAAAAATCTTTATTCCCTTTTTTACAACGAAAGAAAACGGTTCCGGAATCGGCCTGTACATCTCAAGGCAGATCATCCACCTGCACAACGGTTTGTTATCTGTATCCAGCAGGCCCGGAGAAACTGCATTCGGGATTGAATTGAAAAGTTAAAGCGCAATTCTCAGATACTTCCCGGAGCTGATCATCGATCTGCCGGAGCGTTAAATCCTGCGCGGCTCCGACGTATATCCTTTTTTCCTCATCCCGTTTTTTTATGTGCGATCCATGTTTTAAAGTCAATTTCTGCCTTTCCCAGCCTTCCCAGCTCCTCTGCAGAGACCTCGGGTTCCCTTACCTTTTGAAAATAGGAGAAAAGGGAGGATGCAAACCTCAGCTGGCTGTTCCGGGTCACCAGTGCAACCAATTTAAGAACCGGGATGGGGACTACAGTGACCTTTTCTATTCCGGGATGGATTTCACTGCAGTACATTTCGAGCAACTCTTTCATGGGGTAGGATTCCGGACCGTAGACATAGTAAATGCCATTTTCGTATCCTTCCATCCCATAGGCATTGGCTACCATTCTTCCCAGGTCATCGCCCGCCACCCAGTGATAAAGTCCGGGTTGTTTACCCAGGATGGTCGCCTTCCCGTTCCTCACCATCCATTCGAGCGATTCGAAAAACCAGGTCGGCCTGAAAATGTAGTAGGGGATTCCGCTTTGGATGATGAGCTGTTCGGCCCTGAATTTCTTATCAGTGAAGCCGAACCACCTGTTCTCTTCAGCAACCGTACAACCCGAGACCATGCTGATCTTTTGAATGTGATTTTCTTTGGCTGTTTTAAGGATGGCTTCGGTGGCAGTGACATCATCGGTATTTGAAATGGTAATGTGGATCGCATCGCAACCTTTGACCGCCTGGTCCAGGTCGGCCGGATGGTAAAGATCACCCTGTACAATCTCGTATTCATTGATAAACATGGAAGGTTTCACCGAACGGGAAAAAAGCCTTAACCCAAATCCCGCTTCATCCAATTTCCGGATCACCGGACCGGCAAGCATTCCGCTCGCTCCAATTATCAGTATTTTCATTTTTAAACGGTTTGATGATGATTGATAACGCAAAATTAGGGGAAGGATTTGGGAGGATTGTTTGACAAATGTCAAAAAAACAGTCAGACCGATCTTCTGATCCTGCTCAGTGTGGCAATGTCAATCCCCAGGTAGGAGGCAATGTGGCGCAGGGCCACACGCCGGAGAATTTCAGGCTGTTTTCTGATAAAAAGCTGATATCGCTCTGAGGCAGTAAGGGTCTGAAGCTGAATGGAGCGGTTCATGAGCTGGTTGTACTTGAACTCATCCACATCCTTTGAAATCTGCCTCCAGGCCGGGACCATTTCTGTCAGCTCCTTCATCTTTGAATAGCTGATCACGTCCAGTTCACAATCTTCTATAGCGATGATGTTCTCCTTCGCTGGAACCTGGTCGTTGAAACTTTTCATGGAGATCACCACAGATCCCGCCTTAAAGAAATGAGTGGTAATGTCATTGGCCTGGTCATCATAGAAAAAAGAGCGCATCAGTCCCCTTCTGAGATACCCCAGTCTGGTTGCTACCATCCCTGATTCCAGGAAAAGTGATTTTGCCGGAAGAGAAATCGTTTCGAACCGTGAGGCGGTCTCCACCCAGTCCCTTTCGGTAAAGCCGTAATGTTCTATGAGCCTGTCCCTGAAGTCCATACAAAAGCGAAACTATCCAAGAACACTCACAACGATGCGGGAAAGGGATCCGGAACGGCTGAGGAGCAGGGATGACAGTTCGGCGGTCAGGGTATGGCCGGGAATGGTTGCCTTCTCGCCATGATGATATTCCACCAGGATCTGTGGCTCTTTGGCCCTGGTGTAGATGACCGGTATTCCGCACAGTGTGAAGCCCAGCTGACCGGGGTTCAGGGATATGTTTTGTCCTGTCAG
>JAWOHR010000194.1:0-3911 GCA_046485075.1 Bacteroidales bacterium
GCCGGAACAAAAATCAAGTATCAGGCAGGACCTGGGGGATCTTGTCAGAAACCGGCCATGGATCGCAATACTGGTCCTCACCATTTTTGTGTTTATTACCCTTTCACTCAAGGGAGGTTCATATGTTTATTATTTTGAAAACTATTTAAGTGAACCCCACCTTGCTGCATTTTTAAACAATGTGGGCTTCAATGGTTTTATAGATGGATTAAATAACCTGCTTACAAATATTGGGTTACACGGATTCCAGTGGCCGGAGGATGCGCCCACCTCGGGCTTCAGTGTGTTCAATGCAGGCGGAATCATCTTCATGATCGTTGGGATTCTCTTCTCAAAGAAGCTGGCCGATAGGTTTGGTAAAAGAGATGTATTCGGTGTGGGTCTGTTTCTTTCGGCTCTTTGCCTGCTGGCATTTCTGTTCTACTCACCGGAATCAATCGCTTTGGTTTTCGTTACACAGATTCTTCACGGATTCTTTTACGGACTAACCATCCCGCTTTTATGGGCAATGATTGCAGATGTTGCTGACTATTCGGAGTGGAAAAACAACCGGCGTGCCACAGCCATCATCTTTTCTGCCATGATTTTCGGACTGAAAGCCGGTCTGAGTATCGGAGGGGCGCTTGTGGCAGGTATTCTGGCAGGATTCGGTTATGAAGAAAGTGCCGCGGTTCAGACCCCGGAAGTAATCAATGGAATCAAATTAATGGTAAGTGTATTTCCTACCATTACATTTATGGTTGGAGTCGCCTGCCTGTTTTTCTATGCCATCGATAAGAGAACTGAGGTACAGCTGGAGCGGGAACTTAGTGACCGAAGGAAAACTGGTGCGAAATAAAAATTATGAACTATAAAAAATAACATCATGAAAATTTCACATTCGAACAGCTGGCTTTTTATGGCAGCTTTAGTGATCACTGCTTCCTGCAGCGCACAAGATTCAATGGATGAAGGGCTGAAAGATGCACTGGAAGGTAAATTTTACATGGGTACAGCAATGAATACTCCCCAGATCCTTGGAAGCGATACGGCATCCCTGGACATTATTCACAAACATTTTAACTCTGTTGTAGCTGAGAACTGTATGAAAAGCGGGCCCATCCAGCCTAAAGAAGGGGAATTTGACTTTGAGCTTGCGGACAGGTTTATTGAATTTGCCGAGCAAAACAATCTTTATACGGTGGGTCATTGCCTGATCTGGCATTCACAGGCTCCACGCTGGTTTTTTGTGGATGATCAGGGGAATGAGGTAAGCAAAGAGCTCCTTACCGAAAGAATGAAAACACATATTTATACTGTGGTCGGGCGGTACAAGGGAAAAGTCGACTGCTGGGATGTGGTGAATGAGGCGATTGAGGATGATGGTTCCTGGCGAAACAACAAATTCTACCAGATTATGGGAGAAGATTATGTGGAACTTGCATTTAAGTTTGCCCGTGAGGCGGATCCCGGTGCCGAGTTGCTTTATAATGACTATTCCATGTTTCACGAGGGGAAAAGGGAAGCGGTCGTTCGAATTGTTAATGATCTGAAATCTAAGGGGATAAGGGTAGATGGCATTGGTATGCAGGCGCATTACGGAATGGATTACCCCTCCCTTGATGAATTTGAAAAGAGCATTCTGGCATTTGCAGGAACGGGTGCAGAAGTCCATATTACAGAGATGGATATAAGCGCCCTGCCACTTCCGGTCCGGAACATGGGAGCTGAAATTTCCACAAGTTTTGAATACCAGCAAAAGATGAATCCCTATGTAAACGGTCTTACGGATTCTGCCCGGGTAGCCCAACAAGACAGGTACCTGGATTTCTTTGAACTTTTTCTTAAGCATGAGGAGAAGATCAAACGGGTTACCATGTGGGGCGTGACTGATAATCATTCCTGGAAGAACAACTTTCCCATCAGGGGAAGAACCGATTATCCCCTGCTGTTCGACAGGGAATATCAGGCAAAACCGATCGTTGAGGCCATCATTAAAGCTGCAAAAGAATGAAGAGGCCAAGATACCTGGCAGACCATATTTACACTGCCGATCCGGCTGCCCACGTTTTTAACGGACGGCTTTACATCTATCCATCCCATGATATTGAATCCGGAATTCCTGAAAATGATAAAGGTGATCATTTCGACATGCGGGATTATCATGTTCTATCAATGGATTCCATTGATGGAGAGGTTACGGATCATGGTGTAGTACTTGATATTAAAGATGTTCCCTGGGCCGGGCGACAAATGTGGGACACCGATGTGGCCTACCGGAACGGAAAGTATTTTCTCTATTTTCCTGCCAAGGACAAGACCGATATTTTCAGGATCGGAGTCGCCGTAAGTGAAAAACCTGAAGGTCCTTTTGTGCCTCAGCCGCACCCCATCATCGGGAGTTACAGTATTGACCCAGCAGTATTCGAAGACAGAGATGGTAAACACTATATCTATTTTGGAGGGCTCTGGGGAGGGCAACTTCAGCGATACAGGAATAATAAGGCACAGGAGTGCGGGGAGGAACCTGCGGATCATGAACCTGCCCTGTGTGCAAAGGTTGCCTTGATGAGCGGGGATATGCTCGGATTTTCAGAAGAACCCAGGGATGTGGTAATCCTGGATCCCACCGGGAAACCCCTTACTGCAGGTGATCATAGCCGCAGGTTTTTTGAAGCATCCTGGATGCATACCTATAAAGGCAAATATTATTTCTCCTACTCCACCGGGAATACCCACCTGCTTTGTTATGCCACCGGCGATAATCCCTATGGCCCCTTTACGTACCAGGGGGTCATTCTAACACCTGTTGTGGGCTGGACCACCCATCATTCCATTTGTGAGTTTAAAGGGAAATGGTACCTTTTCCACCACGACAGCGTACCATCAGGAGGCAGAACCTGGCTGAGAAGCCTGAAGGTAACAGAGCTTGAATATCGCAATGACGGAACCATAAAAACAATAGAGGGTACCGCCTGATGGTCAAGCGTCCATTAACGGACCGTATATCTTCCTTTTTGATCTACGGAAACCTCATCCAGTGTGAGGACACGATCTGAATTGTAGATCGCCTTGATTTGATCATTTTCGTTGGAAAGGAACAGGATCCAGCCCCACGGCATAAACCAGCTCCACTTTGGTTGTTGCTCCAGAATCTCCTGCGTAGGTATTTCACCCACTTCACCCAGGGCGACGGGTTTGCCCTGGCCCAGTTCCACCAGTTGATCATGAGAGGATTGCTTATAATCGGCCCGGTACACATCAGCAGCCAGGATATCCACATATTCTATACCGGGGAAAAAGTCAGCATAAGGCCAGGCTTCATCTCCTGGAATATCCCTGGGAGCATTTGTATTCCAGACCCAGATCAGGTTATTTAGTTTGTGGTGGTTCGTAAAGTAATCATACATCATGATCCACAAACGTTTAAAGCCTTCCTCTCCTTTCTGGTTGCACCACCAGAACCATACCCCGTTCATTTCATGGTAGGGTCTCCAAAGTACTGGAATCTCTTCCTCCTGCAACTCCTTCAGGTAGCCTGCAATTTTGTCGGCTCCCTCTTTCCAGGCATCATTCAGCCCGGTTCCCGGGGTCACCAATTCATTCCACTGTTCAGGGGAGGGCCTGTTCTCCATGGCCCAGATGGAAGAGCCGTCGCAGCAGTCCCCATCGGTCGGGAAACAATTGTGCCACATCATAGTAATGATATGTCCTTCGGAATGACGGACTTTAATCTCCTCCATGGTCATTCTACGGGCTTCATCCAGGGAAATATCCAGGATTTGCGATTCAAGGGATAATTTCGGTCGTTGAGCGGTTGAGTCTCCCCTTGCAATTGAATCCCTGCGGGCTTTATATAATTCCCAGGGGATTGCAGCCAGGTTTGCAGGTCCGCAATGTTGAAAACGAAGTGCATTATCTCCTTCCACGCA
>JAWOHR010000019.1:0-3107 GCA_046485075.1 Bacteroidales bacterium
AACATGTGGTCGAGCATGGTGGCCAGTTCCATCACGGTGGGACTGGGCGGATCGGTGGGACTTGAGGCACCCATCGTGCTCACCGGCTCCTCCATCGGTTCGAACATCGGCCGGATCCTGAAGCTCAATTACAAAACCGTGGTGTTGCTGGTGGGATGCGGCGCTGCCGGGGCCATCTCGGGGATTTTCAAAGCTCCCATTGCCGCACTGATCTTTGCCTTTGAAGTGCTGATGCTCGATCTCACCACCTGGTCGATTGTCCCCCTGCTGATCTCATCGGTCACTGCCGCCATTGTCTCCAACTTCCTACTGGGGAAGGAGGTGGTTTTCTCTTTCACCATCAGTGAACCCTTTGTCATGGGAAACCTCCCCTTCTATCTCCTGCTGGGGGTTTTTACCGGGCTGATCTCCTTATACTTCACCCGCATGACTACCCTGGTGGAGGGTGCCATGGGAAAATTCAAGAACACCCTGGTGAGGACCCTTACCGGGGGACTGATCGTATGCCTGCTGATTTTCCTGATGCCCCAGCTTTTCGGGGAGGGTTACATCACCCTGAAGACCCTGCTCACCGGTCAGTCGGATGCACTCTTTAACGGAACCCTGTTTGAAGGGATCATCGGCGACAACACCTACTTCATTGTGGGTTTTTTCCTGATGCTGATGATCTTCAAGGTGATTGCCATGGCACTTACCACCGGCAGCGGCGGGGTAGGCGGAATCTTTGCCCCTGCCCTTTTCGTGGGCGGCATGGCCGGGGCCACCCTTTCAAAGGCGGTGAACCTCTTCAGGACTCCCGCGATCTCGGAAAACAACTTTTCGCTGGTGGGAATGGCCGGGGTGATGGCCGGGGTGATGCACGCCCCTTTGACGGCCATCTTCCTGATCGCCGAGATCACCGGTGGATACACCCTCTTCATCCCGCTGATTGTTACCGCCACCCTCTCGTACGTCACCATCCTCGCCTTCGAACGGCAGTCGCTCTACACCATGCGGCTGGCCAGGCGGGGCGAACTGATCACCCACCATAAGGATAAAGCCGTTCTGGCCATGCTCTCGGTGGAGGATGTGCTGGAGATGGATTTCAAAAAAGTAGGCGAAGATGGCCACCTGGGCGACCTGGTGAAGGCGATCTCCAAATCAAAGCGCAACCTTTTCCCGGTGGTCAACAACGAAAAGGAGCTCGTGGGGATCATCTCACTGGACGATGTACGCGACATCATCTTCCACACCGAACTGTATGATAAAACCACAATCCGCGAAATCATGCAGACCCCCCCTGCCATCATCCGACGACATGAAAAGATGGAACGGGTACTGGAACTGTTCGAGGAAACCGGCGCATGGAACCTGCCGGTAACCGAAAACGGAAATTACCTGGGCTTCATCTCCCGCTCCAAGATCTTCTCCTCCTACCGCAAACTGCTCAGGGAGTTTTCGGACGACTGACCGTAACTCCCGGATAGCTCTCCCCTGATTAGGTATTTTGTCTGAAATTTTGTATTTTTGTGAATTATACATACCATTTTTTTGCATGTTTAGTTCCCAAAATATCGAAAACGATATAACCCTCGCCATGTACCGGGAACAGAATTCTGTTTTCCGGCTGAAGGAGATAGCAATGATTACCGGGCTCTCCGATTTCCAGTCGCTTAACAAGAAATTGAACTATGCTGTACGCACCGGGAAAATAGCCAACCCCAGAAAGGGGATATACGCCTTATATGATTATGACCCTGAAGAACTATCCTGTAAAATCTTCACCCCCTCTTACATCTCCCTTGAATATGTTTTACAACAATCAGGAGTGATCTTTCAGTACGACTCCAGAATTACATCGGTCAGCTACCTGGCAAGAGAAGTTGAGGTGGATGGAAGATTATTCAGATACCGAAAGATCAAAAGCGAGGTATTGACTCACCCTATGGGTATTCGTCAGGAAAAGAACCACGTTAATGTAGCCTCATCTGAAAGAGCATTTCTGGACCTGCTCTACCTGGCGCCCGAAACCTATTTCGATAATATTAACCCATTAAATAGTAATCGGATCCATCAATTGCTCCCCATCTACCAGTCAAAAGCCCTGGTGAAAAGGGCAAAACAATTTCTAAGAAAATGATTGATCAGAACAGACATCGTTTTTTAATGGTCCAGATCCTGAAGGATATTTACTCTGACCTGGACTTGTCCAGCGATCTGGGCTTCAAAGGAGGGACAGCACTCATGTTTTTCTACGGTTTACCAAGGTTTTCAGTGGACCTGGACTTCAATCTCTTGAAACCGGAAAATGAAGAGCTGGTATATACCAAGCTCAGAAAAATCATCCTAAAATACGGAACAATATTCGATGAAGCTCGAAAATATTATGGTCCCATTGTTGTGCTTGATTACGGAAAAAATGAACGTAAGCTGAAAGTGGAGGTGTCGAACAGACAATTTGAGAACAGTTATGAGACCAAAAATCTTTTAGGGATCAGTATGAAGGTGATGTTGGAGAAGGATATGTTTGCCCACAAGCTTTGTGCACTGCTTGACAGAAAACCGATGGCCAACCGGGATATTTTTGATAGCTGGTTCTTCATGCAAAAGCAGACCCGGGTGAACATTCCCCTGGTGGAGAACCGGATGAATATGTCATGGCCGGATTACATGCAAGCCATTTTGGATGCATTGGAAAAAAAAGATCCCAGGGGTTTACTGGATGGTCTTGGACAACTGATGGATCAGAAAACCAAGACATTTGTCAAGAATGAGTTACTACCCGAAATGATCCGTCTGCTCAATTTCTATAAAGAGTACCCGATAGTCTAAAATCGCCGTAAACTGCTCAGGGTGATCCAATCCATCAGGTATATTTAATGATGGCTTCCAGGCAACGTTCGGCTGTATGGCCATCCCACAATTCGGGGCGGACCGGCTTTCTGGGTTTGGCAAGGGCGTTGTGATACTCCTCGCGGATCCTTTCCACGTTATTGCCCACCAGCACAGAGGCCCCTCCGTGCTCCCAAAGGGTAATGGGCCTTTCGGTGTTCCATCGCATGGTCAGACAGGGTGTCCCCAGCACGGTACACTCCTCCTGCAATCCGCCCGAGTCGGTCAGAAAAATC
>JAWOHR010000133.1:0-4174 GCA_046485075.1 Bacteroidales bacterium
AGTGTGCTGGCTGAAAAAGGGCTGAAGTGGAGGTACCTGGCCAACCTGAAGGAGGGGAAGGGTACCATGGGGCTGGAGGAGGTGAACTCCGACCACCCGGCGTACCCCCTGGAGGCCAGCAACAACATCATCATGATCACCACCGACCGTTACAGGGAGCTTCCCCTGATTGTCAAGGGGTACGGCGCCGGTGCCGAGGTAACGGCAGCAGGGGTTTTTGCGGATGTGATCAGGGTTGCGAACATTTAAAAAGGTCAGGTTAAGATATGGGGATAAAGGCGGTGATATTTGATATGGACGGGGTGTTGATCGACTCCGAGAACCTCTGGCAACAGGCGGAAAGGGAGTTGTTCGGGGAGCTGGGAATTGAGCTGACCGAACCGTTGCTGGCGCAAACCCGTGGACTCCGGACCAGGGAGATGGTGGGTCACTGGTGCGGAGTGTTTAATGTCACCTCGGTATCACCCGAATCACTTATTGAGCGGTACGACAGAGAGATGGTGAAAAAGATGCGAACCCAGGTGCCGTTGATGGAGGGGGCTGTTGAGGCGATCCGTTTCTTCAGGGAGAAAAAAATTCCGGTAGCCCTTGCCTCCTGCTCCACCATGGAACACATCGAGGCGGTGATGGGGAGATACAATCTCACGGGTCATTTCGACCTGATGGTCTCCGCAGCCAACGGGATGCCGGGCAAGCCCCACCCGGAGGTCTACCTTCAGACCGCTGCAAGGCTGGGCGTAGAACCTGCTTTTTGCCTGGCCATCGAGGACTCCTTTTTTGGGGTGATCTCCGCCAAGGCTGCCCGGATGAAGGTGCTGGCCATGCCCGATCCGCTGGAGTATGACCAGGAGCGGTTCGCGGTGGCCGATCTGAAGATCCGGTCGCTGTCCGAGATCAATGACACCCTTTTAGAGCAGTTGAAATGAACGACGAAGTCACCGTATACGGACCGGCAACGGTCTCCAACGTGGGTCCCGGTTTCGACCTGATGGGATTTGCCCTGGAATCACCGGGCGATGAGATGATCATCCGCAGAAACGGTACCGGGAAACTGGTACTGGTGGATCAGTCGGGTTGCAATCTTCCCCTGGACCCTGAAAAGAATGTGGCCGCCGTGGCCGCGCAGGCATTGCTGTCCGGGCTGGGAAACAGGGATGGTTTTGACCTGGTCTTTACCCGGAAGATCAAACCCGGTAGTGGGGTGGGTTCCAGCGCCGCCAGTTGCGTTGCTGCCGTAGTGGGGATCAACCACCTGCTGGGCAATCCCTTTGAAACAGCAGCCCTGATCCCCTATGCCATGGAGGGCGAGAAGATGGCCAGCGGAGCCGTTCATGCCGATAATATTGCCCCCGCCCTGCTGGGCGGATTCATCCTGATCCGCGGGTATGATCCGCTGGATATCAAACACATCCCCTACCCGGGCGACCTCTGGTGTGGCGTGATTCATCCGCACCTGGAGATCAAAACCAGGGAGAGCAGGAAACTGATTCCCAAAGAGGTTCCCATGGCTACCGCCCTGCAGCAGTGCGGCAACCTGGCCGGGCTGGTAGCCGGACTGGCCACATCCGATTACGGGCTCATCAGCCGGTCGGTGACCGATGTTTTTGCCGAGCCCTACCGCACGCCGCATTTACCCGGTTTTCAGAAACTTCGCCAGGCTGCCCTGGATGCAGGGTCCCTGGGCACCGGACTCTCCGGCTCGGGTCCCTCTGTATTCAGCCTCTGCCGGGGTGAGGATATGGCCACTTCGGTTGGAAAGGTCATGGAGGCGCACTTCACCACGCACCATATCGGCGCCTCACTCTACCTGTCAAAAATCAGTGAAGCCGGATGCCGGATCATATAAAACCCTGTTATGCACTACTACAGTACCCGTAACCGTGAGCTGAAAACCGGATTAAAGGAGGCCCTGTTGAAGGGGCTCGCACCCGATCGCGGACTCTTCATGCCATCGGCCTTTCCCGTATTAACCAGGGACAGATTGATGGCCATCCGGGAGATGAATCTCACGGAGATTGCAGTGGAGCTGTCAATCCTGCTGTTCGGGGAGGATATCCCTAAAACAGATTTAATACCCCTTGTGCAGGAGGCTGTCCATTTCGACACTCCCCTGGTGAAGGTGGAAGAGGGGATCTACTCCCTGGAGCTGTTCCATGGTCCCACCTGTGCCTTCAAGGATGTGGGAGCCCGTTTCCTCTCCAGATTGCTTGGATATTTCACGGCCGGACTGGATGAGGAAGTCCATGTACTGGTTGCCACCTCGGGCGATACGGGTAGTGCCGTTGCCAACGGATTCCTGGGGATTCCGGGCATCCGGGTTCATGTGCTCTACCCCTCCGGCCTGGTTACACCCCTCCAGGAGAAACAGTTTACCACCCTGGGGGGAAACATCTCGGCACTGGAGGTCCGGGGGAGCTTTGACGATTGCCAGCGACTGGTCAAGGAGGCCTTTATGGATAAAGAGCTCGCCGGAAAGATGACCCTTACCTCGGCCAACTCCATCAACCTGGCCCGCTTTCTCCCGCAGGCGTTCTACTATTTCAGGGCATGGGCCCAGGTCACCTCCATTCATCGGGAGGAGGATTTAAAACTTTTCTTTTCTGTTCCCAGCGGAAATTACGGGAATTTGACAGCCGGACTGGTGGCCCGGGAGATAGGCCTGCCGGTCCACACCTTTCTCTCGGCCAACAACATCAACGATGTAGTGCCCTCTTACCTGCTCAGCGGCGAATACAGGCCCCGCCCCTCGACGCCCACCATTGCTAACGCCATGGATGTGGGCGATCCCAGCAACTTTGTCCGTATCCTTGATCTGTTTGATCACAATCATGCATGGATCAGTTCTCATATCAGGGGATACAGTTATTCGGACCGGGAGATCAGGGAGATTATCCGAAAAGTATACAATAAAACCGGTTACCTTTGCGACCCCCACGGGGCCACCGGGTACCAGGCCGCCAGAAGTTTCAGGGAGATGAATCCCGGTTATACAGGCATTTTCCTGGAAACCGCCCACCCTGCCAAGTTCCTCGAGACCATGGAGGATGTGATCGGGAAGCCGGTGGAGATTCCTGCGCGGCTGGCTGATTTTCAGAAAAGGAAAAAACAATCCACCCCGATCAGCACTGAATACAGCGATTTTAAGGAATACCTCCTTGCTTAAATTTATATGTATCAAAGTATCCACTCTACCAGCCCCGTAATTCAAGGCGGATTTTGAGTTGTAGATTTTGCAGATAGGAAAAAATCCAAATACACACCCAAATCAAGATGCACGCTCACATCAAGGTTTGTAAGAATAGTATTCATTCTTGAAAAGTATATTTTAACGATGTGGTAATGCCATATCGACGTTCAATTACTGGTAATTCTTCAGGAGAATCAAAAATCAATCTGATCCGCATATGCCATCACGTTTTTGCAGTATATAAAATTAAGTCTTAAATTTATTTACCACTCTCGGTAATGCTAATCATGAAGAAGAAAAGATCTTGTGCTAAAAAATATTTCACGGGTCCCAAATATTTCATTTGGATATTTTTGCTCAACACTTCTATAGCCCTGAGCCAAGATACAATTCTAAAACCTTTTTTTATCGAGGATTTCAATAGTCTGAAATCAGTTAGACCGGAGAGTAACCTGCTTATATGTAAGCAGGATTCCTTGATAATCGATAGAATAATTGAAAATAAACCTAATGAATTAAGGATTGGAATACCTTTTAATGATCACTTACAGGATATTAATCTGAGACGTCATAATATCTTAAGTGATGATGTAAAGGTGGTTACAGTCAATGAAAACAACGAAGAGGTAGTCGTCTCATCAATATTTGATTTTGTATCCTATTACGGATTTATGAATGGCGATAAAGGATCTTTAGTATCCCTGAATATCTCACCGCATTCATCTTTTGGATTGTTTCAAGATAATTTTCAGTCGATCTCCCTCCTTGCGACAAACAGACGGATAAGGCATCCTTTAGCTGAAGCTAGTTGTGAGCAACGCGCCATTTCCTGTTCAATAGAAGGTGATGAACATGATCCTTTAAAAAATAATGATCCCGCTAAGGAAATTTCTGACTATCTGGGATCTGGCAGAGTACGGATGAGCTATGAAGGAGAGGATCTTTTGGAGGTGGAAGTCGCCGTTGAAGCTGATTACGAATTATATT
>JAWOHR010000229.1:0-37729 GCA_046485075.1 Bacteroidales bacterium
AGCCCTCGCTGTACCAAAGGCTTTGATCCGGCTATCGCTGACCTCCATGGTCTGCATCCAATAGGCGGCGGTAGGTTCCTTTTCGGTCCAGTGCTCCCTGAGTATCCGGGCATATACCTCCCCGGGAAGACCCGCGAAGTAACCTTCATCCTTATCGCCCTGTCCGCACCAATCGGGTAATACCGGACCGCTGAGCCTGCGCAGGGTATCACCCTGGCTGTCTGATGTCCGTACCACCAGGATCAGGTGTCGGAGGGGAGAATCGGTGGGTATGTGATGACCGGTGTTGTCATTGGTGATCTCCACATGCAGATCAATCCGCCCATCCCGGGAGGAAGCGCTGGCAACCATGGAAACCGCATTCTGCATAAAGGATTCGTCCCTGATCCCCATCATCCGGTGGGTGCCTATTCCATTGGGGTCCCTGATGCATCCGCCTGCTTCTGCGGTGGCAAAGCGGTCTGCCGATCCCACCGGCATATGGCAGTCCTGGCAGGTCTTCCCGGTAGAGTCGTCACTGTAAGGACTCTCCAGCCATTCCCCGTAAGAATTATAGATGCGCACACCCCAGAAGTATCCGACATGACATGGGGCGCAGTACCTGCTTTCTTTCTGTAGGGGTGACCAGGTATCTTCACCCGGTGCCACATCATCAAAAGGACCGGTGAAGAGTTGATGCCCCTCCGGCGGTCTGGCAAACTGGTAAGAAAGGACCCCGGGCATATTCTGATGCGGCTCGCCGGATTCCGGGTTTAACCTTGCCTCTACGATCTTATGACAGAAATCGCAGGAGATCCCTTCAAGTTCTGTTCCTTTCAGCTCCAGAGGATTAGCACCATACGGATCGTCGATGGCGGCCATGGGTGCATGACAGGCTGCACAGTTACCCTCCGTTTCCGGGAAGTCGAGCTTGTAGCCGGGCCCGAAATAAGGAATGGCCCTGTCGGGTGGCAGGGGAACAGGGCCATATTCCGGATGGTTCATGTAGACTGTGGCAGGACTTGTGTTCCCATTCACATCGGTTCCGGCATACATGGTAAGAAAACGGAGATTGGTGGCAGAGCCGGAATGGGCATCCAGCTTCCACTGATCGAATGGGAGACCCGCCCGGCTTCCGGGATCAGAATGGCAATTCTCGCAGTTCAGGGATTCCCCGGATGCCGAATGGGCACTGACCCACCTGTAGTTTTTATTGTCTGCCATGGAAAAAGGTTCGAGGACAATCATAATACCCGTATCGCCGGGCTGATATTCCTGCCCTCCACCTATCAGGTATCCTTCTTTCCAGGCGGTCAGGGTTACTGTCTCCATCTGGATCGGTACATTCAGTCTGAATAAACCATCCTGGCCGGTAACGGTGCATATTTCGGTAGCCCTGATCTTTACCCTGGCCCCCGGCAGGGGTTGACCGGAATGGATCACTCTGCCCTCTATGCGGGATTCGTTCTCCGGTTCAGGCGGAGGATTCCCTCCATTGTCTTTCTGGCAGCTAAAAGTAAGCAGCAACATGGCGATCAAAAGTCCGGAATGGGGAATAAATCTCACAAGCCCGCCATCTTCTCCTGCATTGGCAGGAACATCATTCAGGTCATAGACGGCTTGCATGTCGATGGTGAAAGATCATACAATTTATGAAAAATCTACAAAAAAAACCATTCTCTGAAGGATAACCTCCCTTTCTTACCTGAGCTTATATCCTTTCAGTGCATAAAAAAGGAAATAGAGGTACAAAGGCACCAGCATCCAGTAGGCCTCGTGGTAGGTAAAATGATCTTTTAAAAAACCCAGCAGGAGAGGAAGAAGACCTCCGCCAACAATCCCCATGACCAGGAGGGAGGAGCCCGTCTTTGTAAATCTGCCCAGGTCCGCAAGGGCAAGGGGCCAGATGGCCGGCCAGAGCATTGAATTGGCGATTCCCAGGACGGCTACAAAATAGATGGAAATCTCTCCGGGTAACCATACGACCAATAGTGATGATCCAATTCCCAGCAAGGCAGAGATCCTCATCATGTAGATCTGTGATAATATCCTTGGGATCAGAACAATACCTGCAGAATATCCAAGTATGTACCCCGCAGAAGTATAGAGAGTATACTTCTCGGGCGACGGCAATCCTATTTCGATCGCATAATCAATGATGGAGACCAGCGCAATGGTCTCCACTCCCACATAAATAAAAATGGCAAGGGCACCAAGCAGGAGATGGGGGAACTGAAAAATGCTGGTCTTGGGATTCGTTTGTGCCGGGAGGCTTTTTCCTGGATCGGTTGTTTCTTCACCTGCGGCTTTCAGTTCGGGAAGTGGTGCAAAATAGGTGAGTATCCCCAGGATGATCAGAATGCCGGCGATATAATAGAACGGAATGATCGCATCACTTAATTGAACATCCCTGGTATCCATGAAGAAGGCGAGAACCACAGGCGCAACCCCGAATGACAGTTTGTTGCAGATGCCCATGATACTGATCCTCCGGGCCGCACTGTTCACAGGTCCGAGGATGGTGATGTAAGGATTAACCGCTGTATTCAGTAATGTTTGACCTGTGCCATTCATGAATAATGCAAAAAGGAACAGGGGAAAGCTTTTCAGCTGTGCCGAAGGGGCAATCAGATACATCCCCAAAGCCATTACAATAAATGAGAACAGCATGGATCTCCTGTAGCCCGCTCTTTGGAGGATCCATCCGGATGGTAACCCAAATAGCACGAATGCTGAAAACGTTGCCGTGGTAACCAGGTAGGATTCTGCAGAACTGATATGGAATGCAGCTTTGACGAATGGAACGAAAAATGCATTGATCCCCACCGCAAAGCCGAGGATGGAAAACATGATGGCAATGATCACCATCGGTACAAGGGGGGTTCTCATTCTCTCTTGGTTTGAAGGGACCTGATCACCTGGCTCAGCTGCATATGGTGATCTTTTAGCTTTTGTTGCGCCTCCTCTTTGTCAATCCCGTATAGAATCTTCAGGATTTCCCCGGCTCTTTCAATGAGCTTGTTGTTGATACATGCTACATCAATCATGTAGGAACCAGAAACCTTGCCCAGCTTGATCATCACCGAGGATGAGATGAAATTGAGCACTTTCTTGGTGGCAGTCCCTGATTTCATCCGGGTTGAACCGGCAACCACCTCATATCCGGAGTGCAGGGGTATTGTGATATCACAATAGGGTATTGCGCCATCCGGAGGATCACTTTGAATAAGGACTGAATACGCACCCCTTTGCTTTCCCCAGGCCAGTCCTGACTGTACGTAATAGGCAGATCCACTTGCAGATATGCCGATCACCACATCATTGGATTGGATATTCAGCAGCAGCATCTCAGGCACCGAACTGGCATCCTCTTCAAAATCTGATTCGATTTCGATGGATGCATCTGCTATACCCCCTGCAATAAGACAAATGATACGGTCCTCCGGGAACCCATAGGTACACGGTATTTCTACGGCATCCATCGCGGCAATCCGTCCGCTGGTCCCGGCCCCGATATAGATGATCCTGCCTCCTTTTCCAATCCTTTCCGAAATATTGTCAATCACTTCTCCGATCACGGGCAGACTCATGCTGAGCTTTTCACCGGCTTCCTGTTCAGCCGCCCAGAGGATCCCGATCAGATCTGAAGTGGATAAGTCCTGCAGCTGAAGATCTTCCCGGTAGGGGATCTCTGTTTTGATCGCATCATACTTTTTTATAAGCTGTTTCGACCGTGCCTGATATTCTCCATATGCAAGGGTGACGGCTCCAATCAATTGCAGCGAATTGCCCTCCGTCAATACCCTGGTATGAACAGGCCGTTCCAGTTCCACCTGTGGAACAGAGAGGAATGAGTTCAGCTCCGCTTCCAGCGGATAACCGCACCGGGTTACTGCATCGGCCAGTCCGCCACAAACCATCACTTCATCAAGACCGTACATGATGGCAGCTGTATTGACGATATCAGCAAGGTCTTTGATATACTGACCCCTGGCATCCCTGTAGCTATCCTGGGAAAATAATCTGGTCAGATCCTTCCCCGGGATTCCGGATGCTATCTTTGATGCGCTTGCTATCTCGTTGAAAGAACCCGACGGAGACCGGATGCTCCCCAGCAGGTTCAATACCTTCCCCGGCCTCCATCTTCTCCCGTTCCTCCAGATGGAAAATCCCAGTCCGGTGCCAACAGGCATGATCCCCACAGATCTGTTGCCTGACAGTATCCCTGATTCGGCAACACCAATGGCCGCAGCATCCGCATCGTTAATGATTATTGCGGTGCAATCCAACTGCCTTTCAAGTTCTGTTTTCCATGTATCATTTTTTAACACGTTCAGATAGGTGGCAGCCCTGGTAACCCTTGTGCCCTGATAATTGACTATTCCCCCGGTCGATATCCCGATCCCCGCGATACTCCGGCTGCCCGGTTTTAACCTGTCGATAAGCTCCGAAAGTGAATCTATGAATTTCGACAGGTCTGAATTCTCTTTTAAAGGACTGTGAATTCTCTCTGCATGCAGCCCTTCTTTCCGGATATCCCAGGGTTCATTAAAAAAGCTTTCGTTTACAAGTGCCCCTTTTATCCAGGTCCCACCGATATCAATGCCCAGGAATTCTTTGATCATATTCTATTTTTAAAACCAGTTACTTCCACCATATGTTGCTCCTTACGCTTTCAGGACTCCCGGCTGCGATAAACTTCCAATGGTCCGGCTAAAAATACAAATTTGTATGAATTTTGGATCAGAGTAAATTTCCGTAAATTTATATCTTTACAGATTCAGGAAAGGGATTCCGGGATATGACACAGGAGCATGAGTACATTAAAAAATGCCTGAATCTGATCGAAGGTCAGTTTCAATGGGGGCCCAGGAAGGACTGGACCACCTATAATTACTCCCGGTTGAGTCTTGAAGTGAAGGAAGCATCCGGGATCACCCTGAGCACACGCACCCTGCGCCGGCTTTGCAGCAATTATAAAGGCTACAAGCCGCAGACAGCCACCAAGAATGCCTTGTCCATATTCCTTGGGTATAAAGACTGGGAAGATTTCAAAAATCAGCAGACAGGCAGCAGGATTACCAATGGCAAAAAAGTGCAACCCAGGACAAATTTTCGCTCTTTCATGCACTCAGCAATCCGAAGTGTCTGGACCTACATCATCCTGCTCCTGGGGGTGGCCCTCGTGGCCATCCTCCTCTTCTATCCGCGCATCAAGCAGTGGTTCCATACGAACCAGGTGGAATTCACTTCCAATTACGTGATTGGTACGGCACCCCAGCGTGTCACCTTTTACTACGATGTAAGCAAGATCAATTCCACCAACTTGTTTATCAATAAAAATTTTTATGAAGACGGGGATATTATTCCCATCAACAAGAATCGCCACTATTTTACCAGCGATTTTGAGCTCCCGGACCACTATTCGGTCAAAATCCTGGCCAACGGTGAGCGCATCTCCTGCATCCGGATCCATGTGATCACCAATGGATGGGAAGGGGTGATTAACGGGCAGCATGTGGGAAGAATCGACAACAGCCACCGGCCAGGCATTCTGGCCTACCACCCGGATACAATTGCCAACAATACCTCTCCTGATTTTGACAATGTACTGGAGTTCAGGAACATCAGGGAATTCGGCATCCTGGGAGACAACATGAAGCTGGAAGCCGAACTGAGGAACATTCCGGATTCGTTGTTTAGTGATTGCCTTGAATCGACCATACAGATTATCAACCTTCACGGCAGGGTGGGTTTCGATTTTGTGAAACCAGGCTGTCCGTCTTCCATGCTCAATGCCGAGTTCGGAGATGTACTACTCAACGGAGAATTCCAGGACATGGATAGCTTTTACCAGGACTTTTCCGATTGGCGGACGGTGGCCATCGAGGTTCGTGACAAACGGATCCATGTCTCACTGGAAGGGAAGGAGATCTATTCAGTCAAATATACGGATCCGCTGGACGAGGTGAAGGGACTGGTTTTTAAATTCAAGGGAGTAGGGGAGATCAACTATGTCAAGCTATTCGATGGCGGTGGAGAACTGGTTTACGAAGACCAGTTCTGATGGATGGACCTTCTAATACTTCCATTTGTTTGCCAGTCTCACCAATGACAGCATCACCGGAACCTCTACAAGGACTCCCACCACTGTTACCATTGCAGCAGGGGATTGAAGTCCAAATAGTGCGATAGCCACAGCAACAGCAAGCTCAAAGAAATTGCTTGCCCCGATCATGGAGGAAGGAGCGCAGATGGCATAGGGAAGTTTCAGGAACCTTCCCCCGAACCAGGTAATGAAAAAGATAAAATAGGTCTGGATGATCAGGGGAACGGCAACAAGGAGTATGATCAGGGGTTTTTCCAGGATCGTGGTACCCTGGAACGCAAATAGCAGGATCAGGGTGCTTAGCAGGGCAATGATAGAAACAGGGCGGAACCTTGGCAGGAATACGGTTTTAAACCATTCCTCTCCCTTTCTGCGAATCAATATCTTATGGGTCAGGTACCCTGCCCCCAGCGGGATTACAACGAAAATCAACACACTTGCCACAAGCGTGTCATAAGGAATTTTTATGTCGGTAATCCCAAGCAATAATCCAACGATGGGAACAAATGCCACCAGGATGATCAGGTCATTGACAGATACCTGTACCAGGGTGTAGTTCGGATCACCGCCTGACAGGTAGCTCCAAACGAATACCATGGCGGTACAGGGTGCCGCTCCGAGCAGGATTGCACCTGCAATATATTCACCTGCCTGCTCCGGGGAAATAAATGCAGCATAGAGTTTTGTAAAAAATATCCATGCAAAAAATGCCATGGTAAAAGGTTTGATCAGCCAGTTGACCACCAGGGTCAGGATCAATCCCCTGGGACGCCGTCCCACCTTCCTGAGACTGGAAAAATCAATCTGCAGCATCATCGGGTAGATCATCAGCCAGATCAGAACCGCAACCGGAATATTCACGTTGAACAGCTCCAGGTCGCTCAATATCTCCATGTTGCTTCCTGCAAAATGACCAATGGCAATACCTGCAACGATACATAACGCCACCCAGAGAGTCAGGTATTTTTCAAAGATTCCGATTTTCATGGAAAGGGGAATTATTTAACTGCATTGACTGTGACACTGTATGTCCCGATCCTGTTCTTTTTGAAGTTTCGCAATTCATCCATTGTGAGGTAGTTCAACAGGATTGAATTGGGAATGGCGATTTCCTTCTCTTTTTTAACTTCCACCTGATGAAATCCCATCTGTTGAATGAGATCCAGGTATTCTTCCTTCTGTATTGCCCCGGAAACACAACCGGCATACATTTCTGCTGCTTCCTTGAGCTTTTCAGGAAGTTGACCGGTTATCACTATATCGGAAATGCAAAAATGCCCCCCTGGTTTTAACACCCTGTATATCTCGCCGAAAGCTCTTTGTTTGTCAGGAACAAGGTTCAGTACGCAATTACTGATCACAACGTCAAAGTGATCGTCCGGAAGAGGCAGCTCCTCGATATCACCTTTCACAAACTGAATGTTTTTGAATCCGGTCTTCATCAGATTTTCATTCGCCTTTGTCAGCATCTCATCGGTGAAATCGATACCCGTGACCGTACCTGTTTCACCCACCAGGGTCCGCGCCACAAAACAGTCATTGCCGGCACCCGATCCCAGGTCCAACACATGGTCTCCTTTATGAATCGCTGCATATTCGGTAGGAATACCGCATCCCAGTCCCAGGTCAGCATCCGCATTATATCCTTCAAGCTTACTATAGTCATCGCTGAAGATCGAGTAATCCATATCGTCACAGCATCCGGAGCTACCGCAACAGGATGACTGGTTTTGAATTTTGCTTTGTGAAGCGACTTCAGCATATTTTTCCTGAACAATCAGTTTTAATTTTTCGGGGTTCATAATTTGGTTTTTATTTGTTCCATATAAAGTTTATAAAAGGATTCCCTGATCTCGTTACGTACCCGGTAGTATTCACTCTGGATGAATTCCGGAGTTCCAGTTGCATGCGACGGATCATCGAAACCAATATGCAGCCGGTTTTTGACTTTACCCAGAAATGCAGGGCAGGTTTCGTTCGCGCCGCCGCACACCGTGATCACATAATCCCATTCGTCCTCCAGGTACATATCCACCTGGTCGGAGGTATGATGGCTGATATCGATACCGATTTCTTTCATCACTTCCACCGCTTTTGGATTTAATTTACCCGAGGCTTCGGTACCCGCACTGGCCACCTGAAGGCGACTGTCGAATGATTGTAAAAATCCATGGGCCATCTGGCTACGGCAACTGTTTCCTGTACAAAGAATTAGTATTTTCATCCTATTTGCATTGGTATTTATTTAAATCAAGGGAACTGAGAAATCCTTCCAATACATTCTTCAACTCCACTATTTTTTCAGTTTTCAGGCAATACCTGGTCTTCGCGCCTTCAATATGGCCGGTGATAAGATCTGCATCTTTCAGTTCAGCCAGGTGCTGGTTCACCGTCGTCCTTCCAAGAGGCAGATCGTCGGAAATATCCCCTGTTATACAGGTATTGGTTTCGGCCAGGAACTGCAGGATACGAAGCCTTGCCGGATGGGATAGTGCCCTGAATAAACGCGCTGAATGATTCAGTTCTTTATCGAATAATTGGGTTTTTGCCTGTACCATTTCTTATAAATTAGACGTAAATATACGACATAAATTTAAATAACGTATATATACATCAAGATTTAATATGAAAAGTGAATGATGTTTTGAAGATGTTTTGAAGCATGGGAGGTAAGATTCAATAATTTTATTTGTGAAAGTAATAACACATACGTATATTTACGAACTACGAACTGCCTCCTATGCGGTCAAATCAAAAGATCCTTTTGCATGCTCAGTTAAATGAGCCTGAGCTATTTTTTTTCATCCCTATTGTTAACCTTAACCTTAACATCAATCAGTATGAATAAAAAAATTACTCGAAAAGACTTCTTTAAGAAAACGGCAACTTACACAACAGGTGTTGGCGTTGCAGCAGTTGGAACCGGCTTTCTTTTTACCAATGAGGCAAGAGCTGAAGGCCTGGTTGAAGAATGGCCTGCGCCTTATGATACCCTCGATGTACAAGCAGTTAGAATCAATGCCCATGATGATTATTGCACAGAGGGGAAGGGGTGTTGCTTTGCGGCATTTAATGCCCTGGTAAATTTATTAAGAGAACAATTGCCAGCTACATTTCCCTCCTTTCCTAATGAGATCATGGTATATGGGCATGGTGGCGTAGTAGGTTGGGGAACGATTTGTGGGGCTATAAACGGTGCCGCTGCGCTTATTTCATTGGTATGCGATAAAGCTTCCTCAGATCAACTTGTTAACGAGTTATGCGGCTGGTATACACAGGCACTAATTCCGACAGATATCAGTAACGATTATGCAACCCAGGGGATGTATTCCACAACATTATCTGATGAAGTATTGGTACAGAATGAAAGTGGATCAGTATTATGCCATATATCCTGCACTAAATGGTGCAATGCCTCTGGAATAGCCATTAATGACCCGAAAAGGAAGGAAAGATGTGCCAGACTCACCGGAGATGTGGCCGCTAAGGCGGCAGAACTTCTGAATGATCATTACAGCAGCGGTTTCTCAGCTGAGTATGTAGCACCTGCAAGCATTGCTTCATGTATGACATGTCATGGAGCAGCAGGTTCCAAGAAAAATGCGGATTCAAAATCAGAATGTGGACAATGCCATGGTGATTATCAGGAAGCCCATCAATCAGTAGGTCAAAAGAGCTTTGAAGTCAATAGCTTCAGTGTAGAACAGAACTTCCCCAATCCTTTTTCAAATAACACTACCATTCGTTATGCACTGGATAGGCAAGATTCAGTATCGATTGAAATTTTCGATATGCAGGGGAGAAGAGTGAAGACTATTATGAGCAACAAGCCCCATGCCAGCGGGGAATATACAATTGAATGGGATGGCACAAGTGATCAAGGAGGAAGGGCTGAAGCGGGAGTTTATATATTCCGGTTTAGGGCAGGGTCAAAGATCCAGACAGTAAGTATGTTGAAAGTCTGACACAGTAAAGAAGCACTTTAAGAACCGAACTTACGAGCTCAGCAAAGGGATTTGTGATCCTGAGAATGAATGAAGAGGGTGCCCTTTTGACACCCTCTTTTTAAATTATTTCAAGGCCGAATTTTTTCATACAGGCCTAAAATCCGTTTATCATAAATTTCTTTTATCTCATCTTCATGTTCCCCGATGGGTTTCACAGGGATCAGGTCCATCACCTCTTCAGGAGTGAGAGAAGACTTATAGTAGAGTTGCATGGATCGTTTAAGGGTATTCCGGATCACTTTTTTTGCTTCTGCTTCTTCAAAACCCATTTGGAGGGCAATTTCCTCCATTTTTTTCCACTGGAACCAGAAATAGGTTGGTAGCATGGCCGAAACCATGGCATATCCCTCAAGCATTGATTCTTCCACCTCGATGGTCTTGCCCAGTTTTTTAAACCATTGCATCAGGCGGTTTTTATCCTCTTCTGAAAAGCTGTTATGGAAGCAAACCGGGTTGTAGCCCTTATTTATGTATGAGGTAGCATTGGGGATCATCCTGGCGATAAGTTTTGTTTGAAGCAATCCGGCTATTTTCCCGATGCTGAATTTTGGTGCAAGGGAAACGACCATTGATTCTGCCTTAACGACCTCCTTTATTGTATTCAGAGTTTCCATCATCACAGGGGGATGGACCGCAAGGAATACCAGGTCCTGTTGTGCAGGCTCCAATTGCGAACCCGTTATTGTAATTTCAGGAAATTGGGCTTTTAATCCGGAAGCCACGGACGGGTTGGGTTCGTATACAAGAACAGATTTAAATCCAAGAGATTTGTTTTGAAATGCCTGGAGGAAAATCTTTGTGATTCTTCCGCCACCGATAAATCCTAAAGTTGTTGTTTTCATGATATCTGTTTTTTGGGTGATGATTTGATTTCAAATTGGGGTCGTGGGAAAACCGAGGAAAATAATGTCAGGGTACTTCCCATTAATGTAAGGACAAGGCCTAAATCAAACAGGGTATACACCAGCCAGTGACTGATTAGCAGCATCCCCAGTCCGGTGACACAAGAAATGATGATTACAATAAGCATATAAATATTCAAACCACCTTCTGGTGCCGGGGTTTTGGTAAAGAGCAGGATTACACCTGCAAGGATGATAAGCAAACCAATGATAAAATGGTTGGCATCCACTTGTAGTCTGGATGGAAGCATATAAAGGGATAGTGGGTCGTCGAACAAGATACGTCCAAAAATCACAAGGGCACTTAAACCAATCACAAGGCTGGCCCCATTTAGCCATTTTTCAGAAAGTTGATCTTTCATTAGACGTCGAAACCCTGCAACCAGCAACAAAACAACGAATACTATGAACATCACATAAATGATTGGTTTCAGGAAAGTTTCCCTGAAAATGCCGGAATGAACCTGGACAGCAGAAAAGCCAAGCGAAGCAAATTGGGGCTGAGTTACGGGCTTTCCCTCTTCGTCAAAGGGATATTTCAATACCGGGGAGGTAAAAAATCCCGATTGATAGCTGTGGCAATCAATACATCCGTTAACCCCTATGGCGCTGCTGGCCGGGAAAATATCATGGTTATATGTATGGACATTTCCATAGGGAGATGCTTCCCATGCCTCCATGGATAACTCGGTAAATTCATTACCTGAACGATAGACCCGGTTGTTCATTACCCAGACCACCTTTTTGTTTTCCATGGGGTAATTGATTTCTGTCAGCTTTGTACTGACAGAAAGGATCAATGCATCAATTTCTCCCGGAGTATTAACTTCAATTACTTCATCTGCATTGTCATCCCCGATTGCGGAGAGGCCTGGGTATTTTTCCGGATCTTGACGGTGATCAGCCCACATTTTGTATATATCACTCATTCGGGGTTGCATCAATCCCTCCCTGCCATCAGTCTGAATGGCTGGCCAGGATGAGTGAACCCTGTTGGCCGGATGGATTACGCCTTTGTATTTTATCAGCTCAGGACTGAACATATAGGTAGGTTTGTCATCGTAACCCATCATTTCCAGGTCTCCGTAATGGTTCCAGTAGTTCATCTCAGGATCGTAAAAGGTCCAGAGGTGTTTCCCTTTGGAAGGGATCTTCGTTCCCGGGTTAAACACATCGCTGGCCACAAAATGAACTGACTTCACTGCTCTTTCTGGGATATGGCAGGTCTGGCAGGCGATTTTATCAAGATGCAGCGGAGGCAACCATTTGTGTTTTGCCAGTGGAGCACCCAGATACCCATTGTTGTGGCAATCGGTGCATGTTCTCATTGTATTGTCCAGGTCATCTCTCACGAGTCCCCCGGGATCATCTCCCTTGCCAATCTGATGAACCTCCTTCCCGCTGATCAGATCGTTTGTGGCTGACTTACCTGCCGGGTGACAGTCCACACATTTCAAACCTGCCTGTAAATGAACATCGGTCCTGATATTGAAATTTGCGCCTCTTTTCTTCCAACCCGGTTTAGCATGGCAGAACAGACAAGCTTCGTTTCGTGGTTCCCCGACGATATGTGGTTCAACTGTTCCGTCCGGATTGAACATCGATTTATCGTAAGAGAGTGTAACAGGATCATTCGATGCAACGGAGCCGCTTACTTCAGCAAGTCCGGAGGCAGCAGTGGCAGCCCATTTGAAATTCATTTTCTGAATATTCCGGACCCTTTCCTTGTTGTCGTAACCGGGCAAATGACAGATATAGCAATCGGCTTCAATAATTCCTGATTCGCCCCACTTCGCCTTAAAATAATCTCCGTCAAGATAATTCGATCCACCTGAGATGAAATTGTTCATAGGATTATTCATCGCGCTATCGTATCTGATTCCGTTTCTGTCGTATTCGAGGGATCCTCCTCCGGGGTGGCAGACGCCACAAGAAACTACAAAGTCGAAGGAGGTCATATCGATCATGGCCGGCTCAGTATTGTTTTTTTCTGACAGATAATTATAAAGCGGGGCAGGTGAGCACCAGGACCCCCCATAGTTGCCCGGGGATGAAACCCACTGCATCCTTTCAACCTGACTGTCTGATGCTGCTTCATCTTTACCTTGCTGAAAGTGAAAGCCTTCGGTGATCTTCTCATAATCATGACATTTCCCGCACGTCTGTTTAGGAGAATAAGGTTTGTCGGTATTTACACCCGTATGAGGATTAATGGTGTCTCCCTCCTGGGTTAACAGATAAAATGGAGGACAAACACCCAGCACTGAAGTGGCTTCACCTTCCGAAATTTGAAGTGGTGAACTTTCTGATTCTGTTTTTACAGCAACGGTTACGATCACGGATCCCAGGACCAGGATCATCATAATCATTGGAAAAAGCGTTCTGAATTTCATATGGATATCATTTTATGGTTGGGCTTTACCCAGCTTGAATTTATAACCCAGTGCGGAAGCAAACTGGCTGCACTTCCCTGTTGCTTATGTGCAGCATAGATCTCTATGCCGGTATATTTTTCAGTCACCAGGTGAAATTGCATCAGGGGATTGCTTCGATATGTAGAAACCCGTATCAAAGTCGTTTCATTTCACACCTTTTCTTTAAACGGAATTGATTTTGCAGACCTGTCCATGATAAATGCTATTGCAATAATAGCTGGCAGAGAGAGGCCTATTCGCAACAGGGTAAATTTCACACCGAGGAAACCAATTTCAAACATCAGCATGGGGACTTTCATGGTGGTAAATGCTCCCAGGTAGAGGAAAATGTTAAACTTTGAACTCCCCTTTTCCCAGAGTGCGTATGCCACAGGGAATGCAACATACAGGGGCCCGGCCTGCAAAAAAGCCAGCAATGAAACCAACAAACTTCCTTTTATCCCCGAACCTTTCCCAATATACTGTTGAACCTTTTCCCTGGGTACCCAGACCTCAAATAAACCCAAAAGGATGAACATCAGTGGTAACAGGGTAAAAAGTTGTTTCAGAAAAACAAGCAAGTTCCCCTCAGCTATCTCAATTCCAGGACTGTAGCCTGTGATATAGGAATAAATTATAAAGACTGAGAAAATCAGTATCACTAAGAAATACACACGGTTTTTAATTATAATCTTCTGCATTTACTTGAATACATCAAACCAAATTCCAAATCAGTCCCATTGTCAGTCCGATAACCACTGCAAAGCCAATGGCCAACGCATTTCGCAGGAGTGATAGTTTCCACCCAAAATAGCTGGCCTCAACCGGAAGTGTCATAATACCAACCATCATCAGTGTGGTTATAAATACGGCAATGACCGGGTATCCCACCCCGGATTGTAATAATACCCCTGCTAGCGGATAAGCTATAAATCCCTGTATCAGTGAAACAGAGCCAACCAGGGCAGCTACCAAATATCCGGCAGCTCCACTCTCCTCTCCAAACCAATCGGCCAGTTTAGCTTCTGGAAACAGATACAGAGCAACGCTTACAATCATGATTACGGAGAGAATAAGCGGTAAAATCCGTAAAAACATCCACACTCCTTTTTTCAACCCCTCCACGGTCTTTCCCCGATCTTTCCAGAGAGACAACAATGATCCAATTGTGGTAATGAGGAGCAATATTTTCATCTCTTATATGATTCCGTAAATCAGTCCGCTAACAGTGGCCATTAAGACAACCAATCCTACATATACAACTGTTTTTTGAGTACCGATCACCCCTCGAATTACCAGCATATTTGGCAGGGACAGGGACGGACCAGCCAGCAAGAGGGCTAATGCAGGTCCCTTCCCCATTCCGGCGGCAATAAGCCCCTGTAATATGGGCACTTCTGTCAGCGTAGCGAAATACATGAATGCGCCGACGATGGAAGCGAAAAAGTTTGAGAAAAGTGAATTTCCCCCAACCAGTTTTCCCACCCATTCATTTGGAATGATCCCTGCCATGGAAACATCATCATGCGTGGATCCCAGCAAAAACCCGGCGATCAGTACCCCGACAGCCAGTAATGGCATGATCTGCTTGGCAAAATCCCAAGAAGCAAGCGTCCATTCCCTGTTTTCCGGATCTTTTTTGTCAATGAGTGTAATGACCGCCAGACCGGCCATGCCGATAACCATCGGAATCGCAGGATTTGAGAAGAGAAATGCACTTGCAGCAATAATGATCCCTACAGCCAGTACATGTTGCCATTTTAGTCTGAGGATATAGATCATGGAAAAACCCAGCAGGAGGGCAAAGAAAGAGGTGATGATCCACTTATTGGACCAGATCCAGAACCAGCCTCCTTCGGTCACTCCTTCGCCGGGTTTTCCCCAGTTGGCGAATACGAGAATAAGAACCAGAATAAAAAAATGGGACGCTGTTTGCCACATGGGCCTTTTTTCCGGTATTGCAGAAAAATTCATCTGTTCTTCCCTCTTAGCCTTCTCCTCTTTCCTGTAAATAAGGGCCATGATCGATCCTATTACAATGGCAAATACGATAGCCCCCACTAACCGTGCAATTCCCATTTCAAACCCAAGGATCCGGGCCGTGAGGATAATGGCCAGGATGTTGATGGCTGGTCCGCTGTAAAGAAATGCAATGGCCGGTCCTAAACCTGCACCTCTTTTGTGTATACTTGAAAACAACGGAAGGATTGTGCAGCTGCAAACCGCCAGGATGGTTCCGGAAACTGAAGCCACGGAGTAAGAAAGCCATTTTTTCGCCTGCGTACCGAAATATTTCATTACCGCACCCTGGCTGACAAATACGGATATTACCCCTGCAATAAAAAATGCCGGTAAAAGGCAGAGAATAACGTGTTCACGGGCATACCAGCGTGTAAGGTCAAACATGGCCATGATGGCTTCCCTGAACCTGGCGTACTCCAGCGGCATAAAAAATGCAGCCACAAACACCAGGGCCATCCAGAAGAGTATCTTAATTTCTTTTTTCCATTCCATGGACTATCATTATTTCATTAGATAACTATTCGTAATAACACGAACTATTTTTTCAAATTTTTTAGAAATAGATAATGATTACATAATAAATTCCGACCCCGATGAACACGATCGATATAAACCGCCGAAACCAGACCTCAAAGGTCCTCACGCTGTTGTAAAGTCTGCCCACGCCAGATACCGTATAAGCCAAAAGCCAGGCAAAGATGATTACCGGGATTCCGGTTGCTATGGCAAATACCACCGGCAGGTATAATCCGGAAGCACTGGTGATGGTCATGGGAATCAGCATTCCGAAATAAAGTACACCGCTAAATGGACAGAAAGCCAGGGCAAATATGATTCCGAGTAATAACACATCCCAGAAACCCTTTTCTCCCTTTTTCTGAAAACGATTTTTTAATCTGGAAAATCCAGGGAAATGAATACTGATGATATCAAGCATAAGAATCCCGATAAGAATCAATAGCGGTCCCATGATCTTTTCGCCGTATTGCTGAAACCATCCGGATATTTTCAACTGATCGGCACCAAGGAACAGAATAAAGGCCAGCAAGGTATATGAGATAGCTCTTCCAAGGGTATAGATTATCCCGTTTAAAAATACTACTCTTCTGCTATCCACCTCCTTACTTATATAGCCAATAGCTGTTATATTTGTTGCAAGGGGGCATGGGCTGATGGCAGTCAGGAGGCCCAGCAACATGGCTGTTAAAACAGGGACCGAACTACTTCCGGCAAGATTAGTGAGAAATTCTTCCATTTAAGAAATGGCAGATTATAACATCGGAGTGATATGATCTGAAATAACCTGCTTTAGTTTTTCCGGATTAATACGGGCATACATGAATCCTTCGTTGGTAATATTTATTTTTTTATCACCATGGATAATCATTAGTGTTTGCCCGCTAATGCCCAGTTCTTTTGCCTTTTCCTGCCCCTCAGTTTCATCCAGGTTATATCCCTTAAAAGGAACGCTGTCCCCATAAAGTTCTTTCACTGCTTCACCGGATACCGTTTCCACTGCCTGGCAGGTTACACATCTCCTGGTATAGTGGAAATAGAAAACTTCTATGTCATTTGCCTGAACAACTGTTTCTTTTTCAGAATTACGATCTGGTTGTGCCGAACATGAACCACTCAGGAACAATGCCATCAGGATTGCTGAAAATAAGCTTAGCTTTTTCATAGTTTACTGGTTTTGAGTGAGTATTTGTTTTAATTCATTTGAAGAGGGGAGCCTGCCTGAGAGTACAACCTTTTCGTTGATCACCAGTCCTGGGGTATGCATAATCCCATACTCCATGATTTTCATGATATCCTCGACTTTCGATAGATTGGCTTCAATGGCCAATTCTGCTAATGAATCCTTCACTGTCTTTTCGAGCTGCTTGCATTTGGGGCATCCGGTCCCCAATATCTTTATTTCCATAATCACATGTGTTTTAATTATTCGTTGTTCGCAAAAATACGAATAGAAAAGAAAATAAACTAACGGGATATGAAATTTTTAAACAAATCCTGAGCTTCTCTCCAGTTCTCCTTATTGATACAATATTTGATACGGGGTGCCTCAATCTCACCCTGGATCAGCCCGGCACTTTTTAATTCTTTGAGATGCTGGGAAAGGGTTGATTTTGCTATGGGAAGTATGTCCGAAAGGTCAACACTGTAACAACAGGACTCATCTGCCAGTAACTCGAGCACATAGATGCGAATGGGATGTCCCATGGCTTTTGCATACCTGGCAATTTTTTTTTGGCGGTCAGAAATTATCTCTTTTTTCATTAAAAATAGAATTTACTTGTTCGCAAAAATACGAACATTTTTGAGAAATAGAAATTACTAATGAAACAAAGGGATTGCGGCTTCCACTGCAGTTTTTGTCTTGGATTGATCCTGTCCTAATTGTTGACCGGACCATCGATTAGGGTTTTTCCTATGTCACTGTTTAATAAATTTATAATGCTTGCCGTGGTTTTTTTTAAAAGACAAATGAACTTATTCTTTTCCTCCAATGGCTTTATCTTGCCACTCTTTAAGCTCATTCCATTTTCCCAGATAAGCCATTTCAGATTGTTTTGGCCAGGAGGCAGGATCATGAATCTTGAACCTTTCGCCGGCGACATCGAGTATTTGCTGGCATTTTTCAACAGAAGTTTCAGATAAAGCTTTCCAGGTCCTGATTCCTGAATTGTGGAACAGTTCTTCAATTTTTGGACCAATCCCTTCTATAATCTTCAGATCATTTTTGATAATCTTTTTTCCGAAAACGCCAGCTGCTGAAGCAGCATTAAAGTCAGGTTCCGTTGAAATGGTATTTTTGTTCAAGCTGGCAAGCTCACTTTTTAGTGAGTTGTTCTCTGACCGCTGTTGTTCATTTTCTTTTCTGCAAGCATCCAGGTCAGCGCGAAGCCTGGAGTATACTTTGGATTTTCTTTCTATAATCCTGCCTAAAAGATAACCCAGCAGGGCACAAATCAAGCCCACCAGAATCGGGATTAGAAAACATGTAATAGACATATCAGTATATTTTATGAATAATTAATTAATGATGACAACTGCTCTTCTGTTTTTTGCCCTTCCTTCAATTGTATTGTTATCAGCGATAGGATCATCAGGTCCTTTGGAAAATAAAAGGATTTTATCCGTATTGATGCCATTCCGCACAAAGTAATCCTTTAAAAAAACGGCTCGTTTCTGGCTTAGTTTCATATTCAGGTCACGTGGACCGGTGATATCGGAATACCCGTTTACTATTAAGCTTTTGTCAGGATTATTTTCAAGGTAAACGATGATTTCTCCAAGCAAGTTAATGTCGTTCTGATTTAAGGTGCTCTCAGTTTGATAAGGATCAAAATAGATGGTCAGGGGATTTGCATTGAGCTGGTCTCTGACTGTCTGCCAATCCATCACAGCGGAAGAATCGGGTGCAGGGTCACTTATGTACGCCGATTGATCGTCGATAACAATTGACGTGTCAGTAATGGCAGGTTCCAAATTTCTGCTTTTGCCTCCACAATTGCTGCAGTAATTATAGAACAGAATAGATCCAACAATAATTGTCAATAAAATACTCACCAAATAGAGGATTACTTTTGACATGGCTATCTTGTTTAAGAAACACATAATCTACTAAAAATAAGCTTCATTTGCAAATCAAGTGTGTTACTTTTTTGATCCAAAAGTGAAGACTTACCATAGATGTTTTAGGAGGATGCATCGGGATTGCTTATCTTGTTAAAAACGTTAGCACATGAAAATTGAGAATTACCAAACGTTTAATACAGATTGGAAAAAGAGTGAAATCAAGGAAAGAACGAAATCGATGCTCAAGGAGATTGGCGCATTGCAATACAAAATGTACGCCGAGCAAAAGCATAGTCTGCTGATAGTATTTCAGGGGTTGGATGCTTCAGGAAAAGATGGGCTTACACGTGAGCTCCTGAAGTACTGCAATCCGATCGGGATCAGAATAAAAGGATTTAAAAAGCCGACTCCCGACGAGTTTGCTCATGATTTCCTCTGGCGCGTGCATCAGGCGGCTCCTGCCAAAGGGGACATTCAGCTTTTTATCCGGTCCCACTATGAAGATATCCTGGTTCCGTCTGTTGAGGGTTATTTCGCAGAAGATCTGATTGACCAACGCTATGGACTGATCAATGATTTTGAGAAATTGTTAGAACACAACGACACCCATATTCTGAAATTCTTTCTGAATGTTTCTTTGGAAGTCCAGGAAGAACGATTAAGGGAAAGAATCGAATTGAAGGAGAAACACTGGAAACACAAGGATGGTGATTGGGAAACCCGAAAGAAGTTCCATAAATACCTGGAGGTGTATGAAAGGATCTTCCGGGAATGTAATGATATCCCATGGCACATGGTGCCGGCTGATAAAAACTGGCAAAAGCTTTATTATGTGGCGAACGAAGTGTTAAAGACCCTGAAGAGTCTGAATTCCCAATGGCCGGAACTGGAATCCACCCTGTTTCAGGCGAAACAGCTCTGAGGACTTACCTGCGGCGCCTGGTCGTGCTTACTCCAAGTGATCCTAATAGTCCGCGGGCAAGTTCGCGTGCCACGGTCCTTCCTACCTGCCTGACCATGGTGTTTTTACTCATTTGATCGATGAATCCATTGTCCTTTTTCTTTGGCCGGGCCTTTTGAAGGTCCTCTTTGAGCCTCACCTGATTTTCTTCCTTCTGAGATTCTTCAATTTTCTCTTTCAGGATTTCGTAGGCGGTCCTGGCATCGATGGTTTTATCGTACTTGGGAACTAACTTTGAGGAGCTTACAAAAGATCTGATTTCCGAAGCAGTCAGGATATCCATCCGTGTCATCGGTGCTCTCATATAGGTCGCTGCCAGTGGTGTTGGAATTCCCTTTTCACTCAGCGCGGTGATTAAAGCTTCCCCAATACCCAGCGAGGTGAGTATCTCATCTGTATTGTAAAACCCGGAAATTGGGTAATTTTCAGCAGTTCGCTTGATGTTTTTCCTATCATTTGCAGTAAAGGCACGCAACGCATGCTGGACCTTTAATCCCAGCTGACCAAGTACATCATCAGGGATATCAGTAGGATCTTGTGTGCAAAAGAAGATGCCTACACCTTTGGATCGTATCAGTTTCACAATGGTTTCAATCTGCTCGGTGAGTGTATTTGATGCTTCTTTGAATACAAGGTGCGCTTCATCAATGAAAATGGCGAGCTTGGGTACATCGCTATCTCCCTGCTCCGGGAAGGATGAATAGATTTCTGCCAACAAACTTAACATGAAGGTAGAAAACAATTTAGGCTTGTTTTGAATGTCTAAAAGTCTGATAATTGATATGTATCCGTTCCCATGATGGTCCTGCCGCACCAGATCACTCACATCAAAGGAAGGCTCTCCAAAGAATTGATTTGCACCTTGCTGTTCCAGCTCGATGATGTTCCGTATGATGGTATTTACCGTACTTGATGCAATGGCCCCGTATTCAGAATTAATTAGTTCCTGTCCTTCATTGATTGAGTATTGTAGTATTTTTTTAAAATCCTGAAGGTCAATAAGGGGTAATTGGTTGTCATCACAGTATTTGAATAAAATGGAGACAACACCTGACTGAACATCGTTGAGTTCCATTAATTTAGATATAAGTACCGGTCCGAATTCAGTCACGGTTGCCCTCAGCTTAACACCGTCGCTATTTGAAATGGTCATCAACTCAACAGGCATTGGTTTGGGCTCGTAGGGGAATCCTATTTTCTGATGCCTCTCTGTGATGAATTCTTTTTCTTCACCCGGTTGGGCCAATCCACTCAGATCTCCTTTCAAATCCATCAATATTACGGGAACTCCTTTTTCCGAAAGTTGTTCGGCGATGATCTGCAGGGTTTTTGTTTTCCCGGTTCCGGTTGCCCCTGCGATTAACCCATGCCGGTTAATGGTCTTTAAGGGCACTTTGACATAGGTTTCCGGCAGGCACTCGCCATCAAGCATCGCTCCCCCCAAAATAATAAAGTCGCCCTTGCAAGTGTAGCCTTTGTCAATATGTTCCTTGAATTCTTGTTTTCTTTCCATTACTGAATGAGTTTATGTAAAATGGTTACACTACTTTGACATTTCCATCAATCTGCTTATTCTGTTTTCCATGGGCGGGTGGGTGCTCAATAAACTTTGAAATCCCCCATGAAAGGGATTCACGATGAACAGATGACTATCGGCCTGACTTCCGCTGGAGATTGGATTTAAAGCCACTCCCTTACCGAGCTTGTTTAGTGCATTTGCCAGTCCTAAGGGTTTTCCGGATATGTTTGCGCCCCCTTTGTCGGCGGCATATTCTCTATCCCTTGAAATAGCCATATGCATTAACAGGGCGGCAAAGGGTAGCAATAACAATCCGATCAGGACCAATGGATTCTTGTTTCTCGAGGTGGCACCGTACCTTCCTATTTGCCCTAACAGGGTAATGGCCCCCACAATGGTTGCTGCAACTGTACTGGTTAAGGTATCCCTGTTTTTTACATGGCTTAGCTCATGGGCCATGACGCCTTCTAATTCATCATCAGTAAGAAACTGAAGGATACCTTCCGTGGCAGCAACTGCTGCATGGTTTGGATCTCTTCCGGTAGCAAAAGCGTTTGGCGTTTTTTCAGGAATCAGATAAACCTTCGGCATGGGTAAATCGGCAGCGGCTGCAAGTTTCTTGACCATATTATACAGGCGAGGGTTTTCAGTACTGTTAACTTCCCGGGCTCTATATCTTTTCAATACTATTTTATCACTGAACCAGTAGCTGATGATATTCATAAAAAAGGATACTACAAAAGCTATGATCGCTCCTTGCAAACCGCCTATCCAACCTCCTGCAACGATGAGCATGACAGATAGTATGGACAGAAAGAGAAATGTTTTGAAGCTGCCTTTCATCTTATTGTTGTTAAAGAGTTTATAAAATAACTATCCTTGTACATACCCCAAAATTGAGTCGAAACCAAACTCGTATTTCGGAAAATGGATAAAAATCATCTGGCTATTATACATTTTTGGTGCTTTTCATCTAAAAAAAATAAATCGACAGATAAAAAATATCCAAAACAACATTAAAACAGTTAATAACCGGATAAAGTTTATCTATTTGAGAATATCGACAACGACGTTAGTTGGTACAAGAAGGAGTATAACCATTTTTTTGACTTATCACATGTCTTAACCCTGTATCACAGCTCCAAACTTCAATTCAATCAGATAAAAAGGAAAAACCGATGTCCAAATAACTATCCAGGTTGACCTGGATGGATAATTTCGTTAAATTACTACTATTCTGCATATTTTTTTTACTCCCTCTCAGAGTATTTAACAATGAAGATTGAAGCATACCGAAAGGCTTCAACTACTACTGAAGCCAAAAGTGAAGGTAGGGTTTTTCCCTATTCGATTTAGGATTCCCCCTAATCCGGTCGCGGAATAGTCCGTAAAGAGTTCGCACTAAGGCATTGTACCTTTGTACAAACCAAAAATGACGAACCATGTTTCAGCTAAATGAGGAACAAATAAACAGCAACGATAAGATTGTAGTCCTGGCTGCTGAATGCTGGAATGGCGCTTTAGATGCGGGGCGCTTTGTTGCAAAACTTTTATTCGACAGCCGTACAAGGATTATCCTGCTGAATACTTACCAGCATCCCTTTGCATCAGTTTCAATGCTTCGCAAGATCGACGAGCTGCTAAAACATACCGCCGAAGAGGATCTCCTTCGGATAAAAACATCGCTGGTAAAAGAATATGGAATTCCTCCTGATCGTATTCATAACCTGGCGATCAACGGAGATTTAAAGACTGTAATAAGAAGAGAATTCGATCATCTTCAAAATATATCCATCGTACTCGGGCACGATATAAATAACCCCTTTCGAAAAGGATCGTGCAGAAAAGTGATAAACGCACTTCTTAAAAGCAGTACCAGGCCAATTTTTCATATATCAGGTTTTGTAACAGTAGTGGAACAATCAAGAGTTGTAATAATTGCTGATAAAGAGGAAGTTGTATCACCCCTATACCTGAGATACCTGGTTGATCAATCGGGACAGGATGAGAACCATTTGGAGATAGTTACTACCGATAATGGCAACAGAATTGAAATGAACAAGGATACTGCAGCGCATTTTTCAAATATGCTAAATGGTTCAGATTTCAGCATAAATACTCTTGAACACACTTTCTATGACCTTGCAATAAAGGCTTTTTCAGCATAAAGACAAAAAAAAATGATAAAAGCACATAAGGAATTAAGAAAAATATTGGTGCCGGTGCCACTAAGTTCAGATATGAATATTCCCCTCCAGCAGGCTTTGCACTTTAGCAGAGTATATGGATCGGGGATTATCCTTTTGAATATCATTCCGGAATATTCCATTTTTCATAAACTATTGAAGCCAAAAAAACAAATTTGGAGAAAGAGAGCAGCGAAACAAAAATTAAAAAAGCTGGTAAAAAACTTCTTTAATGGTGAATTACCTGACAATGTGACCCTGAGGGTTGTAAAAGGAACACTTGTTACAGAGATTCTAAAATCTGCTGCAGAATTGGAATGTGATCTGATTATTATTAAGAAAGCTAAACGTCTGAAAAGCCGCTTTAGCTACCTGAAGACAGAAAATGCCGATAGGCTTATTGCAGATGCAATTTGTCCGGTGCTTACAATATTTTCAGCACCAACTGCAGACAAGATAAATAAGATCATGATACCTGTCGATATTTTTAAGGTGAATACCAATAAAGTAGCATGGTCCATATCATTGGCAAAAAAATTTAATGCAAAACTTCACCTGGTCTCGGTACTGAATACAAATATCAGTTTAAAAGATAGCCTCGCCTATAAGAAGAGCAAAGAGATAGAGGATCAGATCAGGGATGAAGGTATTGAAGTGTCAAAAGTAATTCTCCGGAATTCGGAAAAATCACCTGAACAGGCAGTGCTTGATCATGCAGCTGAGATAAAACCAGATATTCTGCTGATCATGACACATAAGGAATCGGCGTTGCGCGACAATTACCTCGGAAGCTTTGCGCAGGAGCTGATACATAATTGCACACTACCTGTTTTTAGTGTAGTGCCAAGAAGAGAGTTGTTGTTGGAGGGGATAATAAAGCCTGTTCCCAACAGATTATTAAATGAAATAAAGCCGCAAGTCAAATCATATATTAAATTATAAGACAATGCATGACAAAATAAAGGAGCTTACAGACAAGATTCATCGCGATGGTGTTGAAAAAGCGAATAGAGATAGAGCTGAAATCATTCGGAAAGCAAAGAGTGAAGCCGAGGCCGTGATTGCTGATGCCAGAAAAGAAACTGAGGCAATTTTGGATGAAGCAAAAAAGAAAGCAGAGGATATCTCCCGTCGTATCGAATCGGAAGTACGCCTATCAGCTCGACAGGCCATCATGAATCTCAGGAAAGAGATAAGTGAATTAATTCAGGCAAGCGTATTGAAAGAGCCACTGAGCAAGGCATTCGATGACCAGCTATTTATCAGAAAACTACTGGAAACACTTGTCGAAAACTGGAACCCGGATAAAGAAAACAGTGAATTGCAGGTGATGCTCCATAAGGACCATATGGCGGAGATGGATGTCTATCTGAGAGGAAAATCAGGAAGGATTATGAACCAAGGACTTAGTTTGAGGGAATACAATGGCTCAGGCAAAGGATTTGAAATTCAACCAAAAAACGGTCATTACAAGATTAATATCACCGATGAAGCTTTTGAGATATTCCTGAAAGAATATTTCAAACCTCAGACACTGGACTTCTTATATGGAGGCAAATCACTATGATGGAGAGAGAATATCAATATTTAATTTCCGGGTTACCAAATATCTCTCCTGAAGATACAAAGACCTGGATATCCATCCCGGATTTCAGAAACTATCTTGAGGAGCACCTTCATCAGGATGATTTTTTTCAGGTACGGTTACTGTTCTTAAAACATGATCGCCGAAATATCATCAAGTACCTGGAAACAGGGGAAATCAATCCTGAAAGTGCAGGTAATTTTACTACTGAAGATTTCAATGACAGGGACAACCTCCAGCAGGAAACAGGCAGTTCGGGTGGATCAATTCCCCCTTACATGGCTGAAGTTCTGCTGAAGTATGGCGACGGAATGGGAGAGGTTAAAGCAAGTCAGATTAGTCACGAACTGGAAAATGGTTTCTATGGTTACATTATGTCCAATGGCTGCACTTTTTTAAAGCGTTTTATCGAGTTTGACTACAATCTGAATAATCTTCTAACTTTTATAAAAGCGAGACAGCACAAGATTGATCAGCAAATGTTTATTTCAGGCGACTCATCCCATGCACAGCATCTTCATAATAATCCCGGAAAAAACATCGTGAAAGATCACGATTTCGAACACTTCGACGAAATCATCTCTTTCACAGGGAATCCCTCCTTTGCGGAAGAAGAAAAAAGAGTTGATCTGTTGCGATGGAACGTAATCGAAGAGATGATCCTATTCAGAAACTTCTCTATCGACCGCGTACTGGGATACCTGCTGCAAATGCTAATTATAGATAGATGGTCAGCACTTAATAGAAAGTCGGGAGAAAAGAAGCTCAGAAATATATTAATTCATTCAAATTACATATAAAAAATTCATGAAGACACGCGGGAAAGTAATTGGTATTATAGCAAACCTGGTAATAGTAGATGTTGAAGATCCCGTTATTCAGAATGAGATTTGCATGATAAAGTATGGAGAAATCAGTCTTATGGCTGAGGTGATAAAAATTACAGGGAATAAAGTTTATGTTCAGGTTTTTGAAAGCACGCGGGGATTAAAAACTGGTGCGGATGTTGAATTTACCGGAAAAATGCTTGAGGTAACACTTGGCCCCGGCATTCTGAGCAAGAATTACGACGGATTACAAAACAATCTGGATGCCATGGAAGGGATTTTTCTTACCCGTGGTGAATACACAAAGCCTCTCGATGAAGAGAAGAAGTGGGAATTCAAGCCATTGATGAAAAATGGAGCCACTGTAAGTGCGGGAAACTGGCTGGGAGAGGTGAAGGAAAACCTTTTGCAACACAAGATCATGGTTCCTTTCACATTTGCAGGAGAGTGGGTTATTGAATCGATTGTACCAGCCGGGAACTATAAAATATACGACCAGATTGCGGTCCTTAAGGGAAAAGACGGAAAGAAGAGTACTATTACCATGGTACAGAAGTGGCCGGTGAAAAAACCACTGAAATGTTTCAAACATAAACCACGGCCGTTTAAAATACTTGAAACCGGAATTCGTGCAATCGACACACTCAATCCAATGACCGAAGGGGGAACCGGCTTTATTCCCGGCCCTTTTGGATGTGGCAAAACAGTTCTTCAGCACGCTATTTCACGTCAGGCGGAAGCAGATATAGTAATAATTGCTGCATGTGGTGAACGGGCAAATGAAGTAGTAGAAATCTTTAAGGAGTTCCCTGAACTGGAGGATGCCCGTACCGGGGCAAAGCTGATTGAACGAACCACAATTATTGCTAACACCTCGAATATGCCTGTTGCCGCTCGTGAAGCATCAGTATATACCGCCATGACACTTGCTGAATATTACAGAAATATGGGGCTGAGGGTGCTTCTGCTTGCAGACTCCACCTCCAGATGGGCTCAGGCTTTAAGGGAGATGTCGAACCGAATGGAGGAGCTTCCGGGCCCTGATGCTTTCCCAATGGACCTTCCGGCAATTATATCGAATTTCTATTCAAGAGCCGGATTTGTCGAGCTGAATAACGGAGCGTTTGGTTCTATCACATTCATCGGTACGGTATCACCTGCAGGAGGGAACCTGAAGGAACCGGTTACCGAGGCAACAAAGAAATCAGCACGCTGTTTCTATGCCCTCTCTCAGGAACGTGCCGACAGCAAACGCTACCCCGCCATTGACCCGATGGATAGCTACTCCAAGTATATGGAGTATGAAGAGGTGCAGGCAACCATGAAAGAGAGTATATCGGAAGAGTGGATAAATATGGTCGACTTTACACGTGATCTGATTATTAAAGGAAGAGAGGTGATGGAGCAGATTAATATTCTCGGTGACGATGGTGTGCCCATTGATCATCATATCCTGTTCTGGAAATCGGAAGTAATTGATTTTGTTATCCTTCAGCAGGATGGATTTGATAAAATCGACAGAATGACACCCATGAAAAGACAGGAATATATGCTCGGGAAAGTACTGAACATCGTGAAATCAGATTTTAAGTTCAGCAATTTTGAAGAGGTGGCACTCTATTTCCGCACAGTGATCAATCTACTCAGACAAATGAACTATTCTGAATATAAATCTGAGCAGTTCATCGAATATGAAAAACAATTGGTATCAACCATTAATGAAAGGAATGTTGCATAATGAACAAGAAGGCATTCAAAAAGATATACACGAAGATCAATCAGATCACTAAAGCAACATGCTCGCTTAAAGCAGAAAACGTAGGTTATGAAGAGCTGGCCATGGTAGACGGCCGACTGGCGCAGGTGGTGAAGATCCTGGGAGATGAGATTACACTCCAGGTTTTTGCAGGAACCGAAGGTATCCCGACCAATGCAGAAGTGATGTTTCTCGAACGCCCACCTTCATTGAGAATAGGCATGGATATTGAGGGAAGGTTCCTCAACGCTTACGGTGAACCGATAGATGGCGGGCCAGAACTTACCGGAGATGAAGTGGAAATAGGCGGCCCGTCAGTAAACCCCGTTCGCAGGGAGCAACCATCCCAGCTTATAACAACGGGAATTGCCGGGATCGATCTGAACAACACTTTAGTAAGCGGTCAGAAAATTCCGTTTTTCGCCGATCCGGATCAGCCATATAACCAGATCATGGCCATGCTTGCACTTCGTGCAGATGCCGATAAGATTATTCTTGGCGGGATGGGACTGTCGAATGACGACTACCTTTTCTACAAAAAGACCTTTATGAATGCAGGTTCGCTTGACAGAATTATTGCGTTTGTGAACACAACGGAAGACCCTCCGGTAGAGAGACTGATGGTACCGGATATGGCCCTGGCCGCAGCAGAGCACTATGCTGCTGAAAAAAACCAAAAAGTACTTGTACTGCTTACAGATATGACACTCTATGCCGATGCATTGTCGATTGTATCAAACCGTATGGATCAGATTCCCTCCAAAGACAGTATGCCAGGATCTCTTTACAGCGACCTGGCGAGGATATATGAGAAAGCAGTACAATTCCCCAACGGTGGATCAATTACAATCATTGCAGTAACAACCCTTTCAGGGGGTGATATAACCCATGCCATACCGGATAATACAGGATATATCACCGAAGGTCAGCTCTTTTTGAGACGTGATACTGAAGTTGGAAAGGTGCTGATTGATCCCTTCCGCTCCCTCTCAAGACTAAAGCAGCTTGTAATCGGTAAGCAGACACGTGAGGACCATCCTCAGGTTATGAATACGGCCATCCGACTTTTTGCTGATGCTGTAAATTCCAGGACGAAACAGGAAAATGGTTTCGATCTTACTGAATATGATGAACGTACACTCGCCTTCTCAGGTAAATACAAAGAGAAAATTTTGGCAGTGGATGTCAATCTTTCTTTGGATAATATGCTGGATGAAACCTGGAGACTGCTTTCAGATAACTTCTCCAAAGATGAAGTGGGTATTCGCGAAGATCTGGTAAATAAATACTGGCCGGCACATACATTATGAATCTGAGATTTCAATACAATAAAACTTCTCTTCAAATTCTCGACAAGCAGCTGAAGATCCGAAAGAGGGCCCTGCCTACCCTCAAAAACAAGGAGTCGGCGTTGAGAACTGAGGTGAAGTTTGCAAAAGAGAGAACAGTGTTCCTGATAAATGAGCTGGAAAAGATGATTGCAGAGGAGGAGAAAAACATGATGATGTGGCAGGAATTCGACCCATCCCTTATCCGGGTTAATGAATTAAAAATCTCGCATAAGAAGATAGCAGGAGTAAAAACTCCAGAACTACAGGAAATCTCGTTTAATACCAAAGAATTCGACCTGTTTGCAAATCCGAAATGGTTTCTGAAAGGAATCGAAAATGCAAAAAGCATGATGCAAGTGGTTATAGAAAAACAACTTTCTGAGAAAAAGCAGGAGATGCTGGAATATGCCCGAAAGAAGACCACACAAAAGGTAAATCTATATGAGAAGGTGCAGATTCCTGCATACGAAACGGCGATACTTAAAATCAAACGTTTTCTGGAAGATGAAGACAACCTGACAAAGGCAGCGCAGAAAATTGTAAAAACAAGGCAACAAAAAAGAGCGGAGGCGGAATTATGATTTTGCCAATGAAGAAATATTCCTTCATCGTTTATCATGATGATTACAAAAGCTTTCTCGGAAAACTGGGAAAGCTTGGAGTAATGCATGTGATTGAACGTGAGGATATCGATAAGGAGGAACCACTGAAAAAGGACCGGAAGTACCTGAAGCGAATTGATAAGGCACTGAAGCTAATTAAAGCGGACGAGCCCACAATCGAAACGGGAGGAGAAAAAAGCACACTTCCACAAGCGGAACAAATTGAACAATACCTCGGTGAGATCGAATCACTAAGCAGTGAAATTAAGAGTCTGAAAAGTAAGCTCGAAGAGATTACGAAAGAGAAGGAGCGTTTGCTACCGTGGGGAAACTACGACATAAATGACCTGGACAAACTGAAGGAAGCCGGCTATAAAGCTAAACTCTACCAGTGCCCGGCGAGTCAGTACAAAACTGAGTGGGAACAGAAATATCAATTCTTCCCGATTCATCGACAGGATGGAAAACACTACTTCATGATCCTCGCCGGAGAAGATGAGGAAATTGATATTCACGCAGAATTAGTGAAACCGGCAAAAAAATCCCTTCTGGAAGTGACCAAAACGGTTGACCATATCTCCGGGGAGGTGAAAAACAGAAATGAAAAACTTTCGGAATATAAAACAATTGCAGAAGATACACTCACTAATTACAGACGCCATATTCTGAATAGCATAATATTTAAAGAGGTCTACCTGGATGCACGCAAAACATCTGCCGACCAGTTGATGGTGCTTGAGGGTTGGGTTCCTGAGGAGTCTGAGCACAAGGTAAACGAATTACTTAAAAATGAAGAGGTTGTAAGTATGGTAACCACTCCGGTTGAAGACGATATGCCGCCGGTACAGCTGAAAAATTCTCGCTTTTCAAGACTTTTTGAACCAATTAGCAAATTATTTGATCTGCCTGCTTACGGCGAACTGGATCTGACACCTTATTTCGCTCCATTTTTTATGCTGTTTTTCGGATTTTGCCTGGGAGATGCCGGTTATGGAGTCTTTTTCATACTCTTTGCAGGAATCATGAAACTCAAGGCTAAAAAAGAAATCAAGCCACTGCTGTCACTGGCCCAGCTATTTGGTGTGGCAACCATCGTTTTTGGTCTACTTTCGGGAACATTTTTTGGAATAAACCTGATCGACAGCGGCTATACAATAACAAGCGAAACCATTCAGAACTATTCTGATGCAGGCATCCCAGCCAGCTTGGTAGCCAAGCTTCAGGAGTTTGAAGGAACCTATTTTAAGAGCAGGGCCGAATTTCTTTCATCTGCAGCACAGGCAGCCGGATTGGAATCCATTGGCCGGTATCAGACACAACTGATTAAATATGCCGAAGCCGGCATTCCATTCATTAGTTCATTCAGACATATCATGCAGGATCCGCTTCAAATGTTCTACCTCTCCATAATAATTGGGGGTGTACAAATCCTTTTTGGAATATTTGTAAGGGTGCTTAATATCACCCGCAGAAAAGGGTTCAAATATGCTTTGTCTACAGTAGGCTGGCTGATCCTGATCATCACTGTGATACTTAAATCGCTCGGACTGTTCGATGGTAACTACCTGATTTACTTCTACTATGCACTTATGGCAACCTCGGGTGTATTTATCCTTCTGCTTAATAAGGCGGGAGGAAATATTTTTGCCAGGATTGGCAGCGGAATATGGGATTCGTATGGTATGGTGACAGGATTCTTCGGCGATCTGCTCTCCTATATCCGCCTGTTTGCACTTGGAATATCATCTGCAATTCTAGGTTTTGTATTCAATGACATCTCCCTGCAATTCCTTGATATTCCCTATGTAGGCTGGATCTTTTTCCTGCTGCTGCTTATCATCGGACATTCAATAAACATATTCATGGCTACATTGGGTGGATTCATTCATCCCATGCGGCTCACCTTCGTAGAATTCTATAAAAACGCTGGATTTGAAGGTGGTGGTAAGAAATTTAATCCATTTATCATTAATCATTAAAACAAGAAGAAAGGAAACATTTTTATGGAAACAACGATTGCTTCTAATGCAGGGAATTTAGCACTGATACTTGCCTATGGCGGACTAGGACTGATGCTGGCTCTTTCCGGGATTGGCAGTGCTATTGGGGTGTCGATGGGGGGAAACGCTGCCATCGGAGCACTTAAGAAAAATCCGGGTTCTTTCGGAAACTATATGCTGTTAAGTGCATTACCCGGAACCCAGGGTCTTTATGGATTTGCCGGTTTTTTTATAATAAACTCCCAGGGGATTATCAATAACTCAATGACAATGTTTCAGGGTTCAGCAATATTTGCGGCAGGTGTTGCTCTCGGATTTGTCGGACTCTTCTCAGCCATCAAGCAGGGAGGTGTTACCAGCAGTGGAATTGCAGCCATCGGAGCCGGACATAAGGTTTTTGGGAACACAATGATATTGGCAGTATTCCCGGAATTATATGCCATTATTGCTTTTGCTGCAACATTCCTGATCAGCACCTCACTGTAAGTAAAACACCTTTAGGTTATATCGGCCGGCCAGCATATCGAGCTCGCAGGTCTTTCGTATATTTGTGTTGCAAAGCTAAGAAACATCAATTGAGCCTTAAAGCAAACATATTACTGAAAAGAACTGTGATTATAAGTCTGATCGGTTTCAGTGTAATTATTTCTGCAGGGATCTCGTTGATTTTTAGAAGTAGTATTCAACGGGATACTGAACACATCCGTTTTGTTGAACTAACAGGAAAGGTGGAGCGTGAGATTCTTAAAGCACGAATCTATATCGATGACGTTATTCTGAACAATGACAATGCCCTTCTGCCAGAGTTTAAGCTGTCACTCGACTCAGTGCGGCTTAACCTGGAAGAATTGCATACCCTTATTTCAGCTGAGCACGAAAACAACAGGAACATAGATATCCTGACATTCAGAGAGCATTATTCGAAAATTGCATATAATCTGGTGCAGATCGAATACCGGCTCAGCGAATCAGATGAAATTACACTTTCTGATACAGTTCTATTTAATGCATTTAACCAGTTTCACCTCAATTACAAAAGACTTCAGGAATTCCTTCCAGCATACCTGCTTCTTGACACGATGCGGTATAAAAGGGAAATAATTGCAATATTGGTTATCAACTTCTTTATAATACTCCTTGCCGGTTTTATTATCCTTAAACTAATAAACCAACTTATAAGGGCCGACCGCACGCTGATTCATAAAACTATTGAAGTGGAGAACCGGGAACGGGAACGTATCGCGGCCGATCTGCACGATGGACTGGGAGCTTTACTCTCCGGACTAATCATCCACATCCAGGTGATGGAAAAAGAGAACACAGAAAACCCGGAGATCCTCTCGAAGCTAAACCACCTTAATTACTTGTCGAACCAGGCGCTTAAAAGTATTGAAGAGGTAATAAGCAATCTGAATCCAAGCCTTTTAACCAGACATGGCCTGATAAAAAGCCTGGTAAAAATTACAGATAAGATAAATGCGCTCGGGAAAACACAGTTCACTGTAAAGGCCGAAAAACTCACCATAAACCTTCCGGCAAGCACTGAACTACTCCTCTACAGGATATCTTCTGAACTTATTAACAATGCATTAAAGCACTCCCGTGCCGAACACGCCGAATTCTGCTTTCATGATCATCGAAAAGAGATTCACCTGGTATACAAAGATGATGGCATAGGGTTTGATCCTGCCTTCGCCTCTTTTGAAGAGGAGAAAAGCGGGTTATCTAACCTTATTCGAAGGGTGGAATCGATGGAGGGAAGATACCAGATTTATAGCAAACCGGGAAAAGGAGTTGAAATCAGAATTGTGGTAAGTACAGGATAGGAACTTAGCAAAAAACAAGAAAGCATGAAAAGTAAGCTTACACTACTTATTGTAGACGACCATAAGATATTCAGAGATGGACTAAAGCTGCTTCTTTCCCATTTCCCCTTTATCGGTGAGGTACATGAAGTTTCGAACGGATTGGAGTTTCTTCAGATGCTGGACAGCATTGAACCCGATCTGGTTATGATGGATATCAATATGCCTGTAATGGGTGGTATCGAGGCCACGAAGAAGGCTTTAGAGCGTTATCCTGATCTGAAAATAATTGTCCTCACAACCTTTCATGATGAACACTTTGTAGAACAGATGATGATTGCAGGTGTAGAGGGTTATATGCTGAAACGAAGCACCCCCGAGGAGTTTGAAACTGCAATACTACGGGTATCATCAGGAGGCAACTATTTTTCAGATGAAATTCTCCGAACAGTGGTTAAAAAATTAAACCAGATGCGCGAGGAGTCCGATTTAAAATCAGGGCTGCCGGTTCTCACCGAGCGGGAACAGGAAATTCTGGAACTGCTTTGTAAGGGGCTGAACAATGAAAGGATAAGCGAGATCATCCATCTTAGCCCAAAAACAATAGAGAAGCATAAAAGCAATCTGTTTCAGAAGACAGATACAAGTAATACAGTAAATCTGATTATCTATGCATTTCGGAATGATCTGGTGAAATCCCTGCATCAGTAATAGTGTCATGTCAACGGTACTCGTTTAAAAGTGGAAGTTGATTGAGAAGACACCGAGTGGACCTAATACAGCGTGAGCACCTTTTTCGGTACGAGTAGTATTGTTCGGGGAATTGAGGTTTTCTTCAAAGGTTTCTTTTGAATAGCCAATGTCAAGGTACGTTTCAGTTGAGATGGAAATGGATTTTGTGACAAACACTTTCAATCCCAAAAATGGACGAATGCTATAACTGGTAGCTATCCTTTCATATAAGTCCCCAGCAGGTATGTTAAACTTTCCAGCTATGGACCATTGCTCTAGTTCCAGATTTCTTGGAACATTGCATTTCCTGTTGTAATTTCTTGAGGGGATATTACAATCTCTTCGATCAGTCCTAATTTTGGTTCGTAGATTTCTTTATAGGAGATCAAATATCCCCGTTTGAAGGATAGCGGTCTCAGTATTTGACCGTTAATCCCAATATAATCTATATCGCCATCTTTATATGCAAATGGATCACTCATCCATTCAGCCAGCTCGACTTTGCCATCATTAAGAGCCGCCATCTTTATCTTGATAGCGTCGATATTTAGTGATGATGTGGGTTGACCCAGTTCATTTACCTGCCGACTTATTGAAAAGTCGATTTTAAGGACTTCCCTATCTTGCATACCCGGTAATCTCAAAATAACATGATCCAAAATTAATCCTGGTTCTTCGGTAATACTTTCAATAGGTAGGTTTATATCATTCCCGTCTGATATTGATAGAGTAGTTCCAGCCAGAGAAATACTCTGCAATTCATTTGTTGGATCAGCATCTTCATCGTCCACATTATCTGTATTATCAGCAAAACCAGAAGGAACATAAAGAATATTTGCCCATTTTACTTCCCCCGCGCTTAGGGCTTCCGTTGAATACGTTGATTCGAATGCAGTTTGTGCATGCATTGCATAAGGAACTGATAGGAATTGAGTAGCTCCCATATCATGAAAGTTCCCTTCATCATCAAAAAATGTAACATTTAAGAAATGAGGGTCGGCTTTCCAGTCTATTGATGAAAATTTATCTTCTTCACGAGATGGAGGATTTTCAGGATCATCAGCCAGGATAATTGTAAACATTCCGTATTTATCGCTTGTAACTTGATAATCTCTACTCCACTTTGTAATATTTGTAGGTGGCCCCTGGATAATAGAGGCAGTTACCACGATTGATGTATTCTTAATAATATTTCCTTTAGAATCTCGGACCTCAGCTTGATAGGTCAAGGCTTGTGGGGGTTCTCCTGGATAAACGACATCATCTTGTGCAATCAAACTAATTGAGGAAAGACATCCATAGAGCATTAATGCAAGGGAAATAGATATGTATTTTTTCATGATGGGTTTTCTTGGGCTAGTTTTTTATTAAATGATTGTTTTAGATTTCAAAAGTCAACTCCTAAAGCTTTTGAATGCAATAGACCTTTTGGGATAAAAGATCTGATGAGGTAATTTGAAGCAGATACGATGCAGGAAGATAGTTGGACATGTTGAGTTCGACATGAGACCCATTTATAAATATCCTTGCTTCCTGAATGAAAATAACTCTGCCAACAACATCTGTTATTCTTAAAAACAGATCTTTTGATTCGGGAAGCTCAAATTCAAGATAGAGAAGGTCCTCCACAGGATTTGGGTAAACGGTGACATTCCAATCAAGGGTTAGTAAATCCTCTTTTGACTTGTCTTTAATTTTCACATCCTCGGAGAGGGTAACAACATGTACTTGTCCTAGTCTCCATCTGGATAAATTAACTGAGGAACCGTTAGAGCCCCCTCCAGCTGAGACTATTGCCGAAGGAAATCGAACTTCCTGAGCAAACATAGGAAGTCCAATGAAAACGACAAGGATCGTTAACAATACTTTTTTCATCGTTAGGCTTTAAAGATTACAGAGGGTCTTTGTTGGAATTGAGTGAGAGATTACCAAGACATCCAAAATGGCAATTACTAATAGAAAGAGAGTTGGTCTTAGCTGGAGTCTGTCCATATTTTCCAATATGTCATTGGAAATAAGGAATATAAGTTATGAAACATAAGGATACTTGCAAAGTATTTTTTACGAATGCACTCAATCTTTCTTCTAGTGAATAGAAAACATCCATTAAATAGAAGACCATTGCACATAGCCTCTAGGCAAGGAGCCTTGAGTATTGACGATGATCTCCCTCTCGCTATTGGTAAATCTTAGCCAAAGGAGAAGTGCCGCGTATGGGGCTAAAAAGGGCCTTAATACGCATATGCGAATATTGTAAGTAAATGATGGACAGAGAGTAAGGTGGGTTTCTGTGATTGGAGGGTGGGAATTTGGGGTTGGATTTTAGTACCGTTCATCCTAATGTTAGGGAACCATAACATCATTCCATTTAATCTTTTTAACAAATGTTGGAATCTCTGAAATATCTTTATAGAACTCAATTACTGCTGACCCTGTATTAGAAAGATAAAGGAGCATTGACATCAGTTCATTTCGTCTTTGTGAAGTTACAGTAAATCCTTCTGGATAATCATTGGTAAAAACCCAACCTAGTAGTGCTGATATTGTATAAGAATTGTTTGAATTAACACTAATGAATTTAATTGTCAAGCTTGAATTCAATGGGGTAATTGCTGCAAAAGAATATGACCCTCCTTGAACAGTTATGCTATCCAATGCCAAAATGTTAGGCAATTCTATATTTGGAGACCAAGGAAATAAATCAGGCAAAGCCTGTTCAGGATAAACAAATGTAGAATAAATAGTATCTCTATGCTTTTCTTGAAATTTCCTAATATATTTTTCAAAGTTAGGAATGGAAACCCCAGCCTCTACAGGGTGTGCAATTCGGGTGTGCAACTTTGAACGAAATTATGAAGCTATAAATCCTTAGCTGGGATGATGACAACTTTCCCTTCCTTAGAAACAACTAAATCGAAATTCCTTTCTTTTTTGATTTTTTCAAGTTTGCTTTCATTTAAAATCTCGAATTCTCCTTCGGTATAGCTTTCAGGAATCAGTTAAATCATCCAGTAATTACAGATTGGTAGATAAAGTTCAAACAGATTCTTTATCCCTGTAGTATATCTTCTGATAATTACTGACTCAGGTATGTTATGTCCACCCTCAAGAACTCTGGTTTGAACACGGTTTATTGCGAGTTTTACAGAATCAAGCCAGAAAAACACCAGTGAAACCTTAAAACCGTATTACTTCGCCTTCTAAAGGCAGGAAACGGCTCCCACAGAGCACCTGCAGGCAACCTTAATGCCTTTTTCACAAGGGCTATACCTTATACCAAAACTGGGCTTGGATAATCCAGTTGAATAGTTCATACCAGTTTATGTGGCGAGGTGGTGAATACCAGCGCATGAATAACCCCTAGCGTGAACCGGGGGCATGCCATTAATTGTTTTTATATCTATTGTACA
>JAWOHR010000047.1:0-22965 GCA_046485075.1 Bacteroidales bacterium
GGCGTGCCGGTGCTGGTGCTGAACGCCTGCCGCAGCGCGCACGCCGAAGCGCCGCCGCAGCCGTCGGGTGTGGTTTCGGTAAGCTACAGGGAGAAGGGAGCACAAAACTGGAAAGATGGGATGCCCCTGCGCCGGGTGCCCGCCGGAAAGAACATTGGTTTTAAATGGACTAATAGACAATCAGGTTCCATTTTTGATTTGCTGCCGGACACCAGCTACGAGATAAAACTCAATCTGGAGGATCCGGATGGCGGATCGGCTGAGGCTTTTGTGGAAGCGGCAACCCGTCCCATACCTGAGTACGGCGATCATGCTGAAATAATCGAACTTCAGGCCGGGCAGCATGATACTCTGCAAACGCGCGATGGTACCCAGGACAAACCCGTTGTTTACCGTTGCAGCAGCGGAGAGGCCATTTATACGCATATCGATCTCAATAACCGGAAGTGGGTTTTTATAGAGGGAGTGACCGTTACCAATCCAAATGAAGATGGGATCGGGATTCAGTTTATCGGGGCCCGGAATTGCGTGATCAGGAGGTGCAATGTCAATGCAGTATATGGTATTGTAGCCTATTTACCCGGGGCAGAGAATTGCTATATTGCTGATAATGTGGTGACCGGCATATGCCCATGGACCAATGAGGCCATGGGTGCACACGGTGCCAATATCGGGGAAGGGATTCAGTTTACCGGACCCGGAAACGTTGTTTGTTATAACCGGGTGACCGGGTTCAGGGACTGTATCTCCACCATGGAGGACAGGCATGTGTTGAATCAATCGTGCATCGATATCTATAACAATGATCTTTACAGCGGGGTGGACGATGCCATAGAGGCCGATTTTTGTTTTTCAAACTGCAGGATATTCCGCAACCGCATCACCAATTGTTATGTAGGATTAAGCTCCCAGCCGGGAATGGGCGGACCCAATTATTTCTACCGCAATGTGATGTACAACGTGGTACATGCAGCCTTCAAGCTGAAACGTTTCAGCCAGGGGGATGTGGTGCTTCATAATACGGTTGTGAAGGTAGGCACGGGACTGGGCGGCAACAGTGCCATGGATTATGCATATTTCAGGAACAACCTGGCGATCGGTGGACCTACCGGGGGTGTGAACTGGGGTGATTACGGAGCCGGGAATCCCTATGCGGCAGATGTCATTGATCCCGGCAATCACAGCAGTTTCGATTATGACGCTGTGGGTACTTTTGAGGTTCCCTACATCGCCAGGATTGGGGAAAAAGACTTTTCTGAGGTGGAATTGCACGGGACTGAGCAAATCACCCTTCAGGAAACCTTTGCCCATACTGACTTTCCAAACCCGCCGGTTCCGGAAAGGGAAGTGCCGGACCTCAGGCCAAAAGCAGGTTCCAGGGTCATTGATGCGGGAGTTTTCATACCCGGTATAAATGATGATTTCAGAGGGGATGCCCCCGATTGCGGGGCTTATGAAGAGGGTCAGGATCTTCCCCATTATGGTCCCCGCCCGGGAAAATTGAAAAGTCCGGTAAAGTGATATGAAACGACAAGCGCTGAATCTTCCTGTTTTATTACCTGTTTTTCTTGTTGCAATAACACTTATGGTTGGTTGTAAACAGGAAACAGCCACATTGCCTCATATCATTCTCTGTATGGCCGATGACCAGGGGTGGGGCGATATGGCGTATAACGGGCACCCGGTTTTGCTGACACCGAATTTTGATGATATGGCGAAAAGCGGTCTGCGTTTCGATCGTTTTTATGCGGCAGCGCCGGTTTGTTCCCCCACAAGAGGAAGCGTGATGACAGGGCGCAATCCAAACCGTTTTGGATGCTTTAGCTGGGGTCATACCCTGCGGCCCCAGGAGATTACGGTTGCTGAAGCGCTTCGGACAGCCGGATATGTGACAGGCCATTTTGGAAAATGGCACCTTGGATCGGTCCGGGAGGGTAGTCCGGTTAATCCCGGCAACAGCGGCTTTGACAGGTGGATCTCCTCCCCGAATTATTTCGATAATGACCCTGTTTTAAGCGACCAGGGGGTAGCCGTTCAAACCTATGGGGAGAGTTCCATGGTTACGGTGGATGCTGCACTGGAATTTATCAGGAACCAGGCTGGAAAAGATCAGCCGTTCCTGGCTGTTGTCTGGTTTGGCTCTCCGCACGATCCGCACAGGGCCATCGAACAGGACAGTGCCCTGTATGCCGGTCAGGATCAGAAACTGTGTCATTTCTATGGTGAAATTACGGGAATGGACCGTGCTTTCGGAAAGCTTCGGGATGAATTAAAAGTCCTGGGTATCAGTGAAAACACGATCCTCTGGTATTGCAGCGACAATGGCGGGCTCCCTGGAGTTGGTTCCACGGGGGGACGCGGACACAAGGCTCAGCTCTATGAAGGGGGACTTCGGGTACCCTCCCTGATCGAATGGCCGGCAGTGATTACCCAACCCGGGACAACAGGGGTACCGGGCCTCACATCTGACATCTATCCCACACTCCTGGAAATAGCCGGTGTGACGATGAAAAACCAGGCTCCCCTGGATGGGATCAGTCTCGTCCCCCTGCTGAAAGGCCAGATGGTTAAAAGGCCGGAGCCCATCGGTTTCTGGCAATATCCGGAAGCCGGAATCAGAACGCCAACACAATTGCTGATGACGGCGCTTCTTCTTGAGCAACAGACCGGTTCACCCATCGATTCTTCCCAGCTGGACCTTCATGCGGGTGATATAAGCAATCAATACCCCCTGGACATCTTCCCAGGACATTCAGCCTGGCTCGACTGGCCTTACAAGCTTCACCGGATCCAGGAGATGAATGGAAAAGTGGTATTCGAGTTTTATAACCTGGAAAATGACCCGGATGAGCTTTTTGATTTATCTGAAAGTGAATCCGCCCTTGTGGCCTCCATGAAATCGCAGCTGGAAAATTGGCAAAGCTCAGTGATTATGAGTTTGAATGGAAACGATTAAATATACAGATATGATCCTCACTAAACCTCACCTCAAACTGATCGTCATCTTCCTTGGCATCACCCTGCTTTTGCTCCCCGATGCCTGCATCGGGCAGTACCGGCCTTCCCTGTTCTTCCGGGAAGACTGGAAGGAAACCCCTCCGGAAATCCCGGTGACCCAGCAGCATGTTGCGAATCCCGACCTGAAGCTCGGACTTTACGGGGCGGCCATCGACAGCATGAGAAAAAGCAACCATGACCATCCCGTGGATGATCCCTTTTATGTATGGTCGGGGCAATGCACGGGGAATTGGGCATTAACCCTGAAAAATCCTGGTTCATATGTGGATCTGAGTGAGTTTGCAATCATCCGGTGGAGGGCAAAACAGAGCGGATTCAGGTGTCTGCACATCATCGTGAAACTGGAAGATGGCAGCTGGCTGGTCAGCGACCAGGGCGATGGCCGTTCCAGTGACTGGCGGATCAAGGAATTTGTTGTGGCAGATATCCAATGGTACAGCCTGGATATGGGAACCATCACGGAGAAAGCACCCGTTGAGAACCCGGATCTTTCAAGAGTGGATGAAATCGGGTTTACCGATCTGATGGCAGGGGGCAGTAGCAGTGCCTGTTCACGGGTGGATTGGATAGAGGTCTACGGGAAAGCGGTAGCCAGGTAAAGAATATGAGAAAACCATTTTATACCATAGGAATCCTGATCAGTACAATCTGCAGTATGACTGCATGGACCCAATCAAAAGCGCATCCCGATCCTCTTATCTATGAGATACCTCTGCTTTCAGATTGGTCTGAAGCATTGAGGATCAAAGCGTTTTATGGTTCAGACCAAAACGGGGCATCGGTGATTGAGGGCGAGATCCTTGCGGCCTTTGATGGCGAAAATCTTGTTTTTAGAGCTGATTTGCCAGCCTTTGAAAATGAGAAAGAACCGGTAAAGTGCTACCTGAGTGATGAGCCCGACCTGCGTGAAATCCCACACCTTGCGATCTCCCTTGATCCCGGTCATACACACGGTATTTATTACAGGTACCTTATGGATTCAAAGGGGCGAAAGCAGGACCTGAAGGTGGATGACGAATCATGGAACGCTGCCTGGAGCGTAGCATCCAAAACGGGTAACGGCAGGTTTACCGCGGAAATGAAGATTCCGGTTCAGCAGATTTCCAGCCTTGATGTGGAGGGAACATTCTGGGGTTTTGATATCGCTTTACCCGGGTTGGAAAAGGATGAAATATTACATTCAACACCCATGGGGCTCAGAACGGCCGATGCGGCTAATTTTGGGCATATTCTATTTAAGGGGAAGCTGGGCAAAAAACAGGTAGAAGATCTTAAAGCTTCATTACCGGCGATTCACCAGGAGGATTTGGAAAAAAAACTGGCTGCAAACAATGCCCTCTGCGGTCCCGGGCTGGCAGAGATACCAGGTGAATTGAAGGGGATGGCTGCAGGGGTTGATTTCAGGTTACAGGATGGAACAAAAATGACCTGTCTCGGAATAGACAACCCGCCTGTGATCAGGTCCGCTTACCCTTTCTTCTATGAAAAATTTGAAAATCCGGATCTGCAGCGGCTCAGGAATCAATACAACCTGGAAGAGATCATTGCCCCGGGAAAAAACGACTTTGAGCAAATCTTGCTGCTGAATGAATGGCTTGTAAATCATGTGACCTTCGGTTCTCCTCCCCCCATAAGGCCACAGGCTCTGCAGGTACTTTATTATGGTTTGAACGGGCAGACATTTTACTGTACCTATCTCTCTTTTACCCTGATGCAGATCTATTGTTCCCTTGGTTTCACGGCCAGGAAACTGACATCGGTGGGACATGGAACCCTGGATGTCTGGTCCAATTACTGGGGCAAGTGGATGCAGATAGATCCCAGCCGCAATTCCTATTTTCGTCTTGCAGGGAGTGCGATCCCCCTGAACAGCAACGAGATCAGAAGAGAGTTCCACCGTAACAAAGGAGTGGATATGGAGATGGTTTTCGGAACCGGTCAAAGGGCAGAGAGGGTTACACTGGAAAGACGTGACACGGATGGGGCTTACCGTTACCGGCAGGATGGATACGAGTGGGTAGCCTATAAATCAAGAAATAACTTTTTTGAAATTCCATTTGCATACTGGAACTTTGATTACCTGATTGCAGAGGATGAATACAGCAGGAATAACCTCTGGCAGCACAACGGTGAAACGGATGTCAGGCAAAAACTGGGGATAAAGACCAGCCGGACAGGTGATTTGTTCTGGACCCTGAACCAGGCGTTCATACATCTGTATGACCAGGGCAGTTCCCTTTTGAAAGTGCAGCTGGAAACACATACCCCTAATTTTGAACGATTTGAAGTTGCGATGGATCATGGTGAATGGCAAAAATCAGACCCGGTATTTTCATGGCAACTTCACGCCGGACAAAATTTACTGATGGCCAGAAGTGTGAATAAGTTTGGCATATACGGCCAGGTACATAAAATAGTTTTTCAGGTGAATGATCATCCATTAGACCCAAACCAATGAAAATGAAAATAAGATCGAAAATGAAAATTATATCTATCGCTTTCTTGTCGTTTTTGACGGGTTCCCTGTTTTCCCAGGTGCGTGTATACCAGGAACCCGTTACATTTCCAACCTACGGTGTCAGGGAGCCCGAGATCATGCCTAATTGGGGGACTTACCAATATCCCTATACGATGCTGGACAGGTTGACCAATGAAAAAGGAAGCCGGACCTATAACGGCCTTTATGTGGAGAATGAATATGTGAAAGCCCTGGTACTTCCTGAACTCGGGGGGAGGCTTCACGGGGCACAGGATAAAACCAACGGGTACCAGTTTTTATACGATCAGAAGGTCATTAAGCCAGGATTGGTCAGTATGACGGGTGCCTGGATATCGGGGGGTGTGGAGTGGAACTTCCCCATTGGTCACCGTCCGAGCGGATTCAGGGAGACTGACTGGACCCTGACTGAAAACCAGGATGGTTCAAAAACGGCCTGGGTGGGTGAAATAGAAAAACTCAAAGGGATGAGGTGGTCTGTGGGAACGACGGTTCATCCTGGCAGGAACTGGGTTGAAACCCGGGTCAGGCTGGAGAATAGTACCCCTTTTGCACAGAGTTTCCAGTACTGGGCAACCAGTGCGGTCAGGGCCACCCCGGAATACCAGGCTGTGATTCCCGGGGAAATCATGACCGGACACGACAGACAGGAGTTCTTCCGCTGGCCAGTGGATAAGGGTGTGGATATCAGCTACTGGAAGAATACGCCCGGGGCATCCAGTTATTTTGCAGTGGAATCAACCTCGGATTATTTCGGCGGATACAGCCCGGAAGAGGATGCAGGAATGGTTCATGTGGCTGATCATCACATCGTAAGGGGAAAGAAACTTTGGACCTGGGGAACTGCCCCCGCGGGACGCATCTGGGAAAAAATCCTGACCGACGGGGACCTGCCCTATTTCGAGCCGCAGGCAGGAGCCTATTCGGATAACCAACCCAGCCTGTTCTGGATCATGCCTGGTGAAACCAAAATTTTCAGCCATTTCTGGTTCCCGGTTAAGGAGATCGGTGTCTTCGATTTTGCCAATCTGGAAGGCTCGTTAAATTTGGAAGTAAGCGAAGGGAAAGCAATATTCGGATGGTCACCCACCGGGATGAACCGGGATGCTGAAATTGTGGTGTATAATGACGGGGAAGAGATCTTTCGTAAAACAACGGATGCCGATCCTGCGAATCCGTTTCTTGGAGAAGTTGCGGTTTCCGGTATGCCGGACCTCTACAAGCTGAAAATGGTTGTACTTTCATCTGTTGGAGATACCCTGTTGGCTTTCAGTCACCCTGAGCCTGTGATGCCCCCCCTGCCGGAGGTTGACAGGGTTCCCCCTGAGCCCCCTGCGGTCACCTCGCAGGATCTGCTTTTTATTTACGGGGACAGGTTTTACAGGTATGATGAACCGGAAAAGGCGGTAAAGTATTTCAGGGAGGCCATCCGAAGGGACCCGGGCGATGTCCGCTCCAACACCTCTCTGGGTGAAATGGCGCTTAAAAACGGATTATATGACCAGGCCCTGGACTATTTCAATACCTCCCTGGAGCGTGACGACTCATATTTTAAGGCCTGGTATTACAAGGGATTGACGAAAATGCGCCTCGGGGATTTGCAGGAGGCTGAAAACTGCCTTGCCCGGTCCGGTTACAGCCTGGAGTGGTACGCCACCGCCCACCTGGAACTGGCACAGCTTGCAGCCTCCCGGAACCGGATGAACCTGGCCCTGGAGCATATTCGCAACAGCATCAGGAGCAATGGCAATTATTCTCTGGCCCATGCAGTGGAAGCGCTGATTTTAATTGAACTGGGACAACCTGAAGAGGCCCGGGAAATACTCCTGGAGAACCAGGTTTCTGATCCCCTGGATCTGTTCTCGAAGCGATTGCTTTGGAAAGCAGCCATTTCTTCAGGCGAGGACCAGGAAAAAACAGGGAAGCTGGAGGCCGAATTCATGGAGTTGAGCCGCGGGGATCCGGATAACCACATTGACCTGGCCATCCGCTTTGCCCGTTGCGGGAATTATGCAGATGCCCTTTCGGTGCTGGAGCTGGCTGAAGGCAGGGCTGAAAAATCGGCCCCTTCACCACTGGTTTTATATTACCAGGCTTATTACAATGCCCTGTTGGGGAATTCTGAAAAATCAAACCTGTTGCTGTCAAAGGCTTCCGGTGCAGATGCCAGGTACTGTTTCCCCTACCGCCTTGAAACCTTCCCCATCCTCGAATGGGCATTGTCTAATGATCCCGGTGACGCGCTGGCACACCATCTCATGGGGAGCCTGCTGATGAAAAGCGGGCGGTATGAGGAAGCCGTTGCTCAATGGGAAAGTTCGGTAGCCCTGGATCCGTCCAACGCAGTTGCATTCAGGAACCTGGGGCAGGCATACCAGGAGCAGGGTGAGTCTCAGAAGGCCAGAGAGGCCTATGAGGCTGCCATTCAGGCAAATCCTGCTGCCGGCCAGGCCATTACCGAGCTGGGAACGATCAACCGGGAGATGGAGCTGCCCATTGAGGAACAGATCAGACTTTTTGAATCACACCTGGATGGGATAGCAACCTATAATCCTGCGCTGTACCAGTTGGTTGAACTTTATGTGATGGCCGGTAAATACCAGGATGCACTGAAATATCTGAACCAGACACGCTTCAATTCATGGGAAGGCAGGTATGGCATCCACCAGCTTTGGATAGAGGCCAATATCAAGCAGGGGGATGCTGAGTTTGAAAAGGGCAACTTTGAGAAAGCGCTCGGGTATTATCAGCAATCGTTGCGCTATCCGGATCATCTTGAGGTTGCCGAACAACCCAATACCATCCATGCCCGCAAGAATTACCTGATCGGAAAAACCCTGGTCGCCATGGGAGAAAAACGGAAGGCACGGGCCTATTTTGAAACGGTTATTGCCGACCGGGTAGATCCTGTGAATGCTTACCAGTATTTTCGTGGCAGGGCCATGGAAGCGACGGGAAAAACAAAAGAAGCCCAGGGGGTATATGAAAAAATGCTTGCGGCCCTGGGAGAAACTGAACCTGCAGGCGGGCAAAAACCCGGGGATGACCGGAAGGAGCAGTCCGTCTGGTGGTACACACGGGGTCTTGCCCTGGAGGGTCTCGGGAATGTGAAAGAGGCTGAATCCTGCTTCAATCGTGCTTTGAGCCTTAATCCCCAGGTTGAACTGAGTACATTCGTTCCACCCAGGTCCGGATTTTAAATGTTTTAAAAACAAAAAAGATGAATCGATTTGTCAGGTTGTTGAGTATTGCAATGCTTTGCTTTGTTGCAATGGGAATGGAAAGCTACGCAGCCGGGCCCTTCCGGGTTCTTGTGGTCATCGGCGACCAGTGGAAGGATCCTGCCGGGTTCATGGTTGAAAGGGCTGCGCCCACCGGTGAATTTTCAGGATATTTCATGTATCCCGAGGTGTACGAAGGGAATGATTTTCATCAGCTGATGATTCTCCTTAAATCGTGGGGGATCCCGTTTGATATCGTCCGCCTGGATCAGCAATTCCTCGATCCCCATATGTTTACAGATATGAATGGAGACCCGCTGTATGGGACCATTCTCTGGGATGTGAACCAGAGCGAACGGTTGCTGCACCCCGATTATTCCATCGTGCAGAGAATGGTGAAGGAGAAGGGGATCGGTTTGATAGCCCTGTCCGATCGCATTTCCCAGCCTGAAATACAGGATCTTCTGGGTGTGAAATACCTTGGAGCATGGGAGAGCAACCAGGTGATGAAGCCGGCTAAAGAGCATTTTCTTACAGAGGGACTCTCCCCTTCATTTAAGGTGGATGTGGATGATGCAACCGACCCCTCTTATGGTGTTCACATGAAACGGCAGAAAGTTGAGGTTCTCGATGGTGCTGAAGTCCTGGTGAACCAGGGGGATTGGCCACAGGTCACTGCAAGGACCTATCCTTCGGGAGGCCGTGTGGTCTGGATCGGGAATGATTTTAACAGCATGTTCGATTACCAGGATATCCGCACCCTGCTGAGGCGCTCGATTACATGGACAACCGGGTACAGTCTATTTAAAACCTGGGAGAATGAGATCATTATGATGATGGACGATCCGGGCGGTGCGCAAAACACTTACCTGGAACACTGGCAGTATCCGACCCTGACCGAAGATCAGATTCTGAAACACCTGGTCAAACCCTTGCAGGAACACCAGGCAGTGCTCAACATTAACTTTGTCCCGGGCTTTGTCAATGATGAAAAAGGGACCATCGAACCGGCCTGGACCCAGGATTACACCGATGCATTCGGCGCCAGGCAGGATTATATTTCAGGCAAACGCGGATATGACAAAGGGATTGAGCTGGGTGTTATTGAAGTGATGTGCCATGGCCTGACCCATATGCAGCCCGACCTGGTTTCATCCCCGACCTGGTATGGCGCTCCGATTGACATGGAGAAGTCCGAGGTAGGCTGGTACCGCGAATTCGGGGACACCAGAAGGCAAAAGGAGATCCCTGCCGCGGAGCAGCTGTGGCGCATGAAAACAGCCAAACAATGGCTGATCAACCAGTTTGGAGTGGTTCCGCTGGAGTTTTGTGCGGGTGGTAATGGAGCGTCGACCTCCTATTATAACAATACATTTAAACTGGCGGCACAGGCTGGTTTCGGATGGTGCGGCTGGACACAGGGCTATTGCGGTACAGATATGGTGATCATTGACTGGGATTTTCTGGGAACCGCCGATTCTCCTTTGATCGTGGAGGCTCCCCCCGATGCACATGATTTTGGAATCGTAACAGCCCCCGAAGAGTTTGCGAAAGTTTTTGACCAGCACCCCGATGGTCGCTTTATGAGTATCAATGAATTTATAGGTTACCTGCATGCAGGTAACTCGGGGAGCTGGAACCCGAAAGATGAAAAGCTCATCTTCAATGTGGATTATGACCCGCATTATTGCCGGTACTTCACTAACAAACCCTCATCCTGGACCCTGGAGGTAGCCGACTGGATGGAAAAGGAGTCCGGCAGGATTTCGGCAATTAAAGTGGATGGGAAAGCCATTCCAAATCCTGCATCGGGCGGGATCATACCGGTTCCATCAGGATCGGGTCAGCATCAGATTGAGATTGAATTTTAATAAAGTTTATTAAGCCATGAAACGTAGAAAGTTCTTTAGACTGGCCACCACGGGTGCTGCCGGAATTACCATGGTCGGCTCCTGCACAGGCGGTGGCAGCGAAGCTGTGACTGCAGGTAACACCCTGGTTGAGCCCGGGACACCTCCTGCCTACAGGAAAAGCATTGTCCCCTCTTTTGCACCGGGGACTCAGAAAAGTGCCAATGACAGAATAGTGGTGGCCCTGATCGGTGCCGGTGGTCATGGGATCACAGTCATTCTCCAGGCGGCAAACCTGGGTGAGAATGTATTTGTGAAGTATGTCTGTGATGTGGATGATACCCGGGGAGGGTATGGAATCACCGAGCTTGAGAAGATACAGGGAACTGCGCCCATCCGGGTCAGGGATATGCGTACGGTTCTTGATGACAAGGAGGTGGATGCGGTGTTCATTGCCACCCCCGAACACTGGCATGCACTGGCTACCGTATGGGCATGCCAGGCTGGCAAGGATGTCTATGTGGAGAAAAGTATTTCCCACAACATCGTAGAGGGCCAGAAGATGATAGAAGCAGCCATGAAATATGAGCGGATTGTCCAGTGTGGCACCCAGAACCGGAGTTCGGCATATGCCAAGTCGGCACGGGAGTTCATTCAAAGGGGCGATCTGGGTGGAATTATGGCAGTACATATCAAGGAGATGTTAAGTGGCCCCATTCCTTTTGTGGAAAAAGATGAAAGCAGTCCCCCCGATACCATCGACTGGGATATGTGGCTGGGTCCGGCTCCCAGGGTACCCTACAGTGTATCACGGAATAAATCATGGGGATATTATTGGGACTATGCAGGAGGGAATGCCATGTCGGGCGGGATCACCCATCAGCTTGACCTGGCACGATTGGTGCTCGGCGATCCGGGATTTCCAATGTCGGTGTATTGCGCCGGGGGAAGATATTTCTTTGACGATAAGAGGGAAGTGCCCGATTACCAGTTGGCCACCTTCGATTATGGAAAGTATGTGCTGACCCTGGAAGCAGGTGAGTGCACCCCCTATATGAAGAAATCCGGCCCTGATGTCCGTTTCTCGGAAAAGTTTCCGGAATGGATGCAAAATGCCACCCGGATCGAGATCACCGGGACCAAGGGGATGATGTATGTGGGACGCATGGGAGGCGGCTGGCAGGCTTTTGGTGAGGATGGGCAGATTCTTGGACAGGAACCTGGCTACTATCCCCTGGAGGCTCACATCAGGAATTTCATTCACTGCATTCGAAACAGGGAACAACCCAACGGGAACATTGTGGAGGGGCATCACAGCGCGGTCCTGATCCACCTTGCAAACCTCTCTTATCGTGCAGGAAACAAGCAACTGTTATTTTCACCTGAATATGAAACCATTACCAACTCGCCTGAAGCGGCAGAGATGATCGTCAGGAAGTATCGGTCAGGATATGAGATCAATGTTTAAACCACGAATGATTAAACGGGGAGCAGTGGGTGTGCTGGCCCTGGTAGCGATCCTGGTGGTATATGCCTTCGTGGGGACCCTGAACAAGACCGAGCTGGAGTTTCTGATCCATATCAACGAGGAGCTGGTACAGCAATCGGTATACGGGGAGTCGCCAACCTTTGCCATCTGGCTGGAGGATCCGGGCACCGGTGAAACCCATACGGTATTTGCAACCCGGAGGGTGGCTACAGGCGATTGGGAAGGGAAGAAGGAAGTACCTGTGGCACTACCCGTTTGGTCCGGGATCAACCAGGCCGGGCTCCTCATAAAATCGCAAAAGGCTGAATCAGTAAATGATGACCTGATCTCTACCGGGGCGACTCCCTTACCCGGATATTTCAGAAGCCGGGTCAGAATTACCCCCGAAACTAAATGGATCTGCTGGATAGAGATGAACCTGGCCGGAGATTTCAATGAAACCTATCCCCGGTATGATCCTGAAACCAGGATCGAGGATGAGTACTCAACCGGTCAGCCCTCCCTCCTCTACAGGGTGGAGATAGAGGCCCGGATAGACCAGGTCGTGATCCCCGAGGTTCAGGGTATGGTCCTGGTCGATGAAGCAGGCCAGGCAGTCGTTGTACCCCGGCAGGGTATTACCACAGCCACCGGGGTTTTTGATGAGATTTCCATCCGGGTGGTCAGGCCCAAACCCAGGATTATCGAAAAGAAAATCTTGAAATTATGAAAATAGTTGTTGCTGTCGTTTTACTGAGTTTCGTTCCAATCATTGGATTCTCTCAGGAAAAGCGTGATATTTTATATAAGGAGGCCGGTGAAACAGGATTGGAGAACGCCCTGATCAAAGAGTTTCCGGAGATAGGATTTCCCACCTACATGGATCGGGATTTCTGGGAAAACATTCCTGAAAACCTCAGGAGTCAGTACATCAGAGAAGCGGAGGATAAACTCGGTTACGAGTGGAGGGTAGTAAAAGCAACGGATTACCTCGAGATCATTCGTTCCGGCGATCGCAGGCAAGGTGTTTATGAGGCACCCCGCGCTGCTTTGATGGCCCTGGTGATGGGAGAATTGGTGGAAGGCAAAGAGCGGTTTATGGATCAGATCATCAATGGTGTCTGGTACTATTGCGAACAAACCTGGTGGGGTTGGTCTGCCCACCTTCCTGCTCCCCCGGGACTTCCGGATATCGACAACCCCTCCATCGATCTGGGAGTTGGTGAGATTGCCAATATTCTTTCATGGACCTGGCACCTTTTTCATGATGAATTTGATGAAATCCATCCATTGATATCAAAGAGACTGAAGGACGAGATCATGCATAAAGCCATCCATCCTTACTATGAGCGTGAGGATTTCTGGTGGATGGGATTTGATGGAAGCAGAACAGTGAACAACTGGAATCCCTGGACCAATCATAACATGCTCACGGCCATTCTCATTATGGAAGATGATCAGGAGAAAAAAATCAAAGGCGTCCAAAAAGTAATACGTTCCCTGGATGTATTTCTGAACCAGTATCCGGCGGATGGCGGGTGTGATGAAGGGCCCTCTTACTGGGGCCGGGCGGGCGCTTCGTTGTACCAGAATCTCGATTTGCTCAGACTGGCCACGCATGGTCAATTTGATGTTTTCAATAACCCGCTTATAAGAAATATGGGAACCTATATCTATAAAGCCTATATCTCCTATCCGTACTTCATCAATTTTGCTGATGCAGATGCCACCACGGGCAGCCGGCCGCAAATCATTTACAGTTATGGAAAGGATATTCAGGATCCGGTGATGCAGAAATTTGGTGCCTATCTGGCGAAAAAGCAAGATTGGGGAAATATGCTTCCCGGGGGAAAGATTGATGAACAACTTATTCAGTTGTTGCTGCTGGATGAAATAGAAAAGGCCCCTGCTGAAAATGCGCTGATTGGTGATTTTTGGTTGCCGGATACCGAAATAGCTGGTGCCAGGGATCAGGCCGGTTCTGAAAAGGGCTTCTTTTTTGCTGCCAAAGGAGGGCATAACGATGAGAGTCACAATCACAACGATTTAGGTACCTGTGTTTTATACTACAATGGGAACCCGTGCCTGATTGATATCGGGCGGGAGAATTATACAGCCAAAACCTTCAGCAGCAGGAGATATGAAATATGGACCATGCAATCCCAGTATCATAATCTTCCCAAAATAAACGGCATGGACCAAAAAGAGGGACGGCAATATGCGGCAAAAAACACCACCTTCAGTGCCGATGCAGGCAAAGCTGTTTTTTCAACTGATATTTCACAAGCCTATACAGAAGAGGCAGGCGTTGAAAAGTGGGTGAGGAGCTACCGGCTCGACCGGGGAAAAAAATTCACTGTTTCAGATCATTATGTACTTCGCAAAACCGGAAGTGATCCAACCACCCTTAATTTTATAACCTCCGGCAAGGTTACAGAGATGGCTCCGGGTAAACTGGGACTGAAGGGTGACGGATATAACCTGGAGATGAAATATAACCCGAAAAGTGTTTCACCGCTCCTTGAATGGTTCGAGGTGACAGATACCACACTCAAGAGGTATTGGCCGGAAGGCCTCACGCGGATTGTATTTACGGTTCTCAATCCAGGCCTGAAAGGGAATAATCAAATAGAAATTACCGGGGGTAAATAGGCTTGGTGAGGACGCAAAGACCGACTTACTTGCTCTTTTTTTTATAACTTGAGGTTGCACTTGCCCATGTAAATTAAATCGCCTGGGAGTGGCGTGGCGAAGCAGTGCCAACACCAGGTTTTGCCAGCTGAAAGGTTTCTGCAATTAAATGTCAGACTACTTCGAAGGTGATCCCCAAACAGAGCATTATACCGGATAAGGCAGTAGAATATGTTATACCTTTGGGAGGTTGTGGACTATTCCATGCGTACAACAATACACTTTCCAAATCTTCTTTAACAATGAAGCACATAATAATTATCGCTCTATTTTTATTTCTGGTAAAGCAAGGCTTTGGGCAATTTGGGTACTTCCTATTAAACTTTGAAGATTCAGATCCATACCACGAGGTAATAATTGACTACAACTCGAACCCTTCGAATATCTGGGTGATTGGAGATCCTAACAAACCAACTTTTGATTCGGCTAAATCACTGCCCAATTGCATATTTACTGGAGACATAGACTTTTATCCAACAAATGATACTTCCTCGTTTTATATTATGCACATAGCAGACCAAGGTTATGAGATGCCACATACTTGTGGCATTGATTTCGACTATAAAATTGAGTCAGATTCTCTTAAGGATTTTGGTATGATAGATCTCTCTCTGGATAATGGAAAAACCTGGTTCGACTTCTTTGAAGATGAGCGAATCGGTTTCGATAGACCAATTCTGACCGGAAATATTCCAAACTGGACGCATGCAAATCTTTTTCTTCATGAATTACCATATTTCTATGATATCGAATATGGTGATACTATTATTTACAGATTCACATTTATAAGTGACGAAGTAGACAATGAGTTGCAAGGATGGATGATCGACAACATTATAATTTATGATGAAGCAGAGGGAATAACAACCCAGTCACTAGGAAATATCAACACCGTTCTTTTTCCTAACCCTTCTTCCGATTTTGTTTCATTATCATTTGAGAATCCTAGTCAGAGAGTTTTTGCTTTACTTATCTATAATATTTCTGGCACCTTAATACACACGGAGAGAGACATTATTATTAGCCCATATAAGATTGATTTAAAGGATATTGGAGGGGGTAATTTACTTTTTTTTAAGCTCTTTTCAGATGACAATTCTCAATATGCCTTTGGAAAGATTTTGAGAATTCATTAATAGCATCCTAGTCCACTGAAATCAAAGAAGAAAATGCATCTCTCAATCCAATTATAGATCGCTTTTTCAAAACTTGGGTCAAACCTTAAGGATCCACTAAAGCCGACCGCTCACGCGTGTCACGCACTTTGCAGAACCGAGTGAATCGAGCTCATGAGTCACCGCAGGTGACGAATAACGGCAATTCCCGCTCATGAGTCACCGCAGGTGACGAATAACGGCAAAGCCCGCGCCACGCAACGGAGGCTTATTTCCACTGTTCCACATTAATTGATAGGTAAAACCAGAGATACACTTTTATGCAACGCTATTTTTTCATTCCAATTGCTTTTTTGACAGTTCTGAATTTAAATGCCCAGGTATTTGCCCCGGAAGAAGCAGTTTGGTATTATAACTATGATCCAGATATCACTTTAGATGATGGGTATCGCAAAGTTGATGTTCTCGGTGATACAACAATTGGCCTGCATAATTGCCAAATTCTTAGAACAATTGATATCGGTTACAATTACATCGATAATGATTATTATGAAATCGCTGGTGATAGTATTTTTATTTACGAAAAGGATAGTATTGTCTACTATTTTAAGTCTAGTGAATTCTATATACTATACGATTTCACCGCTAGGACAGGAGATACAATACATACTATAAGCTATCCTGATAACTGCGATAGTACATATAAAATAATCATTGATAGTATTAGTTATCAGTATGTTAGTCAAGATAGCCTGAGGGAATATTATTTTCATATTAATGACGACGCAGAATCTTTCTATTATCTTGAGAAAATAGGTTATCCTGACTATTTGCTTCCAGCTTTTCCTAATGGATGTGATATTTTAACTGGCCCTCACTATCCTGGGCCATTAAGATGCTATATGGATAATATCATTGGAAATTATAGTAGTGGTGTTTCACCAACTTGTGATTACATAACCGGAATAAATGGAGTTGATCCGGAGCGCCAGATTAATATATTTCCCAATCCCACTCAAGGGCTTGTGGAAATATACTCAGAAGACAATCAAGTTTATACCTATGAAATAATAGACCAACTTGGTAGGCTAATGGAAAACAAATCTTTCCAGTCTTATAATAGAATTGATTTATCGGACTACATGAATGGATTGTATTTTGTCATTCTAAAAAGTAATCATATAGTTGTATGCACCTACAAAATCATTAAATATTAGCGTTCAGTTACAATGTGAAAAATGAGATAGGACGTGGGAATCACTAAAGCCGACCGATTACGCATGTCGCGTCCTTTGCATTCTTGCAAAGGACGCGCCACGCCACGGCGGCTTAATTCCACCGTTCCACAGAGAAAAATTCAGCTGAGCATTTAGCTTTAATGATTTTTATATCGCATATCACAATACGTAATATTGTGCTTTATAAACTTGATTAATAGCGTAATTATTCATATTATTGCATATTGCGATATGAGATATTCGTACTAGATGGGAAGGAATCAATACAGCATGAAGCCACAGGATGTGGTTATTCTGCTCAAGATCATTGCTCTAAATAATGATAACTGGCAACAACTCCCTTTGGCTTATTCATTAAAAATGAGTCAAAGTGAAGTCAGTCAATCGGTAGCCCGTTCTAAATTTGCTGGGTTACTTGATGATACTGGCAAGCGGGTAATGCGGCAGGCACTAAACGATTTTTTGCAATACGGACTCGCAGTGGTATTCCCTGCAAAGCCAGGTGCCATCGTTCGCGGTATACCAACAGCACATTCCGCTGCACCGCTGAACCAGGAGATCAGTAACGGGGATAATTATGTTTGGCCTTTTGCAATGGGCAGCTTCCGAGGGCAAGGTATTACACCGTTATATGCGTCAGTGCCACAAGCTGCATTAGAGGACGAACGATTATATGAACTACTATCACTGGTTGATGCATTACGAGTAGGGAAAGCACGTGAGAAGAATTTGGCTGTTCAAGAGTTAAATCGCAGGATATGTTAAGTAACTCTGAATTCAACAGGGAGGTGATAAGGAAAATTTCGCTTGCCCTTGGGAAAATGAATGAACGCGTAATTTTTGTGGGTGGCACTTGGAGAATTGGAGTCTATTAGACATGAATTAGTCAATAAAGGATTCACACAATCACCTGAAGACAATGTTATCTGTCGATTTCGATATGACAATTCTAAAGTAGATGTAATGAGTACAAAAGAGGTAGGCTGGGCACCGGCCAATCCGTGGTTCTCACAAGGATTTGCTCAAAGAGAAACAGTACAATTAACCTAAGCTGGATGAAATGAATGACATGGATCATTAAAGCCGACCGCTTAAGCATGTCACGCCCTATGCAAAATAGCAAAGCCAGCGCCATGATACGGCGGCTTAGCTCCACCGTTCGGCGTCTAAACCGCTAGATGAATTTGGAAAGATTGGAAAACTCCACGATAAATCACTCTTTGAGATCATTAATAGTGATCTCAAACTAATAGTAGTGTGATTATGTCGAAGAATGATATTGTTAACCCCCACCCATTAAACCAGGAAGTTAGGTCTAGTGTTTTCGAATTACGTGGTTATTTAGTTATGCTTGCTGCTGATGTAGCCGTGATCTTTAATGTAGAGACTAGAGAGATCGTACAAAACATTAAGCGAAACAATGAAGGATTTCGCCCAATCTTTCCTGAACGCTACGCTTTTCAAATCAACAAACAGGAATTAGCTCATTTGAGATCACTGGGAGTGATTTCAAAGCCTGGGCGCGGTGGGGCTCGGACTTTGCCGTGGGTTGTGACTAGAAAGGGAGCAATACGATTAGCAACAATCATGAAGGTGCCAACGGCAATGGACGCAGCAGATGTTTTCGTAGATGTCTTTGACGAAGTGCTGGGTCAAGTTTTTCAAGGAGAAAAAATGATTCAAATATCAAATTCATCTCGAATCGCTCCCGATGAAGAACAACTTAACCAGGCTAGGAAAGTGCGATCAAAGATAGCCTCCGCAATAGGGAACTTATTGAATACTGTGATCGACACAGATCAGAATACGACAGTAAAGGATGAGCTTGGCGATGTTGCACAAGAAGCTGTAGCTTACGTTAAGGAATGGTTGCGGACCAAGAAGGTTGGAAATGAGAAGATTGAGGCAGAAACGTACCTTCTCCTTGAGAAGGTTCGTGATATGCACGAGAGACGTCAGTCTGAACTTGCGAGTGCGGCGCTTGAGCGAGAGCGTAAGGTTTTAGAGAATCTCGAAAAAAGAATCGACATCGTTGAAAGACTTCTGCAAATGCATAATCAGTTAGAGCCCAATGCTGTTGTGAATATGGTCGGACAATATATTAAGCGCCCTTTGAAACCATCGACATTGGAGCATTAACAATCGTAGAATCCGAACAAAGGTGAAAGAAAAGACATAGAACAAAGCATTAAAGCCGACCGCTTACACGTGCACTATGAATCAATTGAGCAATTAAGAGTTGGATATACCCCAATAATTCCCTTTGATTTCTCTGCTTTGTAGGCTGGGCTTAGAGCTCAGAGTTTTCTGAAGTGATAAGCAATAAAAAATGGGGTTACTCCTTCTTGTATCAATTAACGTCGTTATCGATATTCTCAAATAGACAAATTATATCCAGTTATTAACTTATGGTATGAAGATTTGGATATATTATATCTGTTGATGAATTTTTTTTAGATGCAATGCACCAAAATAGTATAACAGCCAGGTAATTTTTATCCCTTTGCCTGTATACGAGCTTGGTTTCGGATCAATTTCGGGGTCCAAATTAAGAGTAATTGAAAAGAAATCTGATATTGCGTATCTTTATAGAAAATAAATGAACATGCTCTCAAAAGCTACAGTACTGAAATCAATTGACAGGCTTCCTTCTCAATTCTCCATTGATGAGTTGATAGAACAGCTGATTTTTATTCAAAAAGTCGAGGATGGTATTCAGCAGTCAAAGAATGACAATGTTGTTTCTCACGAGGATGTGAAAAGTGTGATCTCCAAATGGTTAAAATAAACTGGACCCAACTAGCTCTTTCTGATCTAAAAGGTGTTCACGAGTATATCGCCAACGACTCAATCAGATATGCTCAAATCACAGTTAACAAGATTTATTACCGCGTCGAATCACTTAAGAAGCAACCATATTCTGGGAGGATTGTGCCAGAATTTGAAGATTCGGCTATAAAGGAGCTTATTGAAGGCAACTACCGGATTGTACATTACTTGGTAAGCGAGGAGCGTATTGATATTCTGAGAATATATCATTCGGCTCGTAAACTGGACAAGAATAGGTTGAAATAATCAACAAAGTTTAGCAAAAGCAGACACCTTTTACTTTATCACATTCATTGCAAATCGTATTACGCAATCCTAAAGTAGATCACTAAAGCAGACCGTGACGCGCGTCACGGTCATTGCAAAACAAAGGCAAACACCGCGCCACGCTACGGTGGCTTAGTTCCACCGTTCTACCTCCTGTTTTTTGGAAATATTAGACATTGCATTTACTTGAAAGTTGTGCCGCATGCAAAAAGGCACCCTGCCAACAAGTTGAAATGATTCTATAGCAACATTTTGCGCATTAATAAAGCTTAAACAAATACAAATCTTTATACTATGAGGCCGTTAACAAACTTTATTCTCTTTTTACTAATTACAACCGGATTTTGTCTTTCGGGGTGTAATAAAAATACTGACCAAAATCAACCCCCGGTTGTTAGAACCACCTCTGGTGATGTATCTGGCAGTTTTAACGATAGTGTATATGCTTTTAAGGGGATACCCTATGCCAAGGCTGAAAGATTTATGCCGCCGCTGGATCCTGATGCCTGGGATGGAATTCGTGAATGTACAGACTTTGGACCTGTAGCCAGACAAGTGGTGCCCTGGTATCCTGATTCCGTTCAAAGCGAAAAAGAAATGTTCAGTGTAAATGTCTGGACACAGGGAATAACGGATGGCAAAAAGCGTCCGGTAATGCTCTGGTTACATGGCGGTGGATTTCACGTAGGCGCCAGCAACGATCCAATGACCTATGGGGAAGCCCTGGCCAGGAAGGGGGATATTGTTACGGTATCCGTAAATCACCGCTTAAACATTCTGGGTTTTCTTGATCTGTCAGCCTGTGGCGAAAAGTATGCACAATCGGCCAATGTGGGTATGCTCGACATCGTGAAAGCCTTGGAATGGATCCAGAATAACATTGAGAATTTTGGAGGCAATCCTGCTGATGTCACCATTGTGGGCGAATCGGGAGGTGGCGGTAAAGTGGGTACACTCATGTGTATGCCAGCAGCAAAAGGATTGTACCATAAGGCAATAATTCAAAGTGGAACCCTGCTAAATACAATGACTAAAGAGAAATCTCAATCCCTGGGGTTGGCCGTACTCGAGAATTTAGGACGTAGGCCAAATGATTTAGAAAAACTGGATACTATCCCTTACATGGATCTTGTAAAAGCAGGGAATGATGCCATAGCAGAAATTTCGGGTCCAAGAAGACCCGGATCGCCAACCATGTTTGGCTTTGCACCTTCTGCCGATGGTGTTGTTTTGCTCCAGCAACCTTTCAGCCCTGGTTTTGCTGATATTTCATACGGCATTCCCCTCATGATGGGTTCCACACTGAATGAGCTAATGAGAACATATTATGGCCAGAAAGACATGACATTGCAACAGGCAAAAGATAGCCTGGCAATCGAATATGGTGACAAAACCGATCAATACATTGAGCTATTCGCAAAGGCTTATCCTGATTATACACCTCAGGATCTTCTTTCCATTGACAATGTGTTCAGACCCTTCACCATACGAACCGCGGATGCAAGGGCTATGGAGACAAGTACACCCCTGTATGTATATTTATTAGCATGGAAAAGTCCGGTTGACAGTGCATCGAGAGGTTCGTTTCATGGTTTGGACATTCCTCTGGCATTCAATAATGTTGACCTGAGACCTGACTGGACAGGCAATTCAGACGAAGCCTGGAAACTGGCTGGAAATATGAGCTCTGCATGGATTAACTTTGCAAAAGAAGGGAATCCTAATGTTGAAGGTTTTCTGCCAGACTGGGAACCTTATGCTGCGGAAAACGGAACTACAATGTATTTTGATACTGAATGCAGAATTGTAAATAACCACGACAGAGAATTGATGAATTTCATTAGACCCCTGGAATAGTCCTCAGAGTCAGTCATATATTTTATGAATAACACCGGTTAGATTTTGGTTTAATAAAAAGGTTGTAATACAGCGCTTGAACTGTCCAAGAGTACAGGTTATTCCAGAATGCCCAGTAGTACCGTACAATATAAAATCAAACCAAATGGAATCAGTTAACAATATTGAGCTTTCCGATAAGTCCATCTACCCAGACGAAAGTGTTTTAAAGGGTGTACTAGGGAGATCGTATCAATCGTATCATGCTTTGTTGGATCTCTTTTATCAGAACGGAATGCAGTACGAATGGAGATATTACATGGATGGTAAGGCCTGGCTCTGTAAAGTGCAAAAGAAAAAGAGGACAATTGTCTGGATGTCTGCCTGGAAGGGTTTTATGAAAGCGGCCATATATATTCCTGAGAGACTCATAGAAGATGTCTATTCGCTTCCAATAAGTAAAGAGACAAGGGAACGGATTAAGGCAACAAAGAATGTTGGGAAATCAAAGCCGTGCTTATTTGAGATTCGCAATCAGAAGATACTGAAAGATATGAATACCGTAATGCAGTTCAAGATCCAATCGATGTAGCATAAAGTCATGCTGAATGTAAATACTGAGAGAAATGAATACATACTAGTGGGAACTCTTCGGATACTAATCACTCAATTAGTTTAACGGCAAAATCCCTCATAAAGGGTCTTTATCGGTAAATAAACCAACATGTAACAAATCATTCAGGCAGAACGCTATCGCGGCAGCTTAATTCCATCGTTCTGCTTAAAGTCGCGGTTATTTCAGGATCTTTGAATACAGTCCTTACAATACAATGAAAAAGGTAGTTACGAAGCGCAAACTGACGGATAGTCCACAAAAGGACGAACTGGAATATTGGCTCAATCGTTCACCTGAGGATCGAGTTTCTGCGGTAGAA
>JAWOHR010000079.1:0-15487 GCA_046485075.1 Bacteroidales bacterium
ATTAAAGGAAGATTAAACTCTGAAAAAGAGACCGTATCTCCAAACCACTCCGTGACCGGACCATACAGCGTGTCAGCAACCGTTATCAGTGCATGCAGGAATACATTTGCGGTAAGATCGTTGGAGTTAGCCCTATAGGTGTGGACCTCCACTGCCAGCACATTCTTACCACTATCCAGATCCGAAGCAATGAACTTACCAATCTCCCATCTTTCCGGGTTCACTCCTGTGTACATGATTGCTTCCCGAAAATATTCAAGCTCCATGTTCCAGGTGATTGGATCCTCCACATTATCACGAGCCACCTCAGTTCCATTTAAGTAGGCAACAAATCCGGCGTCAAAGTCCATATCAAGAAATAAATCTGCGATATCAGATTTATTTTGAACGGTGAACTCAAATCGCATATAAACAGCCTGCGATCCCACAGGAATCAGGGTATTATCATCTCCATCGGCGTAACCGAAACCCGACTGACCCAGATCCCAGTCACTGTCGTCAAAATTCTTTTGCTGCCAGTCTGTACCAAGATCACGATCAGGTACCTTATACCTGCAACTATCACCCACACGTATGATGGTTTCCCAATGTTCAACGGATTGGGAAAAAGAGGCGCAATGGCCACCAATTAGGATGATTAGTATAAGGAATCGTAAAGATTGGACTGTCATTTGATTAAAATTTTGTTGTCCACCTATTTCACAAGCTGCTTCATCTCAGACTGAAGCCGGACAACGATCTCGGGTCGCAGGGAATAAAGGTTATGGGTCTCACCCGGATCTTCATTCAAATTGTAAAGCTGACCTGCAGGATCACCCGGACCGGGCTCCACATGTTCAGGTTTGGAGAAACCACCGGAACCAAGCCCCTCAATCAGTTTCCATTCTCCCGACCGTATCACCATGGTTCCATTTCCCGAACTCAGGACCAGGGGAGGCCTCTTTGGCTGATCTTCAGAAAGGACACCAAGGAGTTCAGGCAGGAAACTGTAGCTGTCAGGACCCGCACCTTCCGGCAGTGCAACTCCCGTAACATCCGATAAGGTTGCAAGTACATCTGTAAAACAAATAATCCTGTCGCTCAGTGATGCGGACGCCACGTGGCCCGGCCAGCGAACAATGAAGGGCATGCGGTGCCCGCCTTCCCAGGCATCCGCCTTCATTCCCCTCATTCCACCCGAAGCATCATGCCCGAGCCGGACTACATCTTCATCATACCAGACCGGACCATTGTCCGATGAAAATATCAGCAGTGTGTTTTCATACATCCCGGCTTCCTCCAGTGATTCAAGCACCCTGCGGATTTGCGCATCCACCATCATCAGGAAATCCCCATACATTCCGGCACCGCTCTTCCCTTCAAACTCAGGGGACGGAAGCCAGGGTGTATGAGGAGCCGGATAGGCCAGATAGAGCATCAGGGGAATACCCCTTTCCTCCTGCGAATGGGTTTTAATAAGCGTGATGGCTTCGTCCGTGAAGCGGGGCAGTACATCTTTAAGTTCCATCCCGGGGGCAATGCCTCCCGCCCGCCAGAAGGCTCCCTGGATGGGAGACCATCCTTCGGAACCGGATGCACCTATTGTATCGCCGGGAGGATCCACAGCCCTGTTATCCCTGATATAGAAATAAGGCGGAATATCGGTAGAGGCACGTATCCCGAAAAAGCTGTCAAATCCAAGATCCACAGGACCCCCACGAAGGGGATTTTCATAGCCTTCTTCCAGAAATCCCAGGTGCCATTTCCCCACCATGGCCGTATGGTATCCCCTGGATTTTAACATGGAGGCAAGGGTCATCCTCTCCTTTTCAATGGTCGGTTGCGTGGGCCAGACCGAAAGATCGGCACGAAAAGGATAACGGCCGGTCATCAATCCATACCTGGAGGGATGGCAGAGGGTTCCGGCTGCATGTGCATCCGTGAAGCGCATCCCCTCAAGGGCAATCCCGTCTATGGTCGGAGTTGGAATCCTCGATCCGGGGTTGTAGCAGGTCGGATCGCCGTAACCCATATCATCCACCAGGATGATCACAATGTTTGGCAGCTTTTCCCCTTTGGAGCAGGCCGTAAATCCAGGAAGCGATGCCAGACCCAGAGCTATAGCGATATATTTCCCTCTATTGAATCTCATCAGTTTTAAATCAGCATGCGTTCTCTGACACCCTCAACGTGTGTCGATTTATTCTTCTTCAACCACTCCAGGAGGCAGGACCTGAGCTCCTCGGCTTTCTCTTTATATCCGGCCCTGTTCGGATTGGAACCCAATAGATTATTCATTTCAAAGGGGTCAGTTTCCAGATCAAAGAGGGCATTAAGTACAGTTGAACTTTCGGAATAGGGAATGATCAGTTTCCATCCTCCCTTTATTACCATATAGTTGGGTTCGATATCTCCCCGGTAATCCCATTCCGTTACCACGTATTCACCGTGTTCAATGTCATTTCCCTCAATGAGACCCCGAAGACTTTTCCCATCACACTCGCGCTCACCCACTTCAAGGTAGTCCAGTATGGTAGGAAATAAATCAAGGGTGGAAACGTAGCCCTCCACCCTTGAATGCTTATCGATGGCTCCCGGGAAACGAATGATTAGCGGGATATGAGCCGACTCCTCGTAAAATACATTCTTTTCCCGCATTCCGTGAGCTCCCAGCATTTCGCCATGATCACTTGTAAAGATGACCAGGGTATTTTCTTTGAGCCCATGTTCATCCAGCTTTTCCATGATCTTACCTACCCAGTGGTCAATCTCCTTGACCAAACCATAATAGTTGGAGATCATGAATTTTATCTTCTCCGGGTCGGAATACTCAGGGTTTTCTTCCCTTCCGTTGGCAGTTTTGTATGGCGAATTCTCCATTACATCGGCAATACTCGGGGGAGGCACCATTTCCGCCGCCGGATACATGCTGTAGTAAGGCTCGGGTGGAAGCATCGGAGCATGCGGGAAATGAAAAGAGCAGGTAATGCTAAAGACCGTGTCCTTCAGGCGGTCAATGGCATTAATGGTCTCAAGAGCCTGGTAGGCTGTCAGGCTATACTCGCTGGGTATCAGTAACTCGCCATGCATATCACACTGGGGAAACTTTTCTTTGCTGGCCTTAAGTTCAGCATCCGTCATTCCGTCGTGTTTATCCAACGGATCGGTACGGTAGGGACGCCTGGTCATGGTATCGTAAAGTTCCCCTTTCTTCAGTTTCCGAATGGGAACATAACGGTCAAGGTAATCCAGGTGAACATATCGCTGCCCTCCGGGGGCGAACACCGACTGGCCATCATCGGAATTCAGCCTGGGATTTTTATATATCCCGGTGTGAGAAGTCTGACTGTGCCATTTCCCATAGTATTCGCAATGGTAGCCCTGTTCAGTCAGGATTTCATCAAAGGTAGGCATGCTCATCAGTCCCTCCTCCTTATAGAAGTATGCCCTTTCATTTGTTTTCATGCGTGTATTCTCCACAGTATGACCAGTCAGAATGGAGGAGCGTGCAGGCGCACATACTGCACAGGGGGTATAGGCATTTTGAAAGTAAACACCCTGCTCTGCCAGCAGGTCGAGATTGGGAGTCTCCAGAACTTTATTCCCGGCTTTGCTCAGGGCATCATAACGCTGCTGATCTGTCATGATGAATAGCAGGTTTTTCTTCTGCTGGGCAAAAACTCCCCCAGAAACTACTCCTGCTGCTAAGGCAGTAATGACCAATCTTCGAAACCCTTTTGGCAGCTTTGCGATCATAAAATATAGTTTTTTCCTAATGATAGGAAAAGCCGATTAAAGGAACCTTAATTAAATATTAATCCAGGTCACCGCTTAACAGATCATTTTTTAAGGGCCGCTGAAAAATCATATTCCATCCTTATTTCCATAAAGCGGTGGATAATGCCCACCTCTCCATCAACGATAAATCCTGCACGGGGTGAATATCCCCACTGAGCAATAAATGTCCCGTCAACCGTGTAGTCACCTCCAGCGGGTATAGGAATCCAGTCCTCCCCATTCTCCGACCAGAAAAACTGGAAATACCTGCCCTCAAGAACCTCATATTTCAGGTGGACCGATCCCATAGCTCGTATCGGGGTAGAGGCCAGGATCGTCCTTTCTCCCTTGTTTACCTGCAAAATCCGGATTTCCGATTGATTCACCATCAGGCTTAAAAAGTTAGCCTCATTGCTGTAGGATCCTATCCCACTCCATCCCTCAGCAGGAATAAGCTCTGTTGCCATTTTACAGGTCCCGGTTTGAGGTCGCAGACCCAGAAAAGCAATACCTTCAGTTGTTGGACTTATGTTCATTTCACCCCCTGTAACTTCGTATCCAGGTTTGTTATTATTTACATCCCATTCCCAGAAAGCCAGGTTCTGATCCGAGGAGAAATCGTCCATCCAGATGCTGTCCCTGATTTGTACGGTGTTCTCAAAGGGGGTTTCAGCACTTTCAGAAGGAGTGCCATTTTTGAAATAGGGCCAGCCGGTCTCGGGGTCCCAGAACATTTCATCCAGCATGCCCTGCCTGCCAATATGCTCAAAATCAGTAATATTATAGGAATGGTACAGATAGAAGAACCGATCATCCGGGGAGGTAACCAGGGTACCATGTCCGGTGCAACGCCACACTTCACCTCCCTGCAAAATGGGCTTAGGGAATTGCTCCCATTCAGAGTGCAGGTCTTTGGTCCGTGCTACCATGACCCGGTAATCACAACGATTATCACAACACCCTCCTACCGAATAGAACAGGTAATAAAAATTGTTACGCTTCACCAGGCATTGTCCTTCGCCCGCATCACCCTGCCAGCCCCTTGTCCTGTCGGTAAGGGAGAAATACTCACCCACAAGGTTCAAACCATCTTCGCTAAGTTCCGAGGCCAGAATTTCTACATCCTTCCCCTCAGTCAGTCCATAGGCTTTCCAGGTGATATACAACTTTCCATCATCATCCTGAAAGACAAAAGCATCAATGGCTTCCTCACCCCATTCAATGATAATGCCATGGTCAGTAAATCCTTTGCTAATGTCCCTAGTGGTGGCCACTCCAATGCAGGCAATTCGTGTATCCTTTCGTTTCGTGGTATAGTAGACATAGAAGATTCCATTCTTGTAGAATAATTCCGGGGCCCAGAAATCATCGGATGACCATGCGGGAGGCTTACTGAATACTGAAGAAATCCTAAGCCAGTTTACCAGGTCATCAGACAGGTAAATGGGATAGTTGGGGGCGAAATCAAAACTGGTGCCGGCAGCATAATAAGTCTCCCCTACCCGAATAATGCTGGGATCGGGAATCTCACCCGGAATCACAGGATTGGAATAGATGCTTACAACTTCGTTTTGAAAATGACAGGAAAGAGCGAGAAGCCCACAAAGAAAGGAGATTCCAAACCGTATCCATTTTATTAATCTCATTCTATGTGGATTTTTAATAAGAGAGGTTACGGTTTGTTCCAAAAAGAGGCATCCCGACCATCCATTTCACTTGAAGCCAGAGATGCAATGATGGAGGCAATTAAAAAAAAACGGATGGCTTTCATGAGCTACAGGGAATCTATATTCTGCAGCGCAAAGGCATAAGCTCCCAGTGAGATGGACTCACTGGCGCCCATTTTACTGGTCGCAATGGCCAGCCTGGGTATGGGATCGTAGGATATGGTCCTGTCAGTACCGGGTATGGGCAGCGTTCTTGAATAATCCTTGAAGAAATCGATGCGCTCCTTTTCATCGTCCAGGTTGAATACCTTTTGCACCAGCCTGGGCAACTCCTCGGCGTTAGAAGGCCTGAACTTAAAGTTGAGTTCTTCCATTACAGCCGGCATATAGAGTTCGCTGGCCCCGGTGATTCCTCCGCCGATCACAGCGATACCATCCGTAAAAGTTAGCACATTTGCCACTGCATCCCCCAGGGCACGGCCCGTCCTCTCATAAGCCCTCAATGCCGCTTCCATGTTTCCTTCGCGCTTTCCTTTTGCAATCTCATAGATATCCCTGGGCTCCAAATCATTGGGGTAACCGATGCCCGCTTCAGCTGCATAAAAGCGCTGGACGGAACGGATGCTGACCACATCCTCCGTATTGACGGTGGGATGGTGCCTGTTGCTGAAAAGCCAGACTTCAGCGGCAGTAACATTATCTCCCGTGATGAGCCTGCCGTTTGAAACAAATCCACCACCAAACCCCGTGCCCAATGTAAAACCCACCAGGTTCCCGTATCTTTTTGGACTTCCCGATGCCTCCAGCCTGGCATTGATCTCAGGAAGGATTCCCCCGAGAGCCTCCCCATAGGCAAACAGGTCCCCGTCATTGTTGATGAAAACAGGTAAACCGAACTCCTCCTCCAGGATGCTTTTCAGGGGTACCCCCCCTTTAAAGGCAGGTAGATTATTGGAATTATCAATGATCCCGTTTGCATAATCAGCCGGACCGGGAAAGGCAAAGCTGATGGCCACGGGTACAAGATCAATCTCCTCCATAACCTCCCGAAAACCAGCTTTCAAGGTAGCCAGGCATCGATCAAGGTTGTTGGCATTGGCATCCTTTCGAATTCCTTTTGTGATGGCTTCCCCTCCCCGGAAGGCATTAAACACAAAGTTTGTCCCGCCTGCATCCAGCGTCAGCACAATCCGATGGTCCCCATAGATGTCCATATGCCTAAGCTTTTGAGGTTCGCGAAGCGATATAAAGAATATATACCACACAAAGGCCCGGCACGACAAACCCTGCCATGATTCCAAACAGGTCGGCCAATACCCCAAAGAGAACGGGGACAATAGCCGCACCAATAATGGCTGTGATCATCAGCCCGGAGATCTCATTACTTCTTTCCGGCAAGGCATCCACTGTGATAGAAAAGATGAGCGGGAATATATTGGCAAATCCGAGTCCGATGGTGAAAATAAATATAAAGGCCAATACCTGGCTCGAAGCAATAAAGAGTCCTGCAATGCCGGCAAGGGAAAGGATACTGGTAATAATCAGGAATTTTCTCGGAGAGATCCAGTTCAGGATCACCGCGCCCAGAAAGCGCCCGGTCATTAATGAGATAAAAAAGAAGAGGGTTCCGAACAGCCCTTTTTCCTTGATGTTGTAGTCGAATCTTGCCTCCAGGAAGTTTGGAAGCTTTGCGCTCATGCTCACCTCGGCGCCTACATATAAAAATATACCGATAACCATCATCAGAACATAGGGATTCCTGAGGAGTCCGAAACATGACTTCAAAGTGGCTGGTTTCTCCTTTTCAGCATGCTCCTCAATCCTGGTTACCAGAAGGATGAGTACAACAAGTAGCATGACGCCCCCATAAATAGGAAATAGAATCTTCCAGTCCAGGCCCCAATACCTTGCTGCAACAATTGGGATCAGGGATCCCGAAAGGGACCCGATCGCCTTCACAAATTGTCCGAAAGAAAGGTTCCTGGAGTATTTTCCTTCCGGAGATACATCTCTCATGATTGGGTTCCCGGCAACCTGCAACATTGTGGCACCGGTGCCCAGGAAGAGTAATCCTCCAAGAATCAGGATAAATGACTCATAATGTCCGAGTATGGGCAGGACCATCCCGATCAGGGCGGCCAGCAGCCCGAGCATCAGGACATGCTTTCTTCCCTTCCGGTCCTGGTAAAGACCCATGGGAACAGACAGCAGTCCAAACATGATGAAAGCCATGAATGTAACCAGGCCGGCCTGAAAATTATTCAGGCTGAAATCGGACTGCAACTGGCTGGTGAGTGGCCCGGATACATCTCCAAAGCCCATCACAAGGAAAGCCAGGAATATGGGGGTCGATTTAAGGTAAATGTTTTTTGTCATTGTGGTTATTAATACCTGTTTGGTTTTAAGATCAGCCGAATATAGTTCATCGGATGAAAAAAATCATTAATTAATTCTTAAAATTAGTTGGATCGTACTATTGTATAACAGCTATGTTGTATTTCTTGGAAAAATCAACCAACTTAGCGCCTTTCAAGCATGGAGAATAACTTTACCTGTATTAAAGAAATATACCAAAAGTGACTTGCCATTTTGCACGAAAGAGCTCTATGTTAGCGAGGTTTCTTTTGATCTCCTCGATCGTTTCATTTGTTGCTTTCACAAATGTTTCCGGCCAGTACTATGGAATGCAGTTTTCCGCCCATGAATTTTCACTCGATCAAAGATCCAGCCTCAATTTAACCCCCGATGAGGCACTACCCATTAAAGACAAAATTGATTTGCAGTTCTTTCTCCGGTTTGACCCGGAGCATGAATCCTATTTTGGCTATATTTTCCGGATTATTGCAGGAGACAAAAACGTTGATTTAATCCATGGTATTGTCCCCGAAAATCCCAATAATTTTGAATTGATCATTGGGGAAAAGACCAGTAAAATAGCTTTCAATATACCGGTTGAATATTTAATCCGTGATTGGGTAAAACTCAGATTCGAGATCGATTTCAGGAATCAAAAGATTTCCTGTCATGTCAACGATACGCTGCTTGAGGATGAATTGGTGGGCTTTCATGAAAAAGATGGATTCAGGTTAATGTTCGGGGCCCACTCCTACGGGAACTTCTCATCTACCGATGTTCCGGCCATGATCCTCAGGGATATTGAGGTAACCGGAAGTGATCGTAATCATTATAGCTGGCCGCTGGATGAGACTGAAGGAAGCATCGCACACTCTGTTCCATCAGGATATAATGGGGTTGCCGTAAACCCGAACTGGTTACTGAAGGACCATAATACATGGAACAACAGCTTAAGCATGGTCATTACCGGCAAGGTTAAGACCGCATTTGACTCCAGAAATGATGATCTGTATATCCTGGCAGAGGACTCACTTTACATATTCAATGTGCCTGAACATTCACTTAGAAGCATGGCACAATATACCCCCTTTGGTAAAGAAGGGGCAATCGAGCTGATTTACAACCACGTGACCAATAGCCTGGTTCGATATTCCCTTGACTACAACTACATCAGCACTTTGGATCTGAATACGGGGATTTGGTCCCCTCATATTCAGGGCAGTGACTCCCTGACCCGTTACTGGCACCACAATCGATTCATTGCGCCCGATGGCTCCATTGTTACACTGGGCGGCTATGGTTATTTCTGGTATAAAAATTCAGTGCTTAAATGGAATCCGGAAGAAGAACGTTTTGAAACGCTTGCCTGCAAAGGAGATTTTCATCCAAGGTACCTGGCCGGATCGGGATTAAATCCATCTGACAGCCTTTATTACATCATCGGAGGGTATGGAAGTAAAAGTGGGAAACAATCCGAGAGCCCCGATTACTATTATTCCATTCTCAGTTTTTCCCTGAAGGATAGCTTATTTTCAAATGTATTTGAATTCAATGACATACAGGCTGGTTTTTGCTTTGCTAATTCAGTGGTGTTCGATGAATCCAACAACCTGTATGCCCTCTATTTTCCCAAATATGAATTCAACAACAGGCTCCAGCTGATTAAGATTCCCTTAAACAACCCGGAAATCATTGAGGTAGGCGATCCGATTGATTACAGCTTCCTGGATGTAAACTCCTATGCCGATCTTTTCTACAGCAAGGGAAACAATTCCCTGGTAGCCGTCTCATCCTATCATTCGGATGAGCAAACAATGGTAGCGGTTCATACCATTTCATTCCCACCGCAAAAAAACAGCATCGCAGAGGCTACCCCGGAAAAAAACAGTCTCCGTTTGTTTCTCTATATTATTGCTGCAGCACTCTTAAGTATTTCAGCCTGGTTATTGTACAAAAGAAAAGGGAGACGCAATGTTTCAGTTAAAAATCCGGTTGTAAATCCCAGGGAAAAATCCTCTCCAAGGAGCAGGGCAAACTCCATCATCCTCTTCGGTGGATTCCAGGTAATCGACCGGAAAGGGATCGATATTACGGGTCAGTTTACCCCCCTGCCAAAAAAATTGTTTTTGTTTATCCTGCTTCACTCATTAAGAAACAACAAAGGTGTCTCCTCCAGTACATTATACGAAACATTCTGGTTTGATAAATCGGTGGAAAGTGCCAGAAACAACAGGGCAGTGAATATTGTAAAACTCAAATCCCTGCTCGATAACCTTGATTCTGTTAACCTTTCGAAGGACACCGGGTACTGGAAGTTCGATTTTGACCCGGGCCAGGTTTACATCGACTATTTCCAATACCTGGAGATCATTCGCCAGGATAATGAACTGACCAGGAAGGAAATTATAGAGTTGCTGTCCATTATTGAAAATAAACCTTTCCTGAATAATACACAAGCCGATTGGCTCGATCCGTTCAAGTCTGAAATATCAAATGAAATTATCGATACGTTAATCAGATACATCAGTAAGTCGATGGATGATCCTGAATTCCTGCTGCATCTTACAAACTGCATCTTTCTATTTGATGCGGTCAGTGAGGAGGCGCTTAAGGTTCAGTGCAGACTTCTGATAAAGCAGGGAAAACATAGTCTAGCTAAAAGCTCCTATTCAAAATTCAGCAAAGAGTACAGGCAACTTTATGATGAGGATTATGGTTTAAGTTTCAACCAGGTTATCGACGAGAAACATCTCTCTGAAGGGGATTAAAAAAACCGGGTTAATGAATCACTAACCCGGTCTTCCAACTAAAACTACTACTACTCAGAACTACTACTATTCGGTTTTACTATTTCCAGAAAACTTTTTTTTCACTTCCCATCACAAAAGTCAGGGTGGATCCCGCCTCAATGTCAGCGTGACTGATAAAAGGCTCAGAGAGTTTTGTACCATTGAGCAGGACCTCCTGAACATAGGGATTCTCGAGCGATCGATTCTCAGCGATTACTGTAAAAACGTTTCCTTCAGTCACATCAATTTCAACCTTATCAAACGATGGTCGCCCGATCGAATAGCGGACATCGCCCGGACAAACGGGATAAAATCCCATTGAACTCAGCAGGTACCAGGCAGACATCTGGCCACAATCCTCATTACCACAAAGTCCGTCGGGTTGATCGGTATAGAACTGATCCAGGATTTCTGAAACAACCTCCTGTGTTCTCCAGGGTTTTTCAACAGAATTAAATAAATATGCGATATGATGGCTGGGTTCATTTCCATGTGCATACTGACCGATAAGGCCGGTGATATCAGCAGAGGCATCTTCTCCCAGAACCTCGGAGGAGGTCGTAAAAAGCGAGTCGAGTTTAAGGGAAAAAGAGTCCCGTCCACCCATCAGATCGATCAGGCCGTTCACATCATGAGGAACATACCAGGTCCACTGCCAGGCATTCCCCTCCACATAGGGTGTATTCCAATGGGCTGAATACCGGGGATGAAAAGGCTCATCCCAGCTTCCATCCATTCTTTTTCCCCGCATAAACCCCACTTCCGCATCAAAATAGGTGTGGTAGCGTTGTGATTTCTCAAAAAACGACTCTGCGATCTCCTTTTCACCCATGTCCCGGGCCATGGTGGCAATGGCCCAGTAATTGTAGGCAAATTCAAGCGCTTTGGATACCGAAGCCCTTTCCAGGTCACATGGGACAAAACCATAAATCTCCTCGTAAAGTTTTGCTTTCGGCATCAGGTTTCCCCAGGCCTTTTCTGAAGGATAAGATATCTTCTTAACAGTATCATAGGCCACTGAATGGATGATTGCTTCCAGGGCCTTCTCTGTATCAAAATTCCGTTGCCCCTTCATATAGGCATCAACAATTACTGATACGGCATGTGATCCTATCATTGTTCCCGTATAGTTGGAGGCAAGTTCCCACATGGGAAGAATACCACCTTCTTCATATTTTCTCAGGAGCGCCCTGATCAGCGCCTGGTTATAGTCGGGCTGAATGATGGTAAAGAGGGGGTGCAGTGCCCTGTGGGTATCCCAAAGTGAAAAAACGGTATAATTGGGACTTTCGGAGTGATGAATCTGCTGGTCCATAGCCCGGTAGGTGCCATCCACATCAGAATAGATTCCTGGGAATATCATGCTGTGATACAAAGCTGTATAAAATGTCCGCTTTTCGCTGATATCTTTGGTCTCAATCCGAATTTTTGACAATTGCGTTTCCCAGGCCTCCTCAGCTTTCTTGCATATGCCATCAAAGTCCCATCCTGAAACTTCCTGATTCAGATTCTTGGCGGATCCTTCGTAACCGACTGCACTAATTCCGACTTTTACCAATACCTCTTCCCCATTTTCGGTCTGAAAATTCAGCTTCACCTTGGCATTTTTACCCGACACCTCACTTACCTGCTCCTGCAACTGGTTATCAAGGAACAGCTCGGCCTCAAAAGGCCTGGAAAATTTGGCTGTAAAATATACAAAGTGGTTCTTTGCCCAGCCTGAGGTTACTTTCAGGCCCTGGATCTCCTGGTTATTAAGTACCTTGATTTCGTGGAGTGGGTTTTCATGTCCGTGGATCGTTGGTACAAGATCGATCAGTATTCCGGCTTGCTCCGCCTCCGGAAAAGTATACCTGTGAAAGCCTGTACGGGCTGTTGCCGTTAACTCCACTTCAACATTATAGTCGGTCAGTTCGACATTGTAGTACCCGGGCCGGGCATTCTCGGTCTCCCTGTTAAATCTTGATCTGTAGCCCGAATCAATATTTCCAACTTCACCCGAATCCAGCGGCACATCCCCGGTAAAAGGCATGAACAGAATATCTCCGTAATCCCCTATCCCCGTTCCGCTCAGGTGTGTGTGACTAAACCCGATTATAGATGAATCTGAGTAATGATAACCCGAACAGGCATCCCAACCAATAAGACGGGTGTCAGGACTTAACTGAACTGATCCAAAGGGGACCGTGGCACCCGGGAAAGTATGTCCGTGATCATCTGTTCCGATAAAAGGATCCACAAAACTGACAAGGGCCGAATGGTTTTTATTTTGAAGTAGGGGACGATCACAGGCAACAATGATAAGCGCGATTGCAGTCGCAATGAAAAGAGGACCTTTTAGTCTCATGAATGTAATACCTTTTGTAAATTACCTGGTGGCAAAAAAAGTCCGGCATCCTTAATAATCAATTAAAAAATGATTAACTGGTATTTCAGAAATCCCAGGAATTCCAGTAATTCAGTGGTAAAATATTAGTAATGAGCTAATTTAAAAAGTTAAAAAAACTTTATTGATTCACATCTTCAGGCACGTCAATGTGTTCCCTTAATCAGGATCCGGGCAGCTTTCCTGTCAGGTTTGAAGGAGGCATTGCGGGGTATTTCAGAAACAGGAATGATGAGTTTCGGGACCTCGTGAGGAGCAAGGGAACTCGTCAGCATTTGGGCCGCATCCTTTTGCATGTCACCCTCCACCAGCAAGACCATCTTCTCTCCCAACTTATCATCCGCCACAGGTAGCAATAGAACGGCGGTCCCCAGTAAACTTCCGATTCGCTCTTCCAGGATCTCCGGAATCACCTTGATCCCGCCTGTTTTGATCACATTGTCAAAGCGCCCGAGCCAGGTAAACCGGTCACCCCCTATCCCGATCTCAACCAGGTCATTGGTCACCACCGCGCCGGATGTGATCCCAGGCAGATCCACCACCAGGCAACCCCGTGCATCGGTCTGGATCACCGCCCCTTCCAGCAACCTGAAGGATTTATCGGGGTTTGGCCCGTTGATGCGTCTGATTGCAAAATGGGTATATGTTTCGGTCATTCCGAAAGATTCGTAAACCTGTGGCGTGGAAAACTCCATCAACCGGGTTTTAAGGGAGGCCGGGAGCTCTCCTCCTCCGATTAAAAGTTTACCCATCCGGGAGAGATCATCCCCGGCCTTGAACGATTCGGCCACCTGGAGAGGGACCATGGGTACAAATCTGAAGTTCCCCTCAACCGACCGGAGCGGCCTGGATGAGGGCTCGGTGAGCACCAGTTCCAGCCCGCCCAGAAGTGCACGGACCACCATCATCTTACCCGCGATATAATCCACCGGCAAACAGAGCAGGACCCGGTCGCCCGGTTCAAGGTTGAAATACGAAAGGGTTTTAACGGCGCTGGTTTCCATGGCCTCCCGAACCAGTTCATACTCCCCAGGATCGCCCGTTGTACCACTTGAACGCTGAAGGATCGGTCCGGATGACGGATCCAGGAATCTCTCCATGAATTGAAATACCTTCCGGTACCAATCGGGATTTTTACAATCGTGAACCATCATGTGGCAATGGGCCTTCAGATCCTCCATGGAGAAACTTTTGCCATCGATGCGGAACAATCCGGTATGAGAAGTGCCTGTCATCATTCAGAATTGAATCACATCCAAATTCCAGGGATGACGGGGCCTGTACCAGAGAGAATCTCCCTCCATCTCCAGGGGGGAGGGTATGTTGTTGCTGTAGAGCGACCCGGTTCCCAGTCCCTGTGGCATGGTTGTTCCCAGCCGGGCGGTCCACTGGGCGATGGCATTGAGCCCGATGTTGGACTCCAGCGCGGATGTGATCCACCACCCGATGCCTTGCCCGTCTGCAAGCCGGATCCACTCTTCTGCAGCTGAGGTTCCACCCAGCAGTCCGGGTTTCAGAATGATGTATCGAGGATTGATCTGTAGCAAAAGTTCGCTGCGCGCCTCCATGCCGTGGATTCCAATGAGTTCCTCGTCCAGGGCTACCGGGATGGGCGCTTCGCGACAAAGGTCTGCCATGGCCCCTGTCTGTCCCGGAGCAATGGGCTGTTCGATGGAATGAATCCCGTAAGCGGAAAGAACTTCCATGTAATTCCTGGCATCTTCGTAGCTCCATGCGCCATTGGCATCGAGACGGATCTCCAGATCCCCGGTACCGTATTCAGCCCTGATCCGTCCAAGCACCCCGGTCTCCTGGCTGAAATCCAGCGCTCCCACCTTCATCTTCAACACCCTGAAACCAATATGCAGCTTGTCACGTATCTGCTCCAACATGTTCTTCCTGTCGCCCATCCAGATCAGCCCGTTGGTCCGGATTCCTGAAATGCCCCCGGTAAATCCGGATGGATGGAGTATTCTTTGCCCCCCTGACTCCAGGTCTTTCAGGGCCGTCTCCAGGGCAAACCGGACACCGGGCCGCGAGGGAAGGGATTGTGCAGGATCCATCTCTCCCCTGTTCACCAGCTTGCAGATATGATCCAGGCTGATCTCCATCTCCCGGGGATCATCGATGGACAGTCCGGGTACAAGCGAGACCTCCCCTATTCCAGAGCATCCGCTCTCATTGGTCAGTTTGATATACCAGCAGGGTTTATGATTCAGAACACCCCGGGATGTGCCCGCGGGACGAATAAAATGCAAGGGGCGTGAGATATATAGCGCCTGTACCATTTAAAGTACAAGTCCAAGTCCGAACGAAAGAGAAAAGAGCAGGGTGGCCACCGCCAGTTTTTTTAATTCGGCATTCAACTCAACGGGTACGGTATTGTCGATCACCTTTTTTACATCAGACACCAGGATGGGTACCGGGATCAGCAGCAGCAGCTGCAAATAAGACTCGAAATGAATGATCGTATAGGTGAGTGCAAATAAAAAGGCTGTTGCCAGCAGAATCACATGGTAGGCCTTTGCCCAGGC
>JAWOHR010000129.1:0-4952 GCA_046485075.1 Bacteroidales bacterium
GCACCTCGCTACCCAGGACTTTTGGCCCGACTATGCGCCCTGTTGATCGACTATTCCGTGCTTTGGCTGCCACTCACCGCACTTCGCGAACTCGGGGTGGTCCTTCCCGAGGATGCCATTGATCAGGGAGCAACTACCATTTGGGAACGCCTGAATGGCTACACTGTGGAGAACGGATTTGGAGGCAACAACAGAATGAACTCATTCAATCACTACTCCTTTGGTGCCGTGGGTCAATGGATGACGGCACATTCCCTGGGCATTCAGCGTGACGAACCCGGGTTTCAACATTTCATCCTTCAACCGGAACCTGATCCTGGTGGTGAGATGCTTTGGGCGGAGGGCTGGTATGACTCCATGTATGGCCGCATTTGCAGCAGGTGGGAATACCTGAATAATCAGCTGGTATATGAGGCAACTGTTCCTGCAAATACAAGGGCTACGCTTTATCTGCCTGCCAAATCAGAACAAAGTATTACGGAAAATGGCATGCCGGCACAGGAGTCGGAAGGGATCGAATTCCTGAAGTTCGAAAACGGGAAAGCTGTTTATGCACTGCAATCAGGAAAATACAGATTTGAGATAAAATAGTTTTGACATTATATAAGAACTCAAATGAAACATTTAAATTACACTTTTGCACATCTTGTCATCCTGCTTCTCAACCCACTGCTGTTTGCCCAGCAGGATGCCCCGGGCCGGATTCCTGAATACCCTGTTCCTTATGAAATGCCGACTGTTGATGGCATCAAGGAAGTTTTAAACCGTGTTCGCGGCTACTATGAATCTACGGGTCCACAGACCATTTTTGATGCTGAAACAGGAAAGGAGATATCTGATTTCTCGAAATCGAATGAAAATGCACGCGTTTCAGGTGAATTTTCAAGCGAATGGTCCTACACTCATGGCGTGGTGCTTTCAGCCTTTGATTACATCGATAATGTAACTGGAGATGAAGCTTTTTTTGCAAACAATACAAGGTTTTACGACTTTGTGATCAGGAATCTGCCTTATTTTCGCAAAAATGCCGGGGAATTTGGCAGTCAGTCAAGCGGCTGGCCTGCGATTATCTATATGCATGCACTGGATGATTGCGGTTCTATCGGTGCTGCCATGATCAAGACTTATCAAAAGGACAAAAATGATGATTATCTCGAGTTGATCAATCTCATTGCAGATTACATTTCACATAAACAATTCCGCCTGGAAGACGGAACCCTGGCACGCCATCGCCCGCAATACCAATCATTGTGGGCAGATGATATTTACATGAGTGTTCCCTTTCTTGCCAATATGGGGGTACTCACCGGAGATCATCAATATTTCGATGATGCAGTGAAACAGGTTTTACAAATGGCAGATCGGCTCTATATTCCACAAAAAGAGTTATTTGACCATGGCTGGAATGTAACTTCTGGTGAATATGATCCGCGCTTTTACTGGGGACGTGCCAATGGTTGGACCTTGATGGCCATGGCGGAATTGCTCGAAGTATTGCCGGAGGACTATCCCGGCCGGGATGAAATCCTGCACCTTTACCGTTCCATGATACGCAGCCTGGCCGGTTTGCAGGATGGTACCGGTTTCTGGCACAATATGCTGGATAAAACAAATACCTACCTGGAAACATCCTGCACAGCCATGTTTACTTTTGCTGTCGCCAAAGGGATCAATAAAGGATGGATCAACCACGTATATGGACCTGTGGCACTCACCGGCTGGAACGCAATTACTACACGTGTGCTTGAAAATGGTGCTGTTGACGGTACCTGCGAAGGCACTACCTTCGCGCATGACAACACCTATTATTATTACCGTGGCAAAAGCATTTATGCGACCCATGGCTATGGCCCGGTACTCTATGCCGGTGCTGAAATGATTCGTTTGTTGCAAAATGACAAAATTGAGGTGCAAACTGCCAGGATAAATTCCATGAACAGTACGTATCACTTTCGATTAAAGAGCGAGTGGCCTGAAGAAAAACAAAATGAATAGTTATGAATAGAATATTGATTTTACTCTTCGTGATCTCCTGTGCCTGTCATTCAACTGACAAAAAAACAAGGGTGTTGGATAAACCGCGTGTTATTGTCACAAGCGACGGAGAGATTGATGACGAGTGTTCCCTGGTCCGTTTCCTGCTCTATGCCAATGAATGGGATATCGAGGGTATTGTTACTTCGAGTTCACAATACCACTGGCATGGGCACAATTGGGCCGGTGATGACTGGGCCCTGCCATATCTGGAGGCCTACGCAAAGGTCTATCCCAACCTGGTCAAACATGACGGGGAATATCCCGCACCGGAGTACCTGCAGGCACGCACTTTCCTCGGTAACGTGGAAACCGAGGGTGAGATGGATTCCATTACTCCCGGCTCACAGCACATTGTGAGCATCCTTTTGGACGAATTAGACGACCGTCCCATCTGGCTGCAGGCATGGGGCGGAATGAACACCATTGCCCGGGCTCTGAAGACCATCGAAGAAGAGCATCCGGAAAGGATGGCCGAGGTGGGAAACAAGATACGATTCTTTTTTATCTGGGAGCAGGATTCGACCTATCAGGCCTACATTCGTCCCCATTGGGGGAAGTATAACATAACGACGATCATCTCAGACCAGTTTGAGGCCATTGCGTACCGGTGGAAACTGGCTCAGCCCGATGATTTGCAGCAGTATTTCGAAGGAGCGTGGATGAAGGAAAATATACTGGAAAATCACGGACCGCTGTGTGCGCACTACAAGGCACATGAGAATGGGGATTTCCGGTCGGAGGGAGATTCGCCAGCATTTCTTCATACCATCGTGACGGGATTGCGAAACCTCGAGTCGCCTGACTGGGGGGGATGGGGCGGACGATTTGTAAGGGTGAGGGAGAACACCTGGCTTGATCCTGTTCCCGAGGCGGGCTATGAGTATCCGGAAGGGCGCTGGTACGGGAGTACCGGATGGGGAAGAAATAGCTTAAGGGAAGGATCTGCGACTACGGAGGCGCAGCGCCTGGAGTATTTCAAACCCATGTGGCAGTGGTCAGAAGCGCTGCAAAACGATTTTGCTTCCCGGGCCGATTGGTGCGTGAAGTCCTATGAAGAGGCAAATCATCCGCCCCTTGTTGTGCTGGATCAAGAGCTGGATCTGAAAGCCCGGCCCGGGTCCAAAGTGAAGCTTAGTGCACTGGGGACCAGTGACCCGGACGGAGATGAACTGATTTATCGCTGGTGGCAGTACCAGGAAGCAGGATCTTACAACGGAATCATTGAAATCCAGGAAGCCGGGAAACAGGCTGCCTTTTTCGCGGTACCTGACGATGCCATCAAAGGGCATAGCATCCATATCATATGCGAAGTAAAGGATAAGGGAACACCTCAATTAACCAGATATCAGCGTGTGATTGTCGTGATTGAGTAAATTGAATCGTATGAGAGAATATGTTATGGAAAGAATTTTATGTAAAACAGCTATCCTGCCGATTCTTATTTTCTGCTTCTCTGGTACTCTTTTTTCCCAGCAACTGGCCTTCCCTACAGCTGAAGGCTGGGGTAAATATACCGTTGGCGGAAGAGGTGGTAAGGTATACGAAGTGACCAATCTGAACGATAATGGTCCGGGGAGCCTTCGAGCTGCGGTTCAAGCATCCGGCCCCCGCACTGTAGTTTTTAGAGTATCGGGAACCATCGAGTTGAATTCCGACCTGGATATCAGAAATCCATTCATTACCATTGCCGGTCAAACTGCCCCGGGGGAGGGAATCTGTATTAGAAATTATCCCATCATGATACGGGCCGACGAGATAATTCTAAGATACCTGAGGGTGAGACTGGGAGATGAATCGGGGAATGATACAGATGTTATCTCGGGCAGATATTATAAAAATATCATCATTGACCATGTGTCGGCAAGCTGGAGTGTGGATGAAACGGTTTCCATCTACCATTGCAATAGCGTAACGGTTCAATGGTGCCTGATATCCGAAAGTCTTTATAATTCCAACCATGAGAAAGGCCATCATGGATTCGGAGGAATCTGGGGTGGTCCGAATTCCAGTTATCATCATAATCTGATCGCACATCACTCCAGCAGGAATCCCCGTTTTGCATCGGGTTGCGGGAATACCGATTTCAGGAACAATGTGATTTATAACTGGGGTTATCAGAGTGTTTATGGAGGTGAAAAAGTGCAACCGAATTCAGAATTCACTTTCTCTTCTGTAAACATGGTTGCTAACTACTATAAGCAAGGTCCTGCTACCCTGAGTAACGCACGAAATAGAATCATTCAACCCTCCTCGCGAAATTATCTTGCTGATTATGGTGAATGGTATGTAATGGATAATTATTTAAATGGATCCCCCGGCATTACTGCCGATAACTGGAAGGGGGGAGTTCAGCCTGATGATAACACACAGGTTGTAAGGGATTCTATCAAATTAGATATTCCTGCCCAGTATATTCCAATTGAGCAGCAAACGGCAGAAGAAGCCTATCTGTTAGTCCTGGAAAACGCTGGCGCCATTTTGCCCCGCAGAGATACTATTGATAGGAGAGTGATACATGAAGTTATCACTGGTTCAGCAACCTATGGAACGGGAACATATAATACTGACCAAGGATTAGGCTCTGCACCCAGTGGAATTATTGATTCTCAAACCGATGTGGGCGGCTGGCCGGCTTTGTATACGGGACCGGCTCCCGAAGACCGTGACCACGATGGCATGCCGGATAGCTGGGAAACAGACAATGGTCTGGATCCGGATGATCCTGAAGACAGAAATCTAATTGGCGAAGGAGGTTATACGAATCTTGAGAATTACCTGAACAGCATCACGGTATTTCCGGCATTTTTGGAAGCGCCTGCAAATGTGTCAGCAAAATTGACAGGCTTCACCAAAGTCGAAGTCACCTGGACGGATAATTCAGAGGACGAAGTTGGTTTCAGGATAGAAAGGGCAAT
>JAWOHR010000161.1:0-12326 GCA_046485075.1 Bacteroidales bacterium
AGAAATATTCTTAGGCCAAACAATATATTCACCTAATTTTGGGATATTCCTGGTCTGCCCACCTTTTTGCTTTCCAAGGTCAGTTAATACCCATTTGTCATTTTTTCTGTCAATCCACCCAAGGATTTTTAACTTATCAAATAAATCTCCCGATTTAATGTCAAGTTCGTTAGCAAGTGTTGATGTCGAAATATATTCCATAAAAGTGTCTGTTTGTCAGTATGTTCAATTTTAAAATTCCCTATAACGGTTCGGATAAATATACGTTTGCCTAATGGCGCACCTTTTTGCATGAGAGGTTGCTCTCAGAAGGGTTAAGAGTTGGGTGCAGAAAGTGTGACATGGCAAATGGAATTTATCTAATGTTAGCTGTTGTCCTTCTAATTTTTTCCTTATTTCCTAGGTTTATTGATGAGACTGTATCATCCTCAATGACATAAGTCATCACCATATATTTTCCCATTTCGAATTTTTCCGTCTGGGAATACTCTTTTACTCTACGCTCTATAATTAGTTTTGATGCTGATCCAGTATCTGGGAATAGAGTATATAGACTACCAATTTTAGCCTCATGTTTCCCTACTTGAATAGGTCGTATTGTAAAGAACCAAACCATTGAATCCAAATCGCGGGGCGGGAACACTTGCTTCTGAAAATAGTTGCATTCTGAATCAAAGACGATATCATCTAACAAGGTATTTGGATTCTCGATTGTTGGAAAATCCACCCAACTAAGTTTTTGATTTAATTGAGTAGCCAGGGCTATGTCACAACTGTTTGACAAAAAGGTCATACGTGCTTCATTATTCAAAAACAGCCGCTGATAAGGCGTGCACGAGCATAGTGTAGAAACAAGGATTATTGCAATTAGCTTATTCATTTGACTAGGATAACAGCTAACGGATAGGTGCAAATACCGTATGGATTATATGGCGCGGCTTTTGCCGGGCAGGGCAGAAAGGTATTTTCCGTTTGGTCTAGGTCTGCAAAAGGCGTGACATACCATATGGGATTTGCACAATGTTAGCGGCTGGCGGAACTTTTATGAAAGTATTTTTCACGGATTCTTTCTAAATCCTTCTCGCGCTGATGAGGATTTTCGGCATATTCTTTATGCAATTTGTCCCGAATATCCCTCATCATTTTGACCGCATCAAATTCTTTATTCTTTGTTCTCATTTTTACTTTCCTTTAATATTTCTCTTGGAGTTCTAATTTCAAGAACACTATAGCCATGCATCATGTTGACGGCATTGTACTTCCTAATTTTCTCAAGATTTACGATATGTTTGAAATTCCAACTAATAAGTATATCAGATTTCTTAATTGTTGCAATTGCGATGTGCCTAGCATCTTCAGAAAAACGACTACTAATAGCTCCAGCCTCTATATACCTTGCTGCAAGACCGTCAACCTCAGGGCTAGATGTTAAGCTTTCAATTGATTCCTTTGGTAGAGTTAGAACAAAATCCTGAACTACTTGAGGAGCAAGTTCAAGTTCACGATAGGTAATGTCCGAGATGAGCACTGTGAAATGACCTTTACGTACTTCATCAAAAAACTGATTGGACCAAATCTCGAATTCTTCATCAAAACACCCTCCAATAACTGATGTATCTATATAAACCCTTTGTTTCATAGTCGTTTATCTCAATAAGCCAAAGATACGAAAGTTATCTGAATGCCTTAGAAGTTAGCAGTTAATCGCTTGCCGCTAATGGCTCGCTAAACGAAGTTCCGGACTGAGGGCGTAGGCTGCCGAGCTTGCTCGAGCAGACTGTAAAGCCCGCAAGGGCGGATCCAAATTGCGTTTAGCATTTGTTCTGTTGCGTTTTGCTCAATGCCGACCATCGGTCGGGTTACGATATGAAAGATAAGCAATTTGGTTTAGCGAGCCATTCAGTCGCATTACTAAAATGCCGGGAGTGCGAAGCACGAAGGAATTTTAGTCGACCGTATGGGAGAATGCGACTGAAACGGTGTGTAAATACAATTGCGTTTATTTTCACTATAGGAGGTGTGTTTATTTATCCAGAAAGGTATAATAAATACAGTTTCAACTGGTATCATTAAGTAAAGTATCAAGTGGGTTATTGAACTTGCGAAAGTCTGTTTCCGATACATGGGTGTATATCTGGGTAGTCTTTGGTGAACTGTGGCCCAGCCATTCCTGGATATACCTTAAATCTGTTCCGCTTTCCAAATGATGGGTAGCAAAACTATGCCTTAGCATGTGAGGTGTAACCCGTTTTCGAATGCCTGCCAGCTTAGCTGCATCTTTTACGATATTCGCGATGGATGTAGCACTTTACATACCCCCGTTCTGCCCTTCTATTATATACTTTTTTGGCCTGTAGTCCTTATAATATTTCCTTAGACTCAACAGTACATTTCTTGAAAGCTGAGTATAACGGTCTTTCTTACCTTTTCCCCCTGTAACTTTGATTAACATGCGGTCTGAATCAATATCTTCAACCTTTAAATTGATCAGTTCACTTCTGCGTAAACCACCGGAATACAAAAGTTCAATTATAACTTTGTGCTTGAGGTTCCTGGTAACCTCAAGCATCCTTTTTACTTCGGCCATGGAAATTTTTTATGGCGTTAATTCGCTGGTTTTGCTGGCTATCAGAAATTTTATTCCTGTTGATCAGCTCTAACAGATATGCATTGATTTCTTCTTTCTTCATCCTCTCAATATTCTTCGTACTGAAATGTCTTTGAAAATGAAGAAAATAGGATGAATATGTTTTTATGGTGTTGGGAGAATACCTTTTCTGCTGCAATAGCTCCAGATAGCCCGGGGGAAGTGCAGTGTCAATATTGTGATCTGTGGCAAGGTTTTTTCCTTTCTTAAATTCAAATGAGGCAGATCCGGATAATTCTTTTACAATATCCTCGGAACTGCTGTCCTCTTTGGGTATCACCCATGCACTGAGAGATTTACTCCATCTGGAACCACTGATTTTCTTTACCTTTGCGATCAGAGGTTTATTGTACTTAAACCTGAGGACTGTAAAGGGCTTGCCGTGTTGCTCTCCAAACTCGATATGGACTTCTGGTAAGTGATCCATGGCTTGAATAAATTTATGACATATTTTATTACCGCCTGACATTTCAGCTTTTTTTTATACAGGTTTTAAAAAGACATGATTGTGGTTTCGTCATAAAGGCGACCTGCTTGCAATGCTGAACCTGGCTTCAGAATCCGGGAACAAAAGCCTCCTGACAGTCCTGGACTGCAGGGCGAGGCAGTAATTAAAATTTACTGTCTGGTCTGACAAAAGGCTCACGCAGGAACCGATATACTGTCTCATTAAATAATTCGGATTGATTTATTGGTGCAAAATGTGTCCCTGCCGGAATTATCCACAATTGAGATTTAGGTATATTTTGATATATCAATACACTATGCTCTTCTCTTATCATATCCCTGTCACCTGCAATAATCAAAACAGGCGATTTTATATTTTGTAAATCGGCCGGGTCGATATTGGGCTGGTCGTCCATTAATGCCATTCGCTGGTAAATTATCTGCCAATCCTCAGATGAATCATGGTTTCGTATCATTTTGGCAGCCTCTTGTCTGCTTGTTTGTATCCATTCGATTACCCAGGGATATAAGGCAGTCGAATCATGCCACAGGTTAGCACCCATGGCGATAATCTTTTTTGTCCTGTCAGGATAATTCATTCCCATGAGCAATCCAATGATACCCCCGTCACTCCATCCAATTAAATCGCATGAATCGATTCCCAAATTATCTAATAGCAGTATCAAATCATTGGTAATCTGCTCAAAAGTCAACGAATCGGTATTTAGTTCAGATTTACCCCTTCCTCGGCAATCGGGAATAATAACCTTGTATTTATCCGAGAAGTATTCAATTTGGTAGCCCATATTTTTTATAGTACCGCCATTGCCATGTATCAGCAATAATGGGTTGCCTTCGCCATATGTCTCATAATATAAGTTAATTCCATTCACCTTCAAATATTTTCCAACTTTTGAATTGTCTCCGTATGGAATCTCAAAATTTAGGTCTGATTGGTGTTGCGCAATCAAACGAAAAGGGATCAGCATGGCTGATCCAAATATTAATCCGGTTATAATAATTGTCTTCATCTTCCTTATGCTGACAGGCACGGTTTCAACCTGGTTATTTGTCAATAAAAGGTACGTATTTTTAAGCACACAGAGTCAAGAGATACCTTATGAGGTTGCTTTTCTATGAAAAAGACAATATTGAAGAAAGGGATCTTGCGTAAAACACAAATGTCTATTCTGTTGGGTAGTCCGGACATCCAGGCAAAGCAGCTTCATTAATCCGGAATAATCGCTTAACTTTATTTTCAGAATTACGATAACCGGTCCTGCTGCGGTTTTCAAAATAGAGGATAATGGATAAATTGAATTATAGCACCCTGGTCACATTTTTTGCCGGGGTTTTGATTTTTATTGCTTGCAAGGGTGGAAATAATGGACCCGGCGAAACAGGTTTCGTGGCGACTGGTGGCCCCATCCGGGTGGAAATAAGGGAAAAGGACGGAGGGTATCAATTAATCAGGGGAGAAAAGCCTTACTTTATAAAAGGGGCCGTGGGCTGGGATTACCTGGACAGGCTTGCAGCGTACGGGGGAAATTCACTTCGCAGCGGTCCAAGGTTCCTTAACAGGGCAGATTCACTGGGATTGACTGTGATGGTCAATCTTCCTGTAAAAGCACAAAGAGACGGGTTTGATTACGATGATGAAGCGGCGGTTGAGGCCCAGTTCAACCGGATCAAAGGGATCGTGGAAGAGAACAGGGATCATCCGGCCCTGCTGATGTGGGCGATCGGGAATGAACTGGACCATATCCCGGGCGACCTGGATTACAACCTGAAGGTGTGGGATGCGGTAAACGACATTGCAGGAATGATCAAAGAGATCGATCCCTATCACCCGGTGCTGACCGTGGTTGGATGTGGAAGATTCGAAAAGATCAGGGATATTCAGGAGCGATGCCCCAACCTGGATTTACTGGGGATCAATACATACGGGTTGATGTTGGAGATTCCTGAAATGCTGAGTGAGCAGGGATGGACCAAACCGTATGCGGTTACCGAATGGGGTGTTTCGGGCTGGTGGGAAGTACCCCGGACCAATTGGGATGTGGTGATTGAAGAGACCAGCACGGAAAAGGCTGAACTTTACAGGAAGAAATATGAAGGAGTGGTACTGGCCGACCCGAGGTGCATAGGCTCTTATGTCTTTCTATGGACCAGCAACCGCCAGGAGAGAACGCATACCTGGTTCAACATATTCTGCAACGGGGAGGAAACACAAGCGGTTGAAACCATGCAGTATATGTGGACAGGCCAATGGCCCGGCAATCTTGCTCCGCGAATCAGTTCATTGAACATCAACGGGATGAGCGCTTTGGATCAGGTTTCAGTTGCTCCCGGCAGCATCAACAGGGGAGAGGTGTTTGCTACCGATCCTGACCAGGATGCATTGCAGTATGAATGGGAGCTGCTGCCCGAACCCACCGAATTTGGAGCCTATGCGGGACAGGGCGAAGTGAAACCGGAAGCTGTGGAGGGTTTTATTCAGCAGGCTGAAAAGGGGATGATCAGTTTCAGGGTTCCGGCGGAAGGGGGTAAAAGCTACAGGCTGTTCGTCTATATTTATGACGGACAGGGGAACATGGCCGTTGCAAACATCCCTTTTTATGTGGAGGGGAGTTGATACATACCTGCGGTGTTCTCTAATTAGACATTATTTTAGCGCTTCTCCGCAGACAGGACAAAATTTGTACCCGGCATCTTTGTCGAATTCGTGTCCATTGGAGCATTTAATCGTCTGCTTTTCAAGATTGACCTGGGTTAGAACGCCAAAGATTTTACTATCCGATGAGTTGCTCGCGCTAATACCTGTGATCAGGAATTCAATGCTTTGAACCTTCCCTATCCTTAGTATCTCCAGAAATTTCTGGTAAGGAGCGTAGATTTCAAGGATGATTTTATCACCATCCTTCACAGTTTCGGCATATAAAAGATCCTGGTTAGCATTGATCCAGGGTTGATTATAGGACTGAGATATCCTTACGCCGTTTGCCGTTAAAAGATCTGCAGCGGTTTTTGGATCATACACATAACCCAGCTTACCCTTGTTATTCATATAAAGGTCAAAACCCGGTGACACTTTTTCTCCGGAGGGACGGGTGAAGAACCTGATAATGTTTGCTTCGTTGAACCGGATCTTCTGACCCCAGACCGCTTTTGCAAATCCCTCGTTGGTGGTCAGAACAACGCTTTCATGTGCACCAACACACTGCTCCTGCCCATTGGTGATCATCAGCCTGAGTTGCTCGTCGGTAATAACCTGGGAAGTTGCGAAGGCCGTGAAATTTATGAATAAAAGGAAGAGTACATTTTTCATGATACACCGATTTTAAGTCTGCAAATTTGCCGCTCCAGGCACTGGAACTGTATAACGGGTCCAGACGCATTTTTAGTATTTGCCCCTTGCCTGGTGGTATTTGATGCTTTTTTTGTGCCGTTTGGCGGTTTTCTTGCTGCTGTAGAAGCCTTTATTCTTATAGATATGTTCACCTTCCAGCATTAGTAAACCGCGCCGTTTATCCTCGACATGCGCTTTTCTTGTTGTGGCACAGGATATTCCGATAAAAAGCAGGATAAAAATGGATGCTATCGCTAAACCCTTCTTATTCATGAGCCTGAAATTTAGTTCACCAGATGGACGACTGCATATAAGAGACTCTTTGAAGGATTTTATGGTTGCTTTCTCTTTCGTAAATTTGATTTTTAACACTGGCATGATGAAGCATAGCAATACAAGTACTAAATCTAAAATTCTATACCATACACTTAAATCAATCAATTTCTCAGGAAGAGTATTTAACAGGCTGCTTAATAACCCAAAGAGAAATACCAGCGTGCTCTCCCCGGCACGATTTAAGAAGAAGCTAAATGTGGAAAAAACAGAAATTGATGGTTTTAATGTACTGACCATGCGCACTGCGGAAGCATCAAATGGGCATATCATATTTTTGCATGGAGGAGCCTATATTGCAGAGGCGGTAAAGGGTCACAGATATTTAATCGAAAAATTTGCATTATCGGATGCATTCAAAGTATCCTTTATTGATTACCCTCTTGCACCCGAAAATAATGCACTTACAACACTAAGAATCGTTGCGAAAGCTTACAGGGAGATTATAAATTCAAATCCACAGGATACAATTTTTCTTCTTGGCGATTCTGCAGGTGGGGGTTTGGCACTTGCCTTACTTCAGCTGCTTAAGAAAAACAGTGATACAGGAATGCCTCTAAAGACAGCCTTGTTGTCTCCCTGGCTGGATATTTCGATGTCAAATCCTGATATGATCAATTACATCGATACTGATATTCTCCTGAATGTGAAAGGATTGATTGAATGCGGTAAACTTTATGCAGACCAATTGGATGTAAAGGATCCCATGGTTTCACCGCTCTTTGGTAACCTTGAAAATCTGTCACAAATAAAGATCTGGGTAAGTGATTATGAATTGTTTTATCCCGATTGTGTGTTGCTGAATAAAAAACTGAATGCAGCGGATGGATCAAAATCAAGCCTGATTGTAAAGGAGAAAATGATACACGATTGGATCATTTTTCCCATCAGGGAGAGAGATGAAACCATAGTTGAAATTGCAGATTTCTTTCATAATGGTTCATAAATATCACCCATTTTAAAACAAAATTCACTGAAATCATGATTAAAGGATGTTTAAAATTGTCAGGTCTGATCGGATTACTTTTAATAGTAATTCCCGGTACAGGATATTCCCAGGAAATTATTCAACAGGAAGTTTCAGCTGAAATACCGGCTCACATCAACGGGGTATTTCCCAGTTTAACCATTCTCGGGGCTTCAGATAAGGGGCGAAGTGAAAGTGGAATAGGTGCATTAATCCCCTGGGCAGATAAGCTTTGGATGATTGGTTATGTGGCACATATTCAGGGATCAGGTTTGGGTTTGTATGAGATCAGTGGTGACATGACCATGCGAAAACACCCGCAAAGTGTTACCGGAACATTTGCCAACCGGATGATTCATAACCCATCGGAACAGGCAATTATCGGGCCTCATTTCATAAATAAATATGGTGAGGTAAGAACTTGCAGGGAATTGTCAAAATACAGACTGGCAGCCACGATGGAACATTTGACTGACCCCGCCAATAAAGTCTTTTTTCTTACCATGGAAGGGCTGCTTTTTGAATGTGATGTGAACACACTTGAGGTGGTTCAGATATTTGATCTGGTTAAGGAATTGGAGATTCCTGAAACAGGATATGTGCACTTTAAAGACGGGTACACCGGGAATGGAAGGGTAGTCGTGGCCAATAATTCATACGATGAACGTGATTTTCTTGGAGAATCTTTTGCAGGCAGACTTGCAGAATGGGATGGGAAAAGTGAAAAGTGGGTAATTCTGGAAAAGACTGCCTTCATTGGAATAGGTGGTAAAAACAGTGTTCAATACAAAGGTAAGTCCATCTACGGGAATCCAATATTTGCAACGGGCTGGGATAAAAGATCGGTGATATTAAAATGCTATAATGACCGTACGGAAGAATGGAAAAGGTACCGTCTTCCCAAAGGGAGTCATTCCTTTGACCATGCCTGGAATACAGAATGGATGAGAATCAGAGAAGCACAAACCGAACGCTTCATCATGGATGTACATGGTATATTTTACGAACTTCCCATGATGACCTACGGAGGTAACATCTGGGGTATAAAACCAATATCCTACCACCTGAGGATTGTTCCTGATTTTTGTTTCTGGCGGGGGATGTTTGTGATGGCTGGTGATCAGACGGATCATGGAGTTGGACAACCTCAATCGGGATTGCTTTTTCAGAATATTGATGATTTATGGAGTTATGGAAAACCTGCAGGATGGGGTGCTGTGTGGGTTAATGATATGGTAAAATCCGGGGAAATCTCTGATCCGTTTTTAATGACAGGATTTGATAAAAAAACCATCCATCTGAACAACGATGGTGAAAATGCGGTGGAATTTACCATTGAAATCGACTTTTTGGGAAATGGAGAGTGGAATACTTTCAAAACAATTAAGGTGGATGCACATGAATATGCTTTCTATATATTTCCGGATGGATACAATGCACATTGGGTAAGGTTGAAAGTTGATCATAATTCGATCGTGACCGGCCAGTTCGTGTATAACTAGAAAGAGTTTTTCAGGGAAGACCACACCCAAAACCCCGGACAAACGTTAGATTGCAAAACAATTGATTTCAAACCTAAAATAGTCATCCGTTAAGTTGGCTTATTTGATGAAATTTAGTATTTTTAATAAATCCTAAATAAGAATTAATCTCATTTAGAGTATAATCAAGTATAATGTTATTAAAATATTGATAAACAAACTTATAAAATAATAAAATATGAAAAATCAACCCGAGAATGGAAGTAAATGTCCGGTAACCGGAGCGGTTGGCAAGCATGGTGTTGGTGGTGGAGGAACAAAAAATCGCGATTGGTGGCCGAACCAATTAAAACTAAATATTCTGCGTCAGCATTCCGCATTGTCAAACCCGATGGGAGAAGATTTTAATTATGCAAGAGAATTTAAGAAGCTTGATTTAAAAGCCATTAAGAAGGACTTACATGCATTGATGACCGATTCCCAGGACTGGTGGCCTGCTGATTTTGGCCATTACGGTCCGTTCTTTATTCGTATGGCCTGGCATAGTGCAGGAACTTACCGGACTGGTGACGGGCGGGGAGGTGCCGGAGCGGGACTACAACGCTTTGCCCCGCTTAACAGCTGGCCCGATAATGTGAACCTGGATAAAGCCCGCAGGCTGCTTTGGCCGGTCAAACAGAAGTACGGGAAAAAAATATCGTGGGCTGACCTGATGATTCTTACAGGGAATGTTGCCCTGGAATCGATGGGTTTTAAAACTTTTGGTTTCGGGGGAGGCCGGTGTGACGTGTGGGAACCGGAAGAAGATGTTTTTTGGGGTTCGGAGAAAATGTGGTTGGAGAATGATAGCCGGGATCTGGATATGAACAGGATGGATAATCCGCTTGCTGCGATTCAGATGGGGCTTATTTATGTAAATCCTGAGGGTCCGGGTGGTAACCCGGACCCTGTTGCTGCCGCCAAAGATATACGTGAGACTTTTGCAAGAATGGCAATGAATGATGAAGAGACCGTTGCCTTAATTGCAGGTGGCCATACTTTTGGAAAATGTCACGGGGCCGGTGATACTTCGCTGGTGGGGCCTGAACCGGAAGCGGCTGGTATCGAAGAACAAGGTTTGGGATGGAAAAGCGCTTTTGGTTCAGGTAAAGGGAAAGACACTATTTCCAGTGGAATCGAAGTTACCTGGACCCAAACACCTGCCAGATGGAACTACTATTTTTTCGAAAATCTGTTTAAATACGATTGGGAATTGACCAAAAGTCCGGCAGGAGCATATATGTGGGTAGCCAAAGGAACAGATGAGGTAATACCCGATGCGCATGAGCCTTCCAAAAAACATCGTCCAGCAATGCTTACAACAGACCTGTCGTTGCGCTTTGACCCTGAGTATGAGAAAATATCAAGACGATTTTATGAGCACCCACTTGAATTTGCTGATGCTTTTGCCCGTGCCTGGTTTAAATTGACACATCGTGATATGGGGCCAAGAACACTCTATCTGGGTTCAGAGGTTCCTGATGAAGAATTAAGCTGGCAGGACCCTATTCCAGCCGTAAACCACACGCCGGTAGATGAAAAGGATATCAAAGTCTTGAAAGCCAAAGTACTGGATTCCGGCTTGACCGTTTCTCAGCTGGTATCTGCCGCATGGGCTTCTGCTTCCACGTTTCGTGGCTCGGATAAACGGGGTGGGGCAAACGGTGGACGAATTCGTCTGGCTCCACAGAAGGACTGGGAAGTAAACAATCCTGTTCAGTTGCAAAAAGTATTAAATATACTTGAAGGCATTCATTCAGAATTTAATAAGACGCAATCAACCAACAAAAGAGTATCGCTTGCCGACCTTATTGTTTTGGCAGGATGTGCGGGAGTTGAAAAGGCAGCAAGGGATGCTGGATTTAACGTTACCGTTCCTTTTACCCCGGGACGCATGGATGCATCGCAGGAACAAACGGATGTGGAATCCTTTAAAGTACTGGAGCCTCTTGCCGATGGGTTCCGCAATTACCTTAAAAGGAAATATGCCCTGTCGACCGAAGATCTGCTGGTTGATAAGGCTCAGTTACTGAATTTAACTGCCCCTGAAATGACTGTTTTAGTTGGTGGAATGCGTGTTTTAAACACAAACCATGATGGTTCTGAAAATGGTGTATTCACCAACCGTTCCGGGATTCTGACCAATGATTTCTTTGTGAACCTTCTTGATATGAGTGTTGCCTGGATGCCTGACCCTGATTCAAAGGAGTGCTTTAATGGCCGGGACCGGAAAACCGGTAAAATAAAATGGACAGGAACAAGAGCAGACCTTATTTTTGGTTCAAACTCGGAGCTAAGGGCTCTGGCAGAGGTTTATGCGAGCTCTGATGCAGATGAGAAATTTGTGAATGACTTTATAGCTGCATGGGATAAAGTAATGAATCTTGACCGGTTTGATTTGATATAGTTTTAGTTAAGTCTTTTATCAAATGAAAGTTTCCATAAATGAGATCCGGAACAGGTTGTCGGAGAAAGGATTGAAAGTAACACCCCAGAGAATGGCAATACTCGGGGCTATCTATAAGTTAGGTAGTCATCCGACTGCCGATCATATTATAGAGTACATCCGGAAAAGTAATCCGAACATAGCTTCGGGCACAGTTTATAAGGTGCTCGAAACACTGATTGAAAATAAACTTGTAAAAAAAGTTACCACGGAAAAAGGGGTGATGCGGTATGATGGAATTATGGAAAATCACCACCATCTGTATTGTGCTGAATGCGATTTGATAGAGGATTTTGTAGACGAGGATCTGGATAATCTTCTTAAAGCGTATTTTAAGAACCGGAAAATAAGTGGGTTTCATATCAGTGAATTTGTCCTTCAGATAAAGGGCAAATTCGATAAAAGTTAATTTGGGAATTTAAATTCTATAACATTGCTATTGCAGACAAACTATCTGGCATTGCAATCCATTGAAAGAAGTAAAAACATTGCCAGCGGGCGGCCGACAGAATAGCAATTTTTAATCCGAAATGCTGGCCGTAAAACTGGAGAGGCGGCGGACGGAGCCGAGGGGCGCACGAAGGATCGTCTCGGCCGCAAGGACTACGAAAAGCACC
>JAWOHR010000168.1:0-6389 GCA_046485075.1 Bacteroidales bacterium
ACCAGGTTTCGGGCAACTATGGCCTGCTGGATATGATCGCGGGACTGGAATGGATACAGAAGAATATAAAAGCCTTTGGCGGCGACCCGGACCGGGTCACCATCTTTGGTGAATCGGCCGGGGGAATAGCAGTAAGCATGCTATGTGCATCACCACTGGCAAAAGGACTGTTTCACGGAGCCATTTCGCAAAGCGGAGGCTCCTTCGGTCCTTCGCGCCCCGTCACCTACCCGGGGGAAAACCTGAAGCGCCTGGCCTTTGCGGAACAGGAGGGACTTGCTTTTGCAGAAAGGGCCGGTGTATCTTCCCTTGCCGGGTTGCGGCAACTAGAGGCAGATTCACTTCCCGGTGGCTGGGGAATGGGCAGCGCCTGGCCCATTATCGATGGTTATGTGATCCCCGACGACCAGTATAGGTTATATGAAGCCGGGAAATACAACGATGTACCCGTTCTGATCGGGTACAATTCCGATGAGGGAGCAAGCTTTATGAGGGAAACCACAGCTGAAGCCTATATTTCAGGCGTTGAACAGCGTTATGGTAAATTTGCCAATGCATTGGTCGAAGCCTATCCAACCCAAGGAGACCTGGTTCCAAAAACCGCCCGCGACCTGGCCCGCGATGCAGCCTTTGGATGGCATACATGGAGCTGGGCGCGCCTCCAGTCCCGAACCGGAAATTCGAAAGTTTTTTACTATTATTTCGATCAGCACCCCGACTATCCGGAGGATTCACCCCGGTATGGCTATGGTTCGCCCCACGGGCAGGATGTGGCCTATGTATTCATGCACCTGGACCGTTCAAATCCTCAAACCTCTGAATCTGACCTGGAGATTTCCGAAGCCATGGGCACATACTGGACCAACTTTGCCAAATCCGGCGATCCCAACGGAGAAGGGGTTCCCTCATGGCCGGCCTTCAGCGAAGCAAATCCTGAAGTCATGTATTTTGGCCCTGACCCCCATGTGGGGCCGGTTCCCAGCGCCGCCTCGCTTGAGGTACTGGATACATACTTCCAGTGGAGGCGGACACCAGAGGGAGAAGCGTGGGTTAGTGCTTCCGGTGAAGGGATTCGAGATGTACAGCCGGATCAAAGTCTTTGACAATTTGAGAATTCTCCCCCTCTAGAAGTGCTAGTCTCAATGCTTTGATCTTATTCTCTTCTGCTTCAAGAAATGGGTTCCCAATGAAATTCTCATAGCCGTTCTCAAGAGCATTTCTCGATTCGGTTCCTTTGACTCCGTAATGCTTATCCTTAAACTCATCAAGAGTCATTTTATTTTTCGGTCTCATTTTCATATTAGCTTATAATCCATACTCTCCTTTGACTTGATCAGATGCTGTCCGACAAAATCCATCCAATCCAATTGTCTGGAAATGTTCGCTGTAATGAGAGTCTAACCCATTTCATTGATCTGATACCTTGACAGGAGGTTCTGCTGTCCAACTAAATAATTTGAGACGCTACCGTTAATTTTTGACACAAAAACGTTAGACGTAGTGGGTTTTATGGTCGTAACTTGATTGTTATTCATGATTTCAACAAAATACTTGACTCATATCTCTTATTTATTGTCTAAACTCCAAAAATCAATTGCCATGAAAACAAGAATTCAACATTTAAGGAACATGGGTTTTATCCGACGGATAATTCCTTTTGTATTAATCACTATTTTATTCTCTGTTTCTTTTCATTCCTGTCAGAAGGATGAGAGTATTTTAAGTGCCAATACGGAAGCTGATGTAATTCAGTCCGGTCAATTTAAGAGTGCAACCAATTCTAACGATTTTATTGTTGCTCTGATTCTAAAAATTGAGAATTATGTGACTAGCGGTGATCTGGAACCTGGAATCGCCAATGCCCTTATTTCTAAACTTGAAAATGCAATCAAGAGCCTTGAGAAAGGAAATGAGCAAGCCGCAAACAATCAACTTCAAGCCGTAGTCAGGCAACTTGAAAGTCTTGTCGGTAATGGTAATATTGATTCCGAAGTCGGTGAAGAAATTATATTCGACACCAAAGTAATAGCAGGTGAGAATCCAACTTTTATTGATACAAGAGATGGTAATGAATATCAAACTATCTTGATAGGGGGGCAAGTATGGATGGCTGAAAATTTGGCCTATGCAACAGAAACTGGGAGTTGGGCTTATGATGATGATGAAAACAACGTAGCTATTTACGGAAGATTATACAATTGGAATACTGCGTTGACTGCTTGTCCTAATGGATGGCATATTCCGACTACTGAAGAGTGGATTGAACTTAAAACCTTTCTGGTAGACAATGGATATACATACGACGAGAGTTGTATTGAATGTATTGCAAAATCATTGGCTGCTACAACAAATTGGGATGATTACTTCGATATTGGGACACCGGGGAATGATATATTATCAAATAACAGTTGCGGTTTTTCAGGCCTTCCTGCAGGTAGGTATGGCGCTGGTGAATTTAATTATATTGGCCGCTGGTGTACTTGGTGGAGTGCTACAGAAGTCTCGGTAGTTGCAAATACCATGAGCTTGTTTTACAGTCAAAAAACATTCTTCTTCACCTCCGGAGCTAAAGAACTTGGGTATAGTGTTAGATGCATTAAGGATTAATTATCTAACAACTAATCAAATCAAAACCGGAGCACCCCACTCCGGTTTTTTCTTGCGCTGATATTTCCCACCTCGCCACATTAACCAATAAAAACCATGTATAAAAAACAAGTCGAAGAGTTACGGCTCTGGTCCGAGCTGGTTGATCTGTGGGATCAAAAATAGGGGGCCGAAACCAGGAGTCATTTACTATAAAAATGTTAGTCCAATTTTCCTGTTCCTGGCGTCTTTTAGCATCTCGCTTATAATGAACATTTGTGCTCCCTCTTCATATTCATTTCGGCTATCTGTTCCTATTTTACCATGTTCTTTTTCGATAAGTTCATCGAATGTTTTTATACCTGAATAATCTGTCATGACTTTTTGTTTTAAAGTTCAAATAAATCAAGGAATATTCAATTGCTTCCCCTGAAAACTCCTGATTCATTCAGCAGGCTTATCTCGCATCCGGCGGTGATCATGGCGCCGAGTCCGCGCGGGTCGTGGTCGAAGCGCTTGCGACCGGCATAGAAGGCCACATCATCGCCGATCTCGGTGCCGCGGCAGATGTCCACAACGGTTCCGTCTTCATTGATTTTATCCTGCAGGGCGTTCCAGCCTTTCAGGGCTTTTCCGCCATACTCTTTCTTCAGCCATCCCATGCGTGCACCGCGGGCCATGGCCAGGGTGAACATGGCGGTACATGAGCTCTCTTCAAAGGTTTCGGGATGGTCCGGCACCTGGTGCCACATGCCCGAGGAATCCTGCATCGATGCAATGGCCTCCATGTGGCTGCGGTAGATCTTCAGGATCTTTTTATAGGAGGGATGCTTTTTGGGCATGTACAGCAGCGCCTCACTGGTGGCCCATGCGATCCATCCGTTGGCCCGGCCCCACCGGACGGGGGTGTTCTCCTTTTGCTGGTTATACCAGCCGTGAAAGTAGAGCCCGGTCCCGGAATCGCAGAGATATTGATTGAACTGGATCACCTGGCGTGCCACCTCGTCGTAAAGTCCCTTATCGCCCGTGATCTCAGCCATTCGGAGCAGGAAGGGAACCGACATAAACAGGTCGTCGGCCCATACGGTAGCCGGCCTGGGTTCGGGCCGGCTGAAGGTGAGATCCTCCAGCCGCTCCTGTTTGTTCATCACGTAATCAACATTCCGCTCCAGGAGCGGCAGGTAATGTTTCGAACCGGGATCGATCCTTTGCAGCTCCGCAAACGGTAAGACCGGTCCGCCCGAATCATCCAGCATGGTCATCCGGCTGATGCGGTGATAGCTGCCCCGCACAGCCTGGAGGTTGAAGTATTGCCAGCGGAAATAGTCTTCGTTTTCAAGGATATTGTCGGCAAAGGTCTTTACAAAATCCAGGTATTTATCATCACCGCTTACCTGGTAGAGTGAGAGAATGGCCAGCATAGTACCCCCGTTGGCATAGTTCCAGTCGGCATAGGGATCTCGGGTATAGGAGGCATTCCCGGGGATCACCAGCTGGCGCAGCAGGGGGGGCTCCTCCATCTGCCAGGCCATCGCTCTTTTCCCGGCGGTATAGTAGTCACGAAAACCCTCCTCGGGAGGGAATCGCTGCTCCATCCCGTTTTTGGTTTCAGCGCTCCAGCTTTCCGGCGAGGGTTTCCAGGGCCCGTTGATAAGCCAGTGGATATCAGGAGTCTCCGCAGTTGCAGGCAGGGCATTAACCTGCAGCAGCTTCTCGTCCGTTTCATTCACCGGCAAAACCACGACGGTGCTTACATGCTTCCCGGTGGCACATTTAACCAGGAGGGTATTTTCCCCCTTGAGCCACTTCACCGGAATCTTCTCGGCAAAGCGATAGCGGTTGTAAGTGTATTCCTGTAATTCCAAATGGTCTGAACTCCCTCGGAACAACTCCCTGCCGTTGACAAAGAGGACAATCTCTCCCGAGAAAGCCAGTCCCGCGAAACCATCGGTATCCTCATCAGCCTGCAAAACCGCCCGGGCATAGGTGACCCCCTCAGTCTCCCCGGTGGCATCCTTTTCAAGGGTAAAACGTATGATCCCGGCATTGAAGGTCATGGGCACCATCTCGTACTCAAAGCGGGTCTCCCGGATCACCTTGTCAGCAATGCGGCGGGTGGTCTCCAGTGCACTTTCCCGGGCGCCTTCCAGGGCACGCTCCTGGGCGCTAAGCGCGGAGATGCCTGCAAACAGGGTTATCAGGACTGCCAAAGGAACTTTCAAAAGTTGGTTTAGTTTTTTCATGCGATCTGACTTAGTGAAGTGCAATACCCATTTCGGAGGCCCAGGAGGTCAGAACCTGACCATTGGTAGCCATGGGCCACTGTGAAAGGTGAAGCTTTAACCCGCCGGGATCACCGGTGCAGCGTTTTGAAAGCTTTTTTGAGGAAAGCCTCAGCAGGTATCCATCCGCTGAGATGCCTTTATAATCCAGGGGCAACCCACGGGTTCCATCCCCGATACTGAACCGGGTCGCTTTCAGTGAGGCTGGGTCCATGGGCAGGGAAAACCAGAGCTGAAGTTCCTTTTTCCCCACCTTTACCCGGGTAATCCGGGGCAGCTCCACATAGGGAACCTCCACTTCCGGTTCCATGTACCGGAAAGGAGCACCTTCCACCCTGTGTTCACCCTCCCAGGCACCCATATCGGGTGCTTTTCCCTTGTGGGAGAGGATCAGATCATCGTTTCTTCCCCTGTCGATGCAGGGAGATCCCTCTTTCAGTCTGAAATCCAGCGCCAGGGGATCGCGAAACAGCGGATCGGCCACGATCCCATGCGCTTCGTGACCGGCCGAAAGCAGCAGGTGGGGGAAGGGCACATTGGAACAGTCGTAATCGAACTGGTTATCCAGCCCGAGTTTGTAGATCCCGAAGGTGTCGGAAGCTTCCGAGTAACAGGCGTTGTTGAAATGACGGAGGTGGTTGTTCTCCCAGACATTCCGGGGACTCCCGATCATGTCGAAGTCCACCTGCCAGCTGTTGTTGAAGATGTAAAATGGTAGCGAAAGAGAGTCCCGGTTGCTGGAGATCTTGAAGACGGTCCACCCGTCCTCCGAACCGGGCATGCTCATGGCGGTGTTGCCATATACGTAAAGCATTCCGCCCCTCACCTCGGTCAGGGAGATGAAGGCATGGCCGTTGACCATGGTATTGTGGTAGAAGTGAAGGTTCAACACGTGTACCTCCGGCTCCAGCACATTATCGGAGGTATTGAAGATGGTGTTGCGGTAAATCTCCCCGTTGGTGCAGGCCAGCAGGTCGGTTCCGACATCCTCCATGGTGGATAGCCTGAAGGCGTTGAAGGTGTTGCGGATCACGTTGTCGCGCAGCACAAAAACGCCGCTGATTCCGCTTCCCTGGAAGAGGCTGCCGTTGTAATGTTTGTGAATCCCATGGTGGATCTCCTCCCAGGAATAATCGCCCTCGTGGGTCCATACCCGCTCATCCTGTTCCCAGGTGCAATGCTCAATCAGGAAGAGTGCGAAAGCCCTTCGTCATAGCCGATGCGGACGGCGATGAGCGGGTGCGAGGCCGCGGCGGCGGCGAAGGCGCGCTCGAGTTCGGGGTCGCCCGAACCGAGGAGGGCGAGCTGGCCGCCGCGGTCAACGAAGGCGGGGAGCGCCTCGAGGAGGAGGTCGAGGCCCTTCTGATGGGTGAGGCGCGAGACGACGACGGCGAGCGGGCCGGGCGTGTCGGGCAGGCCGAATTCCCGGCGGAGCGCGCGCTTGTTGCGCGCCTTGCCCCTGGGCGTGCGGTAGCGCGACCGGATCATCGGGTCGGAGGCCGGGTCCCAGACCTCCATGTC
>JAWOHR010000196.1:0-5092 GCA_046485075.1 Bacteroidales bacterium
CACCATTCCCACTATCCTGATCTATTTTGAATCAAAGGAGCAGGCCCGCCTCTCCCGGAACATCAGCATTCACCAGCTGACCGAAATCATCGAAAGACCCTACACCCTCCTTTTCGGGGCGTAGCTCCGCTCACTTCAGCAAAAATCAGCTCCGCTCACTCCGGTAAAAATTAGCTCTGCTCACTCCGGCAGAAGCCCGTCGATCAACGCATCATCCACCAGGAAAGGAAGCGTGACGGTCAGACCCGGTGTCCTTTCCATCTCCCTTTGAATGGCCTGCATGGCCCCTTCTTTACGGGCCCAGCTTCTGCGGGCGATCCCGTTATTCACATCCCAGTGCAGCATCATCTCCAGCCGTCGACCGGCCTCCCTGCTGCCATCGAGGAGCATCCCGAATCCGCCATTGATCACCTCACCCCAGCCCACTCCGCCCCCATTGTGAAGGGAGACCCAGGTGGCGCCCCGGAAGGAATCTCCGATCACGTTCTGCACCGCCATGTCGGCCGTAAAGGCCGATCCGTCATAAATATCGGAGGTTTCCCGGTAGGGCGAATCGGTTCCCGACACATCATGATGGTCACGGCCCAGGACCACCGGTCCGGATATCTCCCCTTCCCGGATGGCCCTGTTGAAAGCACGGGCTATGGCGATGCGTCCCTGGCTGTCGGCATAAAGGATCCTCGCCTGCGACCCCACCACCATCCGGTGCGCTCCCGCCTCCCTGATCCAGTGAATATTATCCCTTAGCTGCCCCCTGACCACCTCGGGGGCCTCCTGTGCGATCTTCTCCAGCTCCAGGGCTGCAATCCTGTCGGTTACAGCCAAATCGGCAGCATCGGAAGAGGTACAAACCCACCTGAAGGGTCCGAACCCGTAATCGAAGAAGAGCGGTCCCATGATCGCCTGCACATAGGATTCGTAACGGTAGGTGCCATCACTGTTAAAAACATCGGCCCCTGCACGGCCCGACTCCAGCAGGAACGCATTCCCGTAATCCCAGAAATACATCCCCCGCTCGCACAGTCCGTTCACCGCCTTCACATGCCTGCGCAACGATTGATGCACCTCTTCCCTGAAAGCACCGGGCTCATCGGCCATCATCCGGTTGGCCTCCTCAAAATCGAGTCCGGCCGGGTAATACCCCCCCGCAAAGGGATTGTGAAGGGAGGTCTGGTCGGAGCCCAGGTCCACTTTGATCCCATTCTCCAGAAGGTATTCCAGCAGGATCACCACGTTGCCCTGGTAGGCCAGGGAGACCGCCTCACCTGCCCCGCGCGCTTTCTCCATGCGCCCGGCCAGTGCGTCCAGGTCATCATACACCTCATCGACCCATCCCTGTGAATGGCGCGTATGGGTGGCCCTGGGGTTTACCTCTGCCACCACGCAGATCCCCCCGGCAATCACCGTGGCCTTTGGTTGGGCACCCGACATGCCGCCCAGTCCGGAGGTCACGAACACCCTCCCCTTCATACCCTGGTTACCGTCCAGCTTCAGCCGGGCTGCATTCATCACCGTAATGGTGGTGCCATGGACAATGCCCTGGGGACCGATGTACATAAACGACCCCGCCGTCATCTGCCCGTACTGACTCACACCCAGCGCATTCATCCGTTCATAATCATCCTGTCCCGAATAGTTGGGAATCACCATTCCATTGGTCACCACCACCCTCGGCGCCTCCTCATGAGAGGGAAACAGCCCCATGGGATGCCCCGAATAGAGCACCAGCGTCTGCCGGTCGGTCATCTCCGAGAGATATTTCATGGTCAGCCGGTACTGGGCCCAGTTCTGAAAAACCGCCCCGTTGCCCCCATAGGTGATCAGTTCGTCGGGGTGCTGCGCTACCGCCTGATCCAGGTTATTGGAGAGCATCATCATGATGGCACCCGCCTGGACCGACCTATGGGGAAAGGCATCCAGGCTGCGGGCGGTGATCCTGTATTCCGGCTTATACCTGTACATGTAAATCCGGCCATACTGCTCCAGCTCCCTGGCAAATTCCCCGGCCATCACCCCGTGGTGGGCCACAGGTATATACCGCAACGCGTTCCGGATGGCCAGTCTCTTCTCACCGTCCGAAAGAACCGGTCTGCGCTTTGGAGCATGATTCAGTGACGGATCCCGTGGTGGTGCACCAGGCTTTAAGGGCGGCAGCTCAGCGGGAATTCCTTCCGCAACGGCCTTCCTGAAGGCCTCCGGTGAGAGATCTGCCTTGAATGCTTCGGGGGTCATTTCCGGTTTGAAAGCTTCTGAAGTCATCTTTTCCTGGGTTTATAGCCCAAAAATACAAAATTCAATCCCCCGCCGAGGTCTCCCCGGGCGGTTATATAACACATCAAAAGGGGGAGGTTAATCTTCAGGGATATAGCAGGATGAACGGGTACCGAACCACCGGGTCCGGTTCCGTGCCACCACATCGTACACCGCATCCCTGGCAAAGGGGGGGACGATCAGCAGAATCGCGAGGAGGGGCCAGGGAAACCTCAGCCCCATCGCAATCCGGATGGCCGCGGCAGATCGCTCATACCTTTTCCCGTTCTGCAGAAGCACCACGCTATCCACCACCGGGTCAGATTTTTCGGAGGCAGATTTTTCGGAGGCAGGTTTTTTAGGAGAAGATTGTTCCGGGGCATGTTTTTCAGAAAAAGGTTCGGGGGCAGGTTGTCCGGAGAGAGGCTGAAAACTGAATCGACCCTTCCTGTCGTTTCGCTTCACCCATCTCACTGCGCGACTGCACAGGTTGCAATACCCATCATACAATATGACCCTTTTATCCTTCACATGAACACAACACCACAGGGAGCCAATTGTTTGTTTGATCGAATTTTCACCGATTTTTCTCCAATCGTTCCCTTTATACTATGAGTTTTGGTAAATTTGCTTTCCGGAACAGAAATTGAACCAAAACCATTGAATTGAACCAAAACCATTGAAAAATGAATAAGAAAAACAGAACCTGGATGATTGTACTGGCTGCCCTGGCGATCATAGTGATCTGGGGAGTCAAACTGAATAACCGATTTGTAACCCTCGAAGAGGGAGTCCAGGGGCAATGGGCCAATGTGGAAACTGTTTACCAGCGCCGGGCCGACCTGATTCCCAACCTGGTGAATACTGTGAAGGGTTATGCCGAATTTGAACAGGAGACCCTGATCGGGGTTATCGAGGCCCGTGCCAAGGCCACCAGCGTGACCATAGACCCCACAAACCTCACTCCCGAATCCCTTGCTTCTTTCCAGGAGGCACAGGACGGATTGGGCGGTGCTCTCTCCAGGCTGCTGGTAACCATTGAACGTTACCCGGACCTGAAGGCCAACCAGAATTTCCTTGAGCTGCAGGCACAGCTGGAGGGAACCGAAAACAGGATATCCGTTGAACGCCGTAAATTCAATGAATTGGTGCGTGCATACAACACCGGGATCCGAAAGTTCCCTGCATCAGTGATTGCCGGTATGACAGCCCGTAACACGATGGGTTACTTCGAAGCGACAGAGGGAAGCGATGTTGCCCCCGTGGTGGAGTTCTAACCCGGTCCGCGATCGACTAAACTGACAAAGATGATAGCTGCAAACTTTTTCTCCCCAGAGGAAAAAGAGAAGATCAGGGAGGCCATTCAAAGCGCTGAAGACAGCACTTCGGGAGAGATCCGGGTGCACATCGACAACCGCTGCAAAGAGGATGTGATGGACCGCGCGGCATGGTGGTTTGAAAAACTGAAATTGCATCAGACCGAAAAGCGCAACGGGGTACTCTTTTACCTGGCCGTAAAGGATAAAAAATTTGCCATCCTGGGAGATGCCGGAATCAACGGGGCTACCCCAGACGATTTCTGGGACCACATTAAGGAGAGGATGACGGAACACTTTTTAAAGGGTGAATTCGCAGAGGGTCTGAGCAAGGGAATTTTGTTGGCAGGGGAGGCCCTGCGAACCCATTTTCCCCACCGGGCTGATGATGTGAACGAGCTATCAGACGAAATCTCATTTGGAAAATCATGAACGGGATACAAAAATCAATCCTCCTATATATCCTGGCCCTGCTCCCCCTGGGAGTGACGGCTCAGGATAAACTTCCCGTTCCGGCTGCACCCGGTTCCTGGGTAAACGACTACGCAGGCATCTTTTCCGGTAACCAGGTTCAGCAACTGAATCAGAAGCTCAGCGGATTCGAAACCCGCAATTCCACGCAGATATTTGTGGTCACCATCTCTGAAAATGATGGCTACACGGCATCCGACCTGGCACCCCGGATCGGTGAAGCCTGGGGAATCGGTCAAAAGGGAGAAGACAACGGGTTGCTGATCCTGGTTGATATGCAGGTGAATGATGTCTATATCTCCACCGGGTACGGACTGGAAGGGTTTGTCCCCGATGCCATTGCCAAAAGGGTGGTGGAAAACGAGATCCTCCCGGCCTTCAGGAAAGGCTTATATTATGAGGGTATCGATAGTGCCACCAACGTACTGATCTCACTGGTGGAGGGAGAGTTCACCCCCGACCAGTACCGTCAGCAAAGCTCATCACCGGGAGGCAGCTCCATTGGCGGGCTGATTTTCATGATCATCCTCCTCTCCATCCTCTTCGGAGGCAGGAGAAGAAGAAGCTCCGGCATCGGAGGAAAAAGCAACCTCCCGTTGTGGCTGGCCCTAGGTATGTTATCGGGCGGCAGGCACTCGGGAAGCTGGGGTAACTTCAACTCGGGTGGCGGAAGCTTTGGAGGCGGAGGCTTTGGCGGTGGTGGAGGATTCAGTGGCGGCGGTGGCGGCTCCTTTGGCGGCGGCGGCGCCGGTGGCAGCTGGTGACGCGGCAACTGGTAATTGGCAGTTGGAAACGCGACAGCTGGAAACGCGACAGCTGGTAACGCGGCAGCTGGTAACGCGGCAGTTGGTAACTAAGGGTCCTACCTGTAGATGAAAAGCCGGCTCCCCTAGGGAGGCCGGCTTTTTCGATAAACCACTGAAGAGCAGAAAAACCTACTCCATATTTTTCTTTTTCCTTCTTCCAGCAACTTAGACGATCCCGGACCCGGAGTCATGCCCAGTTGCAAGTCATGCCCAGTTGCAAGTCATGCCCAGTTGCAAGTCATGCGCTGT
>JAWOHR010000036.1:0-40306 GCA_046485075.1 Bacteroidales bacterium
GAACAAAACTGAATTAAAAGGAAACTGGAATGAGCAAAAAGGTAAACTCAAACAAAAATTTGCATTCCTCACAGAAAATGACCTGATGTTTGAAGAAGGTAGAAAAGAAGAAATGTATGGCAGACTGCAAGTTAAGTTGGGAAAAACCAAAGAAGAACTGCACAAAATCATAGATGGACTTTAAAAAACCTTTTTTACCTGATTATTCAAACAGGTTCAATCTCTAATATATGAAATCATGAACAAAACCGGACTGATTGGAATCTGGAATGAGCAAAAAGGTAAACTCAAACAAAAATTTGCATTCCTCATCGAAAATGACCTGATGTTCGCAGAAGGCAAAGAGGAGGAATTCTATGGTAAACTGCAAATCAAGCTGGGCAAAAGAATTACACAAAATCATTAATGGAATTTTCATGAGAAGAACAGAAGGCAAAGTTGTAATCGTGACCGGTGGCGCATTAGGAATCGGACGCGAAACATCTCTTTTATTGGCAAAAGAAGGTGCGAAAGTCGCTGTTACGGACATACTTGATGATAAAGGCCGGGAACTGATTGAAGAAATTATCCAATCAGGAGGAGTGGCAAAATTCTGGCATCTTGATGTATCAGTGGAAAAAGAAGTTGAAAAAGTTTATAATGAAGTCGTTAAAGAATTTGGAAAACTTGATGCGACCGTTAATAATGCAGGGATTGCAGGTGCAGATAAGCCTACTCATGAATTAACTGAGAAAGAGTGGGATACTGTCATGAATGTGAACGTTAAAGGAGTCTTTTTCTGTACAAAATATGCCATTCCACACATGAAAAAAGGAGGTGGCGGAAGCATCGTAAACCTTTCTTCAATATATGGCTTAATTGGTGCCGGAGATATACCACCCTATCATGCATCTAAAGGTGCAGTAAGATTGATGTCAAAAAATGATGCCTTAATATATGCAAAAGATCATATAAGAGTGAACTCTGTTCATCCGGGTTTTATCTGGACTCCCCTGGTCGAAGAATTGGGGAAAAATGATAGCAGTTTCCGGGAAACCCTTGATGGTCTGCATCCGATAGGACACGTTGGCGAAGCAATAGACATTGCCTTTGGAATCCTTTATCTGGTATCCGACGAATCGAAGTTTGTTACGGGAAGTGAATTGGTTATTGATGGAGGGTACACCTGCAAATAGCAACTGTTACAGAAGAGATCCAATAAGTTTTAAACTAAATAAAAATCAAAATGATGAAAAATTCAATTTTATTCCTGTCAGGCATCCTGTTCCTGAGTGTAACAATACCTTACGGATGCCAACCATCTGCCACAAAAATGGAAGCAGCAGAGGACCAGGTACAAGAAGACAGAAAAGATTTGGCAGAATCAAAAGCTGATTTATACCGGGCCACCCAGGATTCTATCTTTAACTACCAGCAATTCAAAATAGATGCTGATCAGAAAATCATCGCTCAGGAGAAAAAAATTGCTGATCTCAAAGCAAGAATAGAAAATGAGAGTAAGGAAGTCAATGATGATTACAATAAGAAATTGGCTGAGTTGGAGAATAAAAACAGCGAGTTAAAAAAGAAACTTGCGGACTATGAAGATGATGGCCAGGACAAATGGAAAGATTTTAAAAAGGAGTTTGACCATGATATGGATAATTTGGGAAAAGCATATAAAGATCTGACAGTTGATAACGTAAATTAAAACCATCAAAGGATCATGCCCCAGTCTATTAAAATCTCAGACCAGGAAAATCGATGGGTTTTTCAGGTTTAACTAATTAGATTTCAACATGTAATAGAACTGCGAAACTTTAGTTATTTATTATTAACCGCAACACTGAATTCAGGTAATATCATAGCCATGAAAAAGAGATGCAATTTTTTGATTCTTGTTACTTTTCTCGGTTTTTCAGTTAATCCGGTATTGCTTCATGGTCAGGGTTGTGAGAACCTGATTTCATACTGGAGATTGGAGGAGAAAATGGTTAATACCTATACAGATATAATTGGAGGACATGATGCGGTGACTATTTCATCAGCGCCTTCTCAGGTTGATGGTAAGGTGGGCAAAGCCCAGTCGTTCAATGGCACTTCCGATTACATATCCATCTCCGATCACCCCGATTTTGACTGGTCAGGGACCCAGAGTTTCACCATTGAAATGTGGGTAAAACTTAATAGTATCGCTACCGACAACAACATGGTCTTCATTGGGAGGGATGAAACAGAAGGAAACATTCACTGGTGGATCGGAGCGGAAAAGAATACAGGAAAGTCTACGTTTGTTCTGTATGATTCTGAGAATAGTACTAATACTTCTTATGGACCAAGTCTTTCCATTGATACCTGGTATCATCTGGTCGCCGTCAGGGATGCAGAGTCCGGGAATAATTTATTCTACGTAAACAATACGCTTGTTGATAGTGATTCGGTTGATTATTCAAATGGAAGTTTTGAAACAGATGCCACCATAGACATCGGTGTACTTAATTACAATGGTCAAACCAACCGGTTCTTTGCTCCGGCAGTTATTGATGAGGTGGCCATATATGATGCCGCGCTTACTATAAATGATGTAAATCTGCATTACAACAATGGAGTATTTGGAATAGGTTACTGTGAGGATTATGCACCCTACTTTTTATCATTCCCTGATTCTCTGGCTACAGTTGAAACAGAGTTTTTCTATGAAGCATATGCCACTGGACTTCCACCCCTGTCCTACAGCCTGGTTTCAGGTCCCGGGAACATCAATTCTTTAACTGGTGTTTATTCCTGGACACCCACAAGCCCGGCCCAGAGTGGTTCCGAAATCACTATCTCGGCAACCAATTCATTGGGGACAGCGATACAAAGTTTCCGGGTCTATGTAGCTGAAGAGCCAGAATGCCCAAGCGGGCTTCAACATTATTATAAGCTGAATGAAGACTCCGGACCTCCCTATACAGATTTTACGGGAGAAAATAATGGTGAAGCATTAAATGCACCTTCACCTACGGTAGGAAAATTCAGTAGAGCGCAGCAATTTGACGGAGTCAGTAACGGGATTAATTTACCCGATGTTGGTACTTTTAATTTCCCTGGTTCCAGTAGTTTCTCGTTTGAGTTCTGGATGAAGACCCCGGGTAAATCCAGCACTATGGTTTGTATCGGCCGGCAGGGGACCTTTGGAGAAACGGATACAAGTAAACTCCATCTCTGGGTTGGTGTTGAAGCCACAGGCGAAGCGAGTTTTTACCTCAGGGATGCAGATGCCAACGAACCGGAACCCGACGGAAATGTGAAAGGCGGCATTGTAAATGATAACACATGGCACTACATAGTGGCGGTCAGGGATGGGGTTTCCAGGAGAAACTTCTTGTATGTGGACGGACGCCAGGTGGCTGTTTCCAATGAATTTACATATTCCAATAGTTTCTGGACCTTTGAGGGTGACCCATTCAATATTGGATTTCTTTACAGACCTAAAAAAGTTCCCGATTATTTCTTTAATGGGGCACTTGATGAGGTGGCCATTTACAACAAAGCACTGTCAGCTACAGAAGTAGCCGCCAATTACCTGCAATCTTTTTCCGGGAAATGGCATTGTGAGCCCGGCAATAATGCGCCAGCTTTCCTTACAGATCCAGTGACCAGTGCAACGGAGGGTGAGGCTTATAGCTATGAAATTGAAACCAATGATATTGACCAGGATGATGTGCTTATACTTTCAGCACCTACCATACCAGGCTGGTTAACATTTACAGACCTGAACAATGGCAGGGCTAACTTGAGCGGAACACCTCTGAGTGAAGATATAGGTCCGCATTCAGTGCTTATCCAGGTGACGGATGGGAAAACACCGGTTACCCAGGAATTCACCATCGATGTTTCCAATAAAACTGATCCTCCCGTAATTACCACTTCCCCTGCATTGACTGTGAATGAAGACGAGCCTTACAGCTACACTATTGAGGCTACGGATCCGGATGTCGGGGATGTATTGACATATGCGGCAACCACAATTCCTGACTGGCTGACCTTCGATTCGGAAACCCATATACTTTCAGGAATACCTGACAACGATGATGTGGGCGATCACGATGTGGTGCTTGAAGTTTCTGACGGGACCACCACGGTGGATCAGTCTTTTACCATCACTGTGGTGGATGTGAATGATCCGCCGGTTGGCATCGATGAGAAGGTAAATCTGGTTCAGCATGTTTACCCGGTTCCTGCGAATGAGCAGCTCATAATCGAATTAGACATCATTGCTAATTGTACTATCACAGTGATTGATATGACTGGGAAGCATTTAATTGTTCGAACAATTAATGGTACTGAGAAAAGGATTTCTCTCGGTATTTCGAATCTCGGGGAAGGTTTCTATATATGCAAAATCCAATCCGGTACGAATATCAGTATCCACTCCTTTATCATACGTCGTTAAAAGAGCCACCTATTACGAAAAGCAGAGAGCTCGTAAGTTCTGATGTTGCGGAGGATCAAGGCAGAAACAATATCTTTTTGCCAAAATCTACTGCATACCCTGGAGTACCATTTGAATATTAAAATCTCAGACCAGGAAAATCGATGGGTTTTTCAGGTTTAACTCATTAGCTTTATTCTTTGGATTTTTCTACACCGATTGGAATTTTCATGTAGACATAAAGGGCCGAGTTCTTTATTTTAATATCAGGATCAGCGCTTACATTCACCAGTCCGTAATAATAATTTATACCTACTGCCATACTTTTTATTTCTTTCTTGAATTTATACCCAATTCCTCCCAAAAATCCCGCATCAATGTGTTTATACTGATCCTGAACATTCAGAGTAAACTTAAGATCGCCGCCATGTTTGGATGCCTCAAAAATATCTACTGACTGATGGATGAGTCCGAGGTGGGGTCCGGCTTCAACATACAAACGGTTATTGAACCTCTGGTGGAAAAGAATCGGGACTTGAAAAACGGGTATTTTTTTTGTAAGTGTCCCATCCTGGTAAACCACATCAAAATCCGGATCACCAATAGAATATACCGGCATCCCTGTAGCACCGACATTTGATTTTACCAGAACACCCGTGCTAAGGTAGGAACTGTTTTTAAGCAGAAAATGAAAATAAAATCCCAGATCAAAATTATTCAGTCCTTTAGAATTGCTGATTGTATTGATGAATGAACGATTATACCCTCCAACAATCCCGAATTCTATTTTTTCTGTATTTAATGCATCCCCCAATAATATTGATATCAGCACCTGCCCGTTAAGGGCTGCCGGCAACAAAAGTAAGAATGTCAGAATATATATTTTAATTTTTCTTTCAAATTTTGGCATACTCCTGGTTTTAGGTTCAAAACAATTTTAACTAAGTTTTACATTCTGATTTTTCTCCATTCTTCTTTCATTCGGGCAATGTCGTTTATCCAATCCTCGATGTCGTTTTCATGTTCAAGTTCTTCATTTAGGATCTGAACAACCATTTGATGCGTTGAATGGTCTTTCCCTGCTGTAAAATCTGCAATTTCCTGGTACCTCTGAATTGCACATCTTTCCCCTTTCAGATTTTGATCTAAAATTACTTCTATATAGGGGTCTGAAGGTTCGTCATAAGAACACCGGGCCAGTTTTGTCCATTCGGCAGGATTGATCACTGGTGTACCACCTAGTTGAATAATTCGATTAACCACCAAAATGGCGTGTCCTAATTCCTGGTCAGCATGCAGTAATAATTCAGGTTCAATTTCACTTCTCATTGGACCTTCCATCAGTCTTGCTCCAATCCAGTACTGATAATATGCAAGCCATTCTTCAGATAGTGCTGCATTTAACATTTTCAAAAGTTCATCTACATCAACGGATGAGATTTTAATCCCCTGTTTTCCCATATTGTTAATATTTAGTTTTATAAAGCATAAGTGAATCCGATCATCGCCCTGAACCTGAATGAGGGATACTGATTGTAGAGATAATACCTCTGTGCGGCGATGTTATTAAACCTGACCCAGAAAGAGAGCATCCTGGTATAGCGATATTCGAGTCCCAGGTTGGCATCCACAGCCAGGGGAAGGGTCTCCCCGGTAAGAGGATCGAAATCCTCGAAATAACGTTTCCCAATGGTGTAAACTCCCATGCTGACCAGGATCTTGTCACCCATATTGTAACGGGCCTGGAGGGAAACATCGAATGCGGGCCTGTTCCAGGGATGATCGTCATCACGAAGGTTCCGGCTTGTTCCGTCAGCCAGCTTCATGGTTGACATTGTATAACTGTAGTAGTTGGCCTTCAGGAAAATCTTCCAGGCATCTGAAGGACGGACAACGATCTCACCCTGAAGGTTGAGCTGGGTGATGTCTGAATAGACCACCGAAAACTGGTTCTTTAATAATTGTGAAGTATCATTTACAAAAAAGTACTGATCATCAATGATCGAGTAGCTTCCCTTGAAGTTGTAGGCCAGGGCACCGGTAACCCTCCCTTTGATACCGGCATAGGCGATAAGCTTGTGGCTGGTGGGTTTTAGAGAAAGTGTGGGTACCACGTAGGGATTCTCCTCCACGGTCTTGCGGTAGTTATTGGACTCCAGGTACCCGTTAACCCCGAAATAGGGAACTATGATCTCCTTAACCACATTAAATTCAAAAGAGGCTTTGGGGTAGAAATGGAAAGGCTGTATGTCCCCTGCCGATGAGTCACTTGCAAAGGACATGTAGGTATTAAAGCCAGCCGTAAACCTCCACTCTTTTGCATTCTTCGCAATGTAAGGGTTGATCCATACCATCGTATGATTGCCCACCGTATGATCCCAATCGGGATAATGACTATAAAAGGCACCCCCAACCTCACCGCCGATATCCAGTAACCGCAGCTTTTTATTGAAATCGAAATCAAGCCGGGCGCCGTGTTCCGCCTCGTTAAACTGGTGGGTGAAGTAATAATAATCCAGGTCCGCATTATAATTAAAATGAAAGGAGTCGGCATGGGCCGAGTGTAACCGGAGCCCCGCCTCAGCCAAAAAATAGGAGTGATTCAGACTGTCTCTCTCCAGATCTTCCGTCACCTCGGTGGTGTCGACTCCGTAATGCACATAGGTGTTATATCCGGATGCCAATCTGTATTCCAATACAGACTTTTTGATAAACCGGTCACCATAAACCTTCAGATTATTCTCACTGAAACCGGCAGGTACCTTCAGGTCATCATTCAGTTTGAGCTTCCCGTTCATGGAGTGGTGTTTTAGTGCCACCCCGAAAGTCCCGTTCCTGGATCTGAGCTGGTTTATATTCAGTTCGGCCAGCGGCGTAAGGTAGTTTCCAAAACCCAGGGTAAGCTCACTTTTGTAGAGCCTCTTGAGGGGAGGCTTCACCATCCGGGCCGCCTTGATGGGTTCAACCATGAACTCACTGGGATATCTTTTGGGGTAGAGCTGGTATGTAAACTCGGGCGGGGTAAATGAAATGTCATCCCCGAGGTTTGGAAGCATCTGAATTTTTTCTGCTCCTGACAGGGTCGGTGAATAGGGCTTCACCACCCTTACCTCTTCGGTCTTTTGAGCACTGACTGAAACGGTCATTAAGGCTAACGTCAGAATGATCAGTATATATCTTATGGATTTGCGGTTGTCTTTCATCTTTCTCCTTTTCATGGGTACTTTATTGAACCGGTTCATTTACAGGTGAAATATCCTGCTCCGCCTTATCCCTTAAAACATTTCTGCGCTGTGTGGCATTGGCGATGATGCCGTCATCGGGCAGTGTGTAATAGTCGATCAGGCTCTGCAGTGTATTAATGGCTGAAAATTCATCCTCCCGCGCCACGTAGATATCTGCGAGGGTCAGGAAAGCCATTCCCATCCAGTACTGGTGGGGGGTGTTCATCTCAATAAATCCGAATACCTCCTTCTCTGCCTCATCAAGTTTGTTTCTCTCAAAAAGGATCTCGATCACCCTGAATTTGGATTCCGCGCCCTCTTTGCTATTCACCTCATAGGCTACCTTTTTGTAGAAGTCAAGGGCGAAATCAATCTCGTTTAAAAGGTGAAACGACCTGGCAATCTTATAGTTGGCCTCACGAATATACTCCTCCTGCACTTTATCGAGCTGCAACACCTGCCGGGCTGCATCAATGGTATTGCTGTATTCGGCCAGCTCAAAATAACAACGCATCAGTCCGACCTGCGCGTCAAAAATATTACTTTTCTGTTCACCTACTTCAATCATGATCCGGTAGTTATCGGCAGCCCGGTGATAGTTACCGGTCCGGTAATTGATTTTGGAAGCCGCCACCAGTGCTGGTTCGGTAAACATGTTACGGGGTTGGGAAATGATGAAATCCAATGATTCCAGTGCCTCCTCGTTCTGTTCGAGCTTCAGCTGGCAATCGCCTTTGTAGAAATGGGCATTCAACAGGAACCTCCCGGTGGGAAATGCATCCAGGTAATCCTTAAATGCACGGACCGTCTTCTCACAATCACCCTGTGTGTAGACTATTTCAGCAGCTGAATAAGAGAGGGAGTCCTGTTCGCTCAGGGAGATATCCTGACCTATGCTTCTTACAAAAGCAAGGTACCCATCCACCTGATCCTTCCTGACGTAAATATTTTTAATACTGGTAAGTGCATTGTCCGCTTCGGGGGTCCCGGGGTAGTTGGTGGCCACCAGCTCATAATAGTTCAGTGCCCTGTCATATTCACCCCTGTTGTAATAGACCAATCCAAGCTGGTTCAGTGCCTTATTTGTATAACTCGAATTGGGATGCTCGCTGACTACCTGCTGGTAGTAACGCAGGGCCTCCTCCTGACGGCCCAGGGCCACATAGCTCCTGGCAATCTCAAACAGCGCATCATCCACGAAATTGGATTGGGCCTGTTCCCTGATCAGATCGCTGAGCACCTCCACCTTTTCCAGGGTTCTGTCGAGCAGGCCCAGGGTAAATCCTTTCTGAAACATGGCATAGTCCACATCGGCATTACCCGAGGCAATGCATTGCTCATAATACCCAATGGCCTGGGCATAATTTGTCTCCATGAAGTAGCAATCGGCCACGCGATTGTAAGCATCTGAGATATTGGCCGAGTTCTTTCCCGACTCGAGCCGGAGGTATTTCTCAAACCACTCCAGGGAGGCATCATACTGCTTCTCATCAAAATGAAGATAGCCCAGGCTGTAGTGGCACATGGCATACTCCTCCTGCTGGTGAGACATATCGTTCTTTAAAAACTCATTATAGTACATCTGGGCCGTTCGCCGGTCACCTGTCCGGTAGGCAGCCTCACCCAGCCAGAAATAGGTGCGTGAGGCAATTACCGGATCGTAAACCGCATATTCAAGTGAGATCTCCAGTGCATCCACCGCCTCTTCGAACCTGAGGTTTTTATAAAGTTCCAGCCCCCTGTAAAATGCCACTTTCTGGTGCGCCCGGTCGATGTTCTCATCCCTCTTCTTTATCTTTGAAATGGAGGTCATGGCCATACTGTAATTCCTTGTTCCCAGGTAAGCCATGACCAGGTAGTTATAGGCCTCATCCACATTATCTGCAGTGGGGTAAGTCCGGATATACAGGTCGAAAGCCCTGATCGCCTCATTAAAAGGGTTCATGGACATCTGGAAGGTCACCTTGGCAAAATGGAAAAGGGCATCCTGCTGGATCCTGGGGTCGAAATTCATCTCCGCAGCCCTGGAAAATGAAGCCCGAGCTTTTCCCAAAAGGCCCAGTTTCATATAACAATCGGCCAGGTGATAGTGCGCACTCTGGGCAATCTCCGAGTCCCTGTAGCTGATCTGTTCAAACAGCTTCATCGCATTTTCATATTCCCCGTTCCGATAGTAAGCAAATGCCAGCTGGTACCGGTCATGGATGGTGTAGGTCTTGGTGTGGGCCTCAAAGGCCTCCAGATAGGGAATGGCCTTCTGGAACTGCTCCAGCATAAAGTAAGATTCACCGATGATCTTTGCCATCTCTCCCAACCTCCGGTCAGAAACCGAATCCATCAGATCCGGGGCATATTCGATCACCTCATCATATTTCTTTTGCAGGTAAAGGATCTGAGAAATGTAATAGGGTGCAATATCCGAAAACAGCGGATCATCATCAATTGCCCTGAAACCCATTAAGGCAGTTTCATAATTCTGATCCTCATAATGGATATGAGAGTAATAGTAAGTTGCAGGGGCTGTATAGGAGGATTTAACCTCCAGGATCTCGTAGAATTCCACACGGGCCGATTCATAATCCTTACGCATGTAGTAAGCGTACCCCTTTTTAAAGTGGTATTCAGACAGCTCCTCCGCAGATAGTTTGAACCGGTCCACCCTGTTGTACCAGGAGATACAGTCCGGCCAGTTATTCTTGTCATAAAAATAATCGGCCAACCTGAATGACGCCTCATTCACATGAGCACTTTCAGGGAACCTGGCAATAAATTCGAATACCAGGAATTCGGAATCGTCGTTGCGAAGTTCCACAGCCGACATGGCCCTGTAAAAATAAGCTTCGGACAATATTTCCGACCTGGACCCGGGATTTTCAGCGATCAGACCGTCAAAAACCTGCCTGGCTGCTCCGTACTTCTCTTTTTCATAAAACTGAAGTCCCTTCATATACACATTATCTCCATAGGCATAAGCCGGAGTCTTCTGGCCGAACATTGATAATGGCAATAGAAAAATCAGGATGGTGATATACAGCTTCACTTGTTGTACCATAGGGTAAGTATTAACTAAGTAAAAGTACGAATATAACTCACGGCTCTTTGGGCGATATCTCTTTTTAATTAACAGTCTGATGTTAACTTTTAGTATGGTTTAAATTCTTATTTTTGACGGAAACTCAAGATTTTATGTCCCTGGATAATGTCATCACCCTGGAAAACGCAGTAATTGGTATCAACGAGCACATTGTTTTGACCGATGTAAACCTCTCGGTTGGAAAGAGCGAGTTTGTCTACGTGATCGGCAGGGTGGGCAGTGGCAAGACCAGTCTCATTAAGACGCTCAATGCCGAATTGCCGCTCCTTGAGGGCACCGGAAATGTCGCCGGCTTCCAGCTGGAAAAGATAAAGCGCAGGGAGGTCCCTTTTCTGCGAAGGAAACTGGGAATCGTTTTCCAGGACTTCCAGCTGCTGTCCGATCGCGATGTGGAGGGTAATCTTGAGTTTGTCCTGAGAGCCACCGGATGGAATAACAATGAGGAGATCAGGGATCGGATCGCAGAGGTGCTGGAAAAGGTGGATCTGGGTTACAAGGGTTATAAGATGCCACACCAGTTATCGGGCGGGGAACAACAACGTGTGGTCATTGCCCGTGCACTCCTTAATGATCCCGAAGTGATCCTGGCCGACGAACCCAGTGGCAATCTTGACCCTGCAACATCCGATGAGATCATGCAGATTCTTCTGGATATTTCAGCCAGCGGAAGGGCTGTGATGATGGCCACCCACAACTACCAGCTGATCAAAAAATTCCCCTCCAGAACATTGAAATGCGAAAATGAGAAACTGCTGCCGGCCAACCTGAGCGAAGCCGATATCGACCGGCTGATTCAGAACGATTAGCCCGCCATATGGATCTGAGAACCTATTCACTGGAAGAGCTGGAAGAGTATCTGACTCCTTTATTTGTAAATCCCGGATCCACACTCTCCCTCAGCCCTCTGCGCCTGCAATCCTATCTTAATAATCCAAGGGGGGACAAGGAGGATGTTGTGTTGTTCGAAATGCACCATGACCATCAATTGGTGGGGTTCAGAACACTGCTGCCTGACCTTTTTTATGACCGGGAAGGAGTCCCTCAGCGATTTGCATGGCTGAGTGGAAACTGGGTCCATCCCCAGATGAGAAGAAAGGGAATCTCCACAAGGTTATTACAGGAAGCTGAAAAAAAGTGGGACGGCAGGCTGATGTACACCAATTACGCTCCCGACTCCAGGGCTCTTTATGACCATACAGGCCGTTTCAGGGTCATTGCCAGCCGCCCGGGCCGGAGGTACTATCTCAGATCCAATGTTGAAGAGCTGCTGGGAAGCAGGGTAAATATGCCCGGGCTTCTCAGATGGTCAGACCGGGCAGTAAACCGGACCAGGGAACAAAAGCTGAAGGGTCTCAGGTTTACGTTGCAAGGTTCCTGTATGGCGGAACCCCGATCGGAACCCTCTTCAGAAATGGAGCAGGTAATCTCCCGGCTTCAGCAAAATTCACTTTTCAGAAGGGATACAGATCTCTTCATGTGGGCCATAAGGAATCCGTGGGTGACCGACAAGGTGAGGGCACCCCTGTCCTACCCCTTCTCCTGCCATTCAAAAAAATTCGAAAATATATTTTTTGAATACAGGTACGGCGAAACAGGCTCCCGGGGGATGCTCTGGCTGATGATCCATAACCGTGCAATCTCGGTTCCCTACCTTTTTGCGGAGGACAACCGGCTCATCCGGGAAATGGCCCTGACACTCCTTCAAACCATGATCGATCGCGGCTGCACTCACACTACCATCAGGCATGCTGAACTGAATAGGCACCTGGTGGAGTTCAAAAAAAAATTTCTCTATTCAAAAAAGATGCCGCAGCTCATCTTCGCACACAGGGACCTGGCTGCCTCGGTCCCCCAAGGCTCCCTGATCCACGATGGCGACGGAGATGTAATGTTCACCGGATAATCAGTACCTGAGCCGGTTTTTTCCAATGGGTTTTTTCAACAGGTAGTAAAGGTACTCTGTTTGGAGCGTCTCCAGCGCCGTTGCCCCGGAACCCTCCATGGGAATTCGCTGGATATAATCACTCCTCCCGGTCCGCTTTAACCCTGCGGTGCCCATCAGGGCAGTGGCAATCCCATTGTCCAGGAGGCTGTTAATCACCTTTGCAGGCACTCCATCGCTGGTAAAGGGAAAAGAGAAATAGCGGGTAGTCACACCGAACCGACTGATCAGATCCTCAATACTCATCCCGACCTGTCCGGTCATTTCATCCGGTTCCAGGGATGTGAAACTGAGATGATCCATGGAGTGGCCACCAATATCGAAACCCCATTTTAACAACTCCTGTACCTCCACTGCATCCATGTAAACCGGGTGATCCTTCAGGTATTCAGAAAAACTGATTCCCGCCTCCCTGGCCAGACTCCCCAGAAGCGAATCCTGGTGCGGGCCTATCATCCGGATCGATTTCTCAACATGTACCTGGGGAATCTTCAAAAAGGCAGACACCTTCTCCATGACCCTGCAATCCTCTCTTACCTGGTGAATGAGAAGACTTGACTTATACCGGTAAAAGAGTCCGTGGTTATCTATGAACCGGTTGTTCAGAAAGAATACTGCAGGAATCCCCTTTTTACTTAAAAGGGGTGCGATCACCTCATAACACTCTTTAAGACCATCGTCGAAACTGATCACCATCGCTCTTTTGCCTCTTCCCTCACGCCCACGCTCCAGGTAATCTGCCATACCCATCGGTTCAAACCACTTCAAGAGCAAATCCAGGTCATTTTCAAATTCAGCGATTGTGCGCACCCTGTAGAGGTGGCTGATGTGAGGAATTTGCGCCTCTGATACGGCATGATAAAATGGAAAAACAACTGGTTCCTTTGACCATTTTATCAACCGTCCGAGGTCTGTTGAACGGGCCACTCTGGTCATCTGTCTGATAAGCCGTTCCCTCATCTTAACGCATTTTGTAAAGCATGGATGGCAGGCGGGTGAAGCTTATACCCTGGTATATTTCCGCCCGTGCTCCAAAACCTATAAAAAACCGGGCCACGGAGGGAATATTTGATCCTTCAAAATCGAGGATCTTTCCGGATGAGGCATGATCCCTGATAAACGTATCAACAATTCTGAACATGCCCCTACGGTCCTTTCCAATCTGGCTGGAGGCCGATACCAGGTAGATGGCCCTGTGGTTGCTGAAGGCAAAGCAGGCTGCAGCCGTTACCTCCCCCGAGGTCCGGGTGGAATAAATCTTTCCGGCCCCTTTCTCCATGATGGCATCCACCAGGCTTTTCAGCCAAACATAATCTTCCTCAGAACGTTTGATCACATCGTTCTCTCTCTTGAGTCTGACCAGTTCATCCACCGAAATGGTTTTATCCACCAAATCGGAAAGTTCAAGGGACTTACGGATGTTCCTTTTTGTATTGGTTTTGTAAGAGGCGTAGAGGTGGTTGTATTCACGGTTCAGAGACAATACATAATTGGATTTATCGGTCACTTCAAAAGGCGCCTCTTCCCCCACCAGGTTATGGGTGTTCAGATTGAGCCCGGCAAACCTGAATTTCCTGTACATGATCATCAACATCTCACGGATCAGTGCCGGATCCACCTCTTCCCTGCCGAAAACCCCCAGCTGCTGCGTGTAGAAGGGTTGATAAACATATTTCATACCTACCTTCTTTTTCCAGACCAAAGGCATCACAAACCTGTAATCATCCACCACCAGGGCCGACCAGTTTTCAGCCACCTGGTCGAGGTACCACGAATACCCGTAAATGGCCTCGGCAGGCGATCCGGCAATCACGCTGTCCCACCTTCCGGTATCAATCTCCTTTCTATCCAGAAATTTTATCATTTACACTTCCAATTTGACAACCGTAATCCCCGCACCGCCCTGTTCAATGTGTGCATCTCCGTACCACTCCACCAGATCCATGGTATGCAGGTACTCCCTGATCAGCTGGCGAAGAACCCCATTGCCTTTCCCATGAAGAATCCTCAGCTCCCGGGCACCCACCATGATGGCCTCATCCATGAATTCCACTACCTGCTCCATGGCCTCATCAGCCCTCTTTCCCCGCAGGTCGATATCGGGGCGGAAGTTTACACGGCGGCTGGTAACATCCCAATCCCCCAGCTTCACAGTAGATTTGGCTTTAATCCTCAGCTTTCCGGCCTCCTCCCCGTGAATCTTCTCCAGCTGGTCCGCTTTGGTGGTACTCTTCAGGATCCCAAAAGCCACAATGACATGATTCCCCTTTAACCCGATCACCTCACCTGCAGCCTCCTGGCCCTTTACCCTGACCATATCGCCCAGCTTAATCACGGGGTCCTCAGTCTCCTGCTTCGGTACAATGATCTTCTTTGATCTCTGTTTCAGATCAGGACGCCTTGATTCCAGTTCAATTCCCCGCTTACGGATCTCCTCCAGCCGATTCTCAACGAGCTTCTCCTCTATCCCCTTTTCAACCTCCATATTTTCCCTGAAACTTTCCAGCTCTTTTCTCACCTCCCTGGTTTTTTCCTTTTCCGCTTCTGCTTCCCGGATCTCACGAATGGTCTGTTCAATCTTTTTATTGGCTCCCGAAAGCATGGCATCTGCCTGCAATTTGGCCTCCCTGACGATCACTTTTCGCTGCTTTTCACTCTCCTGAAGTTCCTTCTCATAACGGCCCATCAGCTCTTCGAGTTTCTTTTCCGACTGACGGATCTTAAGCCGCTTGCTTTCCCAGTATTTCTTATCCCTCAGAATCTCTCTCAGGTGCTTATCAAAGTCGATGTGATCCTTGCCGACCTTTTCGGAGGCCCTTTCCAGTACCTCCTCGGGCAGACCTATTTTCCGGGCAATTTCAAAGGCAAAGGAGCTCCCGGGATTCCCAACCTGCAACTGGTAAAGGGGTTGCATTCTCTGGTTGTCAAACAACATGGCACCATTGATGACTCCCTCTGCCGAAGTGGCATAATGCTTCAGATTGGTATAGTGGGTGGTGATTATCCCGCTGGTCCCCGATTGGTTGAGCTGTTCAAGAATCGACTCGGCAATGGCTCCCCCCAGCATGGGCTCCGTCCCCGTACCAAATTCATCGATCAGGATCAGTGTATCTGCTGAGGCATTCTTCAGGAAATGCTTCATATTGAGAAGGTGGGAACTGTAGGTGCTCAGGTCGTTGTCGATGGACTGTTCATCCCCTATGTCGATGAAGATACCCTCAAACATTCCGAATACCGACTCCGGGTTACAGGGCACCAGTAATCCGCACTGAACCATGTACTGCAACAATCCGATGGTCTTCAGGCACACCGATTTGCCACCGGCATTGGGGCCCGATATCAAAAGGATTCTGCTGTTTTCCGTTAGATGAAATGAAAGGGGAACCACCTCCTTATGCTCGGCATGATGGGCCAGGTAAAGCAGGGGATGCCGCGCATCCCTCCAGTCAAATTGCCTGGTATCCTCCAACTTTGGTCTGCCGGCATCAATCCTGCGTGCAAAAAGGGCCCTGGCCCTGATGAAATCGATGGTGGAGAGAAACTCCTGGGTGGAGAACAGGTCGGGGATATAGGGCCTCAGGTCGGTGGTCAGGGCAATCAGGATCTGGATGATTTCCCTCCGTTCGGCATACTCCAGCTCCCTGATCTGGTTGGAGAGTTCCACAACTTCGGCCGGTTCAATGAAGACCGTTTTCCCGCTGGCCGACTCATCGTGAACCAGGCCGCCGAGCTTTCTTTTGTTACCAGCCATCACCGGGATCACCGGCCTTTCGTTCCGGTAGGTGGGAGCTGCATCTGCATCAACCCACCCTTCACGCTGTGCCTTGCTCAGGATCTGGCTAAGCTTTTTAGTGACTGCCCCCTGCTTCTCGGACTGGGAGCGCCTGATATGTTGCAGTTGCGGGGAGGCATTGTCACGAATCTTTCCATGTTTATTTAATACTTTTCCGATGCGATCCATGACAAAAGGAAAAACCTTTACCGGTTCACACAACCTCTTCAGTGCCGGATACTTCTCCTCTTCATCCGATTTGAAAAAATTAAGAATGGCCCTTACCGAATCGAGGCTTCGGAGTAATCCAAACGCCTCTTCCTCAAGCAGGAAGGCTCCTTCCAACTCCGCTTTTTTCAGCGCCTGGCGGTTGTCTATGAAATGTTGCAGGGGAAAATCCTCCTCCTCCAGGCTGAGCCTTTTAAATTCATCCGTAAGATCCAGTTCCCTTACAATTGAACTGCAATCGGTCATAAAGCCCATCTGCTCCACCCTCTCCCGACCCGGCTCAAAGAGGCAGTGGGATTTCACCAGTTCACGGATGCGGTCGAATCCGATTTTCGCTTCAAATTGTTCGGGATATATCAATTTTTTCCTGCTTTCTCAATTATATTGCAACCCACTGTCCCGTTTCCGCCGATCTGAAAACAGCTGTCAAAACCCTGGTGTTTTTCAACGCATCCTCAAGGGTAACAGGCACCTGAGTATCCTCCAGGATTGCCCTGGAAAAATCGTCTCCCATAAGGGTATACTGGTTTACTGCAGGATATTCGTGACGGGTCATCCCATGGGGCAGGAAGTTGCCATTGTCCTGGTCGATATGGGTTGGCTGGTCAGGGGGAGGTGTGAAAGGGATGCGGACCTCCAGGTGCCCTTTGTCTCCCACGATCTGCATCCTTTGAAACAGTGCGGCCTGGGTGCTTACACCGAATTGTGCCTGTCCGGAAGGGAACTCCAGGATCACACTTCCAAGCCTGTCGGTGCCAAACTCCTGATCCGTCACCAGGCTGGCCACAACCCTTTTGGGTTCCTCCTCAAATATGTATCTCGACATGGTGATGCAGTAACAACCAATATCCCACATGCCTCCTCCACCCAGGCAGGGAATGTTCCTGATGTTTCGGGGATCCACATTATAATAGGTAAATGCGCCCTGCACCAGTGATGGATTCCCGATCTCCCCACGATGGATCCGTTCCCTGGTTTCAATCCACTGGGGATGAGACTTCACCATAAAAGCCTCACCGGCTTTTACCCCGCATTTGTCGCGTACCTGAATCATCTCTTCCACCTCGGCCACACTTAATCCCAGTGGCTTTTCACACAGAAGGTGCTTCCCGGCCTCCATGATTTTAAGGTTCCATTCAAAATGCATGCTGTTGGGAAGCGGATTGTAAACGGCATCCACATCCGGGTCGGCGAGCAGTGCCTCGTAAGAACCATATGCCCTGGTTATCCCAAGGCTCGATGCCGCCACATCGGCTTTCGGCAGCGACCTGGAAGCGATGGCGGTGACTTCAGAATATCTCCCTGTTTGCAATGCAGGGATGACACTTTTGAGTCCGATTTTAGCAGTACTCAATACTCCCCATCTGATTTTATCCATGATTTGCAGCTGGTGTTAGGTCAGACAAAAATAAAAAAAAGAGTTAGCTTTATAGGATCAACCTCAAATAGAATTACATCAATGGCTAAACGTAAAATAAACATGGGTATGGTGGGCGGAGGACCCGGCTCATTTATAGGACGTGTCCACTACATGGCAGCAATCCTCGACGGACAGATCCAACTGGTTTGCGGCTCGTTCAGTTCCAGTCCCGGGAAGTCGAAAATTACAGGGGCAGAATACTACCTTCCGCCCGATCGGATCTATGCTACCTACCAGGAGATGATCACAAAGGAGGCCAAACTTCCGGAGGGAGTCAGGATGGATTTTGTCTGTATCGTAACCCCTAACCACCTCCACTTCGGACCGGCTAAACTGGCCATGGAGCATGGTTTTCATGTGGTGTGTGACAAACCCCTTGCGCTGGACTCGGATGAAGCGGAGGTGATGGTGCGGCTTAAGGAAGAGACCGGGTTGCTCTTTGCATTGACCCATACCTATTCGGGTTACCCCATGGTGAAGGAGGCCCGAAAACTTGTGCAGGACGGGGAGCTTGGGAAGATCCGCAAGGTGGTTGTGGAGTATCCCCAGGGATGGCTCAGCACACCCCTCGAAAAGTCCGATCATGTCCAGGCATCGTGGCGCAGTGATCCAAAACGCTCGGGAAAAACCTGTTGTGTCGGAGACATCGGAACCCATGCATTTCACCTGGCCGAGATGGTAAGCGGTTTGCAAACCGAACGGCTGATGGCCGATTTGAGTACGCATGTCCCCGGAAGGTTACTGGACGACGACGCAAACATGCTGCTGCAATTTGCAGGTGGTGCCCGGGGCGTCCTCTACGCCAGCCAGATATCCGCAGGTGAGGAGAATGCCGTCAGACTAAGGGTCTATGGTGAAAAGGGCGGACTTGAATTTAACCAGATGGAGCCCAACACACTGGTCATCAGGTGGCTCGACAAGCCGATTGAGGTAAGGCGCACCGGTACCGGTTTTGTAAGTGGCATCGCAGCCTACAACACCCGTGTCCCCGCCGGACATCCCGAAGGGTATATCGAGGCATTCGCCAACATCTACCGCAATGCAGCCACATGCATTCAGCACAAGCTCGAAGGAACCGAACCTCCCCTGGAGGCCCTGGACTTCCCAACCATCTACGAAGGACTAAGGGGAATGAGGTTTGTGGACAAAGCGGTGGAGAGCTCGGAGAAAAAGGCCTGGGTTGAGTTCTGACAACACTTTTTCATGAAAAAACTGAAGCACCCTGTCACCCTTTTCATCTATGCAATCCTGTTCAGTTGTAACGCTGATAAGGAGGCATTGAAATCATTTCACCCCGGGCAGGAATGGTTAGATAACCACGGAATTCCCATCAACGCACACGGGGGTGGAATCATGTTTTACCAGAACAGATATTACTGGTATGGAGAGCACAAGGTGGAAGGAGAAACTGGCAACACCGCCCAGGTCGGGGTTCATGTTTACTCATCTGAAGATTTATACAACTGGAAAGATGAAGGGATTGCCTTAAAAGTAGATGAACCAAATGCTTCATCTGATATTGCCAGAGGATGTATCCTGGAAAGGCCGAAGGTAATTTACAATGAAAATACCGGGAAATTTGTGATGTGGTTTCACCTGGAACTGAAGGGGATGGGCTATGATGCAGCCCGGTCAGGAGTTGCTGTTTCCGATCACCCTGCAGGTCCCTTTACATTCCTGCATTCCTTCAGACCAAATGCCGGCTCCTGGCCTGTCAACGTTCAGGAATTTCACCGGTTACCCGTTGCCGACACTGTAAAAGAAAAATATTGCGGAGGAAAGGGTTGTCTTCCGGCACATGTGGATAGCATGAATATCCTGGGAAGGGATTATATGAAGGGGCAGATGGCCAGAGATATGAATTTATTTGTCGATGATCATGGGAAAGCCTACCATCTTTATGCATCCGAGGAAAACAGCACCCTTCATATTTCAGAACTTACCGATGACTATCTCTCCTATTCGGGTAACTATGCGCGGGCTTTCCCGGACCGGTACATGGAAGCTCCGGCAATTTTTAAAACCAGCAACGGGAAATACTATTTTATTGGCTCCGATTGCACCGGATGGAGTCCGAATGCGGCCAGGTCGGCTGTGGCGGATCACATATTCGGACCATGGACGGAACTGGGAAATCCATGCCGGGGAGTTGATTCGTCCACCACATTTAACTCCCAGGGAACATTTATTCTGCCCGTTCAGGGTAAAAAAGATGCCTTTATTTTTATGGCGGACCGATGGACACCTGAAAACCCCATTGATGGGAAATACATCTGGCTACCCGTGAGATCTGCCGGCCATAATAAGATTGTACTGGAGTGGCAGGATGAATGGGATCTTCTATCGCTACCATTATAATCCCTATATTTAATAACATGAAAACATTATTCCATTCTGCGATAATGGCAGCTTTGTTCATAGCTGTCATGCCTGTTCAGGCTCAGGAAAACCTCCCTTATCAGAAACCTTCACAGGAGATTCTCACCCTGGTGGATGTACCCATGGCCCCGATGGTAAGGCTTGACGATCATAAAGAATATATGGTGCTGATGTACCGTGATGCGTTTAAATCCATCGAAGAGCTCTCCAGGGAGGAGATGAGGCTCGGCGGACTCCGGATCGATCCGGTTACCCAAATCGGGAGCAGGATCCGGTATTACAATAATCTCGGGATTAAAAACATAGCGGACAAAACTGCAGCCGAGCAAGCAGTTGCCGGTTTGCCTGAAAAGCCGTTGATGGCAAATTTTACCTGGTCACCCGATCAAAAAAAGATGGCATTTACCCAAACCACAACAACGGGTGTTGAGCTTTGGGTTTTGGATATTGTAAGGGCAGAAGCGATTCGGCTATCCGGGGCCAACGTGAATGCCAGCACTGATGAGGTGATTAACTGGTTCGAGGGAAGCGATGCCATCCTGGTGAAGATGGTCTCACCCAAACGTGAGCCTCTTATCGATGTGGCCCATACAGTACCTGCCGGTCCCACCATCTCGGTGGCCGACGGGAAAAAGGCGCAAAACGTGACCTACCAGGACCTGTTGCAAAATAAAAACGACGAACACAATTTCGAACAGCTCATCCTTTCCGAAATTGTAAAAATATCCCTTGACGGATCGAGGGAAGTGTGGCTGGAGAGCGACATGTACACGGCCATCAGCTTCTCTCCCGACGGTAACTATGTGTTGGTCGGGACCATTGAAAAACCCTTCTCCTACCTGGTACCCTACGAGCGGTTCCCCTCAAAAAGCACCGTGTATACAAAAGAAGCCGAAAGGGTGGAGACCGTGCTTGCAGTGCCACTGGTTGAAGACCTTCCCCAGGGTTTCATGGCCGTCAGGACGGGCAGAAGAGCTTTGAGCTGGCGAAGTGACAAGCCTGCCACCCTGGTATTTGCAGAGGCCCTGGATGGAGGTGATCCGGAAAATGAGACTGCCTTCCGTGATGAGCTCTTCCAGCTGGATGCCCCGTTCAGCGGGACTCCGGTTTCCCTTATGAAAACCATCAACCGTTATTCGGGGATCCGGTGGGGAAACGACCAGATTGCCGTAGCTACAGATTACTGGTGGAACAACCGGAATACCAAGGTCTATCTTTTTAATCCCTCCGACCCGGAACAGGAACCCGGGATCCTTTTTGACCTGAATTACCAGGACCGTTATAGTGACCCTGGTAACTTTGTAACCCAGAGGAACCAGTGGGGAAGCGAGGTGCTCAGTATGGATGGAACGCGGGCCTACCTGGTTGGGGAAGGATTCACCGAAAAGGGACAGTTCCCTTTCCTTGATGAATTCAATCTCGCCACCAAACAGACTAAAAGACTGTACCAATCGGAATATACGGACCAACTGGAGAGTCTCAGTGATTATGATGCAGCCAAAAAACAGTTGCTGGTGCGCATCGAATCGCCCACCGAATTTCCCAACTACTTTTTCAGGGATTTGAAAAAAAATAAGATCACACAGATCACCGCTTTTGAGAACCCCTTCAGGAGCATCCGCGATGTGCATAAGGAGGTGATCACCTACCAGAGGGACGACGGACTGGAGCTTTCCGGTACGTTGTACCTGCCGGTGGGGTACGACATGGAGCGTAAGGGAAAGGCGCCCATGATTCTCTGGGCATACCCCCAGGAGTTCAAGGACAAATCCAGTGCGGGGCAGAACACCTCAAATCCCAATCAGTTCACCTACCCGTATTACGGATCGGCTATCTACTGGGTGGCCAAAGGGTACGTGGTTCTGGATGATGCGGCATTCCCTATTGTTGGCGAAGGGGATGAGGAACCCAACGACACTTACATTGAACAGTTGGTGGCAAATGCAAAAGCTGCCATCGATGCAGTGGACAGCCTGGGTTATATCGACCGCACGAAGGTGGCCGTGGGTGGACACAGTTACGGCGCTTTTATGGTGGCCAACCTGCTCTCCCACTCCGACCTCTTTGCGGCAGGGATTGCCAGAAGCGGGGCTTACAACCGGACCCTGACACCATTCGGGTTCCAGAGTGAGGAACGCACCTACTGGGAAGCTCCCGAAGTCTATTATAAGATGTCCCCTTTTATGCATGCCGATAAAATGAAAACGCCCCTTCTGCTGATCCATGGAGAGGCTGACAACAATTCAGGGACCTTTCCCCTTCAGAGTACACGCTATTTCAATGCACTGAAGGGTCTGGGCGCCACTGTCAGGCTGGTCATTCTCCCCAAAGAGAGCCATGGTTATGCGTCAAGGGAGAGCATCCTGCACATGCTTTGGGAGCAGGATCAGTGGCTGGAAAAATATGTAAACCCGCTTACGGACTGATGGGTGGAAAAAATTGGAAAATACTTGTTGGGGATAGGGATGTGGGCGGTTCTGACCGCATGTCCTCCGCGCTGTGATTTGATAACCCTGGATTTCGGGGAACTTTCAGGGGAGGTACTTGAAATGGTTCCATATATCCACGGGGCTTCCTATGGGTTCCGGCACTCGGCCGGCCAGGAGGTATACTTTCTTGTGGACAGGCAGAATTCTGTAATAACGGACTTCTGGGAGGAGTGTACCCAGGTCACCTACGGCACGGATCATACGATAATGATGCCTGATTACCCGCTCTTTGATATGGGTTTTTGGATTTACAAAGTGGATTCCATTCATGTCATGCATCAGGCCACCATTGGGACCTCAACATTCATTCTTCCTTTGACCCAGGCATATGATCCGGGATTCGGTAAGCTTCTCGACTCTGTAAAGGTGAGCGGAAAATGGTTCAGGGATGTTTACAGGGTGATCCCGCTCAATTCAGCCTATCAAACCCAGGGAGAGATCCTGGCTGATACCTTATGGTTTAATACCGATTTTGGCATTCTTAAATTCACAATGACCGGTGGAGAGTATTTTGAGATCCTTCCGTAATTTCCGGCTATGGCCGGTTTGGCAGGGGATCATTGTTTTTATCCTCTGCACCTCCTGCGGAGGGGAGGAGAATGCCCTGAAAAAGGAGACCTTCTATTTCAACGAATACCATGCAGGTTGGATTACCCTTGATTCCATAGGAGATTCATACGTGATGACCGACAACAATGGCATCAGTCAGAGTTTTACCATGACGGGCAACAGCTATTATTTGAATAAAAGCTGGAGCAGTTTCCTGGGGGTTAATACCATCATGACCTATACTGAATATCAATACCAGTTCTACACCTCCAGCTTCGGGATATCCCACTCAATCTCCCTTACCGCAGGCCGTCCCCCTTTCGGTGATGACCTCTATGTAACCCTCAATGGCGTGGGCTTTGCCTATGACTTCGATTTTGCAATCGTATCCAGGCTGGATACACCCTTCGGGTACAAATCCATGCGGATGACCGACAAAGGTTATGAAGTGCCCGATGAGATCCATTCAAGGGTCGAAATCCTTGACTCGCTGGTTACCCCCTTTGCCCGCTATGATGAGGTATTACATTTCACCTTCAATGATTTCAACGATTCCTGGACCGATAAAACCGTAACGGAGATCTACCTGGCCAGGGAAGAGGGACTGGTGAAATACATCCTGGCAGGTGGTATTTACGGGGAGAGAAAAAGGTAGTGATCGGAGCCCGGTGCTCACTCCTTTGATAGGACCCATAGAAGTCCGCCCCTGAGGTGCCCTATGAAAAGGGGATCTTCGTAGAACCACGGATCATGTCCCAGGGCTGTGTACCACTGCCTCCCTCCCTCGAATTGATGACACCAGCAAAGGGGAAACTGCTGTCCGAAAGTTTCGCCGGGATATTCGCCCTTGCCCTGATCTTCCACGGTAGTCATATCGGCCGAGAGAAGCACATGGATATCAGGATTCAGCTGGTAGGAGTAATAACACTCGTCCTCAATGGTCCACCTGGCCGGCAGGTGGGAAGTGGACGGATGGCCGGGATCGGTTACCAGCACATCAAATCCCTGGTGGGGAGCATGACGTATAAACTTCCCTCCCACCATGGCCCAGTACCAGGGCCAATCCCTCTCCGTGGCATTGGAGGAGTGGATGGCTGCAAATCCTCCCCCGCTCCTGATAAATTCCTGGAAAGCCTCTCGCTGTTCCCCGTTATCAAATCCTTTGTTGTTTGTATTTGAAAATACAATGGCGTCATACTTTTCAAGGTTCTCCCTGGTAAATACAGCAGGAAGATCCGACACGTCGGTCAGAATTCCCTCCCCGGCACAGATCTTCTCAAGGGCAGCCACGCTGGCGGCTATATTTTCGTGCACGTAACCTTCCCCGTTTTTTGTATAGATCAGGATTCGCTTTTCATCCCCCGCCCGGACCGTGAGTGAAGAAGAAAGATTTAATAAGACCATCAGGAACAGGACCAGTTTTTTCATGTTTACAAAATTGGTTAATCAAACTCCAAATAAATGATTCATTTTGGAATGCTAAAATTAAAAAATTAACATTTTATCACATTTTTTTAACATTTAGTGTAATTTTTTGTATGTTTGGTCAAATTTATGACCCAGCCATGAATTACACTACATCGGAAATAACACTACAGGCCCCTCCTGCAACCCTCCGGAAAACCGGATCGGCCTTCAGATCGATATTGCGAAACGATCCCAGCCAGATTCTTCAGCTCCTGTTGACCCTGCCAGTGATTTTCGGGGGAATTCTTCTCCACCTGAACGTAGTTCAGTGGTTCCTGGTTGGTTTTGTAACCCTGCTCTACCTCGGGGCCTCTATAATGCGGACCGCCGCATTAATTCAGATCAATCACGATCCCACCCTTTCGCCTTTCCACGTGAGCAGGATAAAATCAATGGGAAATGCCATATTAACCGTTACGGCAGGACTCTCAACGATCACATACATGGCGATATTTGTGCCGGTGATCCTGAAGCTTATTTAAACAGTTCCCCTTCTATTTAAGCATCTTCTCAGCAACCTGAACGGCAAGAGGATATCTTCCAAAGGGAGCACTAACCTGTATTCCATTGACATACGACCGGACCTTATCCACCATGGACCGGGCGATCTCGATTCCCGCTTTGAGCTGATCCTCCTTGTTATCGTACCTGCCTATAGATGCGATTACCGAATCGGGGACAAATACACCCGGCACCTCGTTTTTCATGAACTCTGCATTCCGGAGGCTTACCAGGGGCCATATTCCTATGATCAGGTAAAGGTTGCCCAGATCGGCCTTCTCCAGGAAAGCGTTCAGTGAATCGAAATCAAAAACAGGCTGGGTAATGACATACTCGGCGCCTGCCTCCTTCTTCAACCGTAAACGGTTGATCTCATTGGCCAGGTTCACACTGTTGGGATCTACACCCACCCCGGCAAAAAAGGCAGTGGGATCGCCAATCCGTTTCTCTCCCACATCGATCCCATGGTTCAGGTTATTGATCAGGTGTACCAGCCCGATGGAATCAATGTCAAATACGGCAGTGGCCTGCGGGTAATCGCCAATCATCGGCGGATCTCCTGTAATGGCGAGGATGTTCTTTGCACCCAGAACCGACGCACCCAGGAGATCGGATTGCATGCCCAGCAGGTTCCGGTCCCTGCAGGTGTAATGGATCACCGTCTCGATGCCCACCTTCTGATCCAGCAGTACCGACAGCGCCAATCCGGTCATCCGTGCAGACGCCCTGGGTCCGTCGGGAATATTTATGGCATCCACCCTGCTCTCTTTCAATAATATAGCTCCCTCCACCAATTTTGTGGTATCCGTACTCCTGGGGGGGACCATCTCCACCAGTACCACCTGCTCCCCGGAAGAAAGTTTCCTGGCGAGGTTTGATTTCTTTGCCTGGGGAACCGGTTCGGGAAGTGGCTCCTGTGTAACCGGCCTCACCCCGATATGGATGGAGTGCTGAATCCGGGTCTGCTTCATGGCCAGGGCATTGGCCATTTTGCTGATGTGTTCCGGAGTGGTTCCGCAACACCCTCCCAACATTCTGACACCCTTGTCGATAAAGCGCTTGGTGTAGACCGAAAAGTATTCAGGGGTACTGAGGTAGATCATCCTGCCATCGGTATACTGGGGCCGGCCTGCATTGGGCATAATACAGATGGGCTTATCCGACACCTGGATCATATGTTCCACGAAATCGAGCATCGGTTTTGGCCCCACCGTACAATTCAGACCGATCACGGTGGCTTCGCTTCTGAGCAGTTTCCCTGTAATATCCTCCAGGTCAAGTCCATACCGGGTCTTTCCATCCTCACCCACGGTCATCATGGCCACCACCGGCAGGTCGGAGATGCTCCTGATCGCCCTGATCGCCTGTTCCATCTCCCTGATATCCTGAATCGTCTCAATGATAAAAAGATCAACTCCGGCCTGATTCAAATATCCTGCCTGTTCTTTAAATGCATCAAATACCTTTTCCAGCGAGATCTCCCCCCACGGTTCAAGCTCCTCTCCCACCGGACCCATACTTCCGGCCACATACACATTCTCTCCTGCAGCCTCCCGCGCCAGCTCAACTCCCCTGCGGTTGATATCCTCCATCTGCTCCAGCAGGTTGTGTGATTTTAGCTTATATCGGTTGGCCCCGTATGTATTGGTCTCGATCACCCTGGCACCCGCTCTGATGTAATCCTCATGAATGGATCTGATCAGTTCGGGCCTGGACAAATTCAGCTCATCGTAACACTTGTCGATAAAGACACCCTTCTCGTAAATAAGCGAACCCATGGCACCATCCAGCAGCACCAGGTTATCCTGTATAAATTCTTTAAATGGAATCATGCGCAAAAGTAATGTTTTTACGGCTGCGGTTCTCTCAATTCAACAAGGATGGTGCAGGAATCGGCCAGAGCCTCCCTGCCGAAATTGAATTCGATTCTTTTCAAACCGGGAATATCTTTGTCATAGGTGAGTGGCGGAGGTGAAAGACCGACCACCCTTGCCTGAAAAGGAAGGTCCGTTTTCAGTACCAGGTGAAGTTCCTTACCATCCTGCCGTAAAACAACCCTGTCATCTTTTACCTCCACAGAAGCCCTGGTTATCATCTGCCAGGTAACACTTTCGGTTAATCCGGAAGGAACCAGTTCATCCCTGATGATTAAACAACGACCCTCCCGGGAAAAAGTCCTGAAGGCCGACTGGATATGATCCCCGAATAGGGGTGACAAATCAAATGTGTAAAAGGCCCCATTGGCACGAACATCGGAGCTAACCAAAGGCACCCTGCCATCCACAAGGTGTTGTTTCCCATTCACCGTGAGTGTACTGTGACCAAAATTACTTTTGGTAAGCAGCGTCCAACGCTCCGAGTTCTGTTCCGTATTCCAGAGTCCGTTTCCCATAATTTGCTCCAGGGAGTTGTAATCCTGGTTTCCCGGGTCTTCCGACCAACGGATTCCATCCAGTTCAAAAATAAAGGAGCCGGCATCCATATTCCCGTGATTATCGCCTGCCATTCCCCCTTTGGCTGCAAAAAAGAAGGCATCCGGATCATTGTTCCGGTCCCTTAAAACTGCGACAGGTTCCAATCCGCCACCCCACCAGGTTTCGGGCCAGGAAAATTGCGCGCTTCTGTTCATGTCCATCGAGGATAGATTCAATAAATGGATGCCGAAGAAACGGGATCCCCGGATGATCCGGGGATTACTTAAACCCTCCTTCAGAAGCTGCCGAGCGGCCCCCAGGTCCACTCCCTCTCCCTTATGCGTGGAAAACCATGCCAGTAATCCGAAATGGGTGATATCCTGAAATCCTTCCAGGCTGGCATCAAAAAAGTTATAGTAATCTCCGGAGGGTCCGGCCGTCACCATGCTGAAAATGGCACTCTCCCGCAACCCGGGATAGGCCGAAAATCCGAAATCTGTTCCCAGGGCACTTTCAAACCCGGAGATGGCAACCGTCAGATAGGTGGTGGCATAAAACCAGTAGGAGGCCCCTTCAGGATAGACACCATCGGGCGCATAAGGTCTCAGTGCCAGCGGAATTGTCTCAACAGCCTGGTAAAGAATGGCTGAAGCGATCTCGGGCTCATCCTCAAATACCACCAGAGCCGCCAGGGCCAATCCACCGTTACAAACCAGGTTCCAGTTGTGGTCCACTGATTTCCAGAAGTTATTACCCGATGCCGCAATCCCGGGCTTCAGTGCTTTGTCAACAAGAGCACTTCTGGCCAGCGCCGATACCTCCGGTGAGAGAAATTCACCTGCCCAATCCAGTCCAAGTGCCACTGCGGTTGCCATTTCTGCCACATCCAGAAAATGGTCCGGATTCCAGTCCCTGAAATTGCAGACAGCCTCTATCTCGCGCTCAAGATGTTCCAGGTAGCCGGGATCCTTATTAAAACGGTAGGCCATCGCGAGGGTTGTGATCCGTCTGACTGCCTCCCGTGATACACCCAACAACCTTCTCCCCTGCTTTTCATATGAAAGAGGCTCCAGCTCCAGCATCGACTTCGCGCTCTGTTCCAGCAACCTGAACCCCATGGTCGTGATGCTGTCGCCCGAGGTCAGCTTCTCCATGACCCGGGACTCCAGTTCAGGGTTCAGAATCAACCTCGGATTCCCGCTTCGGATGTGATCCCGGATCCACTCCATGCTTACCGGGTTTTCCTCCAAGGTTTCGGAATGACTGCCCAGATGGAGATCCGCAAAGTCAAGATACTGCTCCCAGTCATAGGCGGTGATCCCGTGACTGCCGCTCCGGATGTGATACCCCTGTTTTCCGGCCCACCTGGGTTGATTCACTTCCGGGGAATGCTCCTCCAACAGAACATTCTCACCGTACAGCCTGTATACATCACCCGAGGTCAGCAGTGAAAGATACTCGCCCCGTGGATCGGCCCACTCATCCTCAACGGCACTGGCCACATACAGGGGCCTGGGCGCGATCAAAGCCAGCAGCATATGCTGGTCGACCGGACAGGCGGCCTCGTTATCGTTGTATTCATGAAATTTTGATGCAAACCAGTGGGGAAAATAACCATTGATTGCGCTCAGCCGCTCCCCGAACGGTCTTCTGGACAGGGCAGCACCCCCGCATCCCGAATTATTGGAGACCACCATGGCAAATCTTTCATCCCGGGCACCGGCCCAGAGAGCAGCCTTCCCCAGCCTGGAATGCCCGATTACAGCCACCCTGTCATGATCAATCGCTGGATCGGTCTCCAGATAGTCCATGGCCTTTGACAATCCCCATGCCCATGCTGCCAGGGTTCCCCAGGAATCGGGACTGCGGTCCCCGCCATTTTCCTGAACCAGGCCATGGATGCCATTCATAAAGCCATCATCAAAATCGGGGTCAATATCCCCGGAGTATAGGGTTGCCACTCCATATCCCCGTGAAAGGATCATCTCCACCGGCCACCGGCTGGAAGCCCCCCCCCTGGATTGTTCGATGGCCCTGTTCTCTGTAACTCCAATTTCCGGCTTATTCGGCACCCAGTTACCGGTGATACTGATATCACGACAGGGATGAATGGTATGGTTCCCGTTGAAATTCAGACCCAGGAATACAGGGACGGCTCCCCGGGCAGCGGAAGGTAAAAATATCAGTATGGTAAAATCAAGTTTCTTTCCTCCTTTTCTTACACTCACCTCCACCTCCTTCATCACGGCACTTCCATCCAGGGCCCAGTTGTCCTGAAATTTCAACTGGTAATCCATGGAAATTTCTGATTGGGGCCCGCGCCCGTAAACATTTGATTCGAATAGCTCAAGCACCTCTTCACGGCGGATATTTTCCCATCCTTCAACACTCTCCACGGCGATGTTGCCATTTGTCAGGAGCAGATTGGGGAGGGGGGCTATCAACTGGTATACCGAATCGGATATCACCTGGCCATAGGCCATAGAAAACACCGCAAAAGCCAACACCAAACCTGTTAAAAGGCCTGATGGTTGTGAAATTTTCTTTCCCATACATTTGAGGTTAAGCATTATTAAAAACATCAATGAGCACTTCGGGTGCCCTGACCAGTTTTTTGGTCTTCATGTCCATGAACACCAGCACCACGGTTGCCTCGTGTGCAAGGGTTCCATCCTCGTTAAAGATGCGGTGATAAAACTTAATTCTGGCAGCAGGCAGCTCCTTCACCGTGGTTTCGATGGTAATCAGCTCATCATAGGTAATTGGGTTCCGGTACCTGGACTCCACCGAGTAAACCGGCATGACGACACCCCTCTTTTCCAGTTCAATATATGGAAACCCCATACTGCGTACCAAACCGGCACGTCCGATCTCGAAAAACCTCCCGTAATTTCCATAATAGACCACTCCCATCTGGTCGGTATCTGCATAAATCACCCTGTATTGCACCCTCCCGGTAACCGGCTTCATATCTTTCTCTCTAACTCATTTAGCTATTAACCCCACTGAGCACTGTACACTGAGCACTGAGTACTATTTATTTATCCCTTCCAGTTTCAATAGGAAAGTGTACTCCATGGCTATCTCTTTATACCTCTCAAACCTTCCCGATGCACCTCCGTGGCCGGTATCCATATTGCAATACATGAGCAGCAGGTTGTCGTCGGTTTTCATGTCGCGCAGTTTGGCCACCCACTTGGCCGGTTCCCAGTATTGCACCTGGCTGTCATGCAAACCGGTGGTAACCAGCATATGGGGATAGTCTTTTTTCTCCACGTGGTCGTACGGCGAATAGCTTAACATGTAACGGTAGTAGAGCTCCTCATTTGGATTCCCCCACTCGTCATATTCGCCGGTTGTAAGCGGGATATCCTCATCCAGCATGGTGGTTACCACATCCACAAAGGGCACCTGGGCAATGACCCCATGGTAAAGTTCCGGCTGAAGGTTGATTACCGCGCCCATGAGCAATCCGCCGGCGCTTCCTCCCATGGCATAGAGTTTACCGGAGGAGGTATATTTCTCACTGATCAGGAATTCGGCACAATCGTTGAAATCGGTGAAGGTGTTCATCTTCTTCAGCAATTTGCCCTCTTCATACCAGGGTCTTCCATAGATCTGGCTTCCCCTGATGTGGGCAAGGGCGAAAACAAAACCCCGGTCCAGCAAAGTCAGCCTTTGGGAGCTGAAGGTGGGATCCATGGTGATGCCATACGATCCGTAACCGTAGATCAGGGTCGGATTGCTTCCATCCAGCACAATTCCCTTTCGGTATACAATGCTCATGGGGATCTTCTTCCCGTCCCCTGCCACAGCATAGACTCTTTTGGCTTCATAGTCTGACGGATTGAAGTCGCCCACGACCTCCTGCTGTTTGAGAAGTGTTTTCTCCTTTGAATCAAGATTGTAGTCATACGTGGATACAGGTGTAGTCAGAGATGAATACCCGTATCTCAGCATTTTACTGTCAAAATCCAGGTTGGTAGAGATCCAGGCTGTATAAACCTCTTCTCCCATCTCCACATAGTGCTCCGAGCCGTCGTTCCACCGGATGACCCTCAACTGGTTCAAACCCTCTTTGCGCTCGTTCACCACCAGGAAATCGCTGAAAATTTCAATTCCCTCCAGGAAAATATCCTCCCGGTGGGCAATCACCTCTTCCCAGTATTCCTTTCCTCCCTTTGAAACGGGTGTCTTCATCAGCCTGAAATTGACCGCATCCAGGTTTGTGATGATATAGAAATAGTCACCAAAATGGGCAATGTCATATTCCAGTCCGCGCTCCCTTGGCTGCACCACCCTGAATTCCCCCTCCGGGTTGTTTGCCGGCAGAACACGGTATTCATTGGTGATGGTACTGGAGCTGGCAATGATCATGAACTCCCGGGATTTTGACTTGTATACATAGGTGCTGAAGGTCTCATCCTTCTCCTCATAAACCGGGATATCACTGTGAGCATTCGTTCCCAGGGTATGCCTGTATATGGCCATGCTTCTCAGGGTCATTTCATCTTTTTTTGCATAAAATATCGTTCGGTTGTCATTTGCCCAGGAGGCACTACCCGTGGTCGCGGGAATTATATCATCGAGCATGGTGTTTGTCTCCAGGTCCTTAACCATCAGTGTATAATTTCTCCGGCTCACCGTGTCGATTCCCATCACCGCGTAACGGTTGTCGGGACTGATGCTTACACCACCCATATCATAATAGGAATGTCCCCGGGCCATCTCGTTGACATCGGCTATCACCTCCTCTTCGGCTTCAAGCGAACCCTTTTTACGACAGTAGATGGGATACTCTTTTCCCTCTTCGTACCTCACATAATAGAAATACCCGTTCTCCTTATACGGAACGCTTTCATCGGTCTGTTTAATCCGGCCAATAATCTCCTGGTACAAGGACTCCTGGAGATTCTCAGATCCCTTCATTACCTCTTCCCTGTAAGCATTTTCAGCCTCAAGATAGGCGATGACCTCCGGGTTCTCCCGTTCCCTTAGCCAGTAATAATTGTCCACCCTGGTATCCCCGTGAATGGTCAGTTCCTTTGGTTTCTTCGCTGCAACCGGCGCTTCCATTTTCTCTTCCTTTTTACATGATTGAAGGGTGATCAGGGCTATAGCCGCCAGGACCACCTTAATGCTGGTTTTCATTGTGGTGTATATTAAAAACCTGAATTTAGTGATTATTCTGAAAGTATTTAGCCACATCACCCACTATCTCAAGTCCGGCATGCACTCCTTTCTGTTTAAAAATCAGGATACCCCGTTTGTCCTTCAGCTCGAGGTTCAGGCTTGAAACAATGCTCTCCTGTATCTCTCTTTCCATATTTCCGTGCCTGGGAGCCTTCAGAATTCCACCGAATTTTCGATTTACACTTAATGCCAGTGAATGGGTCCCGTTTTGAAGCTCAATGTGCACCGCATCATCTTTTACATCGATCCGCCTGACACTCGAATGGTTGTAGGTAGCAAACCGGTAGAGCCGGCCACCGGTCATAAAAAAAGATAGAAATCCGGGAAAGTATCCACCCATCCAGGGAATCCTTGCCAGGGATAGCATAAAGGATGCCTCCGGGTCGCCCTCAAAATGGTTGGACTGAATCCATATCCAGTCGGAGGGCATGGACCTGCCCCAGTCTTTTTCAATATAACCTTTCCCCCCCTCGAAGCTTATTTCTGCCCCGTTGATCTCAAGCGCACCGGAGAGCCTGTGCCGAAGGGATACTACTCCGTGGTAACACTCCATCATGGGAGCATAACTGTACCAGCCCATGATTCCGGGGGAGAGAAAGGTGGCCGGAAACGGCTGGGGGTTTTCAAAAATCAGCTCACCCCTCACTTTCAGATCAGGAAGGATCAGATCGAGGTTCAATCCGTTTGAAGAAAAATGATTGAACCCTATGGCTGTATGGAATATGCGCCTGCTGGATTTAAAATCCTCCACAGGAAATCTCAGGTACCATGTCTTCCCCGAATTGGCATGAATGACCTGGATAAAACAATGGGTGTCGGCCGAATAGGAGACCCCGGGAATAAATGCCCAGACCTGGTCACCTGCACCATCTACCAATTTCATATACCAGCCTTCAAAATAGTTGGCAGGCTTTTTCTTACCCTGGTAAACTTCAGGCCGGTAAATCCTGGGAAGGATGGATTTGATAAGCATAAATAAAATAACAGATTGCCCGCCAACTTGTTCAGCCGAATTGGCCTGCTAAATCCCTTTCATGGAGAGCTGAATCCTTTTGCGCTGCACATCCACCTCCAGTACCCTAACCCTCACATGCTGGTGAATCTTCACGACGTCGTTGGGATCCTTCACAAAACGATCGGCCAGGTGTGAAATATGCACCAGTCCGTCCTGTTTCACTCCCACATCCACAAACGCCCCGAACTTGGTGATATTGGTAACAATTCCCGGCAGCTCCATACCCGGCTTCAGGTCCTCAACGCTGTAAACCGACTGGTCAAATTCAAATACCGCGATCTGTTCCCGCGGATCGCGTCCCGGTTTCTCCAACTCTTTTAGAATATCCTTCAGCGTCGGGAGTCCCACATCCCCCTCCACATACTTTTCAATTTCAATCTTCTTTACCAGCGATTCGTCATGGACCAGCTGATCCAGCTCCACATTCAGATCTGCAGCCATCTTCTCCACAATGTGATAACTCTCGGGATGAACAGCCGAATTATCCAGGGGATTCTTTGCCCCCGTGATCCGTAAAAATCCGGCGCACTGCTCAAATGCCTTGGCACCCATCCTGGGAACCTTCATAAGCTGCTTTCGCGAGGTGAATCCTCCGATCTCCTGGCGGTAATCCACCACATTCTGTGCCAATACCGGTCCTAAACCCGACACATAGGTGAGGAGGTGTTTACTGGAGGTGTTCAGGTTGACACCCACAAGGTTTACACAGCTTTCCACCACTTCGTCCAGGCTCTTTTTCAGGTTCGCCTGGTCCACATCATGCTGGTATTGTCCCACACCGATACTCTTGGGATCGATTTTCACCAGCTCGGCCAGCGGGTCCATGAGCCGCCGGCCGATGGAGACCGCTCCCCTGACCGTCACATCGTAATCGGGGAACTCATCCCTTGCAATTTTGGAAGCAGAGTAGATGGATGCCCCCGATTCGTTCACCACATATACTTCAAGATCGTGGGGGAATCTGATCATCCGGATAAACCGCTCGGTCTCCCTGCTGGCTGTTCCATTCCCAATGGCAACGGCCTGGATTTTATACTGTTCCACCAGCGAAGAGACTTTTCTTGTGGCTCCTGCCCTGTCCTGCTGGGGAGGATGTGGAAAGATGGTGGCGTTGTGAACCAGGTTCCCGTACTCATCCAGGCAGACCAGTTTGCAGCCGCTCCGGAAACCGGGATCCAGCGCCAGTACCCTTTTCTGTCCCAGGGGCGAGGACAGCAGCAGCTGCCTGAGGTTCTCGGCGAATACCCGGATGGCTTCCAGGTCTGCCTTCTCCTTAAACAAAGCCTTGAACTCATTCTCGATCGAAGGGTGCATCAGTCTCTTATATGAATCCTTCACCGCTTCGGCCACCTGCTGACCCGCCTCATATGGATTCTTTACGAACTGCTCCTCCAGGTCTTTCATCACCCCGGGAGTATCAGGCTCCACCACCAGTTTCAGGAATCCCTCCTGTTCTCCCCGCCGCATGGCCAGTATCCGGTGACCCGGGCACCTTTTCAATGGTTCGCTGAACTCAAAATAGTCCCTGTATTTCTCAGCCTCCTCCTCCTTACCCTTCAGGACTTTGGAGTAGATGACCGCGCTCCGGTCAAAATGATACCGCACCGTTTTTCTCGCCCGCTGATTCTCATTCACCCATTCGGCAATGATATCCCGGGCACCCTGTAACGCCTCCTGTTCACTCTTTACCTCCTCTGAAAGAAACCTGGAAGCCGCCTTTTGAACCTGCATCTCCTGCTGATTCATAAGAATCTTTGCAAGCGGTTCCAGTCCCCTCTCCCTGGCTACGGTGGCCCTGGTCTTCCGCTTGGGTTTATAGGGCAGGTAGATATCCTCCAGGAGTAACGGATCGAGGCAGTCTTCAATCTTTTTTCTCAACTCGGGGGTGAGCAGTTCCTGCTCATCAATGGTCTTCAGGATATACACCTGCCTTTTCTGCAGCTCCTTCAGCTTATTGAGCTCATCCCGGATCCCGGTGATCTTAACCTCATCCAGGCTCCCTGTATGTTCTTTCCGGTAACGGCTGATAAAGGGGATTGTAGCCCCCTCCTCCAGCAACTCCACTGTATTTTTCACCTGCCTGAGGGGAATGTTCAACCTCTGGGAGATGATTTCTTCAAATATGATCATTTACCGGACTTAAATTGAATCAATAATCCTCTGGGATAAAGGTAGTGATTGTAAAACTATTTTTGTCTAAATTAGATTTCATGAAAAGCCACCTTATTTCACCTTCAATCCTCACGGCAGATTTTCTTCACCTGGAAAGGGCAATTGAAATGGTCAACGCCTCCAAAGCCGACCTGTTGCACCTGGATATCATGGACGGGGTCTTCGTACCCAACCTCACCTTCGGATTTCCAGTGATCAGGCAGATCAAATCGGTGGCAAAAAAACCGCTTGATGTTCACCTGATGATTATTGACCCCGACCGCTACCTGGAGGATTACCGGGATGCAGGGGCCGACTGGCTTACGGTACACTACGAAACCTGCCCTCATCTCCACCGGACCATCCAGAGGATCACAGAACTAGGGATGAGACCGGCCGTTTCGATTAATCCACATACCGATGTCTCCCTCCTGGGACCTGTACTGGGGGATCTGAACATGGTGCTTGTGATGACAGTCAACCCCGGGTTCGGAGGACAAAAATTTATCCAGGCCTCTTATGAGAAGATCAGGAAGCTGAAAAAGATGATCACCGACGGGGGTTATGAAACCCTGATCCAGATCGACGGAGGGGTCACCCAGGAGAATATTACCGGTCTCATCAGGGCTGGAGTGGATGTATTTGTGGTGGGGAATACGATCTTTTCATCCGACAATCCTGTACAGGTCATACAAAATCTCAAGAACGCAAAAATCTGATACCCACGTTATGTACACGCAGAAAAAGCCCCGCAACTATAAGAACCTCTGGCTGCTGAGTCTCATTTTACTGGTCATCGGGATTGTCCTCACCATCAACCTTGCAATGATCAGGCCGCTTGGTTATGTGCTGCTTGGAGTCGGGGGGATTGGAATGATCTGGAGCCTCTCCAACAAGGACAAATGGGACGACAGGGAGGACCAGAACCCACCCAGGCATTTCAATTGATGAAGCCTTCAAGAAAATCCTTCAGATAGAGAAATTCTTTCCCAAGTCGTCCCCCCTGAGTAATGGTAGCCTTTTGCAACATCCCGCTGCCGCCGGGTTTGAGTATTTCGGGAATCACAAATTCGGACAGAGCATCCCCAAAACTATTGGAAGCTTCCCTTGGAAGCTCAGCTGGCAGATTGTCCACCGCCATTACAGTAATGGAGTTGTTTAAAAACGGTTCCGACTCTTTATCCATGACGGGATCAAACCCGTAAAAAGGATCAGCAATCGTGGAGGTCCTGATGGTGCTGGCGATCGGACCACCGATATCACAGCTGATGTCGGCAATAATCCTGATGGGTATCTTCCCCCCCATCAGCTCCTTTCGTGTAAGCAACATGGGTGACCTGGGATCCCAGAAATGGCAGGCGAAATACATATCCGATCTCCTGGCATAGGGGAAAAAACTATTCTCGTAGAGGTGGGGATTGGCGGTGAAATGGTCAAAATCAAATTGTTCCCCAAACCTGTTGATCGTGTAGTGCCATGGATCGAGCCTTGTAAACACCGCTCCTTCAAATGACCGGGCAAGATAGGCCTCAGGTTCCACCTGCCGGATCCCGGCAGCTTTTAATATCTCAACAGCACCCCCGGCCACACGTCCTCCGCCGGTAATGACCATACGGGTTTTCCCTGCATCTAATCCTTCAAGCGCCGTTTTAAGCTCATCCAAACTCCGGAAATGGCTGGCCATGGGTAGTTCAAACCGCCCGGAACGCTTCCCGAGTGCCCTCAGCCCGTTGTAGGCTCCGACAATGCCGGCCCACTTCCCGAAGGCTACCACACGCTGGCCGCTGTCACCGGTCAGGAACTCGTAGTCGATCAGGCGGATTCCCTTCTTCACCAAAACCTGTAACAGGCTTCTGTTATGGAGTTGTTTCTTTGCGGTGTGAGAAAAGAAGAGGTAGGTTTTTCCTTCAATCAAAGCATCCGGTTTCACCTCCTTCACTCCTGCCAGCAAGTCACAGCCGGAGAGATCCTCCATGATGGTAATCCCGGCCCGTTTGTACTCCTGATCGCTGTAGCAGCGATCATCCGAAGGTTGAACCACAATCTTTAAATTCTGGTATTGGTCAGAAAGCTGCCGGCACTGCCGGGGGGTCAGGGGGACCCTTTTATCGGGTGGATTCTTGGTCTCGCGGACCAATCCAAGGATCAGTCTATTCATGTTTACGAATATAACAAAATCCTACCCGATCCACGACCGGAAATCCTGTTTCAATGTAACCAGGGAAGCATATCCCTGCTCCAGGGGCAGTTCAACCGACTGCAACCCCATCTGCTTCAGGCAGGAGACAAAGCCTTCATTGAGCATTCGTCCTGCATTCAGGGGAAACTCATAAAGTTCGGGTTTATGGCCACCTGTTCCCGGCTCCTCATACTCCCGTTTGCAGGAGTCTACCGAGGAGGAGAGATAGATGCGGCATGCCATGGGTCGGGCAGGATAGACCGAACAGGAGTGATTCTCCAGAAAGGGACAGGGGAAGGATATCTGCTGCTGCACCTTCAGCGGCTTATGGAGGGTAAGCAGGGATTTATCCCGGGAACGATCGATATAGTTGCTTTGTGTTTCTGCAGGAAGCCACTGGCCGATATAATCCTTAAGGTAAAGCATCTCGTGGGAGACAGCAAAAACAGGCTGGTGACAGCAAAAGTAACATCCGTTCCTGCACTGAACCGGTTTCCCGTCGGTGGCAGTTCTCCGGATGAAAGCCTCCAGCAATCCGTCCACCACTTCATACACCGCCCTGATGGCCTCTCTCAATTTGTCGACGGTTACACCACCACCCAGGTACTGGTTGGCAAGCCTGTAACCATCCCGGTAAAAGATCCTTCCGATCTCCCTGGAGTCCATCCTATTTCACCGGGAAAGCGATCTCGGTTTGCCACCTGGCCGGATCAGGTTCATCCTGCCCATTGACCGTATAGAATTCAAAAGCCTCACCACTGATCTCAATTCCGTTTTCCTGGATATATGCTCCCATGGTTTCATAAGATTCCAAGAATTTTTCGTAGGGTCCTGTATGAACCGCACTGACCACATTCATCTCCGGATAAGAGACCGGTCTGACCTTGCCCGAAACGGAACCTGATTGTGCAACCGGTACACCAGCCAGGTAGTTGGAGAATCCCGTGGCTTCATCATAATCGAGGTAAAAGACAAAAGCCGGGCCGTTCACCTGAAGATTCTGCTTGCCGGCCTCTTCATAAACCAATCCAAAAAGTTCGCCCAGTGCCATGCCGATCTCCTCCATGGTTCCTGCTCCATCGGTCACCATGGCCGCAAATGCAGCCTGGACTTCAAGGCTTATGGGGCCAAGGCAGGTCACCTTTGGAGGATTCGACTCCATCAGCTCTTTCAGCTGTTCCAGGCCGGTCTGAAAACTCTTTTCCAGGAACATCTTTCCAAAGATCATCCCCAGCCTTTCAATGGGATACTTCGTATCCTGTGTGAAGGACCACACCACCTGAGTTCCGCCATCAACCTGCTGGAAGGTCCACTCTATTTTAGCAGGTTCCGTTGCGTCACCAAACCAGAGGTTCGACTGAATATAGGCATTCTCCTCCACCGAAAAGACCTCCATCCGCCCGTTTCCAAGCATCTCTCCTTCCCATTTGTAGGTTGAACCCACATAACCCGGCTTTGGATTAATCGTGGCCACAGCCGTACTATCGGTGGTCAGCCAGGGGTCCCATGCCTCACGGTTTTCATAAGAGGCCACCGAAGGAAAAATCTGCTCCGGCTCCAGTGCAATTTCAATGGTGGCAGAAACAACGGCCGGGGAAGAGACAAACAGGGGAACAATCAGGATGGCAGCAACCAGTACCCCGAAGATGATCCCGATAACTTTTAAAGCTTTCATTTTTTTAAAAGGATTATATCTGTATTTAGAATTTGTAAAAATAAGCAATCAACCTATACGGGTCAATAGACCCCCGGTTGGGCCCCGGTTTTTCCTTTTTATCTCAAATAGATAAATGTCATCCATTTATTAACCTATTTTATGAAGATTTGGATATTTTTTATCTGTTGATGGATTTTTTTTAGATGAAAAGCACCAAAATTGTATAACAGCCAGGT
>JAWOHR010000064.1:0-5519 GCA_046485075.1 Bacteroidales bacterium
TCAGTGGATATCCCACCTGATGCTGATCCGGGTATTTACACTGGAACCATTACTGTGGCGGAGGGGAGAAAAAAAGGGGTCGATTTTCAACTTGAAGTGGAGGTCCAGACCCCACAAGTACCACCTCCTTCTGAATGGAGTTTTCATCTTGATCTGTGGCAAAACCCATTTTCGGTGGCCAGGTATTTCAACGTGGAGCCATGGTCGGAGGAACACTTCGAAAAGATGCGGCCCACCATGGAAATGCTGGCGAACGCCGGTCAGAAATGCATCACATCAACCATAACCGGCAAGCCGTGGGGAGGACAGACTTTTGATCCGTTCCAATCGATGGTGAGAAAAACAAAGTTCGCCGATGGCTCATGGAGTTATGACTATTCGGTATTTGATGCCTGGGTGGAATTCGCCATGGATTGCGGTATAGACCGGCAGATCAACTGCTACTCCATGGTCTCCTGGACCAACGAATACAACTATTTTGATGAATCCAGGGGGCAGGAGGTTGCTGTATCATGCAAACCCGGAGATCAGGCATACAATGAAATATGGACCCCTTTTCTAAAGGATTTCAGGAACCACCTCAGCCAAAGAAAATGGCTGGATAAAACCACCATCGCCATGGACGAAAGATCATTGGAGGATCTGCTCGAGGTAATCGAACTGATCGACCGGGAGGCTCCGGGATTAAAGATTGCCTTCGCCGGCGGGTACCATCCTGAACTGGATGGTGTATTGTTCGACCTCAGCGTGGCCTCTGCCCACATTGTTCCTGTTGAGAACCTGGCCCGCAGGCGTGCTACAGGATCCAAGACCACCTTTTATGTTTGCTGCGTGGAAGAAAAACCCAATATATTTTCTTTTTCAAATACAGCAGAGGCAACATATCTGGCGTGGTATGCCGCAAACCGGAATTTCGATGGCATGCTCAGGTGGAGCTATAATTCATGGACAGAGGATCCGCTTCATGATTCCCGGTTCCGGCGGTTCCCTGCAGGAGATACCTATATGGTCTACCCTGGCGGCCTGAGCTCGGTGAGATTTGAGAGGTTGAGGGAGGGTATCCAGGACTTCGAGAAAATCCGGATTCTTAAAAGCGAATGGAACGCAGAAGGTTCCGTCGAGTCTGAAGAGAAGTTGAAGCTGCTCAACAGTGAACTGGCAAAATTTGATATTCAAAGCCTTTCAGCTATTTCAGCATCAGAGGTAGTAACCGGTGGCCGGCAGTTGTTGGTTCAGTTTTCAAAGGATTAAGGGATTACTCACTACGTTCGTGATCCCTAAAGAGGGATTACTCTCGTGATCCCTGATGAGGGATTACTCTCGTGATCCCTGATGAGGGAGAACCAGCAAAACAGTGAAAATCCATTTACTCGCAGAGTGTCTGCGCGTAAATGGTCTTTTTATTTGCCTGTCCGCTTTTGAAAGCAAGCTTTCAACGCTTCCAGGCAAATAAAAATCCCCACGCCTTTGCGTGAGGATTTTTACTGTTTTGCGGAGAGAAAGGGATTCGAACCCCCGGTGCCCGTAAGGGCACAACGGTTTTCGAGACCGCCCCGTTCGACCACTCCGGCATCTCTCCGGTTTGGTGCAAAAGTATAATTTTTTAGCGATATTTGGCAATTCATCAAACTGTGTTGATCATGCGTACAGCTCCGGCTTTTCTCCTGGTTCTGCCTTTCATCTTTCTGATACCCGGATGCAACTCCTCCCATCCTGTTATTGAGGATGAAGAGGCCTATATTAAGGAGATCCATGCATGGCAAAAATCAAGGCTGGAAAGGCTCAAAGGGCCGAATGGATGGCTCAACGTGGCAGGACTCTTCTGGCTTGAAGAGGGAGAAAACAGCTTCGGTTCCGATCCCTCCAATGATATTGTTTTCCCTTCCAAGACTGACCCTTTCTGCGGCTCACTGGTGCTTCAGGGCGGGGCTGTGACCCTGTTTGTGAAGGAAGGGGTAAAAATCACCAGCGCAGATACCCTGGTAAAGTCTCTGAAATTAAATGATGACCAGTCGAATCCTGCCACAACCCTGCAGCAGGGAGACCTTGAGTGGTTTATTATCAAAAGGGGAGATCTATATGGAATCCGGCTTCGGGACTTCAACCATCCGCGAATTGAAGCTCTGGATCACATTCCGGCCTATCCCATCCACACGGAGTACGTGGTGGAAGCCACGCTGCTTCCTTTCGATGAACCCAGGACTTTCACCGTGGGTACCCCGGTAGAGGGGGTCACGGAAGAATACCAGTGCCCCGGGGAACTTCACTTCCGGATTAAAAAAGAAGCGCTGGTCCTCTATCCCTTCACCTCGGGAGAGGGTTACTTTTTAATCATTGCCGACCAGACCACCGGGCTTGACACCTATGGTGCAGGGCGTTTCATGTATGCCGTTCCCGATTCGACCGGACGGATCATCCTTGATTTCAATAAAGCCTACAATCCTCCCTGTGCATTCACCCCCTTTGCCACCTGTCCCATGCCTCCAAAAGAGAATTTTCTGCCGGTGGCCATTGAGGCCGGGGAAAAATCGGTTCACCTGGATTAATCAGACATCTTATGAAGATTTCCCTGCTCCTGATGACCACCCTTTTTACACTCTCCATGGCTTGTAACACAGGTGGCCGGAACGGAGTTTCCGGGGAATTAAAAGAACAATTTTCCGCAAACCCTCAGGACAGGGAAATCCTTGAAGAGCTATTCTCCCGGTTTGCTGAATTCAAAGACAGCTCCACATCAGATTTGATGGTAATGGTCGGACGCTTTTTTATGGGAAACCATTATACACCGCACACCCTGGAACAGGAACCTGAAACGCTGGTTGTGAATCTGCGGGAATTTGATTGCAACACTTTCGTGGAATGCTGTCTTGCCATCTCAAGGACCATCCGGTCCGGCAATCACAGCTTTGAACACTTCACTACAGAATTAAGGAGCATCCGCTACCGGAATGGAATCGTTGAGGGTTATACATCCCGGATTCACTATTTCAGCGACTGGATCCACGTAAACCATTACAAACAGGTGATCAGGGATGTTTCAAAGGAGATCGGGGGGAGATCCTTTCACAAACAGGTGAATTTCATGAGCACCCATCCAGGCAGTTACCGGCAGCTTCTTTCGGACAGCGTACTTGTGGAGATCATAGCCGGGCAGGAGAGAGAAATCTCAGGGAGGGAGATGTACTATGTTCCAAAAGATCATATACCGGATCTTGAATCGGGTTTATGCGAGGGAGATATCGTGGGGATCACCACCGGTATCGGGGGACTGGACATCTCCCATGTGGGAATCCTGACCGGGAAGCCTGGCGGGTTCCATCTTTTGCATGCCTCCTCAAAATCCGGAAAGGTTATTCTTTCAGAAGAGACCCTGGCGGATTACCTGGCAAATAACCCTTCAGCCACCGGGATCATGGTGGCCCGTCCACTTTAGGCAAAGGCCGCCCTACCCCATTGCAAACCCCAGGATAAGATAGATCAGGGTGGTTAAAAGTCCTGTGAGCAGGGCATAGGGCATCTGGGTCCGCACATGATCGATGTGGTCGGAGGCAGAAGCCATGGAGGAGATGATGGTGGTGTCGGAGATGGGTGAACAGTGATCCCCGAATACACCCCCGCCCATTGTGGCAGCGATCACCAGCAGCACATTTGCATCATGCATCCGGGCCATAGGAACGGCAATGGAGATCATGATGGCAAAGGTCCCCCAGGAGGTCCCAGTGGAAAAGGCAATAAACGAGGAGAGCACAAACACAACGGCCGGAAGAAGCTGAGGCGATAGCCATCCTTCGGTAATACCTGCCACATAAACTCCCGTACCCAGGATGTTACACACGTGACTGATGGCAAATGCCAGCATCATCAGCAGGGCAAGGGGCATAAGCTCGCTGATCCCCTTCAGGATCAGTTCAATCATTTTCCGGATCCTCATGATCCCCTGTGCCCGGTATAGTACCATTGCCACAAGGATGGAACTCGTTACCGCGTAAAGTACAGCCGAAGAACCCGAACCCCGGCCCATGGCCCTGGAAAAGTGATCCATAAAGGAGGTTGATCCCTCCACCTCGCCCCAGCCGGTATAGGCCAGGCTTACGATCATCATGAGGACCATGGTGAACAGGGGGACAATCATATTCACTGCCCTGGGTTTTATGCCCTCTTTCATTTCACAGGCCGTAATCTCCTCTGAAACCATGGGCCTTGAACCCTCATTCATAAGTTTTCCGGTCTCCCTTGTTCTTTTTTCAGCCCTGACCATGGGCCCAAAGTCTTTCCGGGTTACAATCACCAGGAATAGCATGACAAGGGCGATCATGGGATAAAAGTTAAAAACCATGGCCGACAGCATGGTGGAAAAAGGAGCTTCGATTCCCTGGGTAAGTAACAATCCCATGATGAATGCCCCCCAGGCATTAAATGGGATCAGGATTGAACTGGGTGCCGAACTGGTATCGGCAATATAGGCCAGCTTCTCCCGTGGAATTTTCAAACGGTCAAATACCGGGCGATACAGTGTTCCTACGGTCAGTGAACTGATGGTGGTTTCGATGAAAAGGAGAATCCCGGTGGCAAGTGCAAGCAGCTCCACTACAACCCTGCTCCTTCCCATCCGCTTCCCTTCCAGCGATTGGAGCAACCGGTCTATCCTCAGGATAAACCCCTGTACGCCACCCGAATACTGTATGAAAATTAACAGGGCTCCCACAAGCGCACTGAACATGATCGTGCGTGTGTTGCCCGGATTCCTGAATACATCCACCAAGCCCTCTATGGTTGCGATGAGGCCCTGTAAAAAATTCCAGTCGCTGTAAATCATCCAACCCAGCCAGATCCCGGCCACCAGTGAAATATAGACCTGCCTGGTCAGCAGTGCCAGAACGATGGCCACCAGGGGGGGTAAAACAGAAAGAAGCCCGAAATCATCCATTACGCTAAATTAGCGAAAGCCTTTAAATAACCGCGGTTTCCAGCAGTTCAAAACTGTTCTCATCTGCATTCATGGCTGCGAGGATACCGTTTGGAATGGTAAGCATCCGGCTGATATGACCAAATGAAAGCCCATATGAGACGGGAATCCCCAGAGGTTTAAGCAGGTCATCCAGTGCCACCTTCAGGGAAAGCGTGGGTTCTTCATTGATATTGCACTGGTCGAATGCTCCCATAATGATTCCTGCAGCCTTTTTAAGGTTGGTACCCGAAAGCAGGTGGAAAATCATCTTATCCACACGATAGGTCTTCTCCTCAACCTCCTCCAGGTAGACAATTTTACCCTCAAAATCGGGTTGAAACCGGGTTCCGATGATCGAGTCCAGTACGCTGATATTCCCGCCGATCAGTAAACCCTGAGCCCTTCCCCCGGTAATGGTATAAAGGTCATATTCCGGGTTATCACGGGTCTCTTTCTCCCTTTTGTAAGGGTACCGATACCTCTCCCGGGGTTCCATAAGCACCTTCCGCATTGATTTCATGCTAAACCGGTTGAAATCCGAAACGCCCATAGGTCCGTGAAAGGTCACAAG
>JAWOHR010000173.1:0-4787 GCA_046485075.1 Bacteroidales bacterium
GCCGATTTGCTGGCGCGCGTGCAAGAATATGGCAAGCCTGGGGTGGCCGCCATTGTGTATGACTTTGACCAGCCCGTGTCGTGGGAAATCCTGTCGCGCGATTTGCGCGTGTTGGCGCTGCTCAACGCGGGGGGCACCTGTCTTTTTAATAAAGGATCTCCTGTCTGCCATGCAGGTACATTTTAGGATGCTGCTTTCTTAATTCCGATTCCCGGCAGCTCGTTGAGTGTAACCTTGCCGTCCACCACTTTCACCCCCTCGTAAAGGTCATTGCTGATGAGCAGATTTCCATCCAGATCGGCCCAATCCACGAGCGGAGAGAGTTGCGAGGCAGCCGATACGGCACAGGAGGTTTCTGTCATACACCCGATCATCACTTTCATATCCAGGGCCCTGGCCACTGTGATCATTTTGTGCGCTTCGCGCAAGCCGGTACTCTTCATCAGCTTGATATTAATTCCCGAGTAGACACCCTTTAAGGCAGCCAAATCGGAAAGCCGCTGGAAAGCCTCATCGGCAATAATGGGAAGGGGGCTTCGCTCAGTAAGCCATGCCATCTCATCGATTGCTGTTTTGGAAAGGGGCTGCTCCACGAATTCGATCCCCTGTTCCTTCAGCCAGTGAACCATCTCAAGGGCCTCATGTTTATCCTTCCAACCCTGGTTTACATCCACATAGATGGGAACATTGGTTACCGACCGTACCGTGTTGATCATCTCCCGGTCATTTCCGCCTCCAAGCTTTACCTTCAGAACCTTAAACCGGTCCGCTTCAATGGTTTTTGCCTTCACCACTTCGGCCGTATCGATGCCTATGGTAAAGGAGGTCATGGGTGTGTTCCGTGGGTTGATCCCCCAAAGCCGGTAAAGAGGCTGATTCACCAGTTTGCCCATCAGGTCATGCAGGGCTATATCCACACAGGCCTTGGCGGCACTGTTCCCTTCGGCAATTGAATCCACATAGGCCAGGATATCATCCAGCATAAAGGGATCCGCGAACTGCTCCAGGTTCACCTTTTTAAGAAACCCGGTCACACTCTCCTGCGATTCACCCAGATAGGGGGGCATGGAAGCTTCACCATAACCCGTCACACCCTCATACTCAATTTCAGTGAGTACCACCGGTGTGGTATTTCTCGAGTTGCCGGCCACGGTAAAGGTATGCTTCAATTGCAGTTCATAGGGCCTGAAGCTCAGCTTCATTCTCCCTTTTCCCGGTAAAACCGGAGACACACTGCCCGATGGACTGCCCGATGGACTGCCCGGTGTGGTGCAACCAGCCATCGGAATGGATGTGGCCAGTGAAATGGCTCCTGCACGCTTTAAAAAGCTCCTTCTTCCCGAATTCATCCGCTATATGTTTGATTTATTTTATGATCTCCCTGTAATAGGCATTCTCTATGACGGGCTTAAAACCATTGGACGCTTCTCCTATGATCCGGGTTGCCCTGACAAACATTTCCGGATAGGTATCAATAAAATGAGCCTGCATACTATCCATGCTGTTGATGCTAACCCTGTCCCGGTATCCGGAGGCATGAATAAACGATCCCCCTCCCATGTAGATGGCCACGTGGGTCACGCTCTCCTTCTCTTTGAGGGTGGCTTTCCTTCCAAAAAAAAGAAGATCACCCACTTCCAGTCCCGCTGGGTTAAACTCAGTGGAAATCTCCCTCCCGCAATGCGATTGCTGATCGGCATCCCTTGGCATCTGGATCCCGTTCATGAAAAAGACATTGGAAACCAGTCCGCTGCAATCCAGGTTCTTGGATGAGGCCCCTCCCCACAGGTAGGGAATCCCGTGAAATGCCCTGGCAGTGGCTACTATCCTCTCTCCTGTAGGATCATCGAAAAAAATATCCCGGGCCGGGACCGATTCCGATTTTTTCACCCACCCCTGGCGCCCGTCGGGATATTCAACCTGGTAGAAAGCTCCCTTTTCCGCTATCACCGGAAGCATGCAACCTACCACCAGGTCTGACAACGGCATGGAGCTCTCCATGGGTTCAGTATATACAAAACCGTACTGGGAACGAAAGACCATTTTTTGCATGTTCCCGTACTTTTCCAGCGCTTCGGGCTCCATCCATTGGACCTCACTCTTATTCACCCATCCCAGGTAACCATCGGGAAGCTGGATCAGAAACTTCCCATCCGCCTCCTTCAGGATTCTTACCGGGGTCCCGAGCAATGCCTGGCTTACTAGCTCCGATTTACTGCTTGGATCCCTTCGTAAATGAGATACTGAGTTATTAACCAATCCATTCACAAGCCGCCCGGGCCACTCTTCAGGAAGCAGTTTCACCTGGTTGGTCACCCCGGGAAAGCGCTCACTGATTGAGGTTGACACAGTATGATATGCTGCACTGCTGGCCAGTTCACCTTCCAGCAGAATCGTTCCGTTTGCATGGGTAACCGACAGCTTCCAGAGTTCGACCCTTCTGTCGGGAGCAAACTGGCTCTCCAGGGAGTCAAGGAGTGTTTCAACCCCTGAAAGGGTACGCTCAGTCCTGGAGGTACAGGCTGACAGAACCAACATGACCCCCAGAGCGACCATCCAGGATGTAAAAAGATTTTTCATAGTTACAACGATCCTGTCAAAAATAGCAAATTTCACTACATGCCGTGATGTTCGGTGCGCCTGATGATCTCCTCCTGCAGTTCAATACCCAGGTCGTTGAAGTAGTCACTGTACCCGGCCACCCGTACGATCAGATCCTGGTAATTCTCCGGATGTTTCTGGGCATCACGAAGGGTACCGGCCGACACCACGTTGAATTGAATATGATGCCCATCCATGCGAAAGTAACCCCTGATCAGCTGTGTTATCTTCCGGATGCTCTGATCATCCCTGAAAAAATCGGGGGTGAATTTCTGGTTCAGCAGGGTTCCTCCGGTCTTCAGGTGATCAATCTTCAATGCCGAATTAAGCACCGCAGTGGGACCTTTCCGGTCCATTCCCTGGAAGGGGGAGATGCCTTCGGAGAGGGGCTGATGGGCAAGCCTGCCATCGGGTGTGGCACCCACCACCTTCCCAAAATAGACATGACTGGTGGTGGGCAGCATATTGATACGGCAGGTGGCTCCCCGGGGAGTGGGTCGTCCGTTAATCGCATCGTAGAAAGCATCAAAGACCCAGGTGGCATGTACATCGGCCCTGTCGTCGTCATTCCCATACTTGGGGGTGTCATACAGTAATGCGGCCCTCAATTCATCATGACCTTCGAAATTGTCAGTCATCACCTTCAGGAAGGTGGGCAGGGTAAGGTTTTTTTGATCAAATACATGATACTCAAGGGCTGTGAACATATCGGTAATCGAACCCAGTCCCACCCCCTGGATATAACTGGTATTATAGCGGGCACCACCCGCATTGTAATCCGTTCCGTTAATGATACAGTCATCGATCAGCAGGGAGAGGAAGGGCACCGGCATATGGGTGCTGAAGATCCGTTCAATGATGTTGTTCCCCCTTATTTTGATATTGATAAAATGGTCCAGTTGTCGCAGGAACGCCTCCCTTAAATCCTGGAATGTTTCAAATAAGGCCGGATCACCACTTTCAATACCAATGTGTTTTCCTGTGATCGGATCGGTGCCGTTCCAAAGGGTGATCTCCAGCACCTTCACCAGGTTAAAGTAACCGGTCAGAATATAGGCCTCGGTCCCGAAGGCACCGCTCTCCACACACCCGGATGCACCCCCGTTCCGGGCATCCTCCAGGCTCTTTCCCTGCCTCACCAGTTCCTGGATAATTGCGTCTGTATTGAAAATGGAAGGCTGCCCAAATCCGGTTTTTACGATCCTTACCGCCCGGTCCACAAAAGCATCGGGGTTCTTTTTACTGATCTGCACCATGGAGGAGGGCTGCAGCAGCCGCATCTCCTCGATCACATCGAGCAGGATAAAACTGAATTCATTCACCGCATCGGAACCATCAGCCTTCTGTCCGCCCAGATTGATCAGGCAAAAATCAGTATAGGTATTGCTCTCTTCGGCGGTGACACCCACCTTGGGCGGTGAGGGGTGGTTGTTAAACTTGATCCAGAAAGAGTGTAACAACTCCTTCAATCCATTCAAATCCAGTCTCCCCTCTGCAAGATCTCTCCTGTAAAAAGGATAGAGGTGCTGATCGAGCCGTCCGGGATTGAAAGAGTCCCACGGGTTCAGTTCTGTGATGACTCCCAGGTGCACAAACCAGTAATACTGAAGCGCTTCATGTAAAGTAGAGGGGGCTTCTGCAGGCACCCTTCTGCATATGGCAGCCATCGCTTCCAGTTCTGATTTCCTCTGTAACTGAGTCTCCCCGGCTGCCAGCTCATCAAGTTTTTCCGCATGTCTTTCAGCAAACATGATCAATGCACGGGCGGTGATCTCCATGGCGTGAAGCTCCTCCCGCTTATCGTACGCCCGGGGATCGTTCAAAAAATCCAGACCCTCAAGGGCCACCTGAATATCCCCGATGATATCCCTCATCCCCTTGCTATAGATCTTTTTCCCGAGTACCGTATGACCCGGGGCTCTCTGTTCCTGGAATTCGGTGAAAACTCCGGCTTCATAGGCTGACTTCCACTCCTCTCCCACATGGTTAAAAACCCTCTCCCGGTTGGTTTTTCCGCTCCAGTAAGGGATGATCACCTCTTCAAAAGCTTTCCGGGTCCGGGCATCCACCTTAAAGGAAACCTTCTCCCTGCTGTTCAGAATATCCAGGTCCTTTAAAGAGTGCAGGTTGATCTCGGGATAGGTGGGTGTGGCCTTGGGAGCCGGTCCGCGTTCACCCACAATCAG
>JAWOHR010000009.1:0-28042 GCA_046485075.1 Bacteroidales bacterium
CGTTATCCGCATTTGGAATGGCCGCAATCTTTACAGATCAGGCACCCCTCTGTGTAAACAAGGTTGTTGGAACTGCACTCTTCACACTTCTGACCCCCCTTGGCTTTGGTTCCGTTGGGGATATATTTCTTCAGCGAACGAACCACCCCGGCACTCCAGGTATTGATCGATTCATTATCCAGTCTCAGGGAACTGATCAGGTTGATGGCATCCACCACCGGCATTCCGTGACGGAGCACACCTGATATCAATTTGGCATAGTTCCAGAATTCGCTGTTAAACTGGTGGGAGAGGCCACCCATGGTTACCTTATAACCATATTTATCCACATACTGAAAATCGTATCTTTTGGTACCATCCTCGTTCCTGGTCTTCAGAATTTTTCCCCTCTTCACTTTGGAAGGAATGGGGAAAGTATCCTCCTCCTTGCGCCCTGTAAAGATCTCGTATGGTCTTCCGTCCAGAAGGCCAATAAAGGCGATCCAGTCTTCATCGTTATTCTTGAAACGGAGAATCTCGGCTTCCAGTTCGGTGGGCCGCCTGATGGGGAAATTACTCTCCGCACTCTCCTTCTTATCGGCTGCAACCAGAACGCCTGTCCTTGATCCGTCCCGGTAAACAGTGGCTCCCTTGCAGCCGTTTTTCCAGGCATGAATATAAAGCTCTCCAACCAGCTCCTCCTTCGCAGTGGAGGGCAGGTTGATCGTTACGCTAATGGAGTGATCAACCCATTTCTGTATGGCTCCCTGCATCTTCACCTTCTGCATCCAGTCCACATCATTGGATGTGGCCTTATGATAGGGGGATCGCTTCACCAATTCAGCCACATCCTCATCGCTGAATTTTTTCACCTCATCGGGGTTCATCCCGTTCACCTTAAGCCAGGTGAGAAAATTGTGGTGAAAGACGTTGTACTCTTCCCAGCTGTCGCCAACCTCATCCACGAAAGAAATGTTGGCCTCCTTATCGTTGGGATTCACCTTTCTGCGCCGTTTGTAAACCGGCAAAAAGACCGGCTCGATCCCGGAGGTGGTCTGGGTCATCAGGCTGGTGGTACCCGTGGGAGCAATGGTCAGCAGTGAGATATTCCTGCGGCCATACTGTTTCATCTCCTCAATAAGCCCCGCATCCTCTTTAGCCAGCCTTTTTATAAAGGGATTCTCCTTCTCCTTGTTAAAATCAAAGACCTCGAAAGGTCCGCGCTCTTTGGCCATCTTTACAGAAGAGCGGTAAGCTTCCAGAGCAACCGTTTTGTGAACCTCCACTGAGAAATCAATGGCATCCTCACTGCCGTATCTGAGTCCCAGGGCCGCCAGCATATCCCCCTCAGCAGTAATTCCCACGCCGGTTCTCCGGCCTTCCAACGCCTTGCGTTTAATGTTGTTCCACAGATTAATTTCCACACTCTTGATCTCCACATCCTCGGGATCGGAGTATATTTTATCCAGGATGGCATCCACCTTCTCCAGTTCAAGGTCGATAATATCATCCATGATGCGCTGGGCCATTCCGATGTGCTTACGAAATTTCTCCCAGTTAAACCGGGCATCCGGTGTAAATGGCTTTTCCACGTAACTGTAAAGGTTCACTGCCAGCAACCGGCAGCTGTCATAGGGACAGAGGGGGATCTCCCCGCACGGATTGGTGGAGACGGTCCTGAATCCCTTGTCGGCATAGCTGTCGGGGACAGATTCCTTGATAACCGTATCCCAGAAGAGGATCCCCGGTTCTGCCGATTTCCAAGCATTGTGTACGATCTTTTCCCACAGCTCCCTGGCATCGATCTCTTTGATGTGGGTGGGGTTGTCAGAGTCAACAGGGTATTGTTGGGTATAGGTCTTACCCTCCACCACGGCCTTCATAAATTCGTCATCGATCTTTACCGATACGTTCGCGCCCGTCACCTTTCCACTCTCCATTTTGGCATCAATGAAGTGTTCTGCATCGGGGTGCCTGACAGAAATACTCAGCATCAAAGCTCCCCGGCGCCCATCCTGGGCCACCTCCCGGGTGGAATTTGAATAACGTTCCATAAAGGGTACCACCCCGGTGGAAGATAATGCACTGTTCAGTACAGGGCTTCCCGAAGGCCTGATATGAGAGAGGTCGTGTCCTACACCACCACGCCTTTTCATGAGCTGTACCTGCTCCTGGTCGATCTTCATGATCCCGCCATAGGAGTCAGCACGACCCTCGTGTCCAATCACAAAACAGTTTGAGAGGCTTGCGATCTGGAAATTATTTCCAATACCGGTCATGGGTGAACCCTGGGGAACGATGTATTTGAACTCCTTCATCAGTTCAAAAAGTTCATCGAATGTGATGGGATTGGAATAACGCTTTTCGATGCGGCTGATCTCGGAGGCCAGACGACGGTGCATGTCATCAGGTGTACGCTCATAAATCTTACCGGCCGAGTCCTTCAGGGCATACTTGTTCACCCAGACCCTTGCAGCAAGTTCATCCCCTTTAAAATAATCCAGAGAGGCTTTAAAGGCTTCATCGAAGGTGTATGTTTGTATAAGCTTAATTTCATCACCTGACTGATTCTTTTTCGGATCAGTTGCTTTGCTCTCTACAAACACCAGGTTCTTCTGCGGTAGTGCCTTTTCTGCCATTCTCTTCGGTTTAAATCATTTAGTCTTAGGGCGGGTGTTTTACTAACCACCAAATTAGTAATTGGGTTTGCTTGGTTCAATCATTGTTATTAACAAAACGAGGACAAGCTTCCTTCTCATCTCCTGGCAAAACTCGAAATATTGTTTTAAAGGTGCAGAAAACGGGGTCTTCGTGATACAGATATTCGCGAAATGAAAATAGGAAGAAATCAGGTGCAGGCAGGGTGAAAGGGAGTCGTTTTTATTAACAAGAAATCAACGTTTGCGCTAACTCAATGAATGGCAGACACATGAGGAAAAACATATTGTAAAGGAGACTTAAAAATTTCTATCTCTCTGATTATGTGTAATTTATAATATAACAGAGAGCCTGCTGTTCTTTGTCTACCCAGTGTTCACGGGGGACCTGACTATTGTATCAAGATGGTCCAAAAAAACGGGCTACTAAAAAGAGGGTACCGTGTCGGGGTACCCTCTTTTAAAATAAATCCCTGCCAGGGTGAGCTGTTTACCCCGACCCGGTATCACTGATCTGAATTAGAAGATGTATCGTGCTCCGATCTGCAGTTGCCAGCATTGAGTGTAATCATAATAAGTAGAATAGGTTTCTGTCAGGTAATTACCTTCGTCATCCTGAACCATTGAAAAGCTTGGAACATTGTTTGCATCCACGCCTTCATAGTTCAGAATCTGTCCGTTGTTTGAATTAAACATATTCTTTTCCACACCCCATTCACTGTTGATCAAATTACCGAAGTTCAAAAAGTCAAGGGATAATTGCAAAGTATGTTTGGTGTCTCCCGCATTGATGCTGAAGCTCTGTACAAAACGTAAATCAAAGGTGTGCACCCAGGGAGCCCGGGCAGCATACGCCTCAGCATATTTCCCCTGATGCTTTTTCAGGTAATTGTCCTGTTCCATAAATGCAAAGAATGCATCTTCGTCTGCAGCACTTACAAACCGGATGTCACCCCTGGCACCCGGAATGTAGATCAGATCTGAAGCATAATTATCGCCATTCATATCATTTGCATAGGTGAAGCTGTATCCGTCAGCTGAATAGCCGGAATAGAACAGATTAATTGAGCTGGACATATGGTTTTTTGCATAGGGTATCGTGTAAGAAACCGAAGCAATCGCTCTGTCCGGGATTACATATTCCGAACGCTGAACCCAGGGCAGATGCGGGCCATTCACCTCAATAAGGCCACCATATGCAGAGGCAGCGTTGCTGCCCGGCATACCCGAAACCTCTTTTGACTCGGTGTGGGTATAAGCCACAAGCACATTCAGGTTTTTAACAGGTTCTGCGCTAATGGTGATATTCCCGGTTGCTCCCCATCCTTCGTTTGTATTGGCCAGTACATAGGCATTTCTCGAAGTATAGGTCATATCGGCGCTTGCCTGATAGATATACCTGTCATCCTCTCCGCTGAAACGCTGCCAGCTATTATCGGGTTGTTCCAGGTTGTAGTTTTGCAGTATCACACCGTTGATAGTATTCGTGTAAATACCTTCAACGGTAAGCGACAGCGGAAATGAAACCGGTAGTTCATAATCCAGGGCCATTGAAGTTTTCCACACCTGGGGCATCTTAAAATCGGGGGCAACACCATTCACATCACGCGGTAAAACGCCATCTTCAGGAGTAATTGTATTGGGCAGGCCCAGTGTACTGATCATTTCATCCACATCGGTAATCATCGGCCCGGCCAGCGATTCCAAAACAGGATCAGCGCTGGTTACAACCCCGTTGGCATCATACCTGGTAACAGCCGCATAACTGCCCTGCACCATCCCTGAATTGGTTGGCATATTGGTGAAGAAGACCAGCGGCAGCCTTCCTGCAAAAATACCCGTACCTCCACGGAGTTTCAATGTCTGGTCACCTGTCACATCCCACGTGAAACCAACCCTTGGTGAAAACTGCACATTTGCATCAGGCCATTCACCGGTATCCACTTTTTTACCGCCAAAATCGAGTTCATAAATGGCGTTGTTCCTGATCAGGTTATCTGCATATTTTAAATAATCGGCACGTATGCCATAGGTTAATTTGAAATCAGAATTCACGTTCCATTCATCCTGACCATAAATGCCAAACTGATTAAAGGCAACTTCCGCAGCCGGATTCAGCTCTCCGTCGTAACCATAGGTCAATGCAAAATCCCTGGGTGCCGCCTGATTTAAGAAATCGTCCACACTGGCATAACGATAATATCCCGTACCATTACGCATGTACGAGTTGTTTGCCATCTGATGTTCAAAACTTAACCCCGCTGTAATTTTATGATTGTCCAATGAAAAGGTGATGTTGTCGATGATGTTGAAAATATTGTTATTTACGCCGTTGTTCCATGTGAACAACTCATAACCGGCAGACATATAGGGTTCAAGTATCTGACTTCCATCGGTATTAACCCCATACATAATGTCAATAAAGGGGAACTTGTCGGAAGTGGATCCACGTACATCATTAATTTTTGAATAGGTGGTCAGGAACTGGTTTGAAACTTTATCTGAAATCCGGCTGTTTAAATCCACAGAAACCGAATTCACAATGTTATCCATCGAATAAATGGAATTGGAGAAAGCCATGGAGTATTGGGAAATCCGGTCCATATTCCTGTTGCGGAAACCTGCATCGGTTGAATTTCCGTTCGTGGGATTCCATCCCTGGTTCTTGGTATAGTTATACCGGACACTCAGTTTGTTGGCATCATTGATGTTCCAGTCGATACGGGCCAGAAGTTTTCTGTTGCTTTCATTGGCGGGGTAATCACTGTAAGAGCCTGGATCATATCCATAATTACTGATTAAATGTTGCTTAACCAGGTCCATATCCGAAGTGCTGGTCCGTGAAAGCATTAGGTCCGTATTGGCAACGCCGTCTTCCGACGGCCTCCAGGTAACAACCTGGCCAGGACGCAATTCGTATTCCCCGTTCACGAAAAAGAACAATTTGTTTTTAATGATGGGTCCGCCCAGGGTTACACCATAGATCTGCCTTGACTCCTCAGCGCGGTCTCCGAAATCAACATCCCCGATTTTATTGCCCCGCATATTCTGGTTGGTAAAATAGGTATAGGCTGAACCTTTAAATTTATTGGTCCCCGATTTGGTAATGGCATTGATTCCACCCCCGATAAAGTTTGTCTGGCGGACATCGAATGGGGCAATGACCACCTGTATTTCCTCAATCGCATCCAAAGAGATAGGATTCCCTCCGCCCGGCAGGTCGTCACCCAGGCCGAAGTTGTTGTTAAAATTGGCACCGTCGACCGTGAAGTTTGTTGAACGGCCATCTCCGCCTGCAAAGCCCAGGCCATTTGCATAGGGCGAAAATCGGGCAATGTCGCTGATACTCCTGTCTACAGTAGGCATGGAATTCATCTCATCGTTCGAAATTTGGGTTGTTGCTCCGGTCTTGGTGGTGCTGAATTTCGAAGGTTTGGAACCTACAACCGTAACTTCGGCAACTTCAACAGCACTTTCCCTGATTTGAGCAGCCAGATTGAATGATTCACCTAAATATAAAGTAATATCAGTATAGGAAGCGGTTGAGTAGCCCACAAATGATACCTTAACAGAGTATGGCCCGCCGGGTCGCATTCCTTGCAAATTGAAGCGGCCCTCTTCATTGGTAACCGCTCCGTATTGTGTTCCCGAGGGTTCATGAACGGCTACCACCGTGGCACCAGGAAGCACCTCACCTGATCCTGATGTGACTGTACCATTCATACCTGAATTGGTTACCTGCGAATAACCGGATAATGTGATCAGACAGGCAACGACAAACGTAAGTAATAACTTCTGCATGGTTTTCATAGACTTTTAGGTTTTTAATAGATCGAGTATTTGAATGCGAATTTAATCACGCACGGTTTAGTTCTAATTAAGCAATGGTTAAGAAATAATTTTGATTGCAGCAGTGGGGTGTCATCAATTCAAAAATAGAAAGAAATCCCGGCCCGAAAATCTATTCTAAAACATTTACCTCCCTATTTTTTGCACACCTTTTGCACTATTTTAGAAGTTGCTCCAAGCCTCTCAGACACGTAGTTAGAGGCTATTTCAGATGTGGTTTTCAACAGGTTTGGATTTCCCAGTTGTTGATGAACTGTGGATAACAATTCAGTCCTCCCTGAAACAATGAACGCACCGCCACGCTCCGATAGCTCCACTGCTTCCGAGAATTTCCGGAAGTTTGGACCGAATAGAACCGGTAATCCAAATGTGGCCGCTTCGAGAATATTGTGAATCCCTTTACCAAAACCGCCCCCTATGTATGCCAGGGTTCCATAACGGTAGAGTTGGGAGAGGTGACCGATGGTGTCCACGATCACCACACGGGTCTCCGGAGGAATTTCACTGCCCGACAGGGTGAATAAAATACTCCCGGGAAACCGTTTCTGAAGTTTTTCAAGATGACCTGCTGACAGCTCATGGGGAGCAATGATCCACTTCAGATCCAAAGGAAGCTCATGGTATGCCTCCTCCAGTAGTTGTTCATCGGGCTCCCAGGTACTTCCTGCCACGATGACCCTGGCATGGGCGGCAAAGGATTCCATCGCCGGGTTGGAATAACCCGATTGAGCCAGCTGCATGACCCTGTCAAAACGGGTATCCCCGGCTACTGAAACCCTGTCAAAACCATGTTCTTTCAGCAATCTCAGGGAGGGCTCCTGCTGAACGAAAATATGGGTAAAGGTATCCAGGAAACGCCTGTACCAGCCTCCATACCACCTGAAAAAAACCTGGTCCGGACGAAAGATTCCCGAAACAAGGTAAACCGGCACACCCTTTTTCCCGAGACGGGTAAGGAAATGAAACCAGAATTCATATTTAATAAAAAGAACCATCTCAAGCGATAATGAATCGATCAATTTACGGGCGTTACGGGCGGTATCCAGGGGCAGGTACATCACATGGTCAGCCAACGGGTAATCCTTTCGCTTTTCATAGCCCGAAGGAGAAAAGAATGAAAGCAGGATTTTCTGATCCGGACATCTCTCCTTTAAGGTTTCAATCACAGGCCGGCCCTGTTCAAACTCTCCCAATGATGCGCAGTGCACCCACACCACGCGGTCCCCTGGCTGAAAAGCCTTTTCAAGTGGTTTTCTCCATCCCCTTCTCCCCCCGATCCACTGTTTTGCTTTCCTGTTCCAGGGTGAGATCATCAGGGCAGCCAGGTAGTAAAGCCCAATACCGATGTCGTAGAATATCCTCATTCGTGCATCATGGTTCAGGCGTTTTTACGGGTGAGCACACTGGTAATCCAGACCGCCAGAAGGGCTGCAATCCAGGAAACAAAGCGGACGCTGATCACCGCATCAAGAGCCTCCAGTTCCGACCAGATGACGGTGGAGGCAAAACCGGTGACAAGACCGGCGATAACCCCCTGCCATGTAACCTTTTTCCACGTCAGCATCAGCAGGATCAGTGGTCCGAAGGATGATCCCAGTCCGGCCCATGCATAGGAGACCATGGAAAAAATCAGTTTATCGGAGGTGAGGGCAATGGCAAAGGCAATGAATCCCACAACGATGGTGATGATCCGGCTGCTCCTGAGCATGGAGGTCTCCCCAAGATCCCTTCCAAAGGTGCGGTGAAACAGATCCTCGATGATACTGGAGCTGATCACCAGCAGCTGGCTGTCGGCTGTCGACATCATGGCAGCGATGGCGCCGCTTACAAAAATACCTGCCAGCCAGGCGGGCAGCAACGCATTGGCCAGGTAGGGCATCACCTTTTCAATGTCATCGAACATCCCCTGTTGGTATAACCCCGCTCCCACAATCCCAATCACCAGAGCACCGGCAAATGCCGGAATCACCCAGGCAATGGCGATGCGGCGTGAGACTTTAATGTGATCAGCACGGTCGATGGCCATGAACCGGATCAGCAGGTGTGGTTGTCCCATGTACCCCAGGGCCCAGCTTAGTCCGCTGATTATCATGGCTGCAGCCGCCCAGCCTGTTTTACCTCCCCTGAAAGAGAGGAGGGGATGCCCCCCGGCAGCTGCAATTTCGGACAGTGGCATTGCTCCCTGGCTGATCTCCCTCAGCTCTGCAAGTCCGACCAGAGGCAGCACCACCAGTGTTCCGATCATGAGAATCCCCTGTACCACATCGGTCCATGCCACCGCGAAGAATCCGCCCATCATGGTGTAAAAAATGATCACTACCGCACCCAGGATCATCCCGGTGGTCTGATCAAGTCCGAATGTGACATTCAGGATCTTCCCTGCACCGTTGAACTGGGCAGAAAGATAGAAAATGAAGAAAAAGATAATGATAAATGTGGCAAGTACCCTGATGGTTTTCTCTCCCCTTTTAAACCTCGCAGCCAGGAAAGTCGGCAGGGTGATGGCCCCGGCTTTTTCGGTCTCCTCCCGAAGGGCGCGGGCTATAAAGAACCAGTAGAAGATAATCCCCGAAACACAACCCAGGGCCGACCAGAATTCCATCAGGCCGGAGGCATAGGCTGCGCCCGGGAGTCCGAGCAATAACCAGGCACTTTCGCCGGAAGCCCTTTCAGAAAAGGCAACCACCCAGGGGTTCAGTTTCCTACCCGCAATAAAGAAATCACGATGTGATTTGTTGATGTTGTAGGTGATAAATCCCACAACCAGGATAATGATCAGGTAGATGATAAAGCCAAGAAGCGCAAAATTCATGCCCTAAGATAGAAAAAAGCGATTAATCACAATCGCAGGAAAACTCTGAAGATCCATCCGGTGAATAGGCATACTCCAGGATCACCTCATTATACGGAGCCCCTGTTGCTGCCTCAAAATATTGGATGTCCCTGATAATCATCTTGGCAAATTTACCTGCTGCGGTTTGCTGAACCCAAACCTGGTAAAGCTTTACAGTATCGCTTACTGTTTCGTAACGGAGATTCTCCTCAACCATTGAATAGCTGTTGTAAAAAGCCCTGGCATCCTCCCATGTGGAGAACTCACCCACCAGGGCAAATCCATTGACCCGGGCAGGTGTATTAAATCCTGGTAAAGAGCGTTCTACAGAACCTTCAATCACCGGGAATCCTTCATTGATGATGTCGGGAAGCGGATCATCCTGGCTGGGGTAGCGGTACATCTCCCCGCTCTCATATGAGAATCCATTAAGGTAGTAGCTTTCCGTACCATGGAGCTGTGAGCTGAGTGTAATTTCTCCTGCCCGGTCAGGGCCCGCCTCTTCCTTACATCCACACAATAAAATGAGAAAAGCAACTGCAGGTATCCCGATCCATCCTTTCATTTTCATAAGCTCTCCGTTAAAACTAAATGACGGCCATCAGCAGATTGATATCCTTGGAAGGAATCCCGAACCTCCGGCCAATGGTATCATTGGTAAGTATCCCGGTATAAATATATACCCCGTGTCTTAATCCGATATCCTCCCTGAGGTGCTTTCCTTCCCCTCCAAGCACACCCATTCCCATGATCACCGGAGTAATTACATTGGAAATGGCAATGGAGGCCGTCCGTGCGACCCGCGACGGGATGTTGGGGACGCAATAGTGGATCACACCGTGTTTCACGAAGACCGGATCGACCTGGGTTCTCAGCTCTGAGGTTTCAATGCACCCCCCCCGATCGATACTGATGTCGATGATTACCGATCCCTTTTTCATCTGCATTACCATCTCCTCTGTAATGAAATAGGACTGTTGCTCTTCGCCCTGCCTGATGGCCCCTATCAACACATCAGCCGAGCGGAGAGCCTTCTGAATCACCTTGGGGTGGTAAATCGAGGTGGAAACCATCATTCCGACAGCATTTTGCAAACGCCTTAGCCGGTGGATGGAATGATCAAAAACCTTAATTTCCGAACCCAGCCCCATGGCTGCTCTCACCGCATACTCGGCAGCGGTACCTGCACCCAGGATCACCACCTCGGTTGGGGTTATTCCTGTAACGCCTCCAAGCATTACGCCCTTTCCCCCCCTCACATTGCTCAGGTACTCGGCAGCAATAAGGATCGATGTGGTTCCGGCAATGGCGCTCATACTCCGGACAGCAGGGTAACATTTATGCTCATCCTGGATCATCTCAAAGGCAATGGCAGTCACTCTTTTTCGCATCAGATCCCTGATATATTTCTCATCGTTGTGCGTGGAGGCCTGAAAGGAGGAGATCAAAGTCTGACGCTCCCTCATCCATCCGATCTCTTCAACAGACGGGGGACTGATTTTCAGAAGGATATCACATCCGCCAAAGACCTCCGACCTGCTTCGACTGATCATGCCACCACGTTCGGAGTAGTCGGTATCCGCATAATTAGCCGCACTCCCTGCACCACTTTCCAGGGTCACTTCGTGACCATGACCGGTAAGAATTTCCACAGCTTCAGGGGTAAGAGGAACGCGGCTCTCCACAGAATAATTTTCAGAGGGGATCCCGATCTTCAGCTGTTTTTGTTTTGTCCCTACTTCAAGGGTCTCTTCCTGAGGCATCAGGCCTTCTTTCCGAATGTCAAATGAGGAGGGTCCGGACTTTTTCATGATTAAAGCAATTTTAAGGGAAACCTAAAATAAAACAATTCACCAGCAATGTCAAGAGATTTTATTCTCCCGGCAGTTCAAAAATGAGTTCCCGTGAACCATCCTCCTTCACTTCAATACGCACCATCAGGGCATCACCGGGAATCAGGTGGATCGCCTTTTCGGGCCATTCGATAAAACACCTCTTTCCCGAGAAGAAATACTCTTCATACCCCAGGTCAAACAGCTCTTCGGGGTCCTCGATCCGGTAGAGATCAAAATGATACAGCGACTCGCCGCCGGAGGTGAAATATTCATTGACCAGCGAAAAAGTAGGACTGTTTACATCCTCAGGAACACCCAGTGCCCTGCAAAGCGACTGTATAAATGTGGTTTTCCCGGCACCCATCTCCCCTGAAAAGGCCATTACGGGAATACTGCCCGCGGAGGCCAGGAAAATTGAGGCGGCCGCCGGAAGATCCTCAAGTTTATATATGACAATCCTTTTCTCCATTACCGGACCGGTGAAAGAACAGATACCGGGATAAGCATCTCCTCCATGGAGATTCCACCGTGCTGAAAGGTGTTCTTATAAAGATTTACAAAGTGGTTGTAATTATTCGGATATACCAGAAAATCGGCATCGGTGGCAAAGATATAGCTGCTGCTCACATTGGCTTTTGTAAGACCGATCTCTGCCGGTCTGGGTATCTCAAAGACATCCTTCTTACTGAAATTCAGATTTTTCCCCTGCTTAAACCTCAGGTTGACTGATGTACTCCGGTCGCCAATGACTTTCACCGGATTTGAAACCCTGACAGCCCCATGGTCGGTAGTGAAAACCAGTTTCAGATCATGCTGGGCCAGCTGCTTCAAAAGATCATGTACATAGGAATGCTGGAACCAGCTGTGCATGAGCGAACGGTAAGAGGCTTCATTAAAGGCAAGCTCACGAATCATCTCCATTTCGGTACGTGAGTGTGACAGCATATCCACGAAATTGTAAACCAGAATATTCAGATCGAAGTTGAGCAGGTCCTTGTAATTTTCCAGTAGCTTTTTCCCTGCTTTCTGGTTGAGGATCTTTTCATAATGAAAGGATTTTTCGATTCCTGCCCTTTTCAGCTGGATCCGGCACAACTCCTCTTCATGTGCATTTTTCCCTCCTTCCTCATGTTCATCCACCCAGAGCCCGGGGTGCCGCTCCTGAATCTCGCCGGGCATCATCCCTGAAAACATGGCGTTTCGGGCATATTGTGTGGCAGTGGGAAGGATAGAGGAATAGATACACTCCTCCTCGGTCCGGAAAAGATCCTTGATCTCCCTCTCAATGATCTTCCACTGATCGAACCGGAGGTTATCGATCAGAATGACCACCACCTTTCCCTGATCAAGAAGAGGAAATACTTTCTCTCTGAAAAGGTGGTGCGACATCAGCGGTGCACCGGTCTTATTGCCGCTGAACCAACCCTGGTAATTTGAGCGGATAAACCTGGAAAACTCATGATTAGCCTCGGTTTTTTGCATGCGCAGCACCTCATCCATTCCATCGGCACCGCTCACTTCGAATTCCATCTCCCAATATATTAGCCGCCTGTATAGATCAGACCAGTCATCAAAATTCCTGGCTGAGTTGATCTTCATACTGATCTGGCCAAATTGCGACTGGTAACCCGAAGTGGTTTTCTCGGTAACCAGCCTTTTGCCATCGATATTCTTTTTAATGGTAAGGAGGATCTGTTTAGGATTTACCGGTTTAATCAGGTAGTCGGATATCTTTCCGCCCAGTGCCTCATCCATGATGTCCTCCTCCTCGCTCTTGGTGATCATCACTACCGGTATGGAGGGTTTGATGGCCTTAATTTTTTCAAGGGTCTCGAGCCCTGAAATTCCCGGCATATTCTCGTCCAGGAAAATCAGGTCAAAATCGTGCTCCTCAACCAGCCTCACGGCATCGGTTCCATTGGAGGAGGTAGTGACCCGGTACTCCTTCTCCTCCAGAAAAAGGATGTAAGGCTTGAGTAAATCTATCTCATCGTCGGTCCATAATATGTGAATCTGCCTTGTCATAATTCCTGGTTTAAATAGTACTTCAGATAAAATAGGTAGTAGGGATTATGAACCTTTTCCCGCGACAGGGTGGCATAATTGTCTTTCGAGATAATCATCATCCGGTAATTGGATTCAGGGATGCCGGCAAGGATCAGGGAGCTGTTTTCCCCGATCACCTCAAGGTATCTTCGCGCTCCGCTTGCATTTGTAAACGTCTGAACTACAATCATATAATACTTATCACTAAGCTCAAGCCTTTCAACTTCCAGGTTATATTCATTGAAGTTATCCAGGTTGTAGTTTAACAAATCGAAACTTACCTGGTTGATGTTCTCACCCGACTGAATGGCCAAAAGGAAATAATGTTCCTGGCCGGGATCAGAATCAACGTAGATTACTTCGGCCTCTTTGGCTTCATCGGCCTCCCGGATTATCGGGAAGGCCACATACATATAATCAATGATCTCCTGAGCCTTGATGCCCTCTTCGGTGCCGGGGTAATGGGCAATCAACGAGTCGAGCCCGGCTTTCATCTCCTCCTTACCGGTCATGGCTCCCGCGGCAAGGGCCTTGATGTACATAAATTTTGGCACCAGGGGATCATCCGGATACTCTGAAATGGCATGGTCTGCCCCCACAATCAAACCCTGGTAATCTCCCGACTGATATTTAGCAAAAACGCCCTCATAGAGTCGGACAACCTTCATTTCCTCCTCCTCCAGTTCCCTGATATAATTAGGATTTGTAAGCAATTTAGTGTAGTGTGAATCGGGATACTGTGACTGTAGTTTGCCTTTGTAAGATTCAGCGATTCCAGGTTGCTGAACTGAATTATGAAGCTCATGCAGGTAGTACATTGCCTGGTCGTTGAATCTTCCATCCGGATAGGGGAAGAGCCCCACCAGCTCTTCAAATACACGAATGGCCTCCTGGTAATCCAACAGGTTCTCCTTATAGATTACCCCCATATTAAAAAGGGCCTCTTCCAGTCTGAGGTTTGAAACCTCCATGGCCGAGTCGGTAAGTGGAATGTTTGCCAGGTAATATTCCCTGGATTTATTGTCAAAGACAGGACCTCCGTTTCCTCCCTCAATGGAATCACCCTCGGCCGTTGCACCCTGACTGACAGAGGAAATACTCTGCTTGTTTTTCCTCCGCCAGTTGTCCTCCAGTTTCCTCTCCCCCCACTTCATTCTGAACTCGGGCTGTCCAAAACTTTTGGCATTCAGGTTATAAAAATACCACTCTCCTCCCTGCTGACCACCCTGGCTGCCTGTCTGATTGTCATAGATCATGGATTGGTTGAAAGCCATATCCTGCATAGCCTGCCTCTCGTTCTCCCGCGCCTCCTCTTCGGCCAATCGCACCTCTTCAATAATCCCGTCGATGATGGCCAGTCTTTGCGCCTCGGGTAATGCGGCCATCATCTGCAGACTGTCTTGCAGTGTATAGGTATTATAGTTGTAAACCAGCCTGCTCAGACTGGCAGAGCGGGTAACCAGACCGGCATAACCAGGATATTCCTTATTCAGGAAAGAGACTGCCGAATCGTAATAGGCAGCCGCGTGAAGATAATCAGGCTCCTTGTAATAGATATCTGCGAGGGTGACCGATGAGTATCCTTTCTGGTACTGGTTTTGAACACTCGATGAGACCGAGAGCTGGTAATACTCGATGGCCTGTTCCCTGTCTCCTTCCTGGAATGCAATGCTACCCAGGGCAAAATAGATCTGATCCTTGTATTCCAGGTTTTTGCTGTCACGTAGCATCTTGTTCAGCAATTTCTTCAATTCAGCGCTGTTTGTACTACCTGTTTCGAACACTCCGGCCATACTTACCCTGGCATTAAAGGCCATCTCATAAGGCGGATTATAGCGGGTAACCTGCCTGTACTTCTCCTGGGCCAGGTTCTTTTCACCAGTCTCTTCGTATAACTGGCCCAGTATAAAGGTGAATCGTATTTTCTCATCTTTCGAGAAACCCTTTTGAAGCATTGCTTCCTCAAGGTAGCCGGTCGCACTGGCATAGGACTCCTTTTTCAGATCTAACTGGCAACGGGTGGTCAGTAATTCTCCAATGTACTCTTCGGGGAATTCGCTTTGGTCGGCCAGGGCCGTCACAAGCCGCTCGGCCTCCCTCAGCTCCCCGGTCATGATATAGGCACGAGCCAGCCATATCATCCCCAGGTAACGAACCTCATCAACCGGAAAGGTGACCATTACATGTTTGAAGGTTTCGGCGGCAAGGAAGAACTCGCCCTGGTACATATATGCCTTTCCCATCAGCATATAGCAGTCATCCACCCACTTATTGTATTCGTTCCTGTCGTAGAATGCTTTATCCCTGGCGGACTGGTCCCCCTCCTTCACCTTCGGCTTGGCAGTGATTGAATGGTAGGTGATCACCTTGGTGGCTTTATCGATAGCTGTTTTCATGCCGGGAGTTACCAATGAATGGAGCGATTCATCCTCGTAAAGAAAAACTGGCAGAATGTCTGTAAAATCATACTTTACCGAGGTTTCCGCTTTCTCCATACCTTTTTTATAACTCTCCTTGCCGTTGAAATAGGTATTATAGTGCGAAGTAAGGTCATGATAGTTCCTGCTGAGAGATGTATTTTTCTCAACACTGCAGGATGAGAGAACAGCCATTATAAGAATGGCAGTAACGCTCACCAGGAAACTTCTGAATGGCACAAGGGTCCGGTTCGTTGTGTGGCTCTTCAATTGGAAACAATGATCTGTAAGACTCCTCCCAAAGCTTACAAGATATAAACTGTTTTTGAGGTTACTTATTTTATTCCTCCGGCAAAAAACTCAGTGCGTGTGAATATCAACCACCTGTTTGATCTCAGGCACCTCGTTCCTCACGGCCATCTCAACACCTGCTTTCAAAGTCTGCATACTGAACGGACATCCGTGACAGGCTCCTTTCATCTCTACCTTTAGCACCATATCCTCAGTTATATCAACGATTGCAATATCCCCGCCATCAGCAACCAGGTAAGGTCTGATCTTCTCCAGTGCTTTTTCAACCCTCTCTCTAATAGCTTCCATCTCTACTCGTTTAAATGATTTTCTATTTGATTGTAATCTCTACCTTTCTTGTGGGGTCAATTTCCATATTCCTGGATTCAACCGCTCTTTTTACTGCTTCTGCAAGGTCATGGAATGTTTTACCACTGGGTTTGCCGGGGTGTAATGCAACCGGCTCACCGGCATCTCCCGATTCCCTGATACCCTGTATGATAGGGATCTCACCCAAGAGGGGAATCCCGGTTTTACGGGAAAGCTCTCTGCAACCCTGTTTTCCAAAAATATAGTACTTGTTATCGGGAAGCTCCTCGGGAGTGAACCATGACATGTTCTCAATGATCCCCAGTACCGGGACGTTGATTTTCTCTCCAGTAAACATGTTGATCCCTTTTACCACATCGGCCAGAGCCACATCCTGCGGGGTACTGACAATAACCACACCTGTCACAGGCACCTCCTGAACCATGGTCAGGTGTACATCACCGGTCCCGGGAGGCAGGTCAATCAACAGGTAATCCAGCTCACCCCAGTCGCCCTGGGAAATCAGCTGTTTCAGAGCACTTGTGGCCATGGGCCCCCTCCAAATCACTGCATCTTCAGGTTTGATGAAAAACCCGACCGATAGAAGTTTTACCCCGTACTTTTCAACGGGAATAATCCACTCGGTTCCATCCTCTGTCCGCGCCGATGGCCGCTGATCTTCCACATGAAACATCTTCGGAACAGAAGGACCGTACACATCCGCATCGATCAATCCAACCTTTGACCCGGTCTGCGCCAGTGCCACAGCGAGATTCACAGCTATGGTCGACTTTCCCACACCTCCTTTCCCTGATGCAACAGCCACGATATTTTTTACACCCGGAAGGATTTCCCGGGCCGGCTGTGTTTCCGGAACGATGACCTGGATATGACCAGGTTTCAGGGTCTCTTCACCGAAAGCGTGATTCACGGCTCTCATGCATGCCTTTTTTATAGACTGAATAAAGGGATCATTGGCACGGCTGAATTGCAATGCAATCCAGAGTTCATCCTCCCTGTAAACAACCTCGGAAACCATGCCCATTTCCACAATTCCCTTTTTCGTTCCAGGATGACGAATTGCCCCCAGAGCCTCCAATATTTTTTCTTGCACTATCTTCATATGACACCTTATAAAACAGGCTCAAAGATAGCTATTTTTTATTTAGATTAAGTAGCTATAATCCCAGTTCACGGACTGGATCCCAGAATAATTCCTTGAAATTCACGATGCGGTTATCCGATACCACTACCCCCTCATTTTCCAGCAGCTCCTGCATCAGGTTCTTCCCCTGGAAATGATGTTTCCCTGTAAGAAGGCCCACCCTATTCACTACCCGGTGGGCAGGAACGAAGCCTGGGTAGGTATGGCTCTGATTCATGGCCCAACCCACCATCCTGGCTGCTCCGGGGGAACCCAGGTAGCTGGCTATAGCCCCATAGGTGGTGACCCTGCCGGAGGGAACCAGCAAAACCACCTGATAGACCCGTTCAAAAAATCCCGGACCGCCGTCGGACTGCCCTACACCATGATTCATTGGCTTACCTGACTTCATAGGGCAGTTCCTTAATCTCCATTCCGGCAGGCAGTCGAAATCGGATGAAATTGATTTTATGTCCTTCGGCCCTGAACCTGGCCTCATAATAAGTCTCTATGGATACGGTCTCGTCCTCCCGGCCGCTCTGGTAAAGGTCATCTGTATACCAGTCGATCTCCAGGTTATTAAACTTTGCCAGCTCCAGGGTGTAGCGATGGAGTCCGAAATTATCGGTTTTAAGGTTAACATACCCTCCATCTTTTAAAAAATGCCTGTAGTAGTTGAGAAAGATATCCCCGGTGAGCCTCTTTTTGTGCCTTCTTCTCTTCTCCTGAGGATCGGGAAATGTGATCCAGAGTTCATCAACCTCATCCCTTTCAAAGAAGGAGTTAATAAAATCGATGCGGGTCCGCAGAAAGGCTACATTCTCCAACCCCTCCCCGTGGGCAATAACGGCACCCTTCCAAATCCTTGCACCCTTGATATCCAGACCCATGAAATTTTTTTCCCGGTAGAGCCGGGCCAGTCCCACTGTATACTCACCTTTTCCACAGCCCAGTTCCAGAACGAGGGGGTTGTCATTCCCGAAGACTTCCTGCTTCCAGCGACCCTTCAAACGGAAATCACGATGATATATCTCCTCAAAAGAAGGTTGAATGACCCTGTGGAGGCGCTCCAGCTCACTAAACCTTTTTAACTTGTCCTTTCCCAACCTAATCCGGTAATATATGTTCAATCCGAACCCCGACATCGGTCACTGGCAGCTCGGCTTTTCGCATGGCCTGCTCAATGGAGAAATTGTAAAAGCCAGGCATCCCGAACCGGGTCTGACTCTTGTAGAGTAGCCGCAGTTCTTTTAAATGGCCCACGCCTTTCCCCGTCCACTTACCTTCAGAATTGGCAAGGATCATGTTCACAGTATCCCTTCGGAATTGTCCGTTGGGACCCTTCACATTCACAAACATATACAGATTGCTCAAAGGATAATCGGTGGAGTGCCTTACCTGCAGGTAGATGTTGTGGAGTGAAAGTGTGTCGGTGATCTCAATCTCAAATACAGCCACATCGTTCCATCTCCACACCCCGCTTTCGAAGGAGGTATAGTGATCATAAACCATATCCGGATCACATGCAGTGAGAAGGACCATGGTCATTATTGCGCCAAGGATTCGCCGTGGGATCATGGATTATTTTGTTGATTGCGCGGGGGGCGGCGTTTTTTCTTTTTCTTCTTTGGCCGGCTGCTTTCAAACCGGGTGAGGCTTTCCTGTCCGGCTCCATTGGTGTACTCCAGAGGTTTCTTCTCTGTCAGTGCACTTGATTCGATCAGCTCATCGGGAAACTTCCCGTTACGATTCATCTCCATGATTTCAGATACTCTTTCCACAGGAACGGGCACAAGTGCCTGTCCCCCACTTCCCTCGTATCCGTACCACATGATCCCGCGGTATACATCGGTCTTAAAAAGATTTGCAATGCCCGTGGTGGTCCTCAGTGGCACACCTGATTTAGAAAAAGCCCTGCGTGCATCTTCATATCCGGCCAGTTCATAATTGAGACAACACTTCAGTTTTCCGCACTGACCGGCCAGTTTCTGGGGATTCAATGCCACCTCCTGAACCCTTGCAGCCTGGGTACTTACCGAAATGAAATTGGTGATAAAGGTCGAGCAGCACAACTCCCGGCCGCAGGTACCTATCCCCCCGATCTTCCCCGCTTCCTGGCGGGCCCCGATCTGTCTCATTTCAATCCGGATCCTGAAAGTTTCCGCAAGGACCTTGATCAGTTGCCGGAAATCGACCCGCTCATCGGCTATGTAATAAAAAATGGCCTTGGTGTTATCGCCCTGGTACTCCACATCACCGATCTTCATGTTTAAAGCCAGGTCGTTGGAAATCTGACGGCTGCGAAGCATGGTCTCCCTCTCTTTCGAAATGGCCTCCTTCCAATTCTCTATATCGGTTTCCTTGGCCTTCCGGTAAACCTTCTTGAGCTCTTCCTGCTGCGCATGCCTGGTTTTGGCAATCTGCTTATTGACGATTTCGCCTGCCAGTGTTACGATCCCGATATCGTGTCCCGGAGAGGCTTCCACGGCTACGATATCACCCTTTCTGAGGCGCAGTTCATTTACATTACTATAAAACCCCTTCCGCGTATTCTTGAACCTGATCTCCACCACTTCGGGAGTATCATTGTCAGAAATCTCACGCAACCAATCGTAAGAGTCAAGTTTTCCGCAAGTATTAAAATATATATCGATACGCTGAGAATGTTCACCGGATGTTTCCAGTTGTATCTCTCTACAACATCCTCTTGCCTTCAGGCTTTCCATGATGCAAAAATAGGGATTCGGAATTCTAAAACAAAACCTCTCTATCCGGGAACCCCGGACTTCAGCATTAACAGACGGATCACCCTGATGGAGAGGTCCATAAAAATGATCCGTGCGTTCCCGTTCGCTTCAATGTGATTTCCGGCCAGGGAAAATGACTCCACCAGGTCGTGGATATTGCCTTCATGGATAAAGCGGCTGAACTTGACTGAGAATTCAGACTCCTTCCCCGACATGAAGTGAAGTGCCGGTTGTTTCATATGGAGCATGAAATTCTCCCTCAGAAGCCTGAGAGAATAGTCCAGCAGCTGTTTCTGCCGCTCCCTTCCCATCCCGGCAACTCCCTCTACCCAATTATTGATCTCAATAATGTTCCTGGAATAAGCAAGGCGCATCAGCTGTGTAAACTGTTCGAAATAGTTGAGTTCCTGCTCATCTTTCCTGAGGGTGGCAAGGGCAATATTATAATTGCCGTTGGCCCTTCTGACTGCATCCTCCAACAACTGCGGGTCGCTCCCATGCAAATTCATCAACCCCTCGCGAAGCAGATTCTCTTCCAGGGGCGGAACATGCAGAAGCTGTGTTCTGCTCAGGATAGTGGGCAGTATCCTTTCGGTGCTTTCAGATATCATCAGGATTAAAGTTTTCTCCGGTGGCTCTTCAAGCTGCTTCAACAGCTTGCTGGCGGCCTGCTGATTCATCCTTTCGGGTAGCCAGATCACTACAAACCGGTACTCCGATTCATAGGGTTTAAATCCCAGCTTTCTGATGACCGATTCACTCTCCTTGACATTGATAATTCCCTGTTTATTTTCGGCCCCGATAGACTCATACCACTGATTTTCTGAAAGATACGGATTTTCAAGAAAAGCGCTTCTCCACTCGGTTAAAAATAGTTCGGTGGTAGGATCTTTGATCACCTTCTGGGTGGTTAATACCGGAACCACAAAATGAAGATCGGGGTGTACAAGCTTGGTGAATTTCACACAGGAGGGGCATACTCCGCAGGAATCGTGTTCCTGCCTGTTCCCGCATGACAGGAATTGTGCCATGGCAAGGGCAAGGCTCCGTTTACCGGTTCCAGGGGGACCAAAAAGCATAAGGGCATGTGGGACGCGGTTCTCGTTTACCATGTTCCGAAGCCTGTTTTTGACCTCCTGCTGACCGATAATCTCTTTGAATAACATGCTCTTCTGAAACTGTAAATGTAGCTAAAAAACCACGGCTCCCTCAACTTTTAACAGCCGAAAGCATGCAACTGAATTTTCTTTTTTACCTTTGAGAATCCTAATATAAATTGAGTATTTTTATTTAAATCTTATTAACATGCAACTCATTGACAATTATAATTTTGCAGGTAAAAAGGCTATCATCAGGGTCGATTTTAACGTTCCACTGAACGCGCAGTATGAAGTTACGGATGATACCAGGATCCGGGGAGCCATTCCTACCATTAAAAAAGTTCTTAACGACGGTGGATCAGTCATCCTGATGTCGCACCTGGGACGTCCCAAATCGGCTCCTGAGGAAAAATTCTCCCTGAAGCATGTGATCCCGGCCCTCTCCGGCCTGCTGGGTATGAACGTGCAGTTTGCCGATGATTGCATGGGGGATGAAGCTGTAACAAAATCTGCCGCCCTCAAACCTGGTGAGGTCTTACTGCTGGAGAACCTGAGGTTCTATGCGGCTGAAGACAAAGTCAAAACCGATGATGAAAAGGCTGCCACAAAGGTCTTTGCCAAAAAACTCTCTACCTATGCAGACGTTTATGTAAACGACGCCTTTGGAACTGCTCACCGGGCCCACGGTTCCACTGCGGTAATTGCCTACTTCTTTGATGAGAATTCCAGGATGTTCGGTTACCTGATCAACAGCGAGATCAAAGCCATGGATAAAGTGCTTCACAACTCTGAAAAACCGGTAACTGCGATCATGGGTGGCGCAAAGGTTTCAGATAAGATCCAGGTGATCGAAAACCTGCTGGACGGGGTCGACAACCTGGTGATCGGAGGCGGAATGACTTACACTTTCATTAAGGCACGTGGCAGTGAGATCGGAAACTCACTGTGTGAAGAGGACAAACTGGATGTGGCCACAGACCTGATTAAAAAAGCCAAGGCAAAAGGGGTGAACCTGATCCTTCCCGTCGACCAGGTTTTGGCCGACAAGTTTGACAATGATGCAAAAGTATTGATTTCCGATATCGATGATGGCAAGGCAGGATACATGGGGCTGGACATTGGTCCGAAAACAGTTGAGCTGATCAGAAAAGTGATCATGAACTCTAAAACCATTCTCTGGAACGGACCCATGGGTGTATTTGAGATGCCCAATTTCCAGAAAGGAACGGTAAGTATCGCCCAGGCCATAGCTGATTCCACAGCAAAGGGATGTTTCAGCCTGGTGGGCGGAGGCGACTCTGTTGCCGCAGTTAACAAATTCGGTCTCGCCGACAAGGTAAGCTACGTCTCAACCGGTGGCGGGGCCATGCTTGAGTACATTGAAGGTAAGGAACTGCCGGGTATTAAGGCCATCAGGGGTTAATACACACCTTTTCCCGGGATATTTTCTCGCCACGTGCTTATTTGGCTACGCCAAAAAATGCCAGGTGGCTTCCAAACCCCCTTTCTGGAATACTTTCTCGTAAGGTGGTTATTCACTTCGTGAAAAATCCCAGCTTACTTCGAAAGCATTCCAGAAAGAATGAATATTTAACGCCTGGTGTAAATACTTAGAAATGGAGCGGGCCCTTATAGAAGAGATTTTCAATATTGAAGATAAGAAAGCCTTCAGGGCAGCTGCCCTGAAGGTTTTTCATTTACAGGCCGAATCGGTCCCTTTATACCGGGAGTTTCTGTCGGCTTTGAAACTTGATCCGCAACTGGTGAAGGAGGTGGAGGAGATCCCCTTCCTGCCCGTAGAGTTTTTTAAATCTCACAAGATCATCCGGGAGGGGATGAAACCCGAAGTGATTTTTGAGAGCAGTGGCACCACCCGTTCCACTCCCTCCCGGCACCATGTAGCTGATACTGCCCTTTACAGGGAGAGTTTCACAAGGGGTTTCAGGAAATTCTATGGTGCTCCGGAGGATTTATGCATTCTGGCCCTTTTGCCCTCCTACCTGGAACGCAAAAGGTCCTCACTGGTGTATATGATGGACCGGCTGATTTCCAGTTCACAGCATCCACAGAGCGGCTTCTACCTCAATAATCTTAAGGAACTTTCTCTCATCCTTCAAAAACGAAAGCGGGATGGGGACCCCACCCTCCTGTTGGGTGTGAGTTTTGCACTTTTAGACCTGGCCAAAGCATTTCCTCTGAAATTAACGGATCACATCATTATAATGGAAACAGGGGGTATGAAAGGCAGAAGAAAAGAGATGGTTCGTGTTGAGCTTCATCAGACCCTTATCGGGGCTTTTGGAGTTAAAAAAATTCATTCCGAATACGGGATGACAGAGCTGCTATCACAGGCATACTCCTGTGGAGAAGGAGTTTTCAGTTGTCCGCCCTGGATGAGTGTGCTGGTGCGTGATCCTGACGATCCACGCACCCTGCTGGATGACGGAAACCCGGGAGGGATCAATGTAATCGACCTGGCCAATGTTTACAGTTGCTCCTTTATAGCCACAAGCGACCTTGGAAGGCGTTATCCGGACGGGACTTTTGAGATCCTGGGCCGATTCGACCAATCCGATATCAGGGGCTGCAATTTGCTTGTCTCCTAAAGACTCTGAATCTGAACCGTGTTGATCTCCTCCACCAGGATACTGAAATCATCCTGACCTGATTTCCCGGTAAACCTGATGTTCCTGATCATTTCATATTCCTCAACGGTACCGTTTTTAAGGGTCAGCTCCACCTTGATATAGATCTCAGGATCCCTGGCCGACTGGTCATGCACTACCGTGATCCAACTTAACTCCCTGAAATTGATATCCTTCCTGGTTCCTCCCCTGAGTACAGGAAAATCGGGAGAGTTGCACGAGGAAGAGGAGGAAGAGCTGGCATTGGTGACCACTGTCGTAACACCCTTTAAATCAGTAATTTTTAAAATCTGCTTCTGATCCTGTGCAGATGCACCCGCAAGGAGCAGCATCATAAACATGGCTGAAATCAGGCTTCTTGTTATCATGCTTAACTTCTTATTAAGAGATGAATATATAATGAACAAACCTTCCCGTTCGCCTTTTCTTCTTTTAATACCCTTTCCTGATCACCTGCAGGGTATTCAGCTTATTGACCTGGATGCTGAACGGCCCTGTTTCTGCAGTTCCGGAAACACGCATGTATTTTGCCATTTCGAAGATGGAGGATTGGTCGTCCATATCGATCAGTTCCACGCAAATATAAATATTGGGATCGCTGGCCTGCAAATCGTGACGAACCAGGATCATATAGAGATCGTCAAACTTTTTCATTTGCTTCTCCCCATCCAGGTAGACCGGGAAGTCGCCCGTTACATCCGCAGAGGAGGTGGTTGCATTTTCGATTACAATGGTCACATCTTCTAAATCCACAATTTTCACTTTTGACGGATCCTGAGCATACAATCCCAGTATCAAAACTGAAATAAACAGTGAAGCAAGCGCTCTTCTCGTAAACATTTTTCTTGGTTTATTTGTATAGCTACAAAAATAGTATTTCTGGCCATAGGGTTTCAATTTTTTATTACATTCTCGTAGCCTTAGTGCCCATCCTGATGATGTTCCTCAAGGTGCTGCCTGAGCAGGTCCTTTCCGTAATCGTTTCCATTGGGCGTCCTTACCACGGTGTGAACGTGCCAGTTCACAGGATCCTCATCAGACTCTCCTTCCCTGAGCACGAATACGGGACTGTGGTGTTCATACTCGATCATTATAACCGGACTTTGAATGCGATAATAGAAAACATCATCATCTCCGGAACCGCCAATCCAGCTGAACCATGTAAAATCCAATTGTGACAGAACCTCCTCCATTTTTATGCCGGCATGACCCTCATCCATATTTCCCACATATTCCCCGATCAGATCCATTAGCAATTGCTTCTGAAGATCATTGAATTCCAAAACCGGCACACCTGAATAGGTGACTAAAGCATTATCCCTGAATGCTTCTGCCTGGGTATAACTGGTCTTTTTATCCTCCAGTAATGTTGCAAGAAGCTTCTGATCCTGATCCAGTGACCGGTAGAGCGACAATCCCCTCTTACCTTCGTCCTCAAAGGTCCTTATACCTGCGTTGGGTCCATCTTCTATGGAGGTCAGTTCAGAGCCCATAAATGTCGGAGTCATCACCACCTGATCTCCCAGTACAAAATAATTGATTACCAGGTGGTGTCCGTCCAGTTGCCAACCCCATGGTTCGCTTGCCGAAGGAGTACCCATAAACGTAAACCAGTACTTGTCATCCCCCAATCTCGCCAGGCCCTCTTTATCCAGGTGGCCCAATTGAGTGCTGATCTCTTTCAGGTAAGCTTCCATGGCCATGATGTTTTTGGATTTTGTCACCCCATCGACGCTTAAACCGGCTTCCAGAATATCAAAAGCAAGTTTCAGCTGCTGCCCGTCCAATTCAAACAGCGCAATCCCCTCTCTTTCATAGAGATCAATGTTGTGCCACTTTCTCCACTCATCGTCCTCAACCGGAAAAGTGCATTTCTCTTTCTGAGCGTTATTTAAGGAGGATAGGAAGGCATTGACCGCATCCTGGATAGGCTGGGTGGAGACCCCGGTGGATTGGATGGAAAAGACTCCCTCTTCTGCCTGGCCATTGGTAGTGATTCCAACAAAAGTATCATTCAGGTAAGCCCTCTCTTCAGGTGAACCGGCATGCCAGACCGGGATGGGAGGCGAGGGTTGAATCCTGGGTGTATTGGAGACCACCGTTTCACTTTTACCGGTATTCGGGCTGCACCCTAGCTGAATTACGAAGACAATTAGAAACAAGACAAAGTGCAGGGAGTTTCTATGGAGCATGATCTTAAGGCTTTGATAGACTCATATTAAAACCTTTATGCCGTTATATTGTTTTCAATGAATCTGTTAAGAGAATCACAAATTTCCTGATCTGATTTAAAAGTTAAGAGGCCCTCTTCTTTTTATTCAATTCTTAGGGATGCTTAGGAAGTAACCTGGCATTTTTTACGCAGTAAAAAACCGAAGGAACTGAGCCCTTGGGCGAAGAACCACGTTACGAATAAGCATCCCTAAGAAAAAAGAAGGGACTGTCCCTTTGTGACAGCCCCCTTACCAAATGTGTTCATGGATTCAATTAATTGATCTGGATTTGTCTTGCCGGTTTCGGCCTGATTTCCTCCCGTTTGGGTAAATTGATGTGAAGGATGCCCTCATTGTATGTGGCCTGGATTTTATCTCCGTCTACAAGGTTCTCCGGTATCGAAAAAGCCCTTTGAAAGGACATATAGCTAAACTCCCGACGGGTATACTTACCCTTTGATTTCTCCTTTTTCTCTTCCTTCATTTCCGAGGAGATGGTTAAGCACCCGTTTTCGTAATCTACTTTGATCTGCTCTTTTTTCATTCCGGGAGCAGCTACATCAATCAGGAATTCATCATTGTTCTCCATGATGTTCACCGCCGGCAAGGTGGAATTGGTACCGGCAAAGTTTGAATTGGACCAGTCCATCAGGTCCCCTTCGAAAAACCTGTTCATTAACGAAGGGAAAGATGGATACAAATTGTCAGATAATCTTGCAATAGTCATGGCTAAGCCCTCCATTTTTTAATTGCGCATATAACGCATTGGTTAAACATTTTATAAACAAGCACCGCTGTTTGTGCATGATTCTAAAATTCAAAATTTATGCCATGGATAAACCAGAAAGGTCTTTTCAAATAGACCGAATTTCTGTCATGACATTTTGTCAATAGTATATTCTACAGGGGGGGTGGAGGGTGATCCGACCAACAGTATCTCCGATGAGGGGAAAAGGTCCCTTACTTGATCTAACTTACTTTAATAATTTTCTCCCGATGCAGCAGTCGTTCTGCAATTCGAGGCCTCCGCTTGTAAATCCAGGTGATTATCTTCCCTTCAAAGGTCAGGACCACATCGCGTCTTCGGGATGCGATCCCGGCTACCACTTCCCTGGCCACTCTTTCCGAAGACATTAGTTTTTGTTCATCCAGATGAGATTCAAGATGAGGCTCGCCATTTTTATCCAGGGAAACCTGCCTGATATTGGAAGCTGTATATCCGGGATGAACCAGCATGATATGCAGTCCATTCTCCAGGTTTTCGAGCCGAAGAGACTCCAGAAAACCATCCAGGGCGTGCTTGGAAGCACTGTATCCCGATCTCCCTGGTAAGGGCGTTACACCGCAAATGGAGGAGATCCCTACAATGCTGCCCCTGGTCTCGATAATATGAGGCAAGGCATACCTGGAACAATAGACAGATCCCCAGAAATTTGTCTCCATGACCTTTCGCAATACTCCCATGTCTACCTCGCTGAAATTTGCCCTCATGGAGATCCCTGCATTGTTGATCAGAAAATCAATTCTTTGAAATACCCGGATGGTTGCCTTCACGAGCTCCTGGCACCTCTTCTCATCAGTTACATCTACTACGAAAAGAGATGCAATTCCCCCCATTTCCTCGATTTCATTCTTCACTGCAAGAAGGTTCTCTTCGGTTCGGGAAGCAAGCATTACCTTCACACCACGGGAAGCCATTTCCATGGCAATGGAACGGCCTATGCCAGAAGATGCCCCGGTGATTAAGGCCACTTTGCTTCGAAAAGGATCAGAAATTTCCGGCCACCTGTTTTCCAGACCGGCAGAGCTATTTTCAAACAGCGCCGGAATTCTTGGGAACTCCAGGGAGTAATTGTTTCTTAACCTGTACAGATAGCCTTTCATTTGAATCTTAATGATTGGGAGCAGGATCCTTCAAATGCCCGGTGTCCAAAAAATATGCCAATCCACTTCAAAGATATAACTTTTCGTGCTCCT
>JAWOHR010000044.1:0-64645 GCA_046485075.1 Bacteroidales bacterium
TGCAAACCGTCCCGCAGTTTTTCATGGGTCAAGGCGAGACCTACACCCACCCTGCGGGACGGTCATTATTAATTGAACCGTATTAGCTAAATCACTTACCTGGCTCCAACCCCAACTCCATTAAACTTGGGACCAGGGGGTCGCAGGTTCGAATCCTGCTACCCCGACAAATGAAAAAGGCCATCAACCGCCATGAGGAGGTTGATGGTTTTTGAGTTTGACGGCTGTCAAAAACTTGTTTTTGAAAAGCCGGATAAACGAGAAAACAACACGCAGTGTTAGGGCCTTTTTCTTTTGGATTCCTCCATTCATGATCACGAGACACGAAGTGTCGAGTAATCCTGATACCCCGACATCAAAAAGTAAAGTTTATTTCTGATGGATTGGTTGCTATGCAGTGATCAGAAGTTCGGGAAACTGAGTGGAGAATCCTGTAAAATAAATACGCTCACATCATTCTGCAATGAATTGGAAAGCGGGATTGTAGAAAAAATTAATTTAATTTGCGCTTTCTAAATACATCTGATGGGAATGAAAAAAATTCTATTCTTCGCAGGTTTAGTCACTGGAATGCTAAGCCAGACCCTGGGTCAAGTTTATTCTAACAAAGTGATTGGAAAGAATAATGAACTTTTGCCAGACTCAGTCACTTCCAAGCCATATCCTTATGTTTTGCCCATATGGGGCGCGAAAACGACAGCGAAGGGCTTCGATCTTCCATATTCAGCAGGAGTGAGCGTGAACTATTTCTGGCAACAATCGGATTTGTTGATCGACGATCTGTATGTTGGATTCAACAATGGCCCCATGTATGATCTTGATGAGATTATACGATTTAACAGTTCAGTCTCAACTGCCTCAGTTTTAACCATAAGACCTGATATCTGGCTGTTCCCCTTCCTGAATGTGTACGGCATCTTTTCAAAAGCAAAAACATCAACAGAAATCAATGCGGGCCTGTGGTTACCCGATACAGCCAATGTCTGGAATGAAGTCACCTCATTCTCCTCAAAGGCTGATTTTGATGCAACCGGGTTTGGGTTCGGGATGACCCCGACCATCGGGATCGGTGGAGGATGGCTGGCTGTTGATATGAATATGACCTGGACAGATGTGAGCGCACTTAATAAACCCGTTTTCAGTTTCATTTTTGGCCCGAGGGTTGGAAAATCATTCATTTTCAAAAATCCCCAAAGGACACTTTCAGTTTGGGCTGGAGGTTTCAGGGTACAATTGTCATCCGAAACAAATGGGTCAATTTTGCTTTCAGAGGTACTTCCTCTCGACGATCTCCAGACCAAAGTGGATGATGGAATGTTGAAAGTGGAAGATGCAACCATTCAGGTAGATGATTGGTGGGCCGGATTAACCCCCGTGGAGCAGAAAAATCCTGTCAATGCAGCAAAATATGAAACTGCAAACAGGGTCCTTCAAAAATCCGGAGAAATATTAAATACGGTAGATGGGGCGCTGAACGATGAAGAGGAAACATCAGTACAGTATTCACTGACAAAATACCCGAAAGATAAATGGAACTTTGTCATTGGAGCCCAATTCCAGTTAAACAAACATTTCATGTGGAGAGCCGAATATGGATTCCTTGGAAGCCGTCAGCAATTCATGACTGGGTTACAGTACCGTTTCGGATTGTAAATAATTCTTACTGAATCGATTCACATGAAATTATTCAGGAATAAAACCCATTGCTCATCACTGGTAATGATCCACATCTTCTGCGCGCTATTTCTTTTTTCAGTGTTACCTTCCCACGCTCAAAAAGATACTGTATTTAAAAATACTGTAAGGTATAATATTACCAATCCCCTGATTTTCGGAACGCATTCGTACCAATTTGGATATGAAAGACTGATTGGAAAGAATCAATCCTTTTCGGTCAATATTGGATCTGCCTCCTTCCCGATTTTGACCTACAACAGCACCGACACAACCATTGGCCTGCTCACTAAAGACTATGAAGACCGTGGGTTTCATATTTCAGGAGACTACCGTTTTTATCTGAAAAAAGAGAATAAATACCCTGCCCCGAGAGGGATCTATATCGGCCCCTTTTATTCCTATAACTACTTTAACCGCATCAATTCATGGAATTTGAATTCAGATTCTTACCAGGGGTCTGTTCAATCTGACATATCACTTAATATTCATACAATTGGCTTTGAGTTAGGGTACCAGTTTGTTTTCTGGAACAGGTTATCGGTAGATTTATTGCTCATGGGACCGGGATTGGGATTTTATGGAATAGATACAAAGCTCAACACAACGCTTAGCCCGGAGGATGAGAATCTATTTTTCGAGGCCCTGAATTCGATTCTTTCAGAAAAAATACCCGGGTATGACCGCATTATTGGGTCCAATGAATTTAATAAGAGCGGATCAGTCAGAACAGCAGATGTCGGCTTTCGGTATATGGTGATGGTAGGGTTCCGGTTTTAGAAAGAAGTGTTGTTTTGTATTGTACATCATCGAAGGACAAGGAACCATCTGCAGGTAAAATAACCCTGAACGGCCCTAACGCATTCCGACTGAGAAGTAGGTGCCTGCATTGATTTCCAGGGATGGGATTGCAGAGAATTTCAGGAGTACCCTTCGGTTACGAAAAAATATCCAATAGTTCATCCGGGGTTCAAAGAACTTGTCTTTAATTTAATTAAATTTAGGACAGAAAATATTTTGGTGTAATTGTTGAAAATAATTGTTTAAAATGAATTCAATATGAAAAAGAATCTTATTATTCCAGGGCTTTTATTCACGGCTCTTTTTCTGGTTCCGGCGCTAACTGCCCGTGCACAAGTACCGGTAACACAACAATTACCGGATACGTCAAAGATGACGTACAACCAGATTTCTCAATCCTGTAAATTGTTTGTATATCCATCGCAGGGACAAAGCCAGCAGCAACAAAAGGAAGATGAATTTGAATGTTACAAATGGGCCGTGGAACAATCTGGTGTAGACCCGCTGAACCTTCCAAAGGTGGAAGCAACCACTCAGAGCGGACCTACAGGAGGTGCGGTTGTGGGAGCAGCCAAAGGGGCAGCGGCAGGAGCAGCCATTGGTGCCATTGCAGGTGATGCAGGGAAAGGTGCAGCGATTGGTGCTGCAGCAGGAGCTATGGGTGGCATGAGCCGGGGAAGACAGGCGCAGGCACAACAAAACCAACAGTCGCAAGCGAATGCGGCAGCAGCCGAGGAGGAGATTAAGAATACCTTTGTTAAAGCTTTCTCGGTTTGTATCGAAGGGAAGGGATATACCATTAAGTAACAAAAGTTTAAAACAATTAATCATGAAAAAATATATCATTATAGTTGCTCTGGCTGCTGGTCTTTTAGCTTGTGCATCTTCGGAGGAAAAAAAGCAAGCCGGAAACATAGAGTTGGTTAAAAATTACGTAACCGCTGTTGAAAACCTGGACTTTGAATCCATGGGCGATTTTCTGGATACAGACTATCTGGGAATTGGTCCCTCTTACGGTGACTCGATTTATAAAATCGAAGCCGTTGAAAACTGGCAATGGTGTGTCGATAACCTATATGAAAAAATTCATTATGACCGTTCACGGTTTGCGGCGGTTAAAATTCCGGACGGTGATAACAAGGGCGAATGGGTAGCCAACTGGGCAGAGTTGACGATACTTTACAAAGACAGTATTGGCTCGGTCACCATTTTGGCAAATACAAATTACCTTATCGAAAACGGCAAAATTAAAAGAAGTATCACTTTTTATAACGAAGCCGATGTATTAAGGCAGCTGGGCTATAAGATTGTGCCGAAAAATGAGATGATGGAGTAAATACTGAGAAAAGGTCCGATTGATTTGATGCTGCTACCGAATACAGGGTTTCCAAAGCCCAGCCCTACATAGGACTTCAGGGCTTATTCTGATGAAATAAAATAATCTGCTGACAATAAAATAGGGACTGCATTCTGATAGCGGTATTGAGTTTTTCTTTACATTTGAAAATATTTTTATTCGTATCATAAAACATTTATCAGCATGAGAAGAGATCTTATTGTGGTATTTGTCGCAATGCTTTCATTGAATGCATTCTCGCAGGAAAACATGGTAATCCTAAGTGGAGGATATTCTTTTGCAAACATCGAAGACACCGATGTGAAAGGGACCGGTTGGAGAATTAACGGCACATATGAATATAATCCTATGGGTGGCATGTTTTCCCATGGAGTTTCATTCGGTTATATCCACCTTACTGCAACGGAGGAGGTCGGACAGCTCACCAGCGATTACACCATTAATTCTTTCCCTTTATATTATGCCCCGAAGGTCATGTTTGGGAATGATAGATTCAAAGCTTTCCTTAAAGGCGCACTGGGCGTGCAGTTTGCCGGACTCAACCGGACCGGGCTGATCGAGCTAAGTGACAATGATTTTGGATTTTACGGAGGAGGCGGAGCCGGAATCATGATCTTCATCAGTGATAAAATATTTATTAATGGTGAATATGAAATTGCATGGGCTTCAAACAGCTGGTACTCAGATGGTTGGATGAATTCAGCAATGGGCGGCATTGGTTTCAGGTTCTGAGGACAGGGAACCAGGAAGGATAATCGAAATTTCGGTCAGTTACACCAACACAAACCATTGAATCTGTGATGAGGAATCTTCACAAGATCATTGTTTTAGCAATGATTCTTCTCTTTCCTGCTTATCTGAACGGACAGGTACTGATCAGCCTTTTACTGGGAGATAAGTTAAATTCTGATAAAATTGAGTTTGGCCTGGTTGGTGGCATGACCCGCTCCTATATATATGATATCAGCGACTCAAAGGGACTGAATAGTTTTAACATCGGATTTTATTTCCATATCCTGATGAAGAATAGCTCATATCTGAGCACCGGGGTGCTTGTAAAATCTAATGTCGGCGCCACGGGTATGGATACCTATCCGATCGGGGATGCCAGTTTTGATTCTGTATATCAACATGGAGTTCTTACCAAAAAAATCAACTCATTTTATGTGCCCATCCTTTTCCACCAGCGTTTTAACCAGCGCTGGTATATCGAGGCCGGGCCACAACTGGGATTGATCCATCAACCAAAGGATATTTTTGAAGTATCTGATTTCGATGGCGATCTCAGTTATTCCCGCAATGTAAGAGATGAATATAAATATATTGATGCCGGTCTTCTCGGAGGGGTCGGGTTTAAATTCAAAAAACAGCCTAAAAGCATGAGCGCCGGTATTAATTATTATTACGGACTGGTGAATGTAAGCGAGAGGCCTGATCTCAAAATCAGAAACTCAGCCATCTATTTATATATGAAAATCCCTATCGGCGCAGGAAAGGCTGAGGAAGAACCCAAAAATTAATTGTCTTACCCTTACTCCTGAGTTTAATCGGGTTGGGCAACATTCTTTTCCTGCTTCCCGAAAAACGTGGTCTGCCATCCGGCGGAGATGGTGGTAAAATCAGCCCCGCTGCGTACAATTGCACCTGTACTAAAAGCAAATTTCACGGAATGCCGCTTCCCGACAGGTAGTACCATGGTAGCACCAATACGCGAGTTGGATTGCCGGTCATCCATTTCAGCTCCATCAACTGTGGACCTGCCACCCGTATAAAAGGTACAATCAAAAGCCACCCACATCAGGGGTTGAATATTATAACTTAGATGTCCCTGAAAAGAGCCCAGGGGATCTTGTTTACGAACTGAACTACCCGGGTAGAATGAGTCATTTTCAGTGAATATCCAGATACCTGTATAAAAGTCGAGGAGCCATCTTTTCCCTAAAGGCTGGGAAAGTGCTAATTCCGGTTTGAAAGCCCATCGGGATGTGCCCAGGTTAACCAGCTTTTCAGGGAAATATTGTCCCGTGGGTGCTACTATGCTGAGACTGCTGCCCAATATGGTCTTTCTTGGAGCTTTTGCGATCTCTCCAATAGTAGCAGACGGGGCCCCCCATAATAACCATGAAAACCTGAACCGCATATCACTGAAGCCTGAACGTGTTGTGCTTTGCGGAACACCTGCTATCGTTGCTGAAGCATCTCCCCATGCATAGGGCAGGGCAGCAGAGAGCTGGGCTGTCCTGCCCAGCAGGCTGAATGAATGAACAACACCAAGCGATGGTGATCCTATTTTTGCCTGCAAATCTTCCAATGGGAGTGTCGCATCCGTTAAAATCCCTCCCTGTGAATAACCAATTCCTGCAAAAACTACAGTTACATTGACAGGGATCCTTGCGTAAGCCCTTGGGTCAAGATCCTGAGCCTGTGATCCTTCTGCGGTAAAAAGAATAGAAATCAATGTTAGAAAAACATGAAGGTATCTCATGCTAGGTATTTTACTGATATCCTGATTCCTCATTTCTCATTCCTCATATTGAGCCTTCAGTCTTCCCGATTTGATTGCCTTTAGGATGGAAGCATGATCCTTTTCATTCTGGTCGGCGTATGCGAAGGAGAAGTCAGCTATGGCAAGGTCGAACACGTCACTGCTCCCCATATATCCGCTGAGCATGGCTGCATCTCCTGACCGGGCATGTGAAAGTGCCAATGCCTGACCGCACCAGTCGGCATAGTTAACCATTTCATATTTGCCAAATGTCTCTACTTTTAGCGAGATCTTAATATCTCTCAGCTGACGAAAGAAATAATGTTTGCCTTCCTTCCCGACAGTCCACCCTAAAAACGGGTCACTGAAGGGCTGAATGAGCCGGTAACCATTAACCACGCGCTGACCGTTGTTCGGGTATTTGCTCTTTCCCGCAAAAGCTTCAAATACTGATTTCCTGGCCTCTTTTGCCTGGATGAAAAGCGGATCACCGTCACCTGTCATGAGCAGCGTTACCCAGCACGCTGTGCCAACACTTCCCACTCCGACGACCTTTATAACCGCATCTTTAAGTTCATAGCGATCAAGCAGAAAACTAAATCCCGGCGGAAGGCTGGTTTTGTAAAGCTCAAAGGCATCTTTTATGCTTTGGGTAACCTCTCCCGGCGGATGTCCTTCCCAATGAAAAATGGAAGGAAACTGATCCTTTATAAATTTTTGTTCGCCTGATCCTGAGGCAATTTGCGGAAATATTTCCTCCGCAATACTCCTTGACTTTTCTTTTTCAAGCCGATTTAATCCACGTCGCTTAATATCAGCATCTTTTATCCTCGAAATCATCATTTCAGCTCCGAGCGAAAAATGCCAGAGTTCCATGGTCTTCATCTCGCTGAAGAGAGCCATGTTTTCACGGTAAGACCTGACACATTCAAGAACCGTTTTTCTGGCAATTATCTCACTGAGGTTGTTGTTCCTGCAGGCCACTACAAAACTCGCTGCAAGCCTTTTGACATCCCATTCCCATGGTGCAGGCAGTGTTTCGTCAAGATCATTTATTGAAAAAATCACGTTCCTTTCCGGAGTGGCAAATCCGCCGAAGTTACACAGATGGGCATCGCCGCAGGCTTGCACATACATTCCGGTGACCGGTGTGCCTGATAAGTCAGCAGCCATGATCAGTGCCGCACCACGGTAAAATGTAAAGGGAGACCTTGCCATGCGGCCATGACGAAGAGGCACTAATTTCTGAATACGTTCCTTATCGCTTTCAATGATAAAACTAACCGGTGACTTTCGATTTACCGGTGGTTCCCATATCTTATGCGATGAACGGGGGCATTTTTTCCTCATCTGCCTCCCCATTTCATAACGATCATTCCGGGGTACATGATAAAACTGAACCCTTTTGACTGCAGGTTTCTGTTTTGCCTCTGTTTTTGTGGAAACAGTTACATTTTTTTTCATTTCTGACAACAAATCAATAAAATCTATCTAAGCCAAGCGGTTCCGAAAACAATGTAAAAGGCAAAATCATCCTGGCTGAAAGCAAAATCGATCCCCATATTTGTCCCGAGTTTACGTGCCAGTTTATACCTGAAGCCTGCACCCACAGTGGTCACACTCTTCCCGCCTTCAAAATCGTCAAAGCTTTCAAAAGCATTTCCTATTCCTGTGAAACCTGACACGAACCATCGTTTATATACATTCCAGCTCACCTCTGCCTCCATCAGAAGTGTGTTTTTATTCTGGTATTTCATCATCGGTGCTCCCCGCATACTGATAATTGGCCTGGCGTAAAACGGGATATCACCGAATGCATAATTGCTTTCATGCCTTAACCCCAGGAAGACCTTATTGCCGGCAGGGATATATCCGATCAGGGTGAGCCCCATTCTTCCGTACAACGCATCGCCCCCAAGCCAGGTATCACTGTAGGTGCCGGTCAGTCCAAAAAACAGCCCCTTTGTGGGTGTAAACACGTTATTTCTCGATTCAAACTCAAATTTAAGCGAAACCTCACTGAGGGTTGAGGTGTCGGCTGTACCGGAAAATTCGGGTATGTCGATCGGAATTTCGAAAGTGTTATGCGTACTAAGCAAGATATACCTTCCTCCCACGAAGAAATCTGACTCGCCCAGTCTGAACTTGACCTGCTGTGCGAGAAACCATGCATCCATATTAAGATTCACAGATTCTATACCCATTAAACCAGGGTTTCCTGATCCGTAGAAGCCCAGATTGGCATTGGTTCTTCCTATTGCTCCCATGTACCTGATATGGTCCATCTTCCAGAAGCCGAGGTGAAAGATACCTGCTGCCCAGGTGCCGTTCAGCGTTGCACCACCCAGTGCACCGGAAATGCTAGGCGGACCTTTTTTTTCGGAGTAAGATGAATGAAAAAAGATTGCTGCAATTGCAGCTCCGTAATCAACCGCCGGTTCTGTAATCACAGTTGGCACAACCAGAACCCCCTTTTTGTTTATCAGCCAGTCGCTTACATCAATTGCATTATCGAGGCTGTCATGAAAGGAAGAGAGAAACTTCTTCTTTTCCTGGGCGTCTGCACTGAAGCAGGTAATGATCATGAAGAAGATCAGGAGGGTAATGGATGGGTATCGGTTCATATCGTGATATAGGTAGTTACTAAACTTAACATATTGAAAATGGTTAAGATTAATGATTCTTCCATCTCAATTTCATTCATTTTCATTCAACCTTTTCATCCCTTCTATAATGGGGTGCCATCCATAAATAAGCGTGATGCGAAAACCGTCCATTTTCAGGTCTTCAGCATCTTTATCATTTATGGTTGTGTTGTAAGAAACGGTGAGTTGCAGGTTATCATTGACGTGGTAGCCGAGTGTACCCCCCATGCCAAGGTTGTTCATAGTACTCCCTTCAACGCCATCGATGGTTGCTTTACCCCCTGAATAAGAGATGACATCATAAGAGCCCCAAAATCTTTCCATAAAATCGCGGGTGAGATGTCCTTCAAGCTGATACATGGGTTTTGTCTCCATCTTCATGCCGACAAAGTCGTTGTTATCGCCGAATAGCCAGATGGCAGGCAGAAATTCGAGTGTGGTACGTTTGCCGGGAACCCATGATCCGATTTGCCAGACAACCGGTGTACCGATACGTCCGTACCAGCGGTTCTGGCCAATATTAACGGGACTGGTATTGTCATATTCACCGATCGGAATAGCCAGGGTGCCAATAATATCGACAGAAAATTTTGGTTTATACCTCATCATATCGGGAATGTTCATGATAGGCTTAGGTCCGATAACATTCATGCCGAATTGCAGCATAGGATCTCCGAATCCCCTGGCAAATTTGCTGTAGTCTATCCCGTTCAGTGACAAATCACCGGCTATTCTGCCCATAGGTTGGAGTATTGAAACCATTGCCGACCGCTTAAACAGGGGAAGCATTTTTGCATATCCGGCCAGACTCATGGAAGCAGTAAAATCAGATCCCGGTGTTACATTATGCGAGGGATCAAAAGGATTTGCATTTCCTTCCATTGAATTTGCTATCACAGGGATTGCGTTTGTTCCCATCAATCCTTTCCAGTAAAACCGGGCACCGTCACCCTGTGCCTGCAGTGTTTCAGGCTGGCTTAAAACCAGGATAATTGCGATGATTGTAAGATTCCTTATGAAGAAGGTGCTGGAGGCTGATAAGTATTTTTTCATGGTAATTATTGCTTTGGAGTGGCCATTAATTCTGCGGGAGGAGTATACTGTTGCTTGTTTACCAGCGGCGGATACCCGGCTTCAACAGGGAAGCGCGGCGGTAACTGGTCGTAAAGCCCTTCAAAAGGAGAACGGCTGGGCAAAATAACATTGTTGTCAGCCACATAGTCGTCCCAGAGCATAAGCATTTCCCTTACTTTATCGGGATTGGCAGAAGCCAGATCGTTCCTCTCTGCCGGATCGGCAGAAAGATTAAACAGTTCCCATTCAGATTTGCCAATGGGTTTAATTTCCCATCGTAGCTTCCAGTCGCCCTGACGAATTGCACGGTTGCCAAAAAGTTCCCATGCCATATAATCTTCATGCGATCGGGGTGACTCAGACTCCCCGGACAGAACCTTCAACCATGATTTGCCGATAAGGGCAGGTAATGCATGTCCGTTCAGGTTCTTCGGATAAGTGGCACCTGCGACTTCAAGCAGTGTGGGCGTAATATCGGCTATAGACATAAGTCCGTTGTTTATACTCCCTTTCTGTCTCTTAACGGCAGGGCCTGATACAATGAGCGCATTCCTTATTCCCCCTTCGGCCAGCCACCCTTTGTACTGGCTGAACGGAGTCATTGAAACCTGCGCCCAGCCTGCACCATAGCCAACATATGAGCCGGGATCGCCCCATGCATTCGGATCGGTTTGCGACCACTTCGCTGCAAAATAGAGATTGTCGCGGCTACCTGGGGTTCCGGCAATCATGGCAGCCAGGTCGGTCCCCTCTGCACCATTATCGCCAAACACAATGAATATGGTGTTTTCATATTCTCCTATTTCTTTAAGATGGTCAATCAGCCGGCCGACATGATAGTCGAGGTTCTCTACCAGTCCTGCATAGAGCTCCATTTTTCTGCCAATCATTGCCCGGGCACCAGGTGCCAGCAGGGCATATTCCGGAACGAACCACATACGCTCAGACAGGTCAGTGGATTCAGGTACTATGCCAAGTTCTTTTTGTCGCTGAAGGCGTGCGGCCCTTATCATATCCCATCCGAAATCATATTGAGCTACATGCCTATCGCGCCAGTTCCTCGGGAGGTGGTAGGGGTCGTGAGGCGCCTGGTGTGCGACATACGCAAAGAAAGGCTTGCCGTCGGCGTGATTGGCATCGATAAAACTTATCATTTTGTCCGTGTAAGTTTCTGTTGCATAATAATGCTTAGGAAGTTTGGTGAGATATTTACCATCCTCAGTATAAAGAGAGTTGGGATTGAGGGCGGTAAAATTGGTCATATCCCAGTAACTTCCGGCACCATCGAGCAAACTGAAATCGCGCTCGAAGCCACGGGCAGCCGGAATTTTATCCGGTGATTTTCCCATGTGCCATTTTCCCACCATGTAGGTGTGATAACCTGCGTCTTTCAGCAACTGTGGAATAGTGGCCACCCTGTCATTAAGATTTCCTTCATATCCGGGTTTCCCAACCTGGTTAGGGGCTGTCCATTCGTCCATATTGCCGAGCCCGTTAACATGGGTATCGACTCCTGTAAGAAGCATCGATCGGGAAGGGGAACAGCTGGCATGGGTATAGAAATTTGTGAAACGGACTCCGTTTGATGCCAGTGCATCGAGGTTGGGAGTTTTTATCTCGCTGCCAAACATGCCCATGTCTGAATATCCCATATCATCAGCAAGGATGATTACAATATTCGGACGTTTTACCTCTGCCTGTGACCATGCAAAAGGACTATACACTGTCAGCAGCGCCAGTATGCACAGGGAAAACTCAATTAAAAGATTCTTTTTCATAGATCTCATTTTCTTCAAATTTTTGTAAGAATAGTTTTTTATTGAAATTAATCATTTATATTATTTTTTCTATCTCTCCGGGCCGCCAGCTTCTGTCAAACCATGAATCAAGAGGATAATAGAGCCGCAGAATCATATACCAATTTATGCCCGATCTGGTCTTTATCCAGTTGTGTTCTTTCCCTTTTAAGGATTCAGGACCAAACCAGGCTTCCACAGAATGATCATCATTTCGAATCAGGTTTTTGTCAGAGCTGAATACTGAAGGCCAAGGCTGATCGGTACGGATCATCAGGCGGCTATGCGCATCATAAACAATTATTGACCAGAAATCTGAGGCAGGGATACCTGGTGGCAGGTATAATTTATAATTTTTCCCCCCTTCCAGCAGATGGCCTTTGGAGTCAGATGATATGGTAATTTCTGTTTCTTTTTGCATGGTTTATTTAGCAAGAAGCCGTCTTCAATGTACACTTCAGTTTGAAACTGAATTTATACTGATTATAAAATTTAATATTATTCCTTTTTAATGCATTAAGGAATACCTATCGGGGTGTATTTTTTTTATATTAGGGTCTTAAAGATTGAGGGTAAAAGCATGTTAAAAGACTATGGACCATACAATTTGTTTTTCGAGTTTAAGAAAGCCTATTCTTCAGTTGGGTTCAATGGTATAGACAGGCATGATCCCTTCATACGGTCGCTTGAGGAGATGATGGAAGAAAATAGGCAGTTTCTCTCTGTTTTCGACATGCTTCACATGAAAACCTTATTTGTCAGCCAGGGATGCATGAAGATGCTTGGTGTTCAGCCGGAGGACCTGACCTCTTACCATTTAAAGGAAGCAACACATCCTGATGATCTTAAAAGGGCTGAATTGGGACTGGTTAAACTATTTAAAACAGCCCATGAACTTTTTGTGGCAAAAAAAGGTGAAATGGTGATTTCAACAAATTTCAGGATGCGAAGTCCGGAAAGAAATTACATAAACCAGCTGATTCAATGTTATCTTTTTTATGGCCTTGTTCCTGCTGAAGCTGTATATATGATCCATATCAACACTGATATCAGCTGGTGCAAAAAGATGAAACATGGTTATCATTATTATGTGGGGAATGATCTTTCATATTTCAGATATCCTGATGATGAACTGCTGCTGACAGGTAATATTTTCACAGAGCGCGAATTTGAGATTATCAAGCTGGTACAGGAAGGCCTTGATAGTGAAGGAATTGCTGAAAAGCTGTTCCTGAGTAAACATACCGTAAAGACACATCGCAAAAATATCCTGGAAAAGACCGGCAAGGCACATATCTCAGAACTGATTTATGACCTGCATGAAAGGGGATTACTTTAAAGTAAAGCCATTTCCTGATGCTGCTAAAAAGCAAGGGGAGTGATTAAAATCACCCCCCTCTCTGTCTGATTTGCCAACCGGAACAGTCCATTGAATTCCACTCTCCGCCATTTTCAACAGTAAAGAGTGAACCTTTTACTATTTCACTTCCACCACCAGTTTGGGGATACTTCCGTTGAATTTTGATTTGGCTTCGGCGCCAATTCTTTCTACAACCGGCGTAGCCAGATCAATGCCCACATCAGCCGTTTCATCAGCCGAAAAGATGCCTGACTGGGTATTTTCTATCCTTCCCTCACCCACTTTTTTGTCGTCAATATAAATCGTACCCAATCCACCTTTGCCGGGACCTCCGCCGTCGTATACAAAATCAAACTTCACGGTATGTTTTCCCGGTGTCAGTTTTTGATTGGCAGCCACAGTGTAACGTTGCATTCCCAGGAAATTATAGTCGTAAGCGACAATCCCGTCTTTCACATAGAGCGCCCATCCACCAAAACGTCCGCCCTGTGCGATTAGAATACCATTGGCTGTAGTACCGGCCGGTATCTCAAGGTCAGCCGTAAGGGTGACTGGTCTGTTTTTAATATTGAGGAACACATTCTCAGACATACCTACCATGCCTTCGGCCAGTGTCAGCGATTTACGATCGCCCATAATATCCGGACGACCAACATTGGCAGCAATCATACGGTCAAATACCCGGTCATCAATGGGTAAAGCATGATTCTTTTCTGCTTCCTTCATAAACAGATCCTGTAACTCTTTCAGTTTTTCAGGGTTCTGAGCGGAGAGATCGTTTACAAGGCTGAAATCATCAGGCGTATAGTAAAGCTCCCAGACATCTTCAGCCAAAGGTCTTCTTGGTTCCCTTTCCCAGGGCGCCCTATGGATGGTACGTGCATACCAGCCATCATAATAAATGGCGCGGTTGCCGGCTATTTCAAAATACTGGGTGGTATGTCGTTCTTTGGCAGTGGCATCATTAAAAGAATACACCAGGCTGGTTCCGTCCATTGGGCGCTGTTCCACACCATTTACAATTTTTGGTTCGGGTAAACCTGCTGCCTCCAGAATAGTAGGTGCAATATCAATTACATGGCTAAATTGGGTCCGCAAGGCACCATTGGCTTTGATCCCTTTAGGCCAGCGGATTGCCATGCCCACTTTGGTTCCTCCATGGTCAGAACCCACTTGCTTGGTCCACTGAAAAGGCGTATCAAACATGACTGCCCAGCCGGCTGCCATATGCGGATAGGTCTCCGGGCCGCCCCATTTTTCATAATTTTTGAGCATGTCCTCAACGGTTTCCTGTACCCCGTTAAAGTAGGTCATTTCGCTGAACATACCATTCGTACCCCCTTCAGCGCTGGTGCCATTATCGCCATATACAAAGATGACCATGGTGTTGTCTGCCTGCCCTGTCTCTTCCACTGCATCCAGCAGGCGGCCAATTTCATGATCGGTCATATCCAAAAACCCTGCAAACACTTCAGCCTGGCGGGTAAACAGTTTTTTCTGATCGGGTGTCAGACTTTCCCAATTTTGAATAGCCTCGGGTTTTGGAGCCATCGTTGTGCCTTCGGGGACAATGCCCATTTCAATCTGGCGTGCAAGAATTTGTTCGCGAATGGCATCCCAGCCGCTATCGAATTTACCCTTCCATTTGTCGATGTATTGCTGCGGTACGTGGTGAGGTGCATGTGTGGCGCCCGGAGCGAAATACATGAAGTATGGTTTATCGGGTGTTAATGCCTTCTGGTATTTCATCCAGGCTACGGCCTGGTTGGTCATATCGTTCATGAAATGGTAGTTGGGATCTTCCGGTAATTCAACCACATGTGTACCGTCATATACAAACGGAGCCCACTGGTTGGTTTCTCCCCCAAAAAATCCATAAAATTTATCAAAGCCCTGGCGGTGAGGCCAACGGTCCATCGGTCCTGATACACTGGTTTCCCAGGTTGCTGTTTCATGCCATTTACCGAAGGCACCGGTGCTGTAACCGTTCAGGCGAAGCATTTCGGCAACGGGTGAAACATTTTGTGGAATTTCTCCGGTACCACCGGGAAAACCGGTTGCCATCTCAGTAATAAAGGCCATGTTATTCACATGGTGATTGCGTCCGCTTTTGAGGGCTGCGCGTGTAGGTGAACACACCGCGGTAGTATGGAAGTTATTGTAATAAATACCCTCGCTGGCAATGCGGTCAAATGTTGGAGTACTTACCGGTCCTCCAAAGGCACTGGTTCCGGCAAACCCGAGGTCGTCAATGAGCACCAGGATTACGTTTGGGGCTCCTTCGGGAGCCTTAACCTCGAAACGTTCCGGTGGAGTTGCATTGCGAACATCCAGTTCAGTATAGGTTTGTCGCGGGGGAGTTTTAATAGGAAGAACAGTGCGGTCCAGACCATCGGGACCCACCGCCGCACTTTCCTTTTTTTCTTGCTGTTGGGTACAACTGAATGCAAAAGTGGCCATCGCAATGAGCAAAATGCATTTGGATAATGACATTAGTTTCATATTGGTATTGATTTAATTTTTTATCTATTAAAAGTATAATAAAAAGCTGAGTTCGTGATATTAATTCATTAACTGACCAGCAATGATATCGATAAGTTCATTCAATGTTGTAGATTTTTTTCATGTAATTAGAGAAAGAACCAGTACTGGAAGCAATTCATTAATATTCCTGCAGGCATTTAATCCTGAATGGGTGAACCATCTAACTCTTTTTCAAAATGATGTAATACTTTTTTGCATGATTAAGCTGATTTTTGATCAGCGGATTTTAGGTACACATTAAAAATTGTATCATGCCCATATTAACCATCGTTATCGTCATTCTTGTTGTTGGGGTAATTCTTTGGCTGGTGAACAGCTACATTCCAATGCAAAGAACCATTAAAGTAATTCTGAATGCAGTTGTAGTAATCATTCTTGTGATATGGCTGCTTAAAGCATTTGGAGTTCTGGATAATTTACAAAACGTAAAAATTTAAGGGCGTTTTGCGTTGTTATCATTTGCAATTACCTGTTTGACGCTGGAGGAAACTGTCAGAGAGACCAGCTTCAGACTGAAGGTATATGATTTTTTTGGTATTGAATTTAAATCTTCCCAGTATGAATAGCCAAATAATGACAGTAAACAAATCTGACAAGCTACGTCAGGCTGCAGAATTGTTTTTAAAAATAAAAAAGGTAAACAATCAAAAGAAAGGTTCAGAAGCCACTTTTTCCGAATCCGGTACTTTAAAACTCATTCACGAACTTGAAGTACATCAGTTAGAACTGGAAATGCAGAATGAAGCGCTTAAACAGGCAAAAGAGAAAGCAGAACTTGCAGAGATGAAATATACCGAGTTATACGATTTTGCCCCTTCAGGATACCTGACACTGACAAAAAATGGGGTAATTACAGATTTGAACATTAGTGCCGAAGGTATATTGGGGAAAGAACGTTCGCAGCTGATGAAAAGTAGTTTTGGTTTTTTTGTATCTATTGATACCAGAGCCGTTTATAATCTATTTCTGCAAAAAATATTTAAAAGCAAATTAAAAGAAACCTGCGAACTTAAACTGGAAACGGGCGACGATTCAATAAAATACATACTCGTAAACGGCATAATCAGCAATATCGACAAAAAATGTCTGGTGACCCTGGTTGACATTACAAAGCGCAAACACGCCGAGAACGAATTAATAAAAGCCAAAGAAAAAGCGGAAGAAGGCGACAGGTTGAAATCAGCTTTTCTGGCCAACATGAGCCACGAAATCAGGACACCCATGAATGGAATCCTGGGTTTTACCGAGCTGCTTAAAACGTTAAAGTTAAATAGTGGAGATCAGCAAAAATATATTGATATAATCGAGAAAAGCGGAATACGCATGCTCAATATTATAAACGATATTATCAGTATTTCCAAAATAGAATCACAACAAGTTAAAGTTTCAGTTTCAGAAACCAATGTCAACGAACAGGTGGAGTATATTTATCACTTTTTCAAGCTGGAGGCAGAACGGAAGAAATTGCATATTTCTTTTAAAAATGAATTAACTGGAGATGAGGCTTTTATAAGTACAGATCGTGAAAAATTATATGCAGTGCTCACGAACCTGGTTAAAAATGCGATTAAGTTTACGCAAACCGGCTCCATTGAATTGGGGTACTTTAAAAAAAGCGGATTTTTCGAATTTTATGTTAAAGATAGCGGACCCGGAATTCCAAAAGAACAGAAAAATATCATTTTTGAACGGTTCAGGCAAGGCAACGAATCATTTAAAAGTAATTACGAAGGAGCCGGACTGGGTTTGTCCATTTCAAAAGCTTATGTTGAAATGCTGGGAGGAAAAATTTGGGTAGAGAATAATGCCGAAAAGGATTTAAATGCTTCAGGTTCCACTTTCTTTTTTACCATACCGGCCCAACTGGTAAAGGAAACGAATCATACCCCTCAGGTTGTCCCATCAGACCAATCCACAAAGAATGAAACCAGAAAACTTAATATTTTAATTGTTGAAGATGATAAATATTCGGAAATGCTTATTATTAAAATGTTTGAAGGGGTTACCAAGAAAATTTTAAAAGCAAAAACCGGAGTTGAAGCGGATGAAGTTTGTCGGAATAATCCTGACATCGATCTGGTGTTGATGGATTTAAATATGCCGGAAATGGATGGTTATGAAGCCACCCGTAAAATCCGGGAGTTTAATAAGGATGTAGTGATCATCGCACAAACCGCCTCTGCATTATTCGGTGAAAGAGAAAAGTCACTTGCAGCAGGATGTAATAACTATATCTCCAAACCAATAGATATAGTCGATTTAAGGGAAATGGTAAATCATTATTTTTCAGAATTGTAAAGGTTACAAACTTATATAAAGAGATCCATCGTTCAAAAATTCTGGCCGTACTTTTTTATAAAAAAAAAGTGTGAATGATGTAATTTTTTCCCGGTATTATATAACAATTCCTTAAACCCGACTTCTATTTTTGTCCCCAATTAAAGCAGTTGGAAATGGGCAAAAATCCTTAACAGGATGATCTGTGCTGTCTATAAGAACGAATGTGTATATTTTATAATTTTAAAATGTATTATTAAATTCAACCCGGATATACCGACCCGGGGATTCAATAAGGAGGTTTTTCGATAACGAAATAATTCGAGAATAATTGAAAAGTAAAAAGGCAAATCCGGCTGATTCATCAAAAGATAAGAGACCCGGATCAGAAGCCCGGAAATTTCCAATTGTGGGTATCGGCGCTTCGGCGGGTGGACTGGAAGCGCTTGAGCAACTTTTAGGCAATGTGCCGGAAAACAGCGGAATGGCTTATGTGGTCATCCAGCATTTGGATCCTACACAAAAAGGAATGCTTCCCGAGTTGCTGCAGCGGATTTCCGGCATGCAGGTTTTTCAGGTCGAAGACCGCATGAAAATAAAGCCTGACTATGTTTATGTGATTCCTCCAAACAAGAGCATGTCTATTTTCAAAGGTATGCTGCACCTGTTTGATCCTGTTGAAGCCCGGGGACTTCGTCTTCCTGTCGATTTTTTTCTGCGCTCACTTGCCGATGATCAGAAGGAGTATGCGGTCGGTATTATTCTCTCAGGAATGGGTTCCGACGGCAGCAATGGAATACGTGCCATAAAAGAGAAAAACGGAATTGTATTGGTGCAGGAACCCGAAACAGCCCGGTTTGACAGTATGCCACGGAATGCCATCGAATCGGGGCTGGTGGACATAGTGGCCCCGCCGGATAAATTACCTTTGGAACTTATTCATTTTCTTAAACATATACCTGTAGTTAAATCAAACCTGAATGTTGAAGAAAAAGGTAACAGCGCGCTTGAAAAAGTTATTATTTTACTGCGAACACATACAGGCAATGATTTTTCTCTGTATAAAAAGAATACGGTTTATCGCCGTATCGAAAGACGAATGAGCATACATAAAATTGATGGAATTTTTTCGTATGTCCACTTTTTGCAGGAAAATCCCAAGGAAGTGCATATCCTGTTCAAAGAGTTAATGATTGGTGTAACCAATTTTTTTCGCGATTCCCATGTTTGGGAAAAGTTGAAAGACAAGGGATTTCCGGCACTGATTGAGAAAATGAAACCAAATTCACAATTGAGGGCCTGGGTACCTGGTTGCTCTACGGGAGAGGAAGCCTATTCCCTGGCTATCGTATTCAAAGAAGTGCTGGAAAAAATCAATCCGAACACAGGATTATCAATGCAAATTTTTGCTTCCGATATCGATAGCGATGCCGTGGATACCGCCCGGAAAGGATTGTTTTCGATCAATATAGAAGCCGATGTATCGCCAGCGAGGTTAAACCGTTATTTCACCAAAACAGATGACGGATACCGTATCAATACGGAAATCAGGGAAATGGTGGTGTTTGCCCAACACAACATTACCATGCATCCTCCTTTTACCAATATCGATATACTAACCTGCCGGAACCTGTTAATATATTTGGATCCCGAATTGCAAAAAAAATTGCTTGGCTTGTTTTACTACAGCCTGAACGAGGAAGGGATTTTGCTGCTTGGAACGTCCGAAACACTTGGTGTGCAAAGCCATCTTTTTACTCCGCTGGATAGCAGCCTGAAAATTTTTAAACGATCTGTTGCCAACTTAACCCCGCAATTATTCGATTTTCCTTCTTCATTTACCCGCCCCAAATCGGGTAAAATTGAAAATACTGAATCTGACAAACCAATGATGAACATTCAAACATTTGCCGATCAACTACTGCTGCAGAAATTTTCTCCTGCCGGGGTTTTGGTAAATGAAAACGGCGATATATTATACATCAGCGGTCGGACGGGGAAATACCTGGAACCCGCAGTGGGAAAGGCAAACCTGAATATTTTTGCCATGTTAAGGCCAGGTTTCCAAAATGACTTTGCCATTGGATTTCGTAAGGCGGTAATGAAAAAAGAAGCAGTGGTATTGCACCATGTTCAAATAGGCACAAATGGGGGCTCGATCATTTTAAATGTGAATATCCAGTGGATTCAGAAGCCGGAACCTTTATATGGCAAGCTGATGATCATTTTTACTGATGTTCCGCAACCTGCTGACAGCACAACACCGGAGAAAAAAGGAAAGGAAACGGCAGTCAGTATCAGGGAGGCAGAACTGGAGCAAGAGTTACAGCATATTCGTGAGGAGATGCAAAACCTGGTGGAGGAGATGCAAACATCCCAGGAAGAGCTTAAATCGACCAATGAAGAGCTGCAATCGACCAATGAAGAATTGCAATCCACCAACGAAGAACTCACCACCTCCAAGGAAGAAATGCAGAGCCTGAATGAAGAACTTCAGACGGTAAATGCCGAATTGATGGCGAAGGTGGAAGATTATTCGCGGATAAACAATGACATGAAAAACCTGCTAAACAGTACCGATATTGCTACTTTGTTCCTCGACAAAGAATTGAATATACGTCGTTACACCGATCAGGCAACAAAAATATTTAAGCTTATAAAAAGCGACATCGGAAGGCCATTTACCGATCAGACTTCACAACTTCTTTACCCGGACCTGCCTGATGATGCACGCGAGGTTCTGAGGACGCTCATTTTTATTGAAAAGCAAATTTCAACCAAAGACGGGAGGTGGTTTTCCATCCGTATTATGCCCTACCGCACCTTCGACGACCGGATTGACGGACTGGTTATTACGTTTATTGATATTTCAGAACTGAAACTGGTAGAAGAACAATTACATAAAATGAATCAGGAGAACAGGCTGCTTATTGACTCTTCTTCAAAGATAATCCTGAAAATATCAGCTGACTGGAAAATTATGGAATTTAATCCGGTGGCTGAAACATTTTTCGGCAGAAGGCGAGAAGATGTTACAGGTCAGAATTTTATGCAATTGTTTATCCCTGAAGCATTACGAAAAAAGACGGAACAAAAGATCTCCAGGCTGGTGGCAAAACCGGAAAATAGCGATATTAAAATGAAGGTAATTGCAGCCGGTGTAAATGAACTTGACACGGAATGGTCGATCAATGTATTAATGAATCACCTTGAAATGCCCTCAGAAATAATTATAATTACAAAAAATAATTGAGTCATGATAAACGAGGAAATGGATTTCACCGATCCAAAAATGCTGCGTGAGAAAGCTGAAAAGCTATTGAAGATGAAGCAAAAAAAGGAGGAAGCTGCATTGAAGGAAATCGATCTAAATAAACTTCTGCACGAATTACAGGTACACCAGATTGAATTGGAGATGCAAAATGAAGAGCTGCGACAGGCTTACGAAACAGCAGAAACAGCCTTAAAAAAGTACACCATGTTGTTTGATTTAGCCCCCATGGGTTTTTTCTCTCTGGATGCTGAAGGAGCAATCTGCGATTTGAATTTCACAGGTGCCGATATGTTGGGTGAAAGGCGCTTCAGTTTGATTGACAGCAATTTTAAACTTTTTATTTCAGAAGACTCAAAACCGGTATTTAATAATTTTTTCAAAAAAGTTTATACCAGTAATAGTAAAGAATCGTGCAAGGTGTTGCTTGGATATGACAGAAAGCCTCTTTGCCAGGTATATATGGAGGGCGTAGTTACAGAGGATGAACAAAAATGCCTTTTATCGGTCGTCGATATTTCGAAGTTCACAAATGTGTAAATTGTAACTCTTACCGTTAACTTTTGGATTTAAGCATTTTAAAATGGGTGGGTGTTAATCCTGTATATTGCTTAAACTGATTTGAAAGATGGGCAACACTGCTGTAGTTCAATTTGTATGCTATTTCTGAAAGATTTAGCTCATCATATACGATTAATTCTTTTACTCTTTCGATTTTATGGGTCAGGTAAAATTTTTCGATGGTGACCCCTTTCTGCTCTGAAAAAATATTGGCGAGATAAAAATAATTGTGATTTAGCTTTTCGCTGAGATAAACAGAAAGGCTGACTTTAATCTGCTTTTCAGTGTAATATAGAAGTTCAATAATCGAACTTTTTATTTTTTCAACCAGGATACTTACTTTATCATCCATTAAAACCAGCCCGGATTGTTTTAATGCTATTCCCAATTGTTTCAGTTGATCCGATTGAATATTCCCGGTAATATCAGCCTCTCCGATTTTGACATCCGTGTATTTCAGCCCGATAACTTCCAATTCAGCTTTTACTACCATCTGGCAGCGGATGCAGACCATGTTCTTGATGTATAACTTCAATTCAAGTTTATTTTGGCAAATTGAAAGTTTGTAATAATGAATACGCAATTTGAGATGAATTGTTCAATCTGTTAGTGAATTTGCGGGCCTGTTTTCTTCCCGGAACCCGGGGTGAACAGACCTGCAGGATCGGAACCCATCATGGAGGACTCAAGAAGGAGAGGGGCGGCTCTTTCAAGCCTCTCAGCCTGAGCTTTGGATATCAGGGGGAAGTGTTTCGCCCGATCAAGGAAATAACCGATATCTTCAAGGTCATTCAGGGTCGTTCTCCATTCAATGGAGTTGAACCGGTTCAGGTTATAAGGGAGGGAATAAGCCCGAAGGGATTTATCCCCCAGGGTATTGAAATAGAGGTCGAAATAGGACATGGCAAGCTCCCTGAGCGTGCGATAAACAGGTTCGCGGTAGCGCAGGGTTGTAAAATTCGACTTCGCGATGCCACCCCAGCATCTTCCCTGTTTAAACACCGCGATGACATGGTCGTCGTCATTAAATGCCTGAAGATCAAGTATCATCGGCGGTCTTCCCTGCCATTCCAGGCAGGCAGCCGCAAATATAGCCCCCTCCAGGCAATGGGCTCTTTTATGTTCGAGGACATATCGCGGTGAACGGGTTTCTTCAGTGGCGTTGTAATTGCATTCATCCAGGAATTGCTGGATCTGATAGGGTGAAACAAGACTTTTTAAAGTCTCGGTTTCAATTCTGGTCCAGCAATGATTAGTCGATTTCATTCAAAAGCAATCTTGGTTCCGGATGATGCAAGTTTGGATTTTTTAAACTGATATGCAAGGACCGGGAAGTTGAAACAACTTCACAGCAGAACAAATATTCTGAACAGGTGTTTTTTATATTGACGTCTTATAGGGATAAAATGAGTAATTTGCAACCTTAAAAGATGGATTGAATGAACGACCTATTTTAACTTAAATCATTTATGTATGAAAAAACTTGCTACACTATTCTTTTTTATTGCTTTCACTGTCAGTGCCTTTGCACAGCTTGAAAGAATGATCGATTTCGAAGGAGGCGAGGCCGATACTGCATGGAGGGTCTTTGCCAACGGACCTGAGGGCTCAAATGAAGATATCAGTATCGTTCTGAACCCCTTTAAGGATGATGTGAATGATTCCGACAGTGTACTTTCTTTCTATGTGAGGGAAACTTCCGACCGGTGGGTCGGGATGTATACCGACTACGATGTCATGACTTCATTCACCGAGGACAACCATATCCTGGCCATGATGGTCTGGAAGGAGATGGTAAGCCCCACTGCGCTCAAGGTGGAGTTGAGCCTGACCGGCAGTGATGTGGTCAGTGTTTATGCAACCAACACAAAGACCGAGGAATGGGAATTGATTTTGTATGAATTCACCGATGCCATCGGCCATTATTATGAGAGACTGACCATGTTCCCGGAATTTCCCGAAACGGCCGAGGAGTCAAGGGACTATCTTCCCTCTACGATCTACATCGACAATATCGGGGTACCCCAGGAGGACAATACTTCCGTAAAGGAGATCAAGGGAATTGAGATGATGCTCTATCCTACGCCGGCAGAATTCCGGATGGCTGTTGTCTATCCGGGCATGACCGCAATAACCCTCTCCGATATCATGGGCAGGAAGATCAGGACCCTTAGTTTCCCGATCACGGACAGTAAGGTGATCGAAACGGGCGATTTGAACACTGGGATCTATTTTGTTACAGCAGATACCCGGGATGGCAGGATCACCATGAGGTTCATGAAGAAGTAACAGAAACAAAATCAAGGGTAAAATAACCGCACCGGATTTCTGTCCGGGGCGGTTATTTTTTGGGATCAACCCAGTGTCGGAGCACCCGGATCAAATCAAAACCATCATCCATCTTATTTCTTATATTTGATCCAAAGCTGCCACTGATGAGAATCATGAGATATTTTATTTTTTTAGCCATTGTTCTTTTTCCCCAGGTTCACCCGGATGCCCAGGTTCACCCGGATACCCAGGTTCACCCGGATGCCCAGGAGAACGAATACAGTACACTGGAGAACATTCCATATTACTCCGGAGAGGATATCCAGGCGGATGAATACATGGATGAACGCTGTGTGCTCGATCTCTATTATCCCCATTCCGTGAAGGGATTTCCAACTGTGGTATGGTTTCATGGGGGTGGGCTGACCAGTGGAGATAAATATATTCCCCAGGAACTTAAACAGAAGGGAATGGCTGTTGTGGCGGTCAATTACCGCCTCTACCCCAGGGTAAAGGCTCCGGTATATATTGAAGATGCCGGGGCTGCCGTGGCCTGGGTTATGACTCACATCGGGGAGTTTAGGGGTGATCCGGAACTGGTATTTGTATCGGGACACTCGGCCGGCGGATATCTTGCCAGCATGGTGGGGCTGGACAAGAGGTGGCTGCAATTCCATGGCATTGATGCTAACCGGATTGCTGGATTGATTCCCCTGAGCGGTCATACCATTACCCACTTTACTGTAAGGGAAGAGCGTGGCATCGGGGGTACGCAACCCATTATTGACGAACTGGCCCCCTTATTTCACGTCAGGAACGATGCTCCTCCGTTGTTATTGATCACCGGCGACAGGGAGATGGAGATGCTGGGCCGCTACGAGGAGAATGCATACCTGATGCGAATGATGAAGGTGGTTGGTCATCCGGATACGCGGCTGTATGAAATGGATGGATATGGGCATGGAATGCTGACTCCAGCTTTCCCCTTGCTGATTCATGAGGTTGAGAGGATTATTGCACTGAAGGAGAAGGGGTTATGAAAAGCACTCCATTGGTTCTGCTGCCCAGCAGATTGATCCTGTTCCTGGTGTTTCAGGTAATCATTGCCTTGCTTGCGGGTTCTTTTGTTGAATCTCAGAAATACTGGTTGCTGTCGGCCTCTGCGACAAATATTGTCAGTATCCTGATTCTTGTGATCCTTTTTAAATCCGAGGGAAAGAACTTCTTTCAAATGTTTCGGTTTAACCGGGCAAGATTTATAAAAGATATTCCCCTGTTTTTAGGGCTCACTGTGTTGTGCGGGCCGGTTGTTTTTCTTCCCAATTATTTTCTGAGTATCTGGCTATGGGGTGATGTTTCCATTCCCTTCAATATGATGTTTCAGCCCATTAACCTTCCTCTGGTTTATATTTTGCTTTTTGTTTTTCCGGTTACCATTGCATTTGCGGAACTGGCGACCTATTTCGTCTATATCATGCCCCGCTTAAGGGAACATTTTAGCAAAAAATGGATCAGTGTGGCATTACCTGTACTCTTTCTTTCAATCCAGCATTGCACACTCCCTTTTATACCTGATTTTAGTTTTATTGCATACAGGGGGTTCATGTATTTACCTTTTGCCTGCGTGATTGGAATTGCTTTGTATTTCAGGCCCACATTATTTCCATATTTTGCCGTTTTACACGGAATCCTGGATTTTGGGACAGTGATGGTACTGTTAAGCAACGCAGGAAATTGATTCAACAACGTCCCCTTGCACACGGACTGTTTGTGATGAAGAATCCGAAAAATCCCCCGATGAGGAAACTCTTTGCCACATCCCAGGCCGGCATACTCTCCATCAGTCTGCCTTCGGTGAAATAGAAAAAGGAGAATCCTGCAATTGCGCCTATGGCGATGGCCTTCAGAGATCTCCTGATATGGGCTGATTGGAGGGTACGTTTGAACCAGCTCTCTTCCCGTTTTAACTCCAGCTGTTTGAATTGCATGTATGGATATATATAGATTAATAAATATAAGGATGCAAATATAGTTACTTTTATAATTTATACAGGAAAGTTGGATGGAAACTCTATTTTTGTCGTTTAAGAGAAGGGAAAATGAAAAAGTTAAGTGGATTTGTTTACATCGCATGGTTCATTCAGTTATTCGTTCTTTTTTCCTGCGAAGAGAAGGAAAACGAAGCGCCGACCATTGAGATTATTGCCCCCGCAGACGGGACAAGGATTATGAAGGGAGATCAGATCACCATTGAAGCCAGGGCTGAGGACTCGGACGGCTCTGTTGACAAGGTTCTGTTTTATATGGAAAATTTAAATGTGGCAGAGGTAACAGCAAAACCCTACAAGTACCTTTGGACAGCTGGGGACAGCGTAATCGGGGGAATCATTTTCAGGGTGGTGGCGATAGATAATGACGGAGGTGCAAAATCGGCTTATGTGACCATTGTAGTAGATGCAACCGGCGGTTTCAATCCTGATCTCACTTACGGTTCAGTTACAGATTTTGATGGAAATAACTACAGGACCATCATGATCGGTGATCAAAACTGGATGGCTGAAAATCTGAGGGTAACCCACTATGGGGATGGAACCCCAATCCCTTTTGTGACAGACGATGCCCAGTGGAGTAGTCTGGGAGTAACTGACAAGGCCTACTGCTGGTATGACAACATGGCTGAGTATGGGGATACCACAGGTGGAATGTACTCCTGGCCCGGGGCGATGAATGGCGCTGCCGGGGTAAGCGACAGTCTGACTGTTGTCCAGGGTGTATGTCCCGATGGATGGCATCTGCCCTCTGATCAGGAGTGGAAGGTGCTGGAGGTGCAGCTTGGGATGAGCCAGGATATAGCAGATAAATATGAGTGGAGAGGGACAGATGAAGGGGGCAGTTTAAAGGAGCTTGGATTTTCTCACTGGGATCTTCCAAATTCAGGGGGCGATAACTCTTCCGGATTTACGGCCCTTCCCGGCGGATTTCGATCCAATACCGGTACCTTTTATGGTCTTGGCCAATATGCAACCTTCTGGAGTGCCAGTGAGAAAACGGGGACAACAAACATCTGGTACAGGGCTCTTAATTTCGAGAAATCAAATATATACCGCTACTCCATTCAAGGGAACAGGGGAGCATCGGTTCGTTGCGTTGAGGATCACTAAATGACGCTAAACTCTCCGCTCAGCCTGGTCTGAAGTCCCGAGATATCGGACAATAATTTTTTCAAAACAACAGCCTCAATGCGGTTGAGCCGTTTCATATCCACGATATTATCCGGTATCTCATTATGGGCAATGCTGTTGACCTGGCCTTTGATCCTCAGGTTTGTCAGGTAATTGAATGAATGTGAGAGTTCGTCGAAGGTTGACTGATCCAGAACACGGTGGTCAAGCAGTATTTCAGCCCGTTTGATACTACTGGTTTCCAATAGTTTTTCCCGGATGGAATAGAGCCTGATGAAGGTGGTAACCGGAAGCAGGATCTTCTTGAGGTCAAGTTTATTCGTGTTTGAACCAATGACTTGTGGCTTCATCTTTAAAACAGATTGAGCCATATGGAAGTAAAATACAGATTTGTTTTCTGAGGCTTGGTTCACATGATCGCGCAGCTCCTGCACCAGGGAGATTTCACCATGGATGTACCTGAAGTCGAAGAAGATGGCTGCATCAAGGATGTCGGCAGGATTACTCTTTCGCAGCCATTCGCTGAAATATTCCTTCCATGTTTCCAGGTTTTGATTCCATTTGGGGTTTCCGGCCATGATCTCCCCGGGGCAGAACCTGTATCCAACTGCATTAAGATCCGTGTTTACCTTTTTTCCCAGCAACTGGAAATAGTTTTTTGCTTCCGCTAATTTGTCATTGGGCAAATCCTCGATGATGATGGCATTGTCCTGGTCCGTGGCCAGGGTCTGTTCGCCTCTGCCCTGGCTTCCCATGACCATAAACGCAAATTTACAGGGTGGACTTCCCAACTCATCAATGGACAGGAATATCAGGCGCCTGTGAATCGCATCTGCCACCGATGTAATGAGATGGGTCATATTTTCCGTGTTACTGCCACTCTCCACGAGCGCTTTGACCAGCACCGGCAATCGTTTATAGATCCCCCTGATTTGCTCCACTTCTTCGGAGCGTTCTATATCACTGATGAGGAAATCAACCATATTCTGCTGCATCTCCGTGATCTCACGGTATCCCACAATCCCAATAATCTTCTGATTTCTGCCGGATACTGCCAAATGTGAAACGCCATGCCTGGTCATCATGAGGAGTCCCTCATAGAGCAATGCATCCTGGCTGAGTGAAATGACAGGCGCCGACATGATCCTTAAAACCGATTCTCCGGGATCCATGCCAACCGACAATGCACGTTTAACCAGATCGCTGTTGCTGATGATCCCGATCAATTGGTCTACGTGATGAATCAAAAGGATCTCCTGCTTTTTCCTGGCCATGATCATGGCTGCCTCCCTGATGGTGGTTGTCGACGGGCATTGACGGACCTCACGGGAAATCGAATGAAGAGGCCGGCTCATCATTAAAAGGGAGGCCTGCAGCTCAGTGGCCAGGTGCTCACTCTCCTTCTCGTATTTCATCAGGTCGCTTACCTCTTTAATGACCATGATGTATCCATCCTGACCGGCATGGCTAATTTTTGAAGCCGAAATGACCACCTCCAGGGTACTGCCATCCTTACATCTCAGTTTTGTCTCCCTGGATATGCTTTTTTTCGGATCAGTGATTCCTTTTTCAAGGCTTTCCCATTCCATTTGGAAAAGATCTCCCAACCTCATCCTTCGGATCTCATCAGGATCATACCCGCTAAGGAGACTGAATTTTAAATTTGAGAAGATAAGGGTGCTTTCCACCCACATGAGGGTCCCTTCCGTAGATGCCTCCACCAGCGATTTGTACTTCTCCCTCGATAGCATGAGTTCCTCTTCGGCTTTGCCCCTTCTCCGCTCGATGTTGAGGCTCTGTCTGATGATGAATATGAGAATGGCGCTAATGATCAGAGAGATCAGCAGGGTTAATGTCAGGAGCCGTTTTTTCAATGAAATAATCTCCAGCCTCACATCTTCAAGGTAAATCCCTGTTCCCACGATCCAGTGCCATGGTTGAAACTCCATGACAAAGGAGAGCTTCGGAACAATCCTGGTCGAATCGTCTTTCCACTGCCACATATAATGGATGAAGCCCTCTCCGCTTTCATTCACCGTTCTGACCGATTCCACAAAGAGCAGTTTGCCATCATGGTCTTCGTAACCGTTCAGATCCTGACCGATCAGATCGGGCCGGTAGGGGTGCATGATCATGGAGGGCTGATTGTCAATGATCCAGAAATAGTCCTTCAATTCATCCCCGTAACGAATCTGCCTTACCCTTTCAATGGCCATTGCCCGAGCCGAGTCGACCGGTATCAGGTTATCGAGGGACTCCTGGTGGTACTCATCAATGAGGCTGCATACCGTGTTGGTCAGCTCGGAGATCATCTCCTTCTTCCCCTTCATGATATTGTTTTCAAAGGCCGGGAGGATTACAACGAAGATGGAGAGAATAAAGAGCCCTATGGCCAGGATGGAAGGCATCACAATGGAGAGGAAAAACCGGTTTAAGCTAGTCTTAGGCATTGCAGGGGAGGCTTATCGGTATGCTTTTATAACCAGGGGATCACTATCAAATATACAAAAACCGGAGCGATATTGGTGTCGGGTAACAGGAGGACAACCAATGATAGCCGGGAATTTTGTCATTTTCCGTTTTCTGTAGGCCATGTGCCTGAAGCGGTTTTCGGTAACTTCAAAAAAACCTCTTGGATGGGCATGCCCGATGAAACTCAGCTGGCAATTGTGCTTTTCCATCAGGTTAAAATGGCCGGAGAACTCTCTTGCCCATGTATAGAATTTCTTCCTGAAACCAGAAAGGTTTGGACTGGCATAATGACTCAGGAGTATATTTACATTCGCGGTCTCCAGGATTTCATATTCGGGAAGACCATACAGGAAATGAAGATCTTCGGATGAGAACCCGTGATCCATATCATCTTCATGAAGCCAAAGCTCATCCGCGGCCAGTTCCCTTCGATGTTCCAGATCAAGGTCGTACCAGTTGTGGGGAAAATCGAAAACCTTTGAATGTCCCGGGATTCTCCTGGCGGCATGGAGGTCGTGATTTCCCGGAATGATGATCTGACACCTCTCCCTCACGAGCGACAGACATTCCGTTGCGCTTCGGGTCTTTCCGTATTTGTAAAAGGGAAGACTGTACCCGGAGATATCACCCAGGCAGACTAACTTGTCGCAACCTTTTTTATCGATCTTTCGCATGATCCTCTTCAGGTTATCAATGTCTTCGTGGATATCTGTAATGATCGCAAGTCGCATGGAATTAAAAGTATCAATTTTTTCAATGCTTTTGGTTAAAGCAGAGATGGATTTTCTATTTTTATATGGCTTTAAATCTAAGTGTTATGAAGAAGTTCAACCTTACCCGGATTCCCGTTTTCCTTCTCATTGCAATCACAACCTCCTGTACGGCACCTGTAAAAGAGGAAGTCAGCAATGATCAGTCTGTTCGCAGCCCGGAGGCGGAAGGGATCTCTTCACGTGCAATCCTCGACTTCCTGGAGGCTGTTGACAATGAGATGCCGGATGAACTTCACAGCTTTATGCTCAGGCGGCACGGTAATGTGGTTGCCCAGGGATGGTGGGCTCCTTACGAAGCAGAGATTCCCCATATGCTCTATTCATTGAGTAAGAGTTTCACATCCACAGCCATAGGGATTGCCATTGATGAAGGACTGCTCAGCATTGATGATCCGGTAATCTCTTTTTTCCCGGACGATCTGCCCGGTGAGCCCGGTGAAAACCTGAAAGCCATGCGCATCAGGGATCTTTTGAAGATGAACTCCGGACACCTGAGGGAGCCGGGTCTGGAGATGAGGCAGGGGGAGAGCTGGGTCAAAGGATTCCTGGCACAGGAGGTCCAGTTCAAACCGGGGACCCATTTCGTATATAACAGCAGTGCCACATACATGTTATCGGCTATTATTCAAAAGGTAACCGGTATGACACTGCTTGACTACCTTACCCCCAGACTTTTTGAACCTCTGGGCATTGAGCATCCAACCTGGGAAACCGATCCGGATGGAATCAATACCGGGGGATGGGGGTTGAGCATAACCACCGAAGATATCTCCAAGTTAGGCCAACTATACCTTCAGAAAGGGGCGTGGAAAGGGAAACAACTGGTATCAGAGGAGTGGGTTGAGGAAGCGACCACGCTACAGACTTCCAACGGAAGTAACCCGGAAAGCGATTGGGAGCAGGGTTATGGCTATCAGTTCTGGCGTTGCCGGCATGACATCTACAGGGGGGACGGGGCATTTGGTCAGTTCTGTATTGTGATGCCCGAACAGGATGCTGTACTGGCCATCACTTCTGGTACGGGCGACATGCAAAAAGTGATGAACCTGGTATGGGAACACCTGCTGCCCGGTATGAAGGAAGGAGGTCTTCCTCCCGATGAGGAGGGCGCTGCTTTGTTGGATCACAAACTGAACGAACTGGCCATCAGCTATGTAAAAGGAGAAAAAGAGTCTTCCGAAGCATCAGCAATTTTCGACAGAAGCTATAATATTGTGACTGCAGGCTCTGATGTGAGAGCGGTCTCCTTCGATTTTAACGCCCTGCCCCATGTAATCACTTTCAACTCGGAAAAGGGCCAGCAGAGCCTGAAGGTTGGATATCACTCATGGGAAACAGGCTCCTTTATAAATCCTGGTTTTATCTCCACGGAGGTTGCTGTTTGCGGCGCCTGGGTGACTACGGATACCTACCTTGTGAGGATGGTCTATTTTGAGACGCCCTATATTGAATCATTTACTTTCAGGTTTTCGGAGAGGCAATTACTCTGGGACCGGGAACTGAATGTCTCCTTTGGGCCTACTAAACTTGAGACACTCAAGGGGATATCGGTTGATTAGTTACGACTTCGCGGCAAGCTCCTTCTGAATTCTTTCCATGAGTGGATCATCAAGTGCATAGAAGATAATGAGCACTGCGCACAGGATGCTGCCTGCTGAGGGGATCAGACTGATCAGGGCCCTGATTCCCGTAAGAGATTCGGGAGTTTGTGCCATATTTGCTTCATACCCGAAAAGCGATAGCAGGGCCATGGTGACCACCCCTGCCAGTGCCCAACCGAATTTCTGGGCCATGGTGGAAGCCGAGAAGATCAGTCCGGTAGCCCTTCGCCCGTTTTTCCATTCCGAATAGTCGGCTACATCGGCATACATGGCCCATACAAGAGCCGAGGTGGGCCCCATAAAGAGGCTGGCCAGGATCTGGAGTACAAACATGCCTGCCACCTGGTCGTTTTTAAGGAGAAAGAAGCTGCTGGTGAAAAGTGTGGAGAGGATCATCAGGATCATATAAGCCTGCTTTTTTCCCACAAGGTCCGAGAATTTCTTTACAAACGAAATCCCCAGGATCCCGGCGACAGTTCCCAGCACCATGAAAGCAGAGGAGAAATCGTAGCTGAATGATCTTCCGAACAGGTCGAAATCGAGGGTCTTGATATCCACATAATATTTGAAGTAGTAAGCAATCGCCCCGTTCCGGATCGATACATAAAAGATGGTAAAGATACCGGCAAGCAGAAGGATGATCCATGGTTTATTGGTAACCAGGTCTTTCAGGTCGATGCTTATCTTGTTATTCTCCTTCTTTATCGGGACTACTCTTTCCCTGGTGGAAAGGAAAGCAAAAAGGAAGAGTATAATGGTCAGAGCAGAGTATAGAATGATTGTATATTTATATCCCAGGGCATCGTTGCCTTTCCCGAAATGGCTGACAAAGGTATTGTTAAAGGCAACGACAAACAGCCCGGCACCAAATGCCATGATAAAACGGTAGGATGAGATGCTGGTTCTCTCCCTGGAATCGGGCGAAAGGACCCCCATCAGGGCCGAATAAGGAATATTGATGGCCGTATAGAGGATCATCATGAGGTTGTAAGTCACAAAGGCATACACAATTTTCCCCGTGAGGCCGAGATCCGGGGTGGTGAAGCTCAATACGCCGATCACTGCAAAGGGAACCGAGACGTATAGCATGTAGGGCCGGAATTTCCCCCACCTTGATCTGGTGCGGTCGGCAATCATACCCATCAGCGGATCGGTGAATCCGTCCAGGATCCTTGTCAACCCAAAAAGCAGGGCGGCGACACTGGTGGGTAGTCCGAATACATCAGTGTAAAAGATCGGCAGAAAGTACATGAATGTTTGCCAGAAAAGATTGGAAGCAAAATCACCCGAACCATAACCGATTTTTTCAAATACCGATACCTTCCCGTTTACTGTTTTCATGAAGGTTCAATCCTTAACCGCCTGTTGTGACCAGCCTGTAGGCTACAACCCGGTTGTCAAAGAAAGTGGGCACGTAAACAACCTGCTTCTCCCGGTTGAATCCTATATCGGCCGAGTTGATCTGCTGATCTGAGGTCTTCAACAGGGTGACCCTGCTGTAATCAGGGAGGACCAGGAATATTTCTCCGGCCCAGCTGGTGACCATGTAGTATCCCTTCGTGCCTGTGAATTCAATTCCGTCGCCATGACCGATATCCAGGGTGACCGTTTTGTAGGTTCCGGAGGCTTTATCGATCACCTTTACATCAGAACTTTGAGAACTGGTCAGCAACACCCTGGATTCCTCCACGAACAGACCATTGGGTCTCTCCAGTCCTTCGGTGATCCAAGGAACTGTTTTCCCGTCTTTGTATTTCCATAGAAAACCTGTATCGGAATCGGAAAAGTAGACCGTCCCGTCTGTATCGATGGCTATGTCATTTAAAAATGTCGCTCCTTCCACCGGAATCCTTTCCATGATTTCCGCCTTTTGGATGTCGATCACCACCAGCTGGTCGATGTCTGCCACAAAAAGATGCTCCCCGAAAATTCCCATTCCTTTCGGTGCATTCAGCCCGGCAACCCACTGTGGCGATTTCACATTTCCGTCCACATCGAGCATGGCAATGTACCCTTCCCCGTTTTTCTCGGCGGGGGCACCATTGATGCAGGAAACAAAAAGTACCTGGCGCTGACTGTCATAAAGTACCGACTCACAGGTCCGCATGACCGTATCGGTCCTCCACAGCTCGGTGAGGGAGAAAGTGGGCTCATTGCCGGAATCTGTCTGACTGCCGGCTGGTTTGGGCGAATTGCAGCTGAAGATCAGGAATGCAGGGAAAATGATGATCAGGAATTTTTTCATGATGGCATGGTTATGTAGTATGAAGTACCAATAAAGTTATGGAAATAATTGTTCTGCCGGAAAATTTCCATGAAAATTCTAATCATACAGCCCATTGTACCTGATCCCTTCCCGGGGGATTGCCATCCAGAGGGCCACCTCCTCCCTCCACTCTTTGTAGTGGGCTGTCTCCTTGTGGGCCGCAGATGCGGCCTGGTCGGTATAGGCCTCATAAAGGGCAAATTCCGTGGGGTCTTCCTCCTTTTGCAGCACATCAAAACGAAGATTACCAGCCTCCTTAACCGATTGGAGATGGTTCTTCCCTGTTGCCCTGATAAAGTCATTGACATTTTCGGGCTTCACTTTTACATGAACGATGGTTACAAACATGGCAGTTGGTTTTGGTTCATAATCCGTGGGGTTGTTAAAGCGGAAAATTAGTAAAAAACAGCTTTTAAACAGAATTTAGCTATTTTTAGCGTTAACAAACCTACCAAAACTTCTGATCCATGGATTTGAACAATCGGGCTATCTCAAAGCTTACCGTCACGGTCATCCGGGTGGCCATCGGATGGCATTTCCTTTTCGAAGGCATTTCAAAACTTTTTATGGAAAGCTGGACCTCGCAGACCTACCTGGCCAATGCCACAGGATTTCTATCCGGATTTTACCACTGGCTGGCCGGTTTGGAGACCATGGTCGGTGTGGTGGATTTTTTGAATGTTTATGGACTGATCCTTATTGGGGTGGCTCTTTTTGTGGGTCTCTTTGTGAGGATGGCATCCGTGGCAGGGATCCTGTTACTGCTGTTGTACTACTTTGCCTATCCGCCCTGGGGTACTTCTCTTTTCGGCTCACCGGAAGGACACTTTTTTATCGTAAACCGGAATTTTATAGAGGCATTCGTTTTACTGTGGTTTGTGATTCGCACTGAAACAGGTTACAGCATCGATCTGCTTTTGAATTCACGCCGGGGCAAAACGGCTGGGGATCCAGCGGGTTCCGGTGGATCAGATGATGGTAGTATTCCTCAAAGTTCTCGACGCGAGGCACTTAGGAACATGGCCAGCCTGCCTCTGCTTGGAGTCATGGGCTGGGGCGCATTCCGACATGCCGGCAAGCAGGTTGATGTCATGTCCGGGGCTACCATCCAGTTAAATTTTTCATCCCTCAGCGAGCTGAAGGGTGAACTTCCCAAAGGGAAAATTGGCACACATGAGATCAGCAGACTGGTGGCAGGAGGGAACCTGGTAGGGGGCTGGTCTCACGCGAGGGACCTGATCTATACAGACACTCTTTTCAAAGCTTACAACACAGAAAAAAAGGTCTACGAAACTTTAATGCTGGCCGAGCAGGCCGGGATCAATACCATCAATATCGGATTTCCCACCAATGCCCTGCTTGCCAAATATAAGAAGGCCACAGGCAGCAGGATCAAGGTCATTTCACAGATACATCCCGACCTCGATAACAATGATTACTTCGTGAACATTGATAAAGCCATCGATTTCGGAGTAGACATTGTCCAGATCCAGGGTAACCAGGTGGACTGGCTGGTGAGGGACAACCGCATCGATGTGGTGGAGAAGATGTTGGACCACATCAGAAAGCAGGGTTATACAGCCGGACTGGCCTCACATACGGTGGATGCACTGATTGCCTGCGAGGAGCATGGGATTATCCCCGATTACTATATGAAGACCATGCATCACGACAATTACTGGTCGGCCCATCCCATGGAGAACCGGGTGCCTTTTGAGGTCGACGGAAAGAACTACCTGGATCATAACAAGTTTCATAATAACTGTTTTTGCCTTTTCCCCGACCGGACCATTGATTTTGTGAAAAAGGCCACTGTACCGGTGATGGGTTTCAAGGTACTGGCAGCAGGAGCCATCGAACCGAAAGATGGATTTGACTGGGCTTTTAAAAACGGGGCTGATTTTATTTGCGTGGGCATGTTCGATTTCCAGATCGTGGATGATGTGAACACTACCATTGATGTCATTAAAAATTTGAAGGGCAGGGAGCGGAAGTGGTACGGGTAGACAGGAAGATTCAATGCATATGCAAAGAGAAAAGAGATGAAGAGAGGATTACTGGTAATATGGTTGACTTCGCTGACGTTGGTTATGTGGGGCCAGAACTGGGACCTGGTGTGGTCGGATGAATTTGATGGTGATACGCTGGATCTGACCAGGTGGTCTTTCCAGACAGGCACAGGAACTGCCTATGGTCTCCCCGACGGTTGGGGAAACAATGAGAAGCAGTACTACCTGAAGGAGAATACGGTTGTGGCGGATGGGATGCTTACCATCATCGCTAAGGAGGAGGCCTACGGTGGTAAAAGTTATACCTCTTCGCGCATCCGGACCCTGAACAAGGGTGACTGGACCTATGGCCGGTTTGAGTTCAGGGCGAAAATGCCCTCGGGAAAGGGGCTCTGGGCTGCCCTGTGGATGTTGCCCACAGATACTGAGTATGGCGGATGGGCGGCCAGTGGTGAGATCGATATGGTGGAATTCGTGGGTCATGAATTAGATAAGGTTTACGGCACACTTCACTTTGGAGGACAGTGGCCCAACAATGTGCAAAAGGGAAAATCATTTCGGTTAACAACAGGAGCTTTTTCGGAGGGGTTTCACGACTTTGCCATGGAGTGGGAAGAGGGGGAAATCCGATGGTATGTGGATGACCAGCTGTACCAGGTCCTGAATCAGGGCGACTGGTGGTCATCGGGGGGTAGTTTCCCGGCACCCTTTGATAAAAGATTTCACTTCCTGATCAACCTGGCTGTGGGAGGAAACTGGCCCGGTTCGCCCGATAACACCACCGTGTTTCCCCAGGAGCTGGTGATCGACTACCTCAGGATCTACGAGAAAAACACGACGGCCATTGGCCCGGAATCAGGGTTACCCGTTCGGGGTTACACGCTTGAACAGAATTTTCCTAATCCGTTCAGGCCTTATACCACCATATCCTATGCAATACCCGAACCGGAACAGGTACTACTGGAGGTTTTTGACGCCATGGGAAGGCGGGTTCAGACGCTGGTGGATGAGGTGAAAGAGCCCGGAATGCACCAAACGGAGCTGGAAGGAGACGGGTTTCCCCCGGGAATCTACTCCTACAGGCTGATGGCAGGGCCCTTCTTTCGAATCAGGCAGATGATTCTTCTTTAAAGGTATTTTGATATGAAATGGCTGTGGATTAGGGATTTGTGTCTGATCGTGCTGGTGATATCCTACCCATCTTTTATGGTTGATGCCCAGGTAAAAACCGGAATCGATGTGCTGGAAGAACGGGGGTTTGGACTGCTGAAAGGAAAACGGGTGGGCCTTGTCACTAATCCCACCGGGGTGGACCGCCAGTTAAGGTCCACCATCGATATCCTTCACGAAAATGTGGATCTTAGGGCCCTTTACGGTCCCGAGCATGGGGTGCGGGGTGATTTTTCAGCAGGCGACCGGGTGGGCGACCATGTGGACCGGGAGACAGGTCTCCCGGTATATTCTTTATATGGAAAGAACAGGAAACCTTCTCCGGAATCGCTTGAAAATGTGGATGTGATCGTATATGATATACAGGATATCGGGGTACGTTCATATACCTTCATCAGTACAATGGGACTGGTGATGGAGGCTGCGGCTGAACTGGGCAAGGAGGTTGTGATTCTCGACCGGCCCAATCCCCTGGGGGGAATGCGGGTGGAAGGCCCAGTGGTGGAGGATGGATACTCCTCTTTTGTAAGTCAGTACGCCATCCCCTATGTATACGGACTCACCTGCGGGGAGCTTGCCAGGCTGTTAAACGGGGAGAAAATGCTTAGCGGTGGAGTCTCCTGCCGGCTCACTGTGGTTCCCATGGAGGGCTGGGAAAGAGAGATGACCTTCGATGGGACAGGTTTACAGTGGGTTCCCACCTCTCCGCATATTCCACAATACATAACGGCCTTTTACTATCCGGCTACCGGTATTATTGGGGAACTGGATCCGGCAATGATCGGGATCGGTTATACCCTTCCATTCCAGACACTGGTGACTGAAAATATCGATGCCCAAAGGTTGTCCGACTCACTGAATGCCCTGGGATTGCATGGAGTGCTGTTCCGGCCCATTTACCTGAAGCCCTACTATATGGATCAGAAAGGGGTGCCCATGCAGGGGGTCCAGATCTATTTAACCGACCTGGTGAATGCCGGGTTAACCGAGATCCAGTTTCTCTTCCTGCAGGAGGCACACAAGATCGACCCGGAGTTTAATCCCTTCAGGGGAAAGGAGGATCGTTACACCATGTTTGATAAAGTGTGCGGCTCAGATGTTCTCAGGAAATCCATGCTTGAAAGCTTTGATTTTGAGAAGCTGCGTTCATACTGGAACGGGGATAGGGAATGGTTCATTTTATTGTCAAAAGATTATTATCTCTATTAACCATGTTTAGAAAAGCCGGTCAGGTTCAGTTCATTTTCCTGTTGCAGCTGATGCTTTTGGCTCCGGTTACCGGCCAGGAAAATGGCTTTCCGACTGACTCTGCCCTGCGGGTTCAGATCCTTAAGAATGCGGATGGGCTGTTTAACGGGGAGTGGTTCATAGAAGCCACCGGCTACCAGAAAAGAGACTCCACCCGAATTGATACGGTGATCATCAACCGGAAGAGTATGCAGATCAGGGTGGTGGCCGACAGGTTGCTTTCCAGGTTTCCTGCACGGCTGCCGGTGATCGACTCCCTTGAAAGGGGCTTACTGTACGGGTGTGAGGCAGGGAGTAAGGGATTTAAACTGGAGCTCTATTCGGCCGGGCGCAACATCAGGGAGTATGTGCCCAACTACTACCGGCAGATGGCAAAGGAGATGGATCCAGCCAGGAGTGTGGCTAAATTCCGGCGCCCTTCTCCCCCCCTGGTCAGCAACCTTTCCAGGCCCTACCTTACGGAAGCCGTTCTCTATAATAAAAATATTGCCTTGTGGCATAGCCACGGATGGTATTATGAACCATCCCTGCACCGCTGGGAGTGGCAACGGGCCCGGCTGTTTCAAACGGTGGAGGATTTGTACCCGATGGCATTTACCCTTCAAATGCTGGTCCCCATGCTGGAAAGTGCCGGGGCCGGGGTCTTGCTGCCCAGGGAACGGGACTGGCAGGTTCATGAAGTGGTTGTTGATAATGACGGCAGTACAGGAAAAAGCATCTATGTTTCGGCCGATCCGGGAAACCTCTATAACGGCAACAGGGGATTCGGACTGGGAACACCCCCCTACGTGGATGAAAATCCCTTTACACTTGGAACGTGGCAACAGATGCCGGCTGCCAGGGAGGCATCCGGATCAGTGCAGTGGATCCCCGACATCCCTGCCAAGGGGGAGTACGGGGTATATGTCTCTTATCACACCCTGGCCGAAAGTGCCGATGATGCGCGGTACAGGCTGCATCATGCGGATGGGATCACGGAATTTTCCGTGAACCAGCAAATGGGAGGGGGGACCTGGATCTACCTGGGAAGGTTCCGGTTTGAGGAAGGAGTGAATCCGGCAAGCGGAAAAGTTGTACTCACCAATGAAAGCAGCAACCGTAAAGCGGTGATCACGGCCGATGCGGTCAGGTTCGGCGGAGGAATGGGTAATATTTCGCGGAACGGGCTTACCGGGATGAGGCCGAGGTACCAGGAGGCTGCCAGGTACAACCTGCAGTACTCCGGTTTTCCCGATACACTGGTATGGAGGCTGAATAGTCCGGACAACGACTACAGGGACGATTACCAGTCGAGGGGCGAATGGGTCAGCTACCTCATGGGTACTCCCTTAGGACAGAAAGCCACCAGGGGTGCTGCGGGACTGGGTATACCGGTGGATCTTTCTTTTGCCTTTCATACCGATGCCGGGATCACCCAAAGCGATACGGTGATCGGGACTCTTGGAATATTCAGTACCTCTTACAGGAAAGGGCCTTTTCCCTCGGGGCTCTCACGGATGGCCTCCCGCGATCTGGCCGACCTGATCCAGACGCAGATTGTGGATGATATCAGGGCCCTTTACGACCCGCAGTGGTCAAGGCGTGGGTTGTGGGACCAGTCCTACAGCGAGGCGTTCCGTCCAAATGTTCCCACCATGATGCTGGAACTTCTGTCTCATCAGAATTTCATCGATGCCAGGTTCGGACAGGAACCCATGTTCCGTTTTCATACAAGCCGGGCCATCTACAAGGGAATGCTTAAGTTTTTATGTTCGCTTTACGGGATGGAATATGTGGTACAACCCCTTCCGGTGGATCATCTCCAAACCGGACTTCTTCCGGAGGGGGGGATTCAACTCTCATGGAAGGCGGTTGCCGATCCCCTTGAACCCACTGCGAATCCCGATCGTTACAGGGTCTACACCAGTGTAAACGGGAGGGGTTTTGATCAGGGAATAACCGTTGAACTGAGCAGCTTTATCCTCGGTGAAGCGCATCCCGATTCGATTTATGCCTTTAAGGTGACCGCACTCAATGCAGGAGGCGAGAGTTTTCCCTCGGAGGTGGTATCGGTATGCAATCGCAGCAATTCCCTGGGTGTTGTTCTGATAATCAGCGCTTTTGACAGAACCGGGGGTGCTGCCTGGTTCGAGGACACGGACCATTCGGGATTTATGCCCATGACCGACCAGGGGGTTCCCTGGCATGATGACCTGCATACGGTGGGGGCACAATACGATTACCTTAAGGCTTCTCCCTGGCTTGACGATGATTCACCCGGACACGGGGCCTCGTATGCCGATCTGGAAGAGGTGGTGATCCCGGGTAACAGCTTTGATTTTCCCGTTACACACGGGCGGTCCATCGGCCAGGCAGGATTTTCCTTTGTGACCATCAGTGATGAATCGGTAGAGGATGATTCCATCAACCTGAAGCCTTACGATGTGATCGATTTCATTGCAGGAGAGGAGAGGAGTACCCATTTACCAAAGAATGATTCAATCTGTTACTACCAGGTGTTTTCCGATTCCATGATTCAGATGCTTTCCGGGTACCTTGGAGACGGGGGCAGCCTTTTTATTTCGGGAGCGCATATTGCCAGCGATATTCATTTCAGAGGACAGGACTCTCTGGTGGCGGCTGTTTTGAAATACAGGTGGAGAACCAGTAATGCCAGCCGTACCGGCGGGTTCTACTTCCTGGATCGCACTTTTGGGGATTACCGGGATACCCACCGGTTTAATACAGGGATCGACCCTGAAATTTATACCGTGGAGGGGGCAGATGCCCTCGAACCTGCCGACTCTGCCACCATGACACTGATCAGGTACCGGGAGAACAATGCTTCGGCAGCCGTGGCATACAGGGGGACTTACAGGGTAATTGCCATGGGATTCCCCTTTGAAACCATCAAGGGCTCCTCCACAAGAGACCTGATTATGAAAGAGATACTTACCTATTTAACGGAGCAGAAGGAGAATGACCGGGATTAATTGTTTTTTGCCCTGCAGCAGGCCCGACAGGTTGGATCAGACCATTGGTGAACTGAGGGCCAGCGGACTTGTAAAGGATATTTACCTGATGGCTCCGGAGGCACCGCGGGAGATGCCCCACGGCTGCAGTTATCTGCAAACAAACCGATGGCAGGGTACGGATACCCTCCGGAAGATTGCAGAACGATCTGCCGGGACCGGGTTTACGATGATCATTACCATGGAGACCCTGGTCTCATTCGGAATGCTGGCCCTGGAACGGTTTATCCGGGTGGCTTTCGAAACGGATGCCGGAATGGTCTATTCCGATTATTTCGACCTGGAAGACGAAAAACGGACTCCCCACCCGCTGATCGATTACCAGTCAGGTAGTCTCCGTGATGATTTTGAATTCGGACCGGTACAGGTGTTTAGCACTCCGAAGTTGATTGCCGCAACCCGGGAGATGCATGACGACCTTCAGTATGCAGCGCTTTACCAGCTCCGGCTGAAGTTGAGTCTGCATGGCTTACCGGTGCGGATACAGGAGTTTCTATATGCAATACGTCCACTTGATTCGCGCGACTCGGGGACGAAGATTTTCGATTATGTGAATCCGCGGAACAGGGCGGTACAGGTGGAGATGGAGCAAGTGGCAACCCTTTATCTGAAGGAGGCGGGAGCCTATCTTGAACCGGAATTTGAAACAGTTTCACTGGATCGGGAAGGGTTCCCGGTGGAAGCTTCGGTGATCATCCCGGTGCTCAACCGAGTACGGACCATTTCCGATGCCATCGACTCGGTAATGACACAGAAGTGCTCCTTTGACTTTAATCTGATCGTTGTGGACAACCACTCCACCGATGGCACCACCCAACTGCTGGAGGAGAGGTCGGCAGGCTATCCCGGGTTGATTCATGTGATCCCTGAAAGAAACGACCTTTATATTGGCGGATGCTGGAACCTGGGCGTTCATCACCCGCAATGCGGGAAGTTTGCCGTACAACTCGACAGTGACGACCTTTACCTGGATGAGAATACCCTGGAGACGATGGTCCGTGCTTTTTATGACCAGCAGTGCGCCATGGTGGTCGGATCATACCGGATGACCAATTTTGATCTTAAAGAGATTCCCCCGGGAGTCATCGATCACAAAGAGTGGACTCCGGATAATGGAAGGAATAATGCACTCAGGATCAACGGACTGGGGGCTCCGCGTGCATTCTATACACCGGTACTCAGGGAGATCAATATCCCCAATGTTAGTTATGGTGAAGATTACGCAGTGGGACTGGCCATCAGCAGGCGCTACCGGATCGGGCGGATCTATGAACCCGTATACCTTTGCCGGCGATGGGAGGATAATTCCGATGCATCCCTGGGTATTGAAGCCATGAACAGGCACAACCAGTATAAAGACAGGCTCAGGAGCTATGAGCTCTCTGCCAGAATACACATGAACAGGGAGCGCAGATAATCATGCAGCAGAAAGCAGACAAGCTGTTCCGTGAGCAGATGACCGGTTGGCCGCTGCTGGCCGAGAACCGGGAGAGGCTCGATTCGGCTCTTCTGAAATCCTTTGAAAGGGATGGGGTTACCATCCGTGTACAGTATAATCCCAAAAGGATCACCTCATCCTCTGCAAGGGTAGACCGGGTATCCATAGAAGCGAGACCCTGCTTCTTATGTCGTGCGCATCGTCCCCCGGAGCAGGATTTTGTAGCCGTTGGAAACGGTTACGAAATCCTCTGTAATCCGTTTCCTATTTTCAGGAAACACTTTACCATCGCAAAAGCGGATCATACCCCCCAGATGATCGATCCCGAATTTACCGCCATGCTTGATCTCTCCAGGGATTTGCCCGATCTGGTGATTTTCTATAATGGACCCGGATGCGGCGCTTCTGCACCCGACCATATGCACTTCCAGGCAGGAAACCGGGGCTTTTTACCCCTTGAGGATGAGCTGGAGACCCTTATGGAGCGTTTCGGCAATTGCCTCTCTTCAAACGGGGAATGCACGGTCACGGCCATTGACGACGGCTTGAGGCGATTCCTGATTCTGGAGTCGGACCGGAAGCAGCCTCTGGAGGATGCGTTTTCGGCAATCTCTTCCTACATGCGGCAACTTGCCAGCGGAGATGAACCGATGCTTAACCTGTTAACCTATTTCCGCGAGGGTTGGCAGATCATCGTCTTCCCCAGGGAGAAACACAGACCCTGGCAGTATTTTGATCAGGGGGAGCAGAATATCCTGCTGAGCCCGGCTTCAGTTGATCTGGGGGGTGTGATGATCACCCCACTGGAGAAGGATTTCAATAAGATCACCGGTGATGATATAGCGGATATCTTTAACCAGATTGGTCTGACCGAAAAATGTTTTGATAAATTGAATACCTTTCTGATGCAGAAACTTTCATGAAGAGATTTGAGAAGGTTCCGGAAATCCATGTGGGTATTGTTCGCTCGCGATATCTGGAGTTCAGGTTCCATACCCCTTATTTACTTCCAGGTATGGTTACAGGGATTGAGGGCCGTGTAGAAGCTGAGGTTATTGATGATCTGGTTGAAGTGAGGCAGGAGGGTCGCGTGGTTGCTGCAGGAGCCGGGGTGATCTTTATACCCTTGGATGCTTCACGGGATGGCTTTGGGATCAGTGATGTGGTAATCGGAATCGGGTTTCACTGGGAGCAAAAGGAGGATCAGCTCTTTCCGGGAGCCCTTAAACTGGTTCTTGTGGAAGGGGAGATCCAGGCCATCAACCTTGTTTCTATCGAGAAGTACCTGGGTTGTGTGATCTCATCGGAGATGCGGGGGGAGAGTTCACCAGCACTGTTAAGGGCCCATACCATCATTTCCCGAAGCTGGTTACTGGCACAGATTGAAAAACAGGGTCAGCTGGTTCGCACCGGTAAGAAGTATGAGCTGATCCATGAAACATCGCAAGAGTATATCCGCTGGTACGACCGTGAGGATCACCCAGGCTTCCATGTGTGTGCCGACGATCATTGTCAGCGTTACCAGGGGATTGCCCGTGTGAGCAATCCGGAAGTTTTAAAAGCTGTGGAGGCGACCGAAGGTCAGGTGATGGTTTATGGAGGAACCATCTGTGATGCCCGGTTTTCGAAATGTTGCGGGGGAGTGACAGAGGCGTTTCAGAACTGCTGGGAACCTGTGCCTCACCCATACCTGAAGCGGGTGGATGACAATCCTGCCGGTTCCGGGATCAATATGGAGGATCTTAAGGTGGAGTCCAATGCAGCGCGGTTTATCAAAGGATCGCCGGAGGCGTTCTGTAATACCCGGGATTTGGATCTGCTCAGGCAGGTACTGAATGATTATGACCTTGCCTCTACCCATTTCTATCGTTGGGAGGTGAGCTACGGCAAGGATGAGATCGCCGCTTTGATCCGGGAGAAGTCAGGATTCGATTTTGGAGAGATCATTGACCTGGCACCCATAGAGCGCGGTGAATCGGGCAGACTGGTAAGACTGAAGATTGTAGGTACAAACAAAACACTGGTTGTGGGAAAGGAGCTGGAGATCAGGCGCTGGCTGAGTCACACTCATCTTTACAGCTCTGCCTTTACGGTTGAGAAGCTAAACGTGAAGAGGGGAGTCCCCGGAGGCTTCCTCCTGCGCGGTGCAGGCTGGGGACACGGGGTCGGACTTTGCCAGATCGGTGCAGCGGTCATGGCCCACATGGGTTACTCCCACGAGCGTATACTGAAACACTACTATATAGATGCTGTCATAGAAAAGGCTTATGAGTAAACACAATGCCCGGCCCTGGCAATGGGTACCCACGCTCTATTTTGCTGAAGGGATTCCCTATATTCTGGTGAATACCCTGTCGGTGATATTTTACAAGCGAATGGGTATATCCAATGCCGAGATTGCCCTTTTCACCAGCTGGCTCTACCTGCCCTGGGTGATCAAGCCCTTCTGGGGTCCTATGGTGGATATGCTTAAAACCAAGCGGTTCTGGATATTGATCATGCAGCTCGCGGTTGGTGCAGGTTTAGCCGGATTGGCCTTCACCATTCCAACGGAGAGGTATTTGCAGCTTACCCTGGCATTTTTCTGGTTACTGGCATTCAGTTCGGCTACCCACGATATTGCAGCAGATGGATTTTATATGCTGGGACTCTCAAAACATGATCAGGCATTTTTCGTAGGGGTGCGCAGTACATTTTACCGTCTTGCCATGCTTACCGGGCAGGGTCTTCTGGTCATCCTGGCCGGCTATTTTGAGGCCAGAACGGGACTGCCCCCTGTTGAGGTGAGTGTGGTGACCCTCGAGGGAACATCCCCGGCAGCATTCAATCCACAGCAGGTTTCTTTTGATCCGGTGGAAGGGAAGTCCCTCTTTTATTTCGATCATCAGGTGAAGATCGCTACCGGAAAGATCCCCGGAACTGTGGCTGCCAAACTGATGTCTGACGTGGATCGATGGAACAGTTCGAATGGTTTTTATCCTTCTGAAGAGGAGAGCGGGGCAACTCCTTCTGTTTCTGAACTGACAGGAAACATGGGATATACCTGGTTCCGGCTCAGCCGTAAGCCGGAGGAGGGCGAAACCATAGTGATGAATTTCAGTTTTGACAAGGGTGACAAGAGCATCTCACTGGCACGGAGTTACCGTTTCGAATTCAATGAAGGCAACTGGGATATCCCTGCTTTTGCAGTTTTTAAACTGGATCCCAAACTCGATAAGGTAACCCATGCCTCCTTTACCGGTCTCAGCGGGAACATTCAATTTGCCTGGAGCATGGTCTTTGCCATGGTCGCGCTACTGTTTGCGGGATTTCATATTTATCACCGTTTCGTGCTTCCACATCCTGAGGCAGATCATCCCAACCGGAGTGAGGGAAGCGGATTTATAAAAGAGTTTTTTGTGACTTTCGTTGAATTTTTCAGGAAGAAACGGATTGGGGTCATCCTTATTTTTCTACTGGTGTACCGGCTGGGAGAGTCCCAACTGGTAAAAATGGCTTCGCCCTTTCTGCTCGATTCAAACGAGGCAAACGGACTTGGACTGACCACCGGTGACCTGGGACTGATTTATGGTACCCTGGGGATCATTGCACTCTCCCTGGGAGGAATCATCGGGGGAATTGCAGCATCCAGGCGGGGATTAAAATACTGGCTTTGGTGGATGGTGGCTGCCATGAACCTTCCAAATCTGGTTTATGTGTTTCTCTCCTATGCCATGCCTTCCTCTTTATGGGTGGTGGGAGCATCGGTTGCGGTGGAGCAGTTTGGATATGGATTTGGATTTACGGCCTATATGCTCTATATGATCTATGTTTCTGAGGGGAAACACAAAACGGCACATTTTGCGCTGACCACCGGTTTCATGGCACTTGGTATGATGATTCCCGGGATGATCAGTGGCTGGCTTCAGGAGCTGATCGGTTATCAGCATTTTTTTATCTGGGTGATGATCTGTACGATACCCGGCTTCCTTGTGATTCCATTCCTGAAAATTGATCCCGGATTTGGGAAAAGGGAGAGGGATTAGCAGGAGATTTATTATAAAATTGTATACCAAACCTGACTTTTTAAAACATTTTTGCAACCGATTGCTTATATTGCATCAAATGTCAGGGAAAAAAGAGGTAACAATTTATGATATTGCTGAAAGATTGAACCTTTCAGCCTCCACTGTCAGCCGGGGTCTTCGGAATCACCCGGCCATCAGGAAAAAAACCATTTCCAGGATCCAGGCGATGGCTCAGGAACTGAACTACCAGCAGAATACCTTTGCAAGCAGCCTCCGAAGCAACCGCTCAAATACCATCGGGGTGATCCTTCCAAGATTTGAAAGCAGTTTTCTCAGTTCTGTGGTCTCAAGCATTGAAAAAGTGGTCAGGGGAAAGGGATACAACCTGCTGCTGAGCCAGTCTTTCGATTCCAATAAATTGGAGAAGGAGAACCTTGAAACCCATTTTAATAACCGGGTCGAGGGACTGCTTATCAATCTTACCCCTGAAACAACCGACCTGAACCACCTGGACCTGTTTCTGAAAAAGGGAATCCCCGTGGTGCTCTTCGACCGGGTAATCAGCCGGCCCGGCTGCGGGTGCATCACTGTCTCCATTGATAACCGGCAGGCAGGATATGATGTGACCAGTCACCTCATTTCTCAGGGATGCAAGCGCATTGCCTACCTGGGTGAAAATACCTCCTGCAGTGTTTTCGGAGAGCGGGCAAGGGGATACAGGGAGGCCCTTGCCGACCATGGGGCTTTGGCGGATCCGGAAATGGTCATTTTAGATCATCTCGATACCGATACTGGCGCCCGGGTCGTGGAAAGGATCCTGAAAATGAAGAATCGTCCCGACGGTATTTTTGCGGGAAATGATATGGCAGCAGCCTCTCTGATGTATGAACTGAAGCAAAGGGGGGTAGCGATCCCCGGAGAGATAGCTTTTGCAGGATTTAATAACTCCTACCTTTCCCAGGTTATAGAACCTGCCCTTACCAGCGTGATATACCCAGGTGTCGAAATGGGACAGACTGCTGCAAACAGTCTTATGGAAATCCTTGATCACGAGAATCCGGTCGTGATCCGGAATATCATCCTCAGGCATGAGCTTATTGTAAGGGAATCCTCCCTGAAGACCCACAGATTTGAGGGGGTTTTAAGATGAGACCTCTGTTTCAACCCATCCTGATGCATTTTGCTGCCCGTTATGCAGGCCATACCTATGGTGAATTTGCCTCCGACTACCGTGTTCTGGTGAAGAGCAACCTGAAATGTATGGAGGATTTTCAGATCGATGCCGTTGGTCTGATCTCCGATCCCTATCGTGAAACGGCTGCTTTTGGGGCTGAGATTTCTTACCCGGATGAAGGTGTCCCCAGGTGTCGAAAGCCCATCGTTGAGAAAATGGAGGATATCCATGCACTGAAAAATCCGGATATCTACAAAGCGGGGCGGACTCTCGACCGGATAAAGGCAGGGGAGCAGCTGTCCAGGGAAACCGGAGGCAGGGTTCCGGTGATCGGATGGGTCGAAGGACCGCTGGCCGAAAGCTGCAGCCTGGCAGGTGTGAATGAGGTGCTACTGAAGATCTTTATGGAACCCGATTTTGTGAAGCGGCTTATGGAAAAAACCCTGGTTACTGCCAAAGATTTTGCCAGGGCACAGGTTGAGGCCGGGTGTGGGATCATCGGCGTGGGAGATGCCATCTGCTCCCAGATATCGGCAGATAATTACAGGGAATTTGTCAGGGAACTTCACGAGGATCTGTTTACCTATATACAATCGCTGGGTGCCAGGGTGAAATTGCACATTTGTGGAAATATCTCCCACCTGCTGGGAGATCTGCGCGATCTGAGACCCGACATTCTGGATTTGGACTGGATGGTGGATATGGACCATGCTTATCATGTACTGGGTCCGGATATGATCCGATGCGGTAATCTCGATCCGGTGTCGGTGATACAGGATCAGAATCCTGAAGCTATTGCTGCCGCGACAAGGGCACTTTGTATGAAAGAGCAGGGAAGGGCGTTTATCCTCTCGGGTGGATGCGAGGTCACAGTGAATACTCCTGTGTCGCATCTGAAGGCCATGAAAGAGGGGACGATTTGAAACATAATAAAACCAGATTTCAATTTCATAATTTAACTGATGAAACCTTATATATTATCTGAATCGCACTGGGGAGAGGTGAAGAAGCAGGAGTACCAGCTTGCTGTTTTACCCTGGGGAGCCACCGAGGCGCACAATTTTCACCTTCCCTACGGTACCGACAATTTTGAAACTGAAGCGCTGGTGAGAGCCTCGGCGGGCATGGCATGGGACAGGGGTGCCAGGGTGGTGGTGCTACCAATCATACCCATCGGGGTTAATACCGGTCAAGCGGATGTGGAGATGACACTGAACCTGAATCCAAGTACACAGCAGTCCATTCTTGAGGACCTTGTGGAGAGCCTGGATGGCCATGGGATAGAACGGCTGCTGGTGGTGAACGGACATGGCGGTAACGATTTCCGGCAGATGATCCGTGAGGTGGGCCTCCACTATCCGGAGATGCTTCTGGCCACCTGCAACTGGTTCCAGTCGGTGGATAAGCGTACCATTTTTGAGGAGGGGGGAGATCATGCCGACGAGATGGAGACCAGCCTCATGCTTTACACCCACCCTGGCCTGGTGCTTCCCCTATCCAGGGCTGGCGCGGGAGTCTCAAAGCGATTCGGAGTAGAGGGTCTTAATGAGTCGTGGGCCTGGACCGAGCGGAAATGGAGCCTAACCACCTCCGATACAGGGATCGGTGATCCCCGGAAAGCCACTGCAGAAAAGGGAGAGAGATACTTTAAGGAAGTAACCGGGAAACTGGCACAACTGATTCATGGACTGGCTACAACGCCCTGGGAGGAGCTTTATATCGATTGATCCGGGTAGTTTAAACTTGTTCTTAACAGATTTATTACAAAATTCAGGTTCCATCAATATTGATTGTCATGCATATTAACCGGCGGTCTTTCCTGAAAACCGGAGCAGCAGGTTTTGGGAGTATCATGCTGATGCCATCCTGCCTGCAAAAGGTTAGTCCATACCAGTTTTTTACCCTTGAGGAGGCAAATTGTGTAATCGCCCTTTGTGAACAGATTATCCCCGCGGATCAATACGGTGGTGGTGCCACCGAGGCTGGAGTCATAAACTATATCGACCGGCAGCTGGTGGCCGTATTTGATTACGACCAGCTGATCTACCAGCAGGGAGTGGAAGCGCTTCAGCAATCCTGTATTGAACTTTACGGGAAAAGATTCGAAAATCTTGAACAGGATCTCCAGCCGCAAATACTCAAAACCCTTGAATCAAAAAAATTGCCTGGTAATTACTGGGGTGACCTTGATCCATTGAGGTTTTTCGGGCTGGTGATCAATCATACCATGCAGGGGTTCTATGGTGCACCAAGGCACGGGGGAAATAAAAACTATATGAGTTACAAGATGATGGGTCTTGATTTCCCATTGGTGGTCGGACGAAACCATTATGCACATTTAAGCTGAACGAAAATGGCCCTTAAACATGTCAATGCAGTTGTGGTGGGAGCTGGTGCCGGTGGAGGGGTAGTTGCCAAGGAGCTGGCCGAGAACGGACTTTCAGTGGTCCTATTCGAGAGGGGTGGCTGGCCCGATTACGACAGGCACATTAACGACGAACTGATATCCCAGCGCACCCAGGTACTTGGGTCGGCCTTTGGACCCGACCACAGAAAGAATCCCAGGGTTTGGATCTATCCGGATGGTTCCAGGCAGGTGATCACCCCCATTTCGGGAGATTATGGTCACAATGCCGCCTGTGTGGGTTCAGGAACAGTCAGTTACGGGGCCATGGCCTGGCGGTTCATGCCTGAGGATTTCAGGATGAAATCCACCTATGGTCCTGTGGAGGGCTCCACCCTGGAGGATTGGCCCATCTCCTATGAGGAGCTTGAACCCTTTTATGAAAAGGCAGAATGGGAGATTGGAGTTTCGGGCGATGACAGCCTGAATCCCTTTGCTCCACCCAGGAGAAGGCCACATCCCATGCCTCCTTTTGAAAACAATATGGAAGGCAAGGTTCTGGTTGCAGCCTGTGAGAGGCTGGGCCTTCATCCGTTCCCCATACCCATGCTCCGTAACTCGGTGCCTTACAACGGCAGACCAGCCTGCATCCGTAACCGGACCTGTGTGGGATTTGCATGCCCGGTGGATGGCAAGAATGGGACGCACAATACAGTGATTCCAAAAGCCATTTCCACGGGTAATTGCGAGGTCAGGGTACATTGCCAGGTGGCAGAAATCACCAGTGAACCTTCCGGCCGGATCAGGGGGGTCAGGTATTTCGATGAGCAGGGAAAAGGACTTGAACAGACTGCCGATCTGGTGATTATATCGGCATCTGCCACAGAAACGGCAAGACTGCTGCTCAATAGCCGGAGCGACCGTTTCCCGAACGGACTCGGAAACAACAACGACTGGGTGGGACGCAACCTCCAGGGACATGCCTATACCGGGGCTTTGGGAATTTTTGATGAAGTGATCACCGATTTCGCCGGTCCTGGGGCAACCATCGGATTTTGCGATTATAACCATCACAATGATGGAATCATTGGTGGCGGATTGCTATGCAATGAATTTAATGCACTGCCCTACCTGTTTTCAGGTATGAGACCACCCGGAGCCGCCACATGGGGGAAGGAGCATAAGGAGTTTCAAATGAAAAATATCAAGCGGATGTCCGGATTGCACGGTCCCGTCCAGGAGATCCCAAGCTTCGGGGCCAGGGTTACCATTGATCCGGAGGTAAGGGATTACTGGGGTATACCGGTGGTGGCACTTTCCGGGGAACGGCACCCCATCGACCATGAGCATTGTAAATGGCTGTCAGCAAAGGCGGAAGCGGTTCTGAAAGAGGCCGGTGCCTCCTACACCTGGCAGCGGGTTGGCGGAAAAGGTCTCGGTGGTGGTCAGCACCAGGCCGGTACTGCGCGTATGGGGAACGATCCTGAAACTTCAGTTACAAACCGTTACGGACAGGTACATGGAATCGACAACCTTTTTGTGGCAGATGGTAGCCTCTTTGTAACCAACGGAGGCTTTAATCCCGCACTGACCATCCTGGCCGTGGGTTACTGGGTATCAGATTACATTACCAGAACCTGGAAAGGAACCGGGTTTAAATCTTAAATATAGCAGGATCATGAGAAGAAAAATCATCATTATCATCTCTTCCTGTCTGTTGCTCCTGGTGCTGTTCACCCTGGGTTATGCAGGTTGGAATACGGCCAGTCCGGAGCAGACCTGTGCCTCTTGTCACGAGATTGTCCCCTCGGTTGAAATCTGGCAACAATCGGCCCATCGCGATGTAACCTGTGTGGAGTGTCACGGAACGGCTTTGAGCAATGGTTTTCACAGCCTCAGGGAGAAAACGCAGATGGTGTTTAGCCATCTGAAAAAGAGTGAGATCAGGTCCATGGCCCGTCTTGATGAACAGGGGGTTCTGGAGGTAATGGAGGCCTGTACCGGATGTCACCGGGACGAATACAGAAGCTGGATGGCAGGCGGACATTCGGCTACCTATAGCGACATATTCCTCAATGAAAAACACAATACCATGGAGCGGCCCTATCCGGATTGTTTCAGGTGTCACGGCATGTATTACGACGGAACCATTTCTGATCTGGTCCAACCCATCTCAACAACCGGGCCCTGGAAGCTGAGAGAGCCGGAGAAGGCCCGGCAGCATGTGATTCCCTGCCTGGCCTGCCACGGAATCCATATGGAGAATGAAACCATGACACACCCCGGCACCATGGATGACCCGGCGGCCACATTTTATGAAAGAGATCCGAGGAATCAGTATACCTCTTTATATTTGCGCTCTGACCGGATGCACCTTCGTTCCGATCTGTTGCGCAAACCCGATATCTATCATGCCGGAGTGGTGGTCCAGGTGGCAGACGACCCGGTACAGCGCATCTGTATGCAGTGCCATGCCCCCAACTGGGCCCATGAAGCAGGAACCTCGGACGACCGCACCCCCACGGGTGTGCATGAAGGGATCAGCTGTCTCGCATGTCACAGCGATCATTCAAACAATCCGACAGGCGCCTGCAACACCTGTCACCCGGCAGTAACCAGCTGTAATCTGGATGTCATGCAAATGAATACATCCTATAAAAGCAGGAATAGTCCCAACAATATCCACTCGATGAAGTGTGTCGATTGTCACGATCCGGTTCCAAACCAAAGTCTAATCCCTTGAATACCGGACAGCCCTACCCCCTGGCCATCACCATGTGGGAATTCTCCTGGCTGGAAAGAAGGTGGCCGGGTGCAGGGTATGAGGATTGGGACCAGGCGCTGTCCGGGCTGTTGGACAGGGGGTATGACGCCATACGAATTGATGCATTCCCGCACCTGATTTACAATGATCCTGAAAAGGAGTACTTGCTGCTTCCTCACTGGAGCGTGCAGGACTGGGGAAGTCCCGGGATCAACCGTGTAAGTGTTCAACCCAGCCTTAATAAATTCCTGGAAAGGTGTAAGGCCCATGGCATTAGGGTGGGGCTCTCCTCCTGGTTCAGAAATGATGAAGATAACCTGAGGCTGAAACTGGATGATCCCCTTAAGCTGGGAGAGGCATGGCTGGCAGTATTAAAGTCCATTGATGCAGGCGGGGTGCTGGATACGATTCTCTATGTGGATCTGTGTAACGAGTGGACCGGTGATTCCTGGTGCCCGTTTTTCGTGAATGATCCGCCTGAGGAGATTTGGACGGGATGGCATACCGGGAAATCAAAAAAGTGGATGAAACAATCCATATCCCTTCTGAAAGAGCACTATCCGGAAATTCCATATACTTTTTCGTTCACCGGTGAGGTGAATGAAGCGACCCTGGCCAAGGGATCCTTTGAAATGCTCGACTTTCTGGAACCCCATATCTGGATGACCAGTTTTAACAACGGGGAATTTTACCGGGAGGTGGGGTATCATTTCAGCCTGTTTGATCATACCAGTTACAGTAACCTGGTCTTAAACGGGGAGAGGTGTTACCATGCGAGAAAGGAATACTGGCAACAGGGATTGGTAAAGCAAATAGTGCTGGCAGCACAATGGTCCAGAGAGTCGGGCCAACCCCTGATCACCACCGAATGCTGGGGAGTAGTCGATTTTAAAGACTGGCCGCTGCTGGACTGGGGTTATGTGAAGGAGCTGTGTGCGCTGGGAACCGAGGAGGCGGCAAAAACCGGCCGGTGGCTGGCCCTCTCAACCAGCAATTTCTGCGGTCCGCAGTTTGTGGGTATGTGGCGGGATAAGGATTGGCACCGAAGGTTAACGGGCATTATTCATGGTGCAGGGGTTGCTCCTGATTTAAAAGACTCGCCTCTGGCAAGACGAATGAAACAGATTAATTCCTAACTTGCACTCTTACCTATTCTTCATGACAATGCATTTCGATTCAAATGTCGAGAGATCCTTTTACGAAGCATCAGGATCCCCGGCAATTCATACAAATGTGCCCTATATCGTAGTGGATAACTTTCCCTTGATGGGGTTGCTGACTGCCCTCAGATTCCTGGAGTGGGCCCATGAGAATCCCAGGGGGGTGATCAGCCTTCCCACCGGAAAGACTCCGGAATATTTCATCAAGTGGACCAGTTACCTGATGGAGAACTGGGATATCAGGAAGGTAAAAGATCTGAGGAGTAAATATGGGGTAGGCAGCCTGGAGAAACCAGATCTGAAGGGCCTTCAGTTTGTACAGATCGACGAATTTTATCCAATCAGTTCAAAGCAGCATAACAGTTTCTATAACTATGTGAAAAAATACTACATGGGAGGGTTCGGGTTTGATCAGAAAAGCGCTCTTCTGATCAATTCGGATGAAATCCCCCTGGCCGGAGGGCGCCATTACCTGGAGGTTTTTCCGAATAGCAGGGTGGATTTGTCACTGAGGTACAGGGAGCCTAAAAGTCAGTTTGAAAGAATCCAGCAGGATTCGATCTTCTCCATCGACAACTGGTGTGCCGGGTATGAACAAAAGGTGAGGGATAAAGGAGGGATCGGTTTCTTCCTGGGGGGGATTGGTCCTGACGGCCACATCGCTTTTAACACCCGCGGATCGGATCATCATTCAAGCACACGTCTGACTGAAACCAATTTTGAGACACAGGCTGTGGCCGCCTCCGACCTGGGGGGTATAGAGATCTCCAAAAACAGGCTTGTGATCACCATTGGACTGGAGACCATCACCTATAACCCTGAAGCGGTTGCCATTATCTTTGCAGCGGGTGAAGCCAAGGCCCCCATTGTGAAATCGGCGCTTGAAAATGAACCATCCAACCTCTTCCCGGCCAGTGCACTTGCAAAGCTCGGTCGGGCCAGGTTTTACCTGACCTCCGGAGCGGCATCGAGCCTCCACTCCTCTGTGGAAGACTATTATAAAAAAGGGAAATGGACCCAGGAGAAAACCGACAGGGCCGTGATTGATCTCTGTTCAAGACTGGATAAGTACGGACACCACCTCACCCTGGATGATCTGAAGGAGGACCGCTACTGCAAAATGATTCCAGGCCTTGGTGCAGATACAGTCAGTTCGGTGATCCAATCAACCATTGACAAGTTTGAGAAGGGAATGTTTCCCGAGACCAAACAGGTCTATTACCATACCGGACCGCACCATGATGATATCATGCTTGGGCTCAATCCGCATATTCACCGGCTCATGCGGAATGAGACCAACACAAACTATTTTTCAGTCCTTACTTCGGGTTTCACCGCTGTGACCAATAGGTTTGTAATCGAGGCGATGGAGGACACCAAGCATTTCCTGGACAATGGGCTGATGACGATGACCCGGTATCCTGACTTTTTCGATTCGGGTTACCTTCACAAACGTGACAAAGATGTGAACCACTACCTGTTGAAAGTGGCTTCGGGTGAGGATTATGAGTTGCGCCGGGGACTGGCCCACAGGCTGGTGAGGGATATTGTCGGTTTGTATGGCGTGAAGAACATTGACCAGTTGAGGGATCAGATCAACAACATTATCACGGTGCTGCGAGGGAGTTATGACGGAGAGATCAATACACCCGATATCCAGAAGCTAAAAGGTATGATCCGGGAGTTTGAGGAGGAGCTGGTCTGGGCCTGTTTCGGCATACAGACCAAAAATGTGCATCACCTGCGCCTTGGCTTCTATACAGGTGATATTTTTACAGAACAACCAAAAAAGGAGCGTGATGTGGAGCCGATCCTGGAGGAGTTGAGGAAAATTAAACCTACGGTGGTCAGCCTGGCTTTTGATCCCGAAGGGAGTGGTCCGGACACCCACTATAAGGTTTTGCAGGTAATCGCGGAAGCACTTCGCATGTGGAGCTTGGAGGAGGATCTCTCCAAACTGAGAATCTGGGGGTACAGGAATGTGTGGTACCGGTTCCACCCCGCGGAGGCAAACCGGATCGTTCCTGTATCACTGAATGCCATGAGTGTGATGGATAGTGCCTTTACCAACAGCTACCTGAGCCAGGTGGATGCATCCTTTCCAAGCTACCAGCTTGATGGTAAATTCAGCGACCTGACCAGGAAAATCTGGGTGGATCAGCTAAAAACCACCCAGCTGCTGCTGGGCAAGAACTATTTTTACCAGCATAACAGTCCCCGGGTGAGGACCACTCACGGGTTGCTGTTTTTCAAAGAGATGAGCCTTGAGATGTTCCTGACTCATGCCCGTGAACTGGAGAAATCAATGGAGGGTGTGGTTCTTTAAAAAAAGAAGGGACTGTCCCTTTTGAAGACAGCCCCCTTTCAGTATTTAAGGAACCTCCTGATCTGTTAGAGTTCCCTGATCTTGATGTTCCTGAACCAGACCGCGTGGCCATGGTCCTGCAGTCCGATATAGCCGGTCTTGGCCACATTGGCAAAGTCGGGGTTAAAATCGGGAAACTTACTGTTGGCAATCATCTCATTCCATTCGGGAGTCCACAGGTGGAACTCCAGGGTGGTCTCCCCGTTCATTTTATAGGCAACGGTCCCTTCATAGCAGATGATCTCGGCAGAGTTCCACTCCATGGGCCCCTTGGCATTCTGGGGAACAGGGGGGATCAGGTCATAAAGACTCCCGGCCTTCCGGTTTCCGTCCTTTCCAAGGGTGTTATCGATGTGGTTCCCGAAATTATCCAGGATCTGGTATTCAGGAGCAGTGTACCAGATCTTCTTTCCGGATAATTCCTGCGCCAGGTAAAAGATCCCGGAATTTCCACCCGCCTCAATCATCCATTCCAATTTCAGATGGAAGTTGGTGAATTGCTTATCGTAAATGATATCGCCTCCAAAACCGGCCTCACCCATTCCTGAATTTTCACATGCCAATGATCCGTTTTCGATGTGCCATCCCGTGTCGGGGAACACGGACTCGTCATACTCCCTCCATCCCTGGGTGGTTTCACCATCAAACAAAAGGATCCATCCTTCAGACTTCTCTTTCTCTGTCAGTGTATTGATGGCTGATTCGGATTTCGGAGCGGTATTACACGCTGTAATTCCAAGAAGGAATAGTGCAATGAATAGATAAAATAGCTTTTTCATTAATCATTATCTTTTTGATTTCACTTCATTATGCAGGCATGCCGGGAAGTTCCCAACCACCCTCTCTCGGGGTATGTTTCACCAGTTCGGCAGCAAACTTTTTCGCTGAGAATGGATCGGTCATTTCCTTATCGAAGGTGGGGTGTCCGTCATGAATCTTGAAACCATCCTTGATGACCATCCTTAACTCCTCATTATCGCCAATATTGGTAAACTCCATCTTTTCACCGTTCCATTCCAGCTCCTTGTTCAATCCCTGGAGGCGAACTGCGTTTACACCCATGACCACCATTTCGTTGAATGGCCCTGCCTCACTGAATGGTGAAGCGGTCTCCACGCGGTTCTCGGGGCTCTCCTTACAGGCCCTTACCCAGTCCATTTCATGGCTGGTTTCCACCCTGCGCCTGAATTTGGGGGCATCGGGAACGCGGCCTGAAAGAAGCCATGGATCCTTTCCGTAGCAACCACATACCAGGGTGTCTTTTGACCCGTGGAACAGTACGCCTCCGCCTCCGTCGTTCATATCTCTGCCCTGGGGCCAACCTTCCGGCCTCATGGGCTGGAGTCCTCCGTCGTACCAGGTGACTTCCACTTCAGGGAATTTCACTTTTTTGGCAGCTTTCCTTTCAGGATAGGTCAATTTTACCATTTGTGCATTGGGTGCACATTCGGTAAGGAGCAAGGTGGAACTTCCCTGGACCTTTGTGGGGTATTGCAGTTGCAGGCCCACAAAAACCGGGTGAAGGATATGGCAGGCCATATCACCCAGAGCACCTGTTCCATAGTCCCACCAACCACGCCAGTTCCACGGTGTGTAGATCTCATTAAAATCCTTCATCTCGGCCGGGCCGGTGAAGAGATCCCAGTTCAGTGTATCCGGGACAGGCTGCTTGCCCTCCGGTACATTCAGTCCCTGCGGCCAGATGGGCCGGTCGGTGAAGGCTTCAACCCTTGTAACCTCCCCGATCTCGCCATTGAGAATCCATTCTGTGGTGAGGTTTACTCCCTCACCCGATGATCCCTGGTTTCCCATGGATGTGGCTAACTTATGTTTGGCAGCCAGTTTTGTAAGCAACCTGGACTCATAAACAGAGTGGGTGAGTGGTTTCTGAACGTAAACGTGCATTCCCAGCGTCATGGCATGGGAGGCCACCAGGGCATGAGAGTGGTCGGCTGTGGCAACGATCACAGCATCAATATCTTTACCCATCTCATCATACATTTTACGCCAATCCCAGTACTTCTTTGCTTCCGGGTAGTAATCAAAACTACCTTTTGCGTATTTCCAGTCCACGTCACAAAGGGCTACAATGTTCTGGTCCTTGATGTTTTTAAGGTTGGCGAAACCCATTCCGCCAACTCCAACGCCTGCAATATTGAGTTTATCGCTGGGAGCTATGTGGCCGAGTCCGCTGACAACCCTGCTGGGTAAAATGGTAAAACCTGCGGTTACAGCCGCACTGGTTCCAAGAAATGCGCGCCTGGACATTCCACTGCCTTTTTTTCTGCTCATAATGAAAATAATTTTAGTTAGGTATTTGTGTTCTTACGGAAAATTCAGGCTACAATTTAACAATAAAATTCTGAAGTTAAAATTTAACGTTGTACATGCTTTCAACCCGCGGGATTTTTTGTTCTATCGGCTAAATCGTACCTTTAAGCCAAATGACCCGGGACAAGGACCATATTTCTAACCATATCCATTACTAATAAACCAGCTACATTATGAAATCAGGAAAGAAAATTACCCGCAGAGAGTTTGTGGGCACCACGGCAGCAGCATCCGTTTTTACCATTATTCCAGGTCATGTGATGGGAGGAACCCGGCATGTGGCACCCAGCGACAGGCTGAATATTGCTTACATCGGTTGCGGAACCCAGGGAATCCGTGAAATGGCCGACCTGATTCAGAACGAGGATGTACAGATCACCTCCGTTTGCGACCCGAATAAATTCAGTACCAACTATGTGGACTGGTCGCTTCACGGGATCAGAAACACCATGCGGGAAGTCCTTGGTGAACCAGATTGGGGAGCTGGATTAAATGGAATTCCGGGGGGACGGGACCTTGGATTGGAGCTTGTGGAAAAGTACTATGGAAAAAAACTGAAAAAGGGTACCTATAAGGGGTGTGAGTCCTACGGGGATTTCAGGGAATTGCTTGATAAGGAGACGGGCATAGATGCGGTGAAAATTATGACTCCCGACCACCTTCATGCAGCTGTTTCAATAGCCTCCATGCAAAAAGGCAAACATGTGGTGATTCATAAACCCATTGCGAACCGGATGAAAGAGGCACTGAAAACCATCGACACAGCCAGGGCGAGCGGCGTCATTACACATCTGCTGGCCTGGAGCGAACGAAGCGGATTGCAACTGGCACTCGACTGGATCCTGGATGGTGCCATCGGGAACCTGCAGGAGATCCACAACTGGTCAAACCGCCCGGTCTGGCCACAATGGACCGCAAATCCTTCAGATACACCGGAGGTACCTGAAGGGTTTGACTGGTCCCTCTGGCTGGGCCCGGTTCCGGAACGCTCCTATCACCCCAATTATACCAACGCCGTTTTCCGGGGATGGTATGATTTTGGAGGTGGCAGCATCGCCGACATGGGACACTATAGCCTATGGCCCCTTTTCCTGAAGTTTGGGATCAACACGCCCCCGCTGAGTGCCCGGGCTTACGGGACCACCACCTGCATCATAGAGGATCATGTGAGCAAGGGGGAATACAATAATGTGGCCTTTCCGCAATCCTGTCAGGTTGAGTTTGACTTTCCGGCCCAGGACACGCTCCCTGCATTCAAACTGCTGTGGTATGATGGTGGAATGAAACCCAGAACCCCTGAGGAACTTGATAAGGACAATAAAGAACTACCCAGGGAGGGGATGATGTTTGTGGGTGACAAAGGTAAGATTCTGGCTTCTTTCCATGGTGGTAGCCCCGTGCTGTTGCCGGAAAAGAGGATGATTGAGTATACCGGTGCCGCAGAACCACCTGAAGAGAAAATGACCCGGAACGAAAGGGTCTGGATCGATGCGTTCAGAAATGGCACCGAATCACCCGGGACTTTCCTTAAGGCCAAAGCGGTTACAGAGACCATCCTGCTGGGTGGAGTAGCCCTGCGTGCCGGGCAGAGGGTGGATTATGATCCTGCGAAAGTTGAGATTTCAAACCTGCCCGAAGCAAACCAGTATCTGACGCGGGAATACAGGAAGGGATGGGAAATGTAGTGCTCAGTGCACAGTGCACAGTGCTCAGAAAAAATCATTTAAAGGTGCTTATGCGAGTTTTTTATTATTCATTGATAGTAGCCTTATCGGGATTGATGATGGCCGGATGTGGTGAGGAGATCCCTGTGTACAAGGATCCTGAACAACCAGTTGAAAAGAGGGTCCGGGACCTGATTGCAAGAATGACCATCCAGGAGAAGATGGCGCAGATGGTGGCTGCCAACGAGGAGGTTCGGGATTCGATTTTCATTGGTGAGGACGGGACCGTTGATCTTACGCGTATGAAACCTCTGCTGAAGGATGGCATAGGCCAGATCACCCGGCTTAGTGAAACAAAGGGGGGAAGCAGCCAGACCTCCTCCCGGCTGGGAAGGGGATTATTGCCCGCTGAACATGCCGAACTCTCCAACCTGGTTCAGAAATTCTTACTGGAGGAGACCCGCCTTGGGATTCCCGCCATCTTTCATGAGGAGTGTTTGCATGGTCTTGTGGCTGAGTATGCCACCAGCACACCACAGCCCATTGCAATGGCAGGTACCTTTGACAGGGAACTGGTGGAACGGGTTTATACGATGATTGCCCTGGAAACCAGGGTGCGGGGTGCACATCAGGCGCTGACCCCAGTAGTGGATGTGGCCCGTGATGCCCGTTGGGGAAGGGTGGAAGAGACCTACGGTGAGGATACTTACCTGGTCACTGAGATGGGTATTGCAGCCATTCGGGGGTTTCAGGGAGACGGTTCATTCCAGGGAAAGGAACATATTATCGGGACACTGAAACATTTTGCAGCCCACGGGCAACCTGAGGGTGGGACCAATACCGCGCCGGCAAATTATTCGGAAAGGGTGTTGCGTGAGGTACATTTCCGGCCATTCCGGGATATTATTCAAAAGGCGGGAGCAATCAGTGTAATGACCACATACCATGAGATCGACGGAGTGCCGGTGAATGCAAATAAATGGCTTGTTACCGATCTTCTGAGGAATGAGTGGGGATTTGAAGGATTTGTGGTCTCCGATTATTATTCCATCAGGGAGATGCATGAAAGATACGGGATTGGTGCTCACAGGGTTGCTGCAGACGGGAAACAGGCTGCTGAACTGGCTCTCAAGGCCGGTGTCAATATTGAGTTGCCAAACCCAGACTGTTATAAACATATACCCGAACTGGTGGAGGAGGGAACCATTTCCGGGGAATTGATTGATAAACGGGTGGGAGAGATGCTTACTCAAAAATTTCGCATGGGCCTTTTTGATGATCCCTACGTCGATCCGGAAGTGACCGCAGCAATTTGCGGATCCGGTGCACATGGCGAACTGGCCCTTGAGGCAGCCCTGAAGTCCATTACACTCCTTGAAAACAGGGAGCAGGCTGCTCCCCTGAAACTGGATAAAATTGGCTCAATAGCAGTCATCGGGCCCAATGCCGACCGGGTCAACCTGGGGGGGTACAGTGGCAGACCACCCTATTTTAAGACGGTTTTACAGGGAATCCGTGAGCGTACCGGCGATTCTGTTGAGGTTAAATATGCCGAAGGGTGCAGGATCACCGTTGGGGGAGGCTGGGCAGAAGACCAGGTAAACTGGCCCGACCGTGAGGGGGAGATGGAAAAAATCCGTGAGGCTGTCGAGCTTGCCGGACATTCTGATGTGATTGTGCTGGTGGTGGGAGGAAATGAACAGACCTCCCGGGAGGCCTGGAACAGTTTCCACCTTGGTGACCGGTCCGGTCTGGAGCTGGTTGGCGTGCAGAACGAGCTGATTGATGCACTGCATGCCACAGGGAAACCTGTGATTGCATTCCTCTTTAACGGGCGGCCCCTTGAAGTCTCAAACCTGGCAAACAAAGTTTCGGCTCTTTTTGAATGCTGGTACCTGGGACAGGAAACGGGCAGGGCGGTGGCATCAGTACTTTTCGGGGATTATAATCCCGGAGGAAAGTTACCCATCTCCTTTCCCCGTTCGGCCGGACATATCCCGGTTTATTATAACCACAAGCCTTCAGCCAGAAGAGGGTACCTGGCCGAGGAGATCACTCCTCTTTACTGTTTTGGATACGGACTGAGCTATACCCGGTTTGAGTTGGGCAAACTGCAATTAAGTAAAAGTCAAATGTCAGTGGATGAAGAGTGCGATGTAAGTGTTGAGATCACTAATGTTGGAGAGGTTGAAGGGGATGAAACCCTGCAGCTCTATATCAGGGATGAGATAAGTACGGTAACCCGGCCTGTTAAGGAGCTGAAAGATTTCAAAAGGGTTAGTCTGAAGCCGGGGGAGACGCAAACGGTGGTGATGAAGGTGACACCCGAGAAACTTAAATTCTTTAATATGGATATGAAGGAGGTAGTTGAACCTGGCGAATTTACAATATTCGTGGGGACCTCTTCAAGGGATGAGGATCTTGAAGCAATTCAATTATTAGTCAGATAGAAAGGAGTAAATGAATTATCCAATAAACAAAAACTTATGAAAAGTACTGTAATCATTGCACTGTTGCTGGCAAACTTGCTTTTTGCCAACGCCCAGCAGGCCGAAGTCTCACAATTGGAAAAGGGCATCAATTTCATTGAAACATCCTGGTACCCGGAAGCTGAGGACCAGGAATTGCTTAAACTATATGAGGGATTGCGTGTTGCCGATGTGTCGGACGGAATGGATATGGCCGGTTTCCCGGGACAGGGCCTGGTGGATCCATCCATACATCCTTCCTGGGTGAATGTTCAGTCACTTTCTCACATCATCCGGGGGATTGCATTGACTGCCAGGTACGTTCCTACCCAGAAGCCCGATCGTCCCGAGCCCGGTGAAGATTTCGGCGGATGGGAAGGCAATTTTTACAACAGCTATTCCTCCGAAGCTTTCACACCCCTGATCCACAAAGGGGTGGTGATCGTCCTGGATGATGTGGAAGATAAAGACATCGGTTCCATCGGCTCCAACAATGTACTGATCTGGAAAAGTCATGGAGCGGTTGGGGTCGTTACCGATGCATCCTCCAGGGATACCGATGAGGTGGCGCTGGAGGAGTTTCCCCTCTACCTTCGGAAAAAGGGAAGGGGAATCAGGCCCGGGCGCAATGAACTGGAATCTGTCAACCGCCCCGTTACGATTGGAGGTGTCCTGGTCTGTCCCGGCGATGTGGTGGTGGCCGACGGCGACGGCGTGGTCGTGGTTCCAAGGAGAGTGGCTGTTGAAGTAGCCGGGCACGCAAAGGCGGTCCTTGCCAAAGATAAGGCTGGCAGGAAAAACCTTTACGAGCAACTTGGAATGCCCCTGGATCAAACCGTTGAGTAACGGGAAAGTGTATTTCTGATAAATTGGTGAACCATGAAGAAATTGATTGCAACGTTGTGGATGGTTGGGATGATGGCCGGACTCCTTGCTGAGGATCCGGAGACCCTGGCCATCGGAATGAAAGCCCCTGATTTTAAACTTTTGGGGATCGACGGGGAAACCTATACCCTGGAGCGTTTCAGTAACACTGAAGTGCTGACCATTGTCTTTTCTGCCAACCATTGTCCCACTGCCCA
>JAWOHR010000086.1:0-5879 GCA_046485075.1 Bacteroidales bacterium
CGAATTTTTATCCTCTGTCGGGGTGTCTTACCAGATCGACCGACTGCTATCTGAAGCAAATAGTGAGATCGTGTTCTTCTGCCCGGTTTTGAAATTGCATGAAAGTATCATCCTGAGATTTCAGCAGGCCGATCAGCGGAACATAAGGATTACACTGCTTTTCGGAAAGGATCGTGGCCAGACAAAGGGAATGCGCTGGCACAAGGAATTTAAAAATCTGAGAATTCTTTATCACGACAAGTTAAATTCCTGCATTTACAGAAATGAAAAGGAGTTGATTTTCACTTCCCGGGGACTGGAGGATATGAGCCTCGGGATTACCCTGGACATGGGCGTTTTGATTACCAAGATGCGTGACCGGAAGGCGTTTGAAGATGCCATTTATGAACAGGAACTCCTTGTGGAACATGCTGAAGAAGTTTTTGCAGGTACCAACTTCGAGAAACAGGCGGAGTCTTCAAATCCCGAGGAGATCATCAGGATGATGCCTTATGTAAACTATTTTGGGATCGAGGACCGTACCCTGGTAAATGGAAAAGTTAAGGCGCCCAGCGGGAAATTCTATTTGCCGGAGATGGAACTATACAACGACGGCACCATAAAGTTCCAGGGATTCAAAAAAACCAGGCAGCGACACGGCGAGTGGATTTTCTATTCTTACGAGGGATTTGTGCGTGAGGTGGTCATTTACGAGAACGGGAGTTATGTGGACAAGATCTACTGTGATTACGAGAATCCGGCAAAACCCATTTCAAAATATTACCTGCTCTTCGGACTGGGAAATTCGGTCAGGAAGCTTTATGGCAAAGAAATTGGCGATCTGTATTTTGAAAGCAGGATTGAAGATTTCACCGGGACTGATAAAACCAGGCTTTTCTATCACACAGAACGTTTCCTGAATAAAAGGAATATATTCGACCAGCCGGAAACTTTCCAGCAAATGGTCAACCAGATCTACAGATCTCTCTACGAATAGTTTTTTTAATGATTGAGTCCCTTTCAAAAAAGAAGAGAGTGACCCTTTTCGAGGCACCCTCTTCCGTTTGATCAAATCAGATGGGAGTTATCTTTGCCTTCCCTGTGTTCTGTATTCTTTCCTTGCCGAGTAGTTGATGATCAGCGCACGGGCCCTCCTGAGGGACTGCTTCACATCATCAACTTTACCCATGGGGATATTCTCATCGATCCTCAGAGACATGGTCATCTTGCTCTTATCCGATTCGGGAAGTTTTTCCCTTTCAAAAAGAACAAAGTCCTGTACCGATTCATAGGGGATGCCCTCTTCATTCACAAGCTTATCGTTAAGCTGAATTAAAGGTTCTGTTCCATACATCCTGGCCACGTGTGCAACGGGGCGTCCGACGTAGATATAGCTTACAAGGGATTTCTTCTCCAGTTTCTTCACCTCAGTTGCCTCAGGTACCTTAACCTGAACCTGAACTTCGGTTTCCCTCATTGTTGTCGACACCATGAAAAAAAATAGAAGCATGAAAACAATGTCAGGAAGCGAAGCGGTGTTGATGGATACAGCACTACTCCCTTTTTTTCTTCTGAATTTTGCCATTATCTTTGGATGTTTTTAGGGTCAGATTCGGAAATATTCATCTTATAAATCTTCCGGATACCAGCATTAATCTCCTCCTCAGCGGGAATGGCTGTATTCAGTTTATCGAAATCTTTTTCAAAGTAAAGATTACAGAAGTTATCCCGCAGTTCATTCACTGCTGCCACGAGTTCGTTCTGTACCTGAAGATACTTTCCATAAGTGGTGGAACGGTCGTTTTGAAGTGAGATTACCCCCTTGGATACCTGTCCCCTCCAGATACCGTCAGGAGGTAACAGGGATGAACTTCCCGGAGGAAACTGGATCTCCACATCCTCTTTTTCGGGAAGTGTTAAATCGTTTGCAGGGTTGGTAAAGAACTCGATGGTTTTGGCCTTTAAATCCAGCCGGTCCATCTCCTCTCCACCTACCATCAGACGATCGCTTCGGTTCAGGAGTACAACTAATACGTTTCGCTTGTTAACCTTAACCTCGATCTCCTGTTCATCCTCCGGTTCCGGGGGAAGAAGCCTGGTGATCCCGGTATCGATATCCATAGTGGTGGTAACCAGGAAGAAAATCAGAAGCAGAAAGGCGATATCCGCCAGTGATCCTCCATTAACTTCCGGTGTTGGTCTTGCCATTGGTTACGTTTTTTAATTTTTATTTAAATGCCTTTGAAATGATGGCATACAAAATGGACGCCAGGGCTATTCCAAAAAGTATGTAGGTCACAAAAAGTACCGTGTCAACCATTTTTAAGGTGGATGGATCACTATTCGCCGTACCTGTATACCCTATAATCTCCATCGGAGCACCGGAGGCCATTAAATAGGATATCAGCACCAGAACAGCTCCGCCGACCAGCACGAGTGCAAGCCTGATTAGCCCTTTTGGGTTGCCTAAGATTGTAATCAGCGGGAATATAATGGCGGCAAGTGCGGTTAGCATCAGCAGGATATAGGCCCAGATCAGCGCAATGTCAATACGATTCCACACCAGTAATTCCCAGCCTGAAAGTACTTCTGAAGCCGATTTTGCTTCCGGAGCGTTCACCATAGGGGCAGTCGGCTCCTGGGCAGTGGGGTCGACCGTGGGCAAAGGTGCCGCCGGGGTCATGTCCACCGGATTCTGTGCTTCCTGAACGCGAACCTCCATATCGTTATAGTTGACGGTTTTGGGGCCCACATAGAAGAAGAGAATCACCAGAATGGAAATTCCTGCTACGATGAATAATATGATTCTAGTTAGGTTTGAAAAAGCCATGGCTTCTTATTTTTTTGAATTATATTTTACCAGCATGTCGATAAGGGATATGGAAGCATCTTCCATCCTGTTAACGATATTGTCAATCTGCGACACAAGGTAATTGTAGAAAATCTGGAGAACAATGGCCACCATCAGACCCGTAACTGTTGTAATCAGGGCGATCTTGATACCACCTGCCACAACAGTCGGGGAGATGTCTCCCTGTTGCTGAATATTGTCAAATGCATCGATCATACCAATTACAGTACCCATGAAACCAAGCATTGGTGCAATGGCAATGAAAAGTCCGATCCATGAGAGGTTTTTCTCCAGCAGACCCATCTGGACACTACCATACGATACCACGGATTTCTCAACCACATCGATACCTTCATCGGCCCGGTCCAGCCCCTGGTAGAAAATACTGGCCACCGGTCCCCTGGTATTGCGGCAAAGTTCTTTTGCAGCTTCAATCCCTCCATCATTAAGGGCGGCTTCAACGTCGGTGAGAAGCTTCGTGGTGTTGGTGGATGCAAGGTTCAGGTATATGACCCTTTCAAACGCCAGCGCCAGACCAAAAATCAGTGTCAGAAGAACAGCGCCCATAAAGCCGGCACCACCTTCGATAAATTTGGTTTTCAGTGTGGTGTGCAGAACTGAGAGTCCACTTTCCTCAACCGCTACCGGAGCAACAGGAGTGACGGGCTGTTGAAATGCAACCTCTTCAGCAACCTGTGTGGTATCTTCTGCGGCAGGAGCTTCTGTCGTTTCGTCCTGCGCAAAGATTGATGCTCCCATAAAAAGCATACCGAATACGGCTATCAATGCAAATAATTTTTTCATGGTGTTGTTTGTTTGTTTTACTTTTTAATGATTATATGAATACTTCTATTTATTGTCAAAGTTAAGTCTAATTTTTAAGAACTTTGCGGAGAGGGAGGGATTCGAACCCTCGGTACCCTTTAGGGGTACACACGCTTTCCAGGCGTGCCAGTTCAACCACTCCTGCACCTCTCCTTTAGATTCAAGAATCAATACCCGTGATTATGAACCAGCTTACATTCAGTTTTTTATAAGAACCCATCCCTGATACTGAAGACCCTTACTTCCAAGGATAATTTCGCGGCGAAAAATACAAAAAAAATTATTAATACGACTACTCACGGGAGAGTGATTTCACCTTTTAGGGATTTATTTAAAAGCATTTTAACCTCTGCATGGGGTAATTCCTGTCCCAAAAGGACCATCATTTTGGTGATTGCTGCTTCAGTTGTTGTGTCATAACCGCTTATTACACCGGCATTTAGAAGCTTTCGACTTGTTTCGTAAAATCCCATTTCCACACTTCCGGCGATACATTGGGTTACATCCAGAACAATGATTCCGCTATCGAGTGCTTTTTTAATCCGGTCCAGGAACCAGGATCCCGTGGGGGCATTTCCCGCCCCGTAGGTCTCGAGGATCACCCCTTTTAGTCCCTCCATTCCCAGGATGGCATCCAGGTGAGCCCCGGTTATACCAGGGAAAAGTTTAAGGATTGCAATTTGCCGGCAAAGGTTTTTGTGGACCTTCAACTTTGGGAATTTTCCGGGAAGCCTTATATCTGCACGATTGTATGCAAGGTGTACTCCTGCTTTGGCCAGGTAAGGATAGTTAGCTGACTGGAATGCGTTGAAATGTTCGGCATTGACCTTGGTGGTTCGGTTTCCCCGGGAAAGTTTGCTTTCAAAGTAAATGCAGACTTCAGGTACCACAGGCTTCCCATACTCTTTGGTTGCTGCAATGACAATCGAGGTAACCAGGTTCTCTTTTCCGTCTGTACGAAGGGCCCCGATGGGTAACTGGGCCCCGGTAAAGATGACGGGCTTGGCCAGGTCCTCCAGCATGAAACTAAGTGCCGAAGCCGAATAGGCCATGGTATCGGTTCCGTGAAGGATCACAAAACCGTCGAATTTATCATAGTTCTTCTCTATGATATCTGCAAGAAGAATCCAGGTAGAAGGGTCAATGTCGGATGAATCGATGGGAGGCTCAAAGCTAATGGACTCAATTTTGTAACCATAACCCTGAATCTCGGGCAGATACTTCATTATTTTCGTAAAATCGAAAGGTTTCAGGGAACCCTTTACCGGGTCTTGCAGCATCCCGATGGTGCCGCCGGTATAGATTAGTAATATGGAACGCCCGTCCTGATCCATCTTTCAATAGGTTCTTTGAAAAAGTTCGAGCGCATTACGGGTGGTGATGGCTCCGACCTCTTCGATGTTCAAGTTATAAATTTCCGCCACTCGGGATACAATATAAACCAGATAACTACTTTCATTTCTTCTTCCCCGAAAAGGAGCCGGTGCCAGGAAAGGGGAGTCTGTTTCCAGCAAAAGCCGGTCCGGTGGAATATCGCTTAATATCTGCCAAAGGTCTGAATTTTTAAAAGTAACGATACCGTTGATGCCAATTTTAAATCCAAGGGAGAGTGCTTTCCGGAGTTCAGATTTTCCCCCGGTAAAACTGTGAAACACCCCTTGTAACCCATCAGGGCTGGTTTCATCCATGATTCTGAAGATCTCCTGGAATGAATTCCTGGCATGTATGACCAGCGGGAGCCCCATTTCTTTTGCCCACCCGATCTGGGTCCTGAAGGCAATCTCCTGTTCCCGGATATGCGTTTTGTCCCAGTAAAGGTCGATCCCTGTTTCGCCGATTGCAACAATCCCCGGATGGTCTAAGAGTTTTTCAATGGTTGCCAGCTCCTCCAGGTAGTTTCCTTTAACTGAAGTGGGATGAAGACCCATCATGGGAAAACACTGTCCCGGATAATCCATTGCCATGGCAAACACGGCACCGGCGGTGGAGCTGTCGATATTGGGCAGAAGCATCCTGGTAACCCCGGCCTCCACGGCCCTTCTTACCATATGGTCCCTATCCTCCGAGAATGCATCCAGATAGAGGTGTGTATGTGAATCGGTGTACATTTTTTAAGCGGCTACAAACTTACAATAAATGCAAGCAAATAAAAGCAGGCCCCTGTCAAAATACCCCGTTTGATGATTGAGATTTATACTACACCCTGGGCCATCATGGCATTGGC
>JAWOHR010000188.1:0-17072 GCA_046485075.1 Bacteroidales bacterium
CTGTCTTAGGAATTCTGGATCTCCCAGCATCGCTGATGGCTGGAATTTTATGGCAAGGGATAGGAAGCTGGTCAGGGTTTGGGCCCACAAAATACAGGACCACTGCCGACCATGCAGGGAACTGGGAGATCACTCTTCCCCCGCAGGCAGCCGGGGGGCCATTTGATCTGACCCTAAAAGGGAAAAATGAAATCGTTCTCAGGGACATCCTATTTGGCGATGTGTGGTTTTGCTCCGGACAATCGAATATGGTCACTCCCATGGAGCGGGTGAAAGAAAAATATCCTGGCGAAATCGCAAATGCCCAGTTCCCGGAAATCAGAAACTTTTTCATCGCTACCGTAACCGACCTGCAGGAGGCCCAGGACGATTTGCCATCCGGGAAGTGGATGGCTGCCAATCCGCAGGATGTTCTTGCTTTTGGCGCCGTATCCTACTTTTTTGCACAGGAGATCCATGAACAACACAAGGTCCCCATTGGCATCATTAATGCCAGTGTGGGAGGCACTCCCATAGAAGCCTGGATCAGTGAAGAGGGACTAAAAGATTTCCCGGATATAGAGCATACCATTCAACAAAACAAAGACACAACCTTCGTCAATGAAATCATTCGAAAAGCCGGGGCAAGCCAGGTTAAAAGAGAAGAAGCTGACAGGGGACTGCTGGATGAGGTAAAATGGTTCGATCCGGCATATATACCCAAAGGATGGAAGAAAATTTATATTCCGGGATATTGGGAAGACCAGGGACTGAGAGACCTGAACGGAGTGGTCTGGTACAGAAGAGAAATCGATCTCCCCGCATCCATGACCGGCATGCCTGCAAAGCTTTTTATGGGTAGAATCATTGATGCCGACCATGTCTATGTGAATGGAACAGAGATTGGAAATACCACCTATCAATACCCCCCCAGGAGGTACAATGTGGAACCCGGCATTCTGAAACCAGGGAAAAACACCATCGTCATTCGTGTAACAAACACAAATGGCAAGGGTGGCTTTGTACCCGATAAGCCCTATTTTCTCTCAGCCAACCAGGAGGAGATCGATCTGAAAGGAGAGTGGGCCTATAAAGTGGGAGATGTGTTCAAACCGGTGACCCATTCTGTGCAGGGATTTTCATTCCAAAATCAACCCACGGCACTTTACAATGCCATGGTGGCCCCCTTAAAAAAGCAGGCCATCAAAGGTTTTCTCTGGTACCAGGGTGAATCAAATGCCGGCAATCCGGGTCCCTACCATAAACTTTTGCCTGCCCTGATTCAAGACTGGCGTACTCAATGGCAGGATGATCAACTCCCCTTTCTTTATGTGCAGCTTCCCAATTATATGGACCGCACCTTCCTGCCGGCAGAGAGTAAATGGGCGGAGCTTCGGGAGGCACAATTGAAATCCCTTTCTGTTGCAAATACCGCCATGGCAGTGACCATTGACCTGGGGGAATGGAACGATGTCCATCCCCTGAATAAAAAAGAGGTAGGACACAGGCTGGCCCTGGGAGCAAGGTACCTGGTATACGGGGAAAAGGAACTGGTCTGGTCAGGCCCGATCTATCGTTCACATTCGACTCAGGGGAATCAGATGACCGTTCATTTTGATCATGCTGGCTCAGGCCTTATATCCTTGGATGAGGAGCCGCTCTGTCAATTTGCCATTGCCGGAGCCGACAGGGTCTTTGAATGGGCTGAGGCAGAAATTGTAAATGAAACGGTTGTGGTTTCCAGCAAGAGTGTATCTCATCCCGTTTATCTTCGCTACGCCTGGTCGGATAATCCGGAGGGAGCCAATCTCTATAATAAAGAGGGACTGCCCGCTTCTCCCTTTCAAATTGTACCGGTAAGTGCCCGGTTTTCCGGGGCATCCCGGGATAGCATTCAGGCCCTGTCACAGGCAGATTATCAGCTGATGCTGGAACAGCTGGATATTGACCCTTCGGAGATGCGGCCCGGCCCTTCCGGAAATCCGGCAGATGCGAATGCAGCCAACACTGACGAATCAAAGGCAAAGACCTATGATATGCTGCCCGATCCCCTGGTCTTTAACAACGGAGATACGGTCCGGACCGCGGGGGAGTGGGAAACGCGTCGCCGGGCTGAAATTACCGAGCTGTTTGACAGGGAAATCTATGGAAGGGTACCAGCAGATGTACCCGGGGTTACCTGGGAAATTGTTAGTGTAAAGGATACGACCGATGGTGCTTATCCGGTCCGAATCAAGCAGTTGATCGGCCATGTGGATAACGCTTACTTCCCGGAAATCAGCGTGGATATAGAACTGGTGGTAGGCACGCCCGGAAATGCAGATACAGCTGTTCCGGTCATCACCGAGTTTGGATTTAACTTCACTCCGGCCCAGCTGGCCAGATTCAGAAGAGGACCACAAACGGGTCCCTCCTGGACACAACAACTCCTGGCCAAAGGCTGGGGTTATGCCATCCTGGTTCCGGGAAGTATCCAGGCCGACCATGGCGCGGGTCTGACCCGGGGCATTATCGGGCTTACGAACAGGGGAGCAACGCGAACCCCTGAGCAGTGGGGATCACTGAGGGCATGGGCGTGGGGTGCCAGCAGGGCTGTGGACTATTTCGAAACGGATCCCGATGTGGATGCCAGCCGGCTGGGAATTACAGGGCTTTCAAGGTATGGCAAAGCAGCCGTGGTCACCATGGCCTATGAGCCCCGGTTTGCCATTGGTTTTATAGGATCATCAGGTGCCGGTGGCACCAAACTGCTTCGAAGAAACCTGGGTGAACAGGTTGAAAACCTGGCTTCTTCGGGAGAATATCATTGGTTTGCGGGTAATTTTATCAAATATGCGGGACCGCTTACCAAAAATGATTTGCCGGTGGAGGCTCATCAGCTGGTGGCCCTGTGTGCTCCGAGACCCGTATTTATTAGTTCCGGATCAGCCAGCGTGGAGGGTCAGTGGGTAGATGCCAGGGGTATGTTTTTAGGAGGGATGTACGCAGGACCGGTATACAGGCTTTTGGGTAAAAATGATATGGGCGCCAAACAATTTCCGGCTCAGGAAACCACCCTGACTGATGGAGAAATAGCATTCCGGCAGCATGAGGGCGGACACACCACGGGCCCAAACTGGCCCTATTTCATTCGCTATGCCAGCCGGTATTTTGAGTGATGAAATAAATATTGAGCCTATCTTTAAGATATGAAGTCTCGAAGGATCTTAGTGCAAGGGACCATCCTGCTATTTTGTATTTTGCCCTTTCTGAGTTGCAAAACGGATCATGGAAAGTCAGTCCCTGTAAAATTCAGTACACCAATACCCGGATCATGTTTACTTGAACCCGATCATTCGTACTATGTGACACTACCGGATCAACCTGGACCCAGGGAGGAAATCCCCCTTATCGTGGTCATAGATCCCCATGGAGACGGTCTTACCGCACTGCAAAAATTTACTGATGCCCTTGAGGATCTGCCGGTTGTGATTGCATCCTCTAATAAGCTGAGGAATAATTATCCCGGGTTTGAGATCTCCCTGGAACATTTGAAAAACGATTTGCTAACCAAATACCCGGTGGATCCGCAAAGGATCATTGTGGCAGGTTTCTCCGGCGGTGCCAGGATGGCCTTCTATTACGGGATGAAGAACCCTGTGCAGGGAATCATCATGTTCGGTGCAGGTCCGGGAGAGCTTAGGAACAGGATTCAGAACAAACAGATCTACGCGGTTTCCGGAACCAGGGATTTCAACTTCATAGAACAATACCGCCCCCTGTTCACTGATATCCCGAACAGATCCAATGATACCAATGATTATTTCAGGGGGACGCACAGCTGGCCGCCGGAGCGCTATATTCGTGAAGCGGTTGTTTTCTGTCTCAGGGAAACATCGGAACCTTTCCGGTCCCTTTCCATGGAATTTTCCTTGGATTTCCTCAGGGAGTCTGACAGCCTGAAGCGTGAAAATGACCTCTTATTTGCCGGCAAGGCACTGGAGAAAGCCTGGTATTTTACTGCAGGGGATCAGCAAAAAATGATACTCGCCGGGCAGATTGATGCATTCAAATCCAATCCGGAATGGACAGCATGCCGGCAAAAAATTGAAACCCTTCTGAAGTCAGAGGAGAGCATGAAACAGTTCTTTGCAGAAAATCTGACGGATCCGGACACGGCCTGGTGGTCAAAGCAATTGAACAACCTGTTCACACAAATCAATGATTGTAATGACCCTGCTGAAAAAGATTATTACTACCGTCTGAAAGGATTTCTGGGAATATACCTCTATTCACAAATCAATACATTGCTGCAGGACAATAGTGCCGGCGATCATGCAGACCGACTCATCCGGATTTACGAAAAAGTTGAGCCTGACTCTGAGGATCTTATAAAATTTAAAGCAACCCGAAAAGGACACGGATGACAGATATTTTATTTTTAGGGGGTATATTTCTTATCGCGATTTTGTATTCTTCTGTAGGTCACGGCGGGGCAAGCGGATACCTGGCTTTTATGGCGCTGCTGGGGTTTGCGCCCGAAATCATGAGACCGGCTGCCCTGATTCTGAATATTTTTGTCTCAACCATCGCATTTATCACCTTTACCAGGAACGGGCATTTCAGGTTTAAACTTCTCTGGCCCTTTATGATCACCTCCATTCCTTTTGCCTTTTTGGGAGGAACCTTTAGTATTGATACCAGGATCTATAAAATCATCCTGGGGATATTTCTGCTCTTTGCCATCGCCCGCATGCTCTTGAAGGTGAAGGGAACTGCCGGAGCAACCATTGAAATAAATATCCTCTACGCGCTGATCATCGGTGCATTTCTTGGTTTTTTCAGTGGTCTGATTGGTATTGGCGGAGGAATTATTCTGAGCCCGATCATCATTCTCCTTGGGTGGGCCACTGTCAAACAGACCGCAGCGGTCTCGGCCGTTTTTATCCTGGTAAATTCCCTAGCCGGATTAAGCGGTTTCATTTTGAAAAGTGAGATGCCCGACTTCCAGGTTGTTTATATGGTAATTGCCGGGTTTCTCGGCGGGTTACTGGGTTCCTATCTAGGAAGTTTCAGGATCCGGGAAAAATATCTTCGCTATACCCTGTCCGGGGTCCTGTTATTTGCCAGTATCAAATTGTTTTTATTCTGAAAAACCAGATCCATGAAATGGATTCTTCCAAATATGATTCTTATCGCAGGTGACGGACGACATGTTGGTAAAACAACATTTGCAGTGCAAATCATCCGCCATTTATCGGAAAAAAATGAAGTAACCGGCATTAAGATATCTCCTCATATTCACGATACGAATGAAGATCTGGATGTAATCTGCAGGAGTGCCGGTTTTATTGTGGCAGAGGAAAAAGGCTTCAGCAGGAAAGACAGCTCCCTGTTCCTTCAGGCAGGAGCAAAAAGGGTCTTTTTGATTATGGCCAGGGAGGAATTTCTTGAAAGCGCTTTCTCTGTTATTGCAGGAGCGCTGGATACCGGTATTGTGGTTGCCGAATCCGGGGGATTGATTGATCTGGTTGCACCGGGAATCTTTTTCTTTGTAAGGAATCAAACGGTTCACATCACAAAAGAACACTACCTGAAATACAAACCCATCATGGTTACCAACAGTGATCAGGGTTTTGATTTTAAAGTGGAAAGCCTCTCTTATAGAAACAATCACATCAAGGTAACCGGGGTAGACCCGTAATTTCCTAATTTATACATCGAATACGAAAATGAAGAGAAAACAAAACCGGCGGGAGTTTGTGAAAACAAACCTGGTATTCGGATCTGCAATGGGTCTCTTTCCGCAATTGGCTTTTACTCTCCCGGGGGTTGATGAAAAAAATGATTCAACATGGTTTGATAAACCGATGAGGTGGGCCCAGCTTACCCTGGTGGAGAACGACCCCGGGCAATATGATCCTGATTTTTGGCTCGACTATTTCAAACGAACGCATTCAGACGCAGTTTGCCTCAGTGCCGGCGGAATTGTCGCCTATTACCCGACTCAAATTGAATATCATCACCGTAGCCTGTGGATGGGCGATAGCGATCCTTTCGGATACCTGATCAGGGGATGCCGGGATATGGATATGGTTGTGATTGCCCGGACTGATCCTCATGCGATGTGGCCGGAGGCGTTTTCGGCTCATCCTGAATGGAGTGCAGTGGATCAGCAGGGAAATAAGAGAAAGCATTGGTCCAACCCCGAATTATATGTTACCTGCGCGCTGGGCCCCTATAATTTTGAGTTCATGACCGAAGTCCATAAGGAGATCATGAACCTCTATAACCCGGACGGAATATTCTCCAATCGCTGGGCCGGCCACGGAGTTTGCTATTGTGAAAATTGCCAGGGGAATTTTCATGATTTTTCAGGGATGAAACTTCCTCAATCGTCGGATCGACTGGATCCCGTTTATCAAAAATGGAACGAGTGGCAAATGGACAGGCTTTATGAATTATGGCAGCTTTGGGATTCGGAAATCCGTAATATGAATCCCCGGGCACGTTTTATTCCCAATGGGTTTCCTGACAAAAAAATTGCGGGGGAGCAGTCGGACATTCTTTTCACCGATCATCAGGCCCGACAGGGCGTAATTCCCCCCTGGTCAAACGGCAAAAGGGCAAAGGAATACAGGGCAATAATGGGTAAAAAACCCATTGGAGGCATATTCAGCGTGGGCGTGGAGGAGGCATACCGGTGGAAAGATTCGGTCCAGAGTGAGGCTGAAGTTCGCATCTGGGTAGCGGAAGGAACCGCCAATGGAATGAGGCCCTGGTATACAAAATTCTCAGGAACTTTATACGATCACCGATGGCTCTCCTTTGTGGAGGATATCTACAGCTGGCACCATAAAGCTGAACCCTATCTGAGAAATGAAAAACCGGTGGCAACAGTGGGAATGATCTATTCAGAACAGACACAGCGTTATTACGGCGGGGAAAAGCACCAGGATCATGCAGATGATCATGAAACAGGAATGTATCATGCACTGATTGAAGCCCGGGTACCCTTCGAGATGGTTCATGATCAATACCTGGATGCAGCACACATTGATCAATTCAAGTTGCTGGTACTTCCAAATATTGCCGCTCTTTCAGATTTGCAATGTCAGCAAATCATCGATTACACGGATCGGGGCGGAAGCATCCTGGCCACCTATGAGACCTCTTTGTATAACGAAAAGGGCGAAAGTAGAGATGATTTTGGGCTGAGTGAACTCTTTGGAGTATCCTTTAACGGAGAGATCGAAGGCCCCATGAAGAATTCATATTTGCGATTGGAGAAAGGAAACGAACCCATTCATCCCATCTTAAAGGGATTGGAAGACACAACCCGCATCATTAATGGTATTTATCGACTGGGGATTCAACCTAATATTGCATTTCCTTCTCCGCTGACACTGATCCCGTCTTACCCCGATTTACCGATGGAACATCTCTACCCGAGAGAACCCGAAACAGATATCAGGGAGATTTACCTTCGTGAAAAAGGAAAAAGCCGGGTGGTCTATTTTCCATGGGATATCGACCGTACCTACTGGGAAATTTTGAATACAGATCACGGGAAACTCATTCAAAATGCGTTGCAATGGGCATTGAACCAGGAGCAGCCCGTGATTGTAACCGGACAGGGAATCGTTGATATAACCATCTGGCAACAGAAGCAGTCCATGACTGTGCACCTGGTAAACCTGACCAATCCCATGATGATGAAAGGTCCTTTCAGAGAGTTAATACCCCTGCACGACCAGGATGTAAAAATTCAGATACCCCCCGGTAAGAAAGTAGTTAAAGTACAGCTTTTGGTATCCGGCCCAGAGGTGGAATATCAAATTGCCGATGGGCGTGTTGAACTCAAGGTTTCGAAAATACTGGACCACGAAGTGATTGCACTGGACCTCGTGGATTCGTAGTTTTTTGAAGGAGAACTATTCAACTTTATTCTGTAATTTAATTGCCATGTCTCTGGTTCGACACAATATCAGGGTATTCATTATACTCCTTCTTGTGGGTCAGCAGGGTTTTTCTCAGCCCGGCCAGGTAAATTTTGAACACCTGACCACCGATGATGGGCTCTCCTTCAACACCGTATACTCTATCATTGAAGACCAACAAGGATTCATCTGGATCGGAACACTGGATGGTCTGAACCGCTATGATGGCATTGAATTCAAAAACTACAGGGTTATTGAAGAAAAATATTACCAGATGATCAACCGGGTCATTGAAGATAGCCTTGGGAATATATGGACGGGCGATGTGCTGCTCAGGTACAATTCTGAATATGACAAACAGCAGATCATCTGGACAAGCAGTGATAACGGACTGCGGTGGAGTGGCAATATAAAGGATATTATCACCGGTCCCGATCATAAGATCTATGTAGCCGGAAATAACGGAATCTATACCTGTGAAATTAACCCGGGTGATTCCGTTCTCTATGAATGCTACACCAGTCATACAGCCCCGCCATTTAACCTGATCAACAAGCTTAATTTTGACAAGGATCAAAATCTCTGGCTGGGTACGGATCTGGGTATATTTAATTATGATTCCATAAAAAAAGAATTCCTTAAGTTCAATTTTCCAGGCGGATTCGAACAACAATATGTACACGACTTTCTATTTGATCAAAGGGGTAATCTGTGGGTTGCATTTACGAACCATTTAATTGAATATAAATTTGTTGAAAATGAAGCCAGGGAATACCACCTCAAGGGGATTGAAAAGCCGGTATTAACCTCCGTGTACCAAAGCCGGAACGGGAATATCTGGGCAGGAACAAATGAACAGGGACTGTTTTACCTGGAAAACGGCCAGCAACAACTGAAGTGCCTGCTCGGGGAGCAAAGTATTCTATGCATCTATGAGGATCATTCAAACCGGTTATGGACCGGAACAGACAATTCAGGAATCTTTGTCTATGACTCCTTGCGGAACTTCTTTAAGCAACTTCCCCTTGACGTAAAGGGTAAAACTGTTTCTTCATTTTATGCCAATAAGATCATCAACTCCGAAAACAAAGGTATGTGGATTGGCACGTCGGGGAACGGATTAATCTATTATGATCTGGTTACAGGTAAAACAAAACTTGTTGATTCTGAAAACAACCAGATCAATATGCTTTATCAGGACAAAACGGGTAAAATATGGTACGATTACTTAAATTATCTGGTATGCTACGATCCGGTGAATCATAGCATAAAAAGGATAAAACATCCTGTGCCCAACCAGTTTCCGGTCATAAATTATGGCAATAGCCTTACGGAAATGATTTGTTTCAATGATTCACTCATCATAGCCTCCGATTACGGCCAGTTGTATTGCTTCAATCCAATCACGGAGAAATTCAGGCTGATAGTGGAAAAAGAACATTTTCCCATTCGATACATGTTTGCAGACAATGATGAGCTTTTAGTTGCAGTTTACGGAACGGGGCTGGTGGTTCTGGATAAAACATTTTGCATAATCGACACCATTGTCCAGGATGATAAAGAAAAGGGCCTTTACGGCCATGCCATTTCGGACATCTACAAAGACAGTTATGATACATTGTGGATTACAGGATATGGCGGGTTAAGCAAATTCAATCCCATCACAGGAAAGCTGGAGAATAAATTTGCCCTTGATCAATCGTTCAATATCCTGTCAAGCATTTTGGAAGATGATTACGGGAATTTATGGATAGGCAGCAGCAGGGGCATTTACAAGTATGACAGGCTGAATCAGAATTTCATATTTTTCAATTCGATTCATGGAATGCCCACCGGGAGGTTCTTCTTCGGAAGTGCTGTGAAAACGGCAGAGGGCAAAATGTATTTCGGAGGAAACAATGGGATTGTCTATTTTAATCCTGATGAGGTTAGAACGAATTTAAAGCCGCCGCCAGTGGTTTTAACAGGATTTATCACCAATTATCCTTCGCAAAAAAAACCTGACCATTCAGAAAATATTTTCGGTAAAAATATTTGCCGGACAGATAGCATTCACTTAAAATACAACCAAAACTCCTTTACCATAAAATATGCTGCATTAAATTATACATCATCCCACCACAATCAATATAAATATAAGCTTGAGGGATTGGATCGTGATTGGCGTTATGTCGGAAATCTGTCCCAGGCTACCTACACCAATTTGTCAGGCGGAAACTATATTTTTCATATCATGGCCGGGAATAATGACGGAGTTTGGAATGATAGATCCCGTACCCTGTTTCTCAGAATTGATCCTCCTCCCTGGAAAACCTGGTGGTCCGTAATGATTTATATACTTACGACTTTGGGTATCGCTATAGCTTTTTATCTGTATAACATCCGAAAAATTGAACTGCAGCATCAGTTGGAATTAAAAACCAGGGAATCAGAAAACTTAAAGGAACTCGATCATGCAAAATCACAATTTTTTGCAAATATCAGTCATGAATTCCGCACTCCGCTTACCTTGATCATGGATCCTGCAAACCAGTTATTGCTGGATCCCCGCTTAGGGATCAAACAGGAACAACTGATCAGCCTGATCCTAAAAAATGCCCAACGATTGCTGTTCCTGATCAATCAAATACTTGACCTGGCAAAACTAAGGAACAGTAAATTGGTGCTGAAGGCAGAAGAGGTTGATTTAATTTCATTTATAAAACCCATTTTACACGCATTTTCATCAAGGGCAGAGGCCCTGTCCATTTCATTCAGGATCCTTTTACCGGATCATAGTATAAAGATCTGGATTGATAAGGAAAAAATTGAGCAGACTTTGAATAACCTGTTATCCAATGCATTTAAATTCTGCACAAAAGGAGAGATCAGGGTTGAGGTGACCGAAGAGACAGAAAGGGTAATTATTAAAGTGGAAGATACAGGAATCGGGATCCCCGCTGATGAGGCTGAAAAAATCTTTGAAAATTACTACCAGGTGGAAGGGCCTTACAATGAAAATGGTTCAGGGACCGGGATCGGTCTTTACCTGGTAAAAGAATATATTAATCTGCACAAAGGGAGCATTGAATTGCAAACCAGGGAAAACGAGGGTTCCACTTTTGCAATTGGTTTGTTAAAGGGCAAAGCTCATTTAGATCCTGAAGAGATCATGGAGAGTCCTGTATCTTCTCTCTCCACCATACAAAACGGGACTTCCCGGCCACATGAGGACTATGAGCATCTGCCCACTCTTCTATTGGTTGAAGATAATCAGGAAATGAGAGATTACATTTTCACCTCCCTATCGGATCACTACAAAATGATTGGTGCCGTAAACGGATCGGAAGGATTCGAAAAAACCCTTGAATATTATCCGGATATTGTGATCAGTGATGTGATGATGCCATTAATGGATGGCTTTACCTTTTGTGAGAAAATAAAAGCCGATTTAAGAACCTCCCATATTCCTGTGATCCTTTTAACCGCAAGGGATACGGATCAGGACAGAATTAAAGGACTTACACTCGGGGCAGATGACTATTTGATTAAACCCTTTCATCTTGAGGAACTCAAATTACGCATTAAGTACCACCTCGAACAGCGAGCAAAAATCAGGGCCAGGTTCATCAGGGATTTTAAATTTAAATCTGAAGATGAGTTCATTCAAAATCTTGAGGATCAGTTTTTAAGAAAGGTCATTTCAAATATTGAAGCCCACTTTAAGGATGACCAGTTCGGGGTTGAAAAACTCAGTAAATTAATGGGCATGAGCAGGAAGCACCTGCATCATAAAATTAAAGTACTTACCCAACAAACTCCCAATGAGTTGATCCGCAATTTTCGCCTGCGTAAAGCTGCATACCTGATTTCAGAAAACGCCGGAACGGTGACCGAGATCTCCTATGAAGTCGGATTCAATAATCCGTCATACTTTAGTAAGTGCTTCGCTGAATTCCACGGAAAATATCCCTCCGAATATAACCGTATCAAAGGTTGAAAATTCCAAAACAGCCCTTTCGGTTACAATTGTATCAGTACAGGTAACCAATGAGCTGGCAGTTCAATATCGGAACAACTACCTTGATCTGCAGTAATCAGTCAAATCTTAAATTCAAAGCTATGAGAAAAATTATGCTGATTTTTGCGCTGATCCTTGCATTTACCGGTATTTTGGTGGCGCAGATCATTGAGACTTTCGATGACCCGAAAATGGAAATCGCCTACCCGGCAATTGATCATAGCACCTATTCCGTTGTTCCGAATCCGGATCCTTCAGGAATCAACACCAGCAGTAAGGTTTTGGAATTCGTACACGACAAAGATGGTTACTTCGGACAGGGTATATTCTTCAGATTGGACAGTGTGGTAAAAATGGAGAAACTCTACCTTCATTTTAAGGTTTGGAAGCCCAGGTACAGCGATTTTTTTGCCCATTACTGGACTACCCCACATCCCCTGGACCCCAATGCCGGTAATCGCCAGATGAACCAGGTAACCTCCCTGAATACCTGGGAGGAACAGGTCATTGAATTGTCTCCAAAACTTACCCAGATTTATAAATTTTGTATCTATCCTGATATTCTGCTGAATCCCGACGGATCGGGTTATGTAAGGTTAACCGAGGATGCCTCATTCTTTATTGATGATATCTACATAAGTTCCAATCCTGAACCAGGAAGCGTTCCTGATCACTTCCTGCAGGATTTTGAAACTATTCCTTTAAACCTGATGCTTGGCGGGGCAGAAGATTCAAGTGAAATGACAATGATACCTAATCCTGATCATTCAGGAATAAATCTCAGCTCCTATGTGATCCAATTTCAGCGTGATAAAGACGGAGTTCCATGGGCCGGCTTCTGGTCCTTGCTTCCCACTCCAATCGATTTAAGCAGTAACAAATTCATTCACGTCAAGGTATGGAAATCACGCATCAGCCCTCTGAAATTCAAGATTGAAGATGGAGCCGATGGTGATCTTGAAATAGAAAGCAAATACCCCCAGACCAAAATCAACGAATGGGAGGATATTGTATTTGATTTCAGCGGGAAAACCGGTTCCTATTCCAAAATAGCCTTTATGCCCGACTTTGAAGATCCATTAACCCTTACCGGGGATGACACCATCTATTTTGATGACATTGTCCTGAACAACGATCCGGAACCAAGAACTCCAACCCAGCAGGTAATTCATGTGGATATGAGAGAGGCCGGCCTGGCTGCGGGGGAAAAAGTATTTATTTCAGGAAATTTCGGAGGTATTTACGGGAATTGGACAGAACCGGGAACCATTCCGGAAAATGAAATGACCGACCCCGACGAAGACGGAATTTACACGATCAACATGCATCTTGCCGACGGGCTGATCGAATTTATGTTTCACAAGGGGAGCGAGGACTCCTACATGACTGATGGAGGTACGGCAAACAGATTATATACCGTATTCGGAAATGAAAATTTAATCTATAAATGGCAGGTCGGGGGTTTAATGGAAAGCGAAGATCTTCCCAAAGATTTGATTTTCAATGTGGATATGAATGAAGCGGATCTGACACCGGGTCAAAAGGTTTATATTTCAGGAACAATGGGGGGGATCCATGGTACCTGGGCCGAACCCGGAACCATTCCGGAAAACGAGATGACCGATCCGGACGAAGATGGAATATATTCCATTGCCATGAGTCTGCCTGTTGAACCGATATATTTTAAGTTTTACAAAGATAGCGGATGGAACGGCGGCGAATGGTCCGGCGACTCCAACAGGGCCTGTTCTGTCAGAGCAGATGCCAACCTGGATTACAAATGGGGAATAAATGGATTATATTCAAATGTGGATGATTATAACCTTGTGAAGCAGGGGCATTTTGATGTGGACGGTTATCTGTTCCCCATCATGGAAGTTCCCCCCTGGAATGGATCTTCATACTTTGGTAACGGCGTTGTGGAAGTGATTGACGGTGTGCTTAACCTGAAACCCGTATCAACTGGTGATAACTGGGTGATCACGGCCGGACAAAGGTTAAATGATCATGGAACCATGCTTTATAACGATACCACCTACATGCTGATGTTTGATGCCTGGGCTGAGGCAGAAAGGGTTTTTAGTGTTGATTTAGAGGATCACAGTGAAAACAATTTTAAGCGCTTTGGATTATCTACCGATGCGGATGCAGTAAATGGAGAGTCACAATGGGATATTTTGCTCTCAACCACCCGAACAACATATATCAGAACCTTTACTTGCAATGCAATTCTGCCCAATACCACGTTTAATCTCCTGATCATGCCCGGTATAAGTAATAAGCAAGTTTACATGGACAACGTCTACCTGATCAAATATAATGATATCAAAAGGCTCGGGGGAGAAGTTACCGGATTAGAGATTACAGGTGAAGGCGGGGTTTCTTCCATCGAAACCGACAAGGGAACACTCCAGATGAGTGCTGAATTTCTTCCGGAGAATACCTGGATAAAAAGTGTAGAATGGAGCGTGATCAGTGGTACAGGTAAAGCTTTGATCGATGCCAGTGGTATGCTTACCGCCATTTCAAATGGTACCGTTACGGTAAAAGCAATCGCAAGGGATGGTTCTGAAGTGTCAGGAACAAAGGAAATTACCCTGATCAATCAAAACAAGATGGAGCTGCCCATTGGTTTTGAAAGAATGACAGATATGGCCTGGGAGGTTTTTGGCAACGGTGCTTCCATCCCCGGGGATTTTACCCGTACTGCAAATCCACGAAAATCTAAGGAAAATCCGTCACAAAATGTCTTGAAATTCGTAGTCAACGATGACGCTGATCCCGGGACAGGAGCATATTCTGAGGCTTTTGTTCCCCTGGAATTTTCTCCGGGAACCCAAACCATTACCATGTGGGTATATAAATCCATTAAAAGTCCTACCGGCTTCAGGGTGGAACAAAGTACCAATGGCGGCCCCGACACGGAGGTCAAGGTTACTACCAAAAGAATAAATGTTTGGGAAAAACTCTCCTTTGATTTTTCTTCCTGCATCGGTTTTTCATATCCCAGGATTGTGATACTCCCTGATTATCCTGATACCAGGAGCTCGGGTACCATTGTCTTCATCGACAGTATTGAACTGGTTACCGTGCCAACCGGATTATCTATAAACAGCTTCAATGCAGTACAGGTATACCCGAACCCTGCCGTCGATGAACTGAATGTCACGCTCTCAGATGCCAATGCTTTTATAACCATATACAATAGCCTTGGTTTTAAGATGGAAGAGTTGGAAATCACAGGAACCCAGGCGAAATTTGATATAAGCGGATATCCCAACGGCATTTATTTTGTAAAGGCTAACGATGCGGTGGTGAAGTTCGTAAAATAGAATGGGATCGGTTTGAAAATAAATAGGTCAGCCCAATGGTCACTAAAAATATTCCACCAAACCAATATCCATATTCCGAAAGTTCCTTTGTCTGATATATAACCGTAGCTATATTTCCGATAATCAGCCATTGAATGATATAAAAAACCGTGATATTCCTGCCCAACCACCTAAGGAAAACTACAAGCGGAAATTTGGGAAGTTTATTTGCCACATACCTGAGCAATAAAGTCCACAGGACTACAACCCCCATTGTCCAAAGGAAAAACAAAAAAGTATGGTGGTAGTATTTCGGCAAATCAATGGTTGTTGAAACTCCGAATTTCCGGAAGAGTACAACCAGTAAAAAAATTACCAGTCCGGCTAAAACGGAAATGACCCTGTTGCTTTCAATCCATTCCATAAGCCTGTTTTCAATCCTTTTAAATAAAAAACCAACCAACGGATAAGTGAACCATGGAAAGAGCGGAAAATATGACCACGAATATGTTCCGCCAATAAAAGGGAACAGGTAATTTCGTTCGGTTGTCGTGAGCAGATCGTTGACAAATGCTGTTAAACCACTGACCAGAAAAATCAGAATCACAACCGTCAGAACCTGCCCTTTATTGAGCATCTTTAACAGGGACAGAATAACGATACTTAACCCTGCCAGGAAAAATATATCCACTCCAAAAATGTATTCGAGGGGATCAAACTGCCAGCCTTCAAATATTATTTTCAGGAGTAAATTGAAATTGAGTCCGATATTCAGTAAAAATCCAAGGATGAATATTTTTATTCCTCTGAATACACTGCTGACCGAACTTCGACTGCTCCCTGCCACAAAATACCCCATCACGATCATAAAGACGGGGACAGCAAAAGGCCCGCCCAGCAATAAAAGCGATTTTCCGAACAGACTGTCACGTCCGGGGTAATCGATAAAAGTTTCCATAATATGTACAGGCACAATAAGGAAAACCGCAAAACCTTTCAGAAGGTCAGGGATGGTGAGGCGTTTCATTTCTTAGGTTTCAGTCCAACATAAAAAACAGTTCTTTACTTTTTCAGGCACCTGAATCCGATGGTCGACGCCCTGTCAAGTCCCGGGTACATCAGGAAATATTTCACGTGCGAATCGAATTTCTGCGGACCGCCGGCAATCTCTCCGTGGGGTGCCCCGGGAATATACCACCACGAGCTCGGGGTGGTCCATCGGGTACAACCGCCGCGCAGGGTCACAAAACGGTTGAAGCCGTCAAAACGCTCGCTTTCGTTCCATTCAAATACTTCGTTGAAAATAAAGTCATCTTTATACTCCAAGGCTGCTTTCTGCCATTCCCATTCACCGGGCAGCTCCATGCCAGCCCAATCGGCAAATGCGCGGGCATCTTCCAGACTTACATAAACCACAGGTTCGTTTAAGAGTGTAGGCGGACAGGTGGTGCTGTTCCAGTGTTTCAGGAAGTTTTCAGGATAACGGGGTTTGTAACCGGTTGCTTTCAGGAATGCTTCAAATTGCCTGTTGGTGACTACCCGGGGCATGATGGTGTAATCCGACAGTACTTCATGGTGGGTGTGTGTGATGCGCTGGGCCCCATCTTCATGTGACAGCACAAGATCTTGGTTGTGTGCTGCATCCATGTTAGGGTAACATCTTCCTTCACGCCAGATATGCTTGCAGGTAAAGGTCTGCGCTCCCCCCCTGATAATGAGCATATCAGTAGTGAACCTAAAGCCGGGTGAGGGATTATACAGGTGCCTTAATGGTAATTTCAGAGAAAGTTCCTGGCTGTAACCGTCTGTTGCCGGAAACGGGGTGTCGGTTTCCCTATGCTGCCTGGCCAGCAGTTCCGGCAA
>JAWOHR010000200.1:0-14404 GCA_046485075.1 Bacteroidales bacterium
CGACGGATCTGCGTTTTCATTGAGGGTGAGCCCGGCCGATGTGTGCCGGACCATCACATGCATCATTCCGGTCAGAGGCAGATCACCCATGGCATCCAGAATTTTTCCGGTGATGAGGTGAAATCCTCTGGGCATTGGTGAGAGGGAGATGCTTTTTTGAATGACCATTTTTTGAAAATCGTTAATATTTCACAAAAATAGGTCATAAAAAATGAGATCCCGGAAATCACGGTCGTTTTTTAGCTACTTTTGCGTGATGAAAATCGGGATGTATAGGGCCCTTCTGGTACTTTTCATGGGTGTTCCAGCTCTTTTTTTAGGAAATAGCCATGCGAACGGGCAGCGGAAGATTGATCCCAAGAATGACCTGGTTGAATTCTCCGGATATGTGCGTGACCTGCAGCATCAGCCCCTTCCCTATGTGAATATCATCATTCTGAATGAGCGCCGGGGTACAACCTCCGATGACAGGGGCATGTTCTCTTTTGTGGTCAGATCCAACGACACCATACTATTCAGTCACATGGGCCATAAGGGAACCATCCATATCATCCCCGATTCACTGCCTGGTCAGCAGTATCCCGCAGATATTTTCATGGTTAGTGATACCTTTCATCTTGCAGAGGTAAGAATCTATCCATGGAAGACCTACCAGGAGTTTAAAGAGGCTTTCCTGGCCCTTGATCTGCCAGATGACGATGAACAAAGGGCCTATCACAATATTGCACTGATTAAGACCCAGATCAAAATGAACAGGTATGGTTCCACCGCCAGTCCGACCATCGCCTACAGGGAGGTGATGAAACAGCAGTACAACCAGTTATATACGGCCGGACAAAGCCCTTATTATACCATCTTCGATCCGCTGCGATGGGCAAAATTCTTTGAATCTGTAAAAAGAGGCGATTTCAAGCAAGATGAATAGTATTCCTGTACAATTCGGAAAAGTTCTGAACGTGAAAAACCTTTTGTTAATCCTTTTCCTGCTACTGCTCTCTGCCATAAAGCTCCATGCTCAGGAGCAGGGCTTAATGAAAGGGGTGGTCAGAGACAGCCTGGGGGAGCCAGTTGAACTTGCAAATGTGGCCATAATGGGAACAGGAGAGGGAACCATGACCGATATTTCCGGAAAATATCAGCTGGGGATCCCTGCCGGTCACTCCTTCACCATAGTGGTCTCCTGCGTGGGATACCGGACAGAACAATTTGCCATCCGCCTCCAGTCAGGGGAGACCAGGGTAAGGAATATTGAACTGCTAACCGATGTAAGGGCCATCAACGAGGTATCGGTAAGTGCCCGTCAGGAACGTGCAGGTACTTTTCAGCGAATCGACGTGGAGGACCTGGCCTATATGCCTTCCACAACAGGCAAGGTGGAGGCGATCATCAAATCCCAGGCAGGTGTCAGCAGCAATAACGAACTTAGTTCCCAGTACTCGGTAAGGGGAGGCAACTTCGATGAGAACCTGATCTATGTGAATGATATTGAGATTTACAGGCCCTTCCTGGTACGATCCGGGCAACAGGAGGGTTTGAGTTTTGTAAACTCCGACCTGGTCTCCTCGGTAAAATTCTCAGCAGGTGGTTATGACGCACGATATGGCGATAAAATGTCTTCCGCCCTGGATATCACTTATAAGAGACCAAGAGAATTTGCCGGATCGACCTCCATCAGCCTGCTGGGTGCTTCAGCCCACGTGGAAGGCGCCTCCAAAACCGGCCGATTCACATTCCTTGCCGGCTACCGCTATAAAACCACATCATACCTGCTCAATACGCTGGAGACAACCGGTGATTACAAACCGCAATTTTCTGACCTTCAGACCATGCTCACTTTCCACCCCTCCAACAAAGTGGAAATCTCATTCCTGGGCAATTACGGATCCAATAAATACCAGTTTATTCCCAGTGAGACTGATGTGGAATTCGGCACCAAAGATCTCCCCCTCAACCTGAAAATCTTTTATGAGGGACAGGAAATCGACCGGTTTGATACATACCTGGGTGCACTCACCCTCCATTACAAGCCTGTAAAAGGCCTCTCCCTGAAACTTACCGGATCGGCCTTCCGCACCTCTGAACAAGAGACTTTTGATATACTGGGGCAGTACTGGATTAATGAACTGGACAACACGATCAACTCGGACACCTACGGCGACAGCATCCTCAATGTGGGAGTCGGATCATTGCTTACACATGCCAGGAACTATCTGGAGGCCATTGTGGTTTCCGCTTCCCATCTGGGCAGTTACCGACAGGATAACCGGCACCTGCAGTGGGGTCTCTCCTACCAGTACCAGGAATTTTTTGACCAGATGAATGAGTGGGAACTGCTCGACTCCCTGGGTTATTCGATCCCCTATGACGGAGAGGAGCTTATCCTGAGCGAATCCAGGCAATCCGATAACCGGATAGCCTATAATCAGTTCAGCGCTTTTATTCAGAATATCAGGGAGATTAACTATGATGGTGCCGATATATTTATTACCACCGGAATACGAGGAACGGTTTGGAATTTCAACCAGACTACCATGATCAGTCCACGGATAACCATCTCAACACAACCTTACTGGAAACGTGATATGATGTTTCATGTCTCCGCCGGCTACTATTACCAGCCACCCTTCTATAAGGAGATGCGAATGCCCGATGGTTCCGTTAACGAGGAGATTGAACCCCAGAGATCCATTCATTTGCTTTTGGGCGGAGATTACATCTTCACAATGCTGGACCGGCCATTCAAGATCACCGGAGAGGCTTATTATAAGTGGCTTAGCAACCTGATACCCTACAAAATTGAGAACGTAAGAATCTCCTATGCGGGAGAGAATATTTCCAGCGGTTTTGCAAGAGGAATTGATTTTAAACTGAATGGAGAATTTGTTCGCGGGGCAGAATCGTGGATGACAATGTCATTTATGCAAACACGGGAGGATGTGGAGGGTGACTTCGCCTATATTTTTGATGGAACAAAATATGTAAAAGTTGTAGCGGGAGAATTCCCCAGGCCCACCGATCAGCTATTTAGCTTCGGAATCTATTTCCAGGATTATTTTCCTAATAACCCAGATTATAAAGTCCATCTGAATGCCTTTTTTGGTACAGGATTACCCCTAAGCAGTCCCAATGATGACCAGTATTACACTCAATTGAGAATGCGGCCCTATCGCAGGGTGGACATAGGTTTTTCAAAGGTGATCAAAAGGGAGAATGCACAACTCGGTCCTAAAAATCCTTTTCGGTTTTTTGAAAGTATATGGATCAGCGCGGAGGTATTCAACCTGCTGGGCATTAAAAATGAAGCTTCCTACATGTGGATTAAAACCGTTACGGACCAGGCTGGCATACCCGGACAGTTTGGTGTACCCAATTACCTCACCGGGAGGCGGTTCAACCTGAAACTATCCGTCAACTTCTAACCTGGCACATAATCACTGAGCACTGAGCACTGTCCCCTGACCACTGTTCCCTGGTTCTACTTACACCTGCCTGAAATCAGGAATTCGCTGATGTCCTTCCGGGTACGATCTCTTTTTTCCCAGGCTGCCACCTCCTCAGGTAACGTTGATGGGTCACCCTTGTATCCGATGGCCATCATGGCTGCAGGTTCATAGCGTGTGGGAATCACGAGCACCTCCTTGGCCCTTTCGTGATCATAACCCGCCATCTGATGCACAAAAAGATCCATTGATGTGGCCTGCATGAGGAGATTCGCTACAGCCATACCTGTTTCATATAACGCAAGGCGGTTCGGCCTGTTTTTATAGGTGGAGATCACCTGTGCAAGAGAAAGCACCAAAAGAGGTGCAGTTTTCGCCCAAACTTGATTTTTCCGACTCATCAGGTCAAGAAAAATTTCATATTCGGGCATCTCCCGGGTGGCAAAAATAAACCTCCAGGATTGACCATTATTGCTTGAAGGGGCCCACCTGGCCGCCTCAAAGAGCAGGTGAATTTTATCAAACTCCACCGGTCTGGGATCAAAAGCAACCGGACTCCAGCGCTTGAGAATCAGTTCATTTATTTCAGCCATAACAAATAAGGTTTTAGCTACAATATATACAATATATTACATCCAAATGAGAGATTTGTTTTATTACCTTTACCGTTTTTAATATTGAACCATAAATAACAGGTGATGCTATGAACACAAAAGATTACATCCAGCGAGAAGATAAGTTTGGTGCACACAATTACCACCCCCTGCCAGTAGTGCTTGACAGGGGTGAAGGTGTCTATGTATGGGATGTTGAAGGCAAAAGGTATTATGATTTCCTTTCGGCCTATTCTGCAGTAAACCAGGGACATTGTCATCCAAAAATTGTGGGGGCTTTGGTTGAACAGGCCAAAAGGCTTACCCTTACATCCAGGGCATTCCACAGCAGCCCGCTGGGTGAATTTGAAGAATATATTACGAATATTTTCGGATATGATAAGGTGCTGCCCATGAACTCCGGGGCAGAGGGTGATGAAACAGCCCTGAAACTTTGCCGGAAATGGGCATATGAGAAAAAGGGCATTCCGGAAAATAAGGCAAAAATCATTGTCTGCGAGGGTAACTTTCACGGACGGACCATTACCATTATCTCCATGTCGACCGACCCCGATTCATATAAAGGATTCGGACCCTACACACCCGGATTTGTAACCATTCCCTACAATGACACGAATGCTCTGGCGAAAGCACTTGAGGACCCCTATGTGGCAGGTTTCCTGGTGGAACCGATCCAGGGTGAGGCCGGTGTCTACGTTCCTGATGATGGTTTCCTGAGCAAGTCCTATCAGCTTTGCAAGGAAAAGAATGTACTCTTTATTGCCGACGAAGTTCAGACCGGGCTGGCCCGTACCGGCAAAATGCTGGCCTGCGACCATGAGGGGGTTCGCCCCGATATCCTTATCCTGGGAAAAGCACTTTCAGGAGGTGTATACCCGGTTTCAGCAGTTCTTGCGGACGATGAGATCATGCTGTGCATCAAACCCGGCGAACACGGCAGCACATATGGAGGAAATCCCCTCGCAGCCAAAGTGGCTATTGCAGCCCTGAAGGTGATCAAAGAGGAGAAACTGGCAGATCGTGCCCTCGAACTTGGTGAAAAATTCAGGTCCGCTTTAAAGAAAATCGACTCTCCCATGATCGAACTGGTCAGGGGAAAAGGGTTGCTGAATGCAATAGTGATCAAACCTACCAAAGGCAAGGGTGCCTGGGATGTCTGCCTGGCCCTGAAGGAGAATGGGATGCTGGCCAAACCCACGCATGAACATATTATCCGGTTTGCCCCTCCCCTTGTCATCACAGAGGAGCAACTGATGGAGTGCGCAGGCATTGTGGAAAAAACCCTGCACTCCTTCAAATAGATTGGTCTGCTGACTCACAAAAAAACCGGGATGCTTTCGATCCCGGTTTTTTTATCCTCGCTGAGTACTATTCCCTGATGTACTTGATCGTTTCACAACCCTCCTCCCAGTCTATTTTAATCAGGTAGATGCCTCTCTGAAGATTCTGGAGATCCAGGTCCACCGTGCCCGTCATGGATAAATAATTCCTGGATTCAACCATTTTACCCTCCGTGTTGAATACCTGCACCCGGAAATCTCCGCTGCTGCGAAGCTCAATGTGCAATAATCCGTTACCCGGGTTGGGATAGATCCTGGCAAGTTTCGTCTCCATGGGTTCCACTCCCAACCCTCCCGGAATATTGATACCACCGTTTTCAACGACAAAATCAAGTCCCCCTACAACCATATTGTCTACGATCACCACATCATAATTGTTAATCATTGGTAAGCCGGGAAGATCAACAATCATATTATATTCACCGTTGGGCACATAATCAAATCTGTACTCCCCAAATTCATCGGTTTCGATATAAGCAACAATCTCATCCTCCAGGGTGCTTTTACTGGCCGCTTTCTTTTTTAGGATAACTGCTGTCCCGGTAACGGGACGGGCCATGGTGCTCTTGGTTATAAAATCATCTGCATAGCTGACAGATCCTGACATCAGGCCGCTTCCATCGGCAGCAGTAAGCCGGGGAAGTTGTGAGAGTGTGATATTCAGAAAAGTGGCCCTGGTATCAGTAGCAACATCATAAATCTGCCCGTTACCCCAGGTGACACCTCCTCCTGCGTAGGTGGGCATTCCATCGGGAAAGTATTTTAAGTCAGGGATGGCCAGGAATGCGTAGTTACCCGGATACAGCCCGTTAAATAAGTAGATCCCCGATTCATCGATTTCAACCGTTTGCACAACCGGGTAAGCCCCTGTATTTGTAACTTTAAAAGCCTTAACCACTCCAGGATAGACCGGATTACCCGATTGATCGGAGATCTTCCCACCCAATGCATTATCGGCACTGAGCGCAACCAGCAGGGTGGAGTATAACTCTTTTGAATTCAATGCTGCTCCCCCGATCAACAGGGGGTCCGAAGCAATCTTATACAGTGTTGAAAACACCTCTCCGTTTGGCAGTACTTCCAGATCACATCCATAAGGAGAATAGGCAAAATTATCAAAACGCGCATTGTTATACCACAATGGTTTTCCCTGATGATCGATCCCCAGGTGAAAGACCGGATCGGTTCCGTTCACAGTTACAGAGCCAAATCCTTCATAGGCCTGGCTGCTCGCGGTTTTCCCCATCAGGGTCACGTTACCACTGCCATCAAGGTCAAATCCGTTGAGTTCAACCCTTGGGGATGAAAGTGAATATCCCCACTTCTCAACCCCTGTTTTCAAATCAAGGGCCGCCACGAAGGCTCCAGTACCAAGATTATTTTCCAGGGTTCTTCCGGCAACCTTAAACAGGTTACCGGAAAATTTTCCGGTAAGGTAGAGTACCTCATTTTTCCATTGGATTGCGTCCCACTCCATTGAAGAGGAGAACTCTTCACTTTCAGCCCCCTTTTTATTAATATCAATGGCATCATCCCTGTTCTCCAGGGGCCTGACCCACCTGACCGCTCCCCCGGGGGAGATCCTGAATGCAAACATATTGGAGAATCCTGCCCCGCTATCATAATCCAATTTCGCTTCTCCCAGGCTGAAATGCCCGGTGGATGTGGCCCCCACCATCACGAGGTCTCCCTCCGGAAGGGCTATACCTTCTGAAATACCGCTGAAACCATCATTGTCAAATCCCTTTAGAGTTCCCTCCAGTACCCACTCCATCCTGAACGCCCCATCCAGTTTAAATGCAAAAACACCCTGGCTGTTCATCATGGTACTGGTCAGGGTATCACCCCCAATGACAGGAGTGCGGTCGCCCTGCCAGATACCCGTAATCATTACACTCCCTTTCCCGCCGGGAGTGATTCGAAGATTGCTGTAATAACCATACTCGGTATCCACCTCATCAAATCCCGCTGTAAATACACCGGTCAGAGCCAGGTTCCTGTCATACTTCAAAACATAAAGATAGTCTCCCAAATCCTTCCCGATGATTCCATATCCCATGAGATTATAAGGCTGATAAGAAACACCTGTAAGATAGAGGTCCCCCGTTACGGGGTCCATCATTGCCCTGGAACTGGGAAATTGTGACGGTTCCAGGTCCCATATGGATACCATCCTCTCAAACTGGCACAGGTCATTAAATTTTGCAATAAACTCCAACTGGCTTGCACCGTTTATGGGAAGGATATTCCCATTGGCCTCCACATTTGTAATGGCATTTCCCACCACGGTCAGCCCCCCGTCAGGGGAGAAGGCATAAGGGATATTGGAGGTCCCACTGATGACCGCAGAAGCCAGGGGATTTCCCAGGTTATCATACCTGATGAAATAGATATTGGAATAATCACTAAACACCTTATTGCTAAGCAATGGATGATCAACTGAAGTGCCCTGGTAGGATCCACCCAACCAGTAAAAATTTGCTGGTCCGGATTGTATTAAAAGGGGTGATGCCGGAAAGCCGGTAAGACCAATCACATCTGAATTACCTGTTACCAGACCCGGATTCTGACCGATTACACATAAACACGATATCAGGGTTAAGAATGGGGTAAAGAACTTTTTCATCATCTTGATTATTTATTGATTGCCAAATTATTCATAACGAATGCCTATTACCAGGATATCATCCACCTGGTCAAAATCCCTCATCCACTCCTTAAGTTCCATTTCAAGGAGTTCCTGTTGTCTTTCCATGGGCTCAGAACTAATATTTTGAATCAGTCGTCTGAAAGAACGTGACTTGTACTTCCCTCCTTCAGGGCCACCGAACTGATCGGCGAACCCATCTGAAAAAAGATAGAATACATCCCCTTTCTCTAACTGGATCCTATGATTTGAAAATGGCCTTTCCTCACCCACATGTATACCTACCGGCATTTTGTCGGCCTTGTATTCGATCACTTCATTATTCCTGATTATCAAAAGAGGATTGTAGGCCCCGGCATATTCCATTCTGCTGAGCTGCCTGTCGAAAACCACCAGGGCAATATCCATCCCATCCATAGCCTGACTGTCCTTATGGGACATTGCATTGATAATATAGCTCCTCAGCTGGTCAAGAATCTCAGAAGCCTTAAGGATCTCATCCTTGTTGACAATCTCATTCAGAAAGGTTAGGCCGAGAAGACTCATAAAAGCACCAGGGACACCATGCCCTGTACAGTCCGCCGCACAAATAACCACCCTGTCATTTTTCTGTTCCACCCAGTAAAAATCACCGCTTACAATATCCCTTGGCTTCAAAAGGATAAAGTGCTCTGGCAGGTATTTCTCAAGGGCCAGTTTTCCGGGAAGAACCGCATGCTGTATCCTTCGGGCATAGTGTATACTATCGGTAATCCCCTTGTTCTGATCAGCAATCCGATCGCGCTGGGCCTCAATTTCCACCTTCTGGTCCTCAATCTCCTGGGTACGCTCCTTTACTTTGGCTTCCAGAATTCTTTTCTCCCTGACTAACTGGCGTTCTCTGTATTTTATATAAGCATACATAAGACCTAGCCCAATGAATACTGCTAATATGATGAACCATATAGTTTTCCAGAAAGGAGGCTTGATGGTAAAGGCAAAAGTAGCATCTTCATTGGTTGATACTCCGTCCAGGTTGTAAGCCATCACCCTAAATACATAGGACCCGCTGGGTATTTGTCTGTAGGTAACGGATCGCTCGATCCCGGGCTCGGACCAGGATTCATCCAGTCCCTCCAGAATATAGGAAAACCTGTTCCGTTCTGGAATAGTGAAATGTATACCGGTAAATCGGAACTCCAGGCTACCCTTTTTAAAGGGAATTAAGGGTTGGGCTTCTGGATTATCCGGATCGGCAAAGTAGGTTTCACCGTGAACAACAGGCTGGTAGAGGATTAAATCCGGAGGATTTAAATCAATGACATCATATTTGGGCAGATAATGAACCAGGCCATCGACCGTACCGATCCAAAGCTCATGCCCTTCACCCCTGGTTACTGCTTTTTGATTGGTTTCCAGGGGATAGAAGCCATCATCATAGCCATAGTACCTTGTCTGACCACTGATGATATCCATTCGCTGTAAGCCCCGCTCTGTACCGATCCATAGGGAGCAACTGTCAGAAAACTCCACAAAATAGGTGGTATTGGATGAAGGGCCGTTCTCAAACCGGTATTTTTCAATATAGACCCTGTCACCTAAAGTCATTTTGGAAAGCCCCTGATCGGTAGCTATCCAGAGATTCCCTTCAAAATCGGAGCTAAGGTCAAGGCAAACATTGGAAGAAAGGCTGTCGTCAACAGTATAATTAGCTATATGATCCCCCTCAAGGTCGAAAACGGATATTCCTCCCTCAGTGGCGCAGTACATCGATTCACCAATCAGTTCGAGATCATTGACCTGAAGATCTAATATTTGATCCATTCCCGCAGGAATTTTCACTTCCCCGTTTATCAGGATCAGCAGCCCACGATCGGTAGCGCACCAGAGTTCATGTTCTGGTGTAAATAACAGGCTGTAAAACTGCCACTGATAATCTAAATCTTCTTTAGCATTATAAAGTTTAGGATGAACCGCAGACCCATCATAGTACCATAGGCCAAATTCCGAACCAATGTAAATATTCCCTTCTTTGTCCTCTGCAAAGGAGTGCGGTAAAATATCTCCCTCCTCAAATCCCTTGCTTTTACCAATGTTGTGCAGAATCCCCTCTGAAATATATCCCAGGTGTTTATCCATTCCGCACCAGATGCGTTTCCGGGAATCACAAAAAAGAGAATACACCTGATTATCAGGAAGTCCGGTATCTGTATCGAGAATCTCAAAGATGGCCCTTCCATATTTGTAGGCTCCACCGGCAGTCCCCAGCCAGATATTTCCGAATTTATCCTCAATCAGGTCATAAACCTGGTCAATTGCGGACCCATCTTTCTCATTGATCTTTTTGTATTTATCATCATCAAACAACCAGATTCCTTCGTTAGACATGATCCAAACCCGATCATTGCTATCTTCAAAAAAGGAGGTGATCACGGGAATACCGCTATCACCCAGCTTTATGTGTCTGAATTGACCCTCCTCATAAATGAAAAGACCATAGTAGTAAGTCCCACACCAGATCCTTCCCTTATGGTCTACCATAAGAGATATTACTGTCTCTTCTGTCAAACCCCTTTCACTACCAAGATAATAGGATCCCTCACCCACATTGACCCTTAATCCAAGTCCCTGGTTAGCATAAAGAATGTCTCCGTTGAGATCCTCAGCAATGTCCCATATGACTTCATCTTCATCGAATTTATTGTAAGTAAATGGATTATCAAATATGGTCAACCCAAAAAAAGGACCGGTAGCCACGTGAACCCTACCCCTGGAATCAACAAACAACTTTTCAATGGAATTATCGGTCAGAGCCTCCCCTTTTGAATAGGTAACTATTGAGTCGGGCGTGATCACAGATAAACCATAAGCCGATCCGGCCCATACATTGCCATTGCCATCCTCCATCAGCTCGTCAACACGGTTGTTCACAAGCCCCTCAGCAACAGTAATGGATCTGACCCTACCATTTTCAAGTACCGATATACCGCCTTCTGTACCAAACCAGACCTGACCGGCCCTGCTTACCATCATACAATTCACAAAATTGTTGATCAGACCGTTGGATGTATTATAATATTTAAATTCATATCCATCGTAGCGTGCAGCACCAACCTGGGTTGCAAACCAGATATATCCATCATCATCCTGAACAATACTGTTCACCGTATTCTGGGGGAGGCCATTCTGAATGGAAATATTGGTAAAGGGAAGCTTCTGAGCTTGAATGGAAAGCGGGAAGACACAAAGCAAAAGAATCGCGATGAAATATTTCATCATCATATAAATGATACTTTTTATAACTTGCGAAATCGGCATTTCAAAAACCAATTTATGAAAAAATACCTGCTGTTCCTGCCTTTATTATCAATATTAACCAACTGCATAAATCCCGAGGGAAGATCATGGATCATCCCGGTCACCATCGATGATTCAATTCTGGATTATACGCCCGGGCAGATGGAAGGTTTCGGAAAGAGAAGGGCAGCCGTTCTGGATAGCATGGAACCGGGATTTCTGATCCTGAAATCGGAAGACCAGTGGAGCAGTAACCGGCATGAATTCCGGTCCAACCACTACTTTTACTACCTCACAGGATTCGTATCATCTGGTAGTTACCTCCTCCTGGTCAAACAGGATTTGGAACAGTTTTTTCTCTCTGCACCACCCAAAAGTATCCGAAGAGAGATATACGACGGCGAACAACCCGGAGCAGAGATGATCCTGTCCCGATATGGTGCCGACAGCGTGCTCTCCTTCAAAGAGGTAAAGTTGATTCTGGCTGAGATTGTTAGATCGGGAAGCAGGGTTTATGTCGACATGGACAACCGTGAACTGATGGATGAGCTTAACGAACTGAAAGGTCGCAATTCCAGGGTCAAATTTCTCAATGCGGCCTCCATACTGGATGAGATGCGTGTCCTCAAAGAGCCAATGGAGGTTGCGCGGCTGCAGAAAGCCTGCAACATCACAGCCAGGGCCCTCACCAATGTCCTGAAAAAGTGCAATCCCGGCATGTATGAATTTGAGATTGAATCGGTGATTGAGGGAACTTTCCTGGAATACGGTTCGGCCATGCCCGGATTCCCATCCATCGTTGGATCGGGTCCCAACAGTACCATCCTTCACTATGAACCCAATACAAGACTGATGGAGAATGGCGACCTGTTGCTGATGGATATCGGGGCCGATTACGGTTATTATTCAGCAGACATTTCGCGCACCATACCTGTAAACGGCAAGTTTACCACTGAACAACGGACCATATACCAGTTGGTCCTGGATGCCCAAAAGGCAGCCATAGAAATGCTCAAGCCTGGCAATGGTGTGAGAGACGGGCACCTTGCCGGCAGAAAAGTTATGAACGAGGGGCTGGCAAAACTTGGATTAATCACCGATCCGGAATCTGAATGGCAGATTCAGTTTTACTGTGTCCATGGTTCTTCCCATTACCTGGGAATGGATGTTCATGATGTGGGGGATTACGAGACCAATCCCTTATCAGATGAGGACAGTACAGGAAGATCCAGATCGGGCCGAACCCTTGAACCGGGGATGGTACTGACCATAGAACCCGGTATCTATTTCAGGGAAAACGGCCTGGACCAGGCATTCGAATTGTTTAAGTTCGAAGCAGACTCCATCGAAATTGCCGCGTTTGTGGAATCGGTTAAACCAAATTATCAGAAATACATGAACATAGGTGTCCGCATCGAGGATGATATACTGATCACCCGTGAGGGTAACCTGGTACTCTCAAGATATGCTCCTAAGGAGGCGGATGATATTGAACAATTGATGAGGTAGGAAGCGTCTATTCCTCAATAACGGCGATACTCAGGATCCGGTCTCCCTGGCGAATGTCATCGATAATCTCCACTCCCTCGTAAACCTTTCCAAAACAGGTATGCTTCCGGTCGAGATGAGCCGTATTGTTGCGGGAATGGCAGATAAAGAACTGTGATCCTCCGGTATTCCTTCCCGCATGGGCCATGGAGAGCACCCCACGATCGTGATACTGATGATCACCATCCAGTTCGCACTTTATGCTGTAACCAGGTCCGCCTGCTCCGGTTCCGTCCGGACAACCACCCTGGATCACAAAATCGGGAATTACCCTGTGGAAAGTAAGACCATCATAAAAGCCATCTTTGGCCAGTTTAATGAAATTATCAACAGTGCCGGGAGCATCCTTCTCGTAAAACTCCACCTTCATCAGACCCTTGTCGGTATTTATCTCTGCCTTTTTCATCTTCAGTTTTTTTTTGCAGCACGAAATTAACAAAATTAAATTATCCCTGAGCACTGTGCACTGTACACTGTGCACTAACTATGTCTTGATTCAAGGATTTTCACTACATCATCAAGTGCATAACCCTTGGCCGCAAGCAGGACCATCAGGTGGTACATCAAATCGGCTGCCTCATTCAGGAAAAGATTATCGTCGTCATCCTTAGCCTCTATCACCAGCTCAACCGCCTCCTCACCCACCTTCTGGGCAATCTTATTGATTCCCCTTGCAAACAGTTTGGTAGTATAGGAATTATCAGGCATATCCCGCTTTCTCTGCTGAATCAGGTTTTGAAGGGAGGTGAGAAAATCGATATCTCCATGATTGATTTCATTGAAGCAGGTATCGCTTCCCGTATGGCAAACCGGACCGGCAGGTTCAGCTTTAATCAGCACCGTATCCTGATCGCAATCCTTTAGTATCTCTTTTACATAGAGAAAATTACCACTCTCCTCACCTTTGGTCCACAGTTGATTCCTGGTACGGCTGTAGAAGGTAACCTTCCCCTCTTTTTTGGTTTTCTTATAGGCCTCCTTATTCATAAATCCCAACATCAGCACCCGGTTGGACTTTGCATCCTGGATAATGGCAGGAATAAGTCCATTCATTTTACTATAATCCATTTTATCTGATATTTATATGGTTTCTTTTTAAGTATGACTTTAATTCAGGAATGGGAATTTCATTGTAGTGAAAGATACTGGCAGCCAGGGCAGCATCCGCTTTTCCCTGCTGGAATACCTCCACAAAATGATCCACTGTACCGGCTCCACCCGAGGCAATCACAGGAATGGAAAGTCGCTCTGAAAGAGTCCGGATTGCCTGGCAGGCATAACCATCTTTGGTCCCGTCATGATTCATGGAGGTAAATAGGATCTCGCCCGCACCCCGTTCCTGGGCTTCAAGGGCCCAGCTAAACAACTCTTTATCCGTTGAAATCCTTCCCCCGTTTACGAATACGGTCCACCTTTGATCCTTCCAATGTGCATCAATGGCCACCACCACAAACTGGTTCCCGAATCCGCCGGCAATCTGATCGATCAATTCCGGATTTCTCACTGCAGATGAGTTGATTGAAACTTTATCGGCTCCGG
>JAWOHR010000003.1:0-12242 GCA_046485075.1 Bacteroidales bacterium
TACCGGGTGCAGCGGGACGAGCAGCAACTGCTGGCCGACGCCCGGGCGGCGGAACAGGCCGGGGCGTTCTCGATCGTGCTGGAATGTGTTCCGGCGGCGATCGCCGCGAAGATCACCGGCGCAGTCGCGATTCCGACCATCGGAATCGGAGCGGGCCCGGATTGCGACGGCCAAGTGCTGGTGGTCCACGACCTGCTGGGCCTGACCAGCGGCTACGTGCCCAAATTCGTCAGGCCCTACGCGGACTTGAAGGGTCTCATTCACGGAGCGGTTTCGCAGTTCCGCGACGATGTACGCCAGGGCACGTTTCCCGGCACCGACGAGACGTTTCGCTGAATTGGAGGGCAACGGGGTCGGGAGTCGTCTTCGGGCGACGACCATCTACATGGAAAGGACTTGGCCCGAAAACGACTCCCGACCCCTTGGTCATGCCGGCCTCGTTCCTTTGCACTCCGGGAAGGTGGAACAACCCCAAAAATCGCCTTTCGTCGACTTGCGCCGACGCATGGGCTTGCCGCACCGCGGACAGTCCGGCGGCGGGGATTGCTCCTTTTCCCGCGCCTCGATGCGTTTGGACATGAGCCGCTCGTTAAAGCCGCCGGTTTCTTCGAAGGCTTTGCCCTGCGCCTCGATCTGCCCCTTCAGCATCTTCAGGGCACACGGGAAGTGAAAATCAACTCCTTTTCATTTCTGTAAATACTGGAATTTAACTTGTCGTGATAAAGAATTCTCAGATTTTTAAACTCTTTGTGCCAGCGCATTCCCTTTGTCTGGCCACGATCCTTTCCGAAAAGCAGTGTAATCCTTATGTTCCGCTGATCGGCCTGCTGAAATCTCAGGATGATACTTTCATGCAATTTCAAAACCGGGCAGAAGAACACGATCTCACTATTTGCTTCAGAAAGCAGTCGGTCGATCTGGTAAGACACCCCGACAGAGGATAAAAATTCGGCAGCCATTTGGTCCTAAATAATATATAATGTTAGATGATTAACTGAAATTATGGAAAATTCCTGCTGCTTCTTTGATGAAATATCAACAGGCGAAGGCGACAAGTGAACCCGGGGTGACCGAAGAAAAAAAAAGAGGGCATAAAAACCCTCTTTTCAACTCAATGTTTGATGAGTTTAAACTATTATGTGACTCCAGGAGGACTCGAACCCCCACCATGGGAACCGGAATCCCACGTTCTATCCAGTTAAACTATGGAGCCGTCATGGAGCGCAAAGTTAATATTTTTTGGGTTCCGTTTCTAGTCTTCGCCGGCTAATTCATCGCCTGTAAAGGGAGGATAAGTGTCAGTCATATTCATTATGTAAAGGTTTACCCTCATCTGCCAGCGTATCTGCCCGGTTACCCATTCAAAGGCAAAATCGGGATACTTTGCAGTGAACAGGACGATCCACCAGGCCAGGAAAATCAGGATACCCACAAAGCATGCCCTGAAAATTAAAATAAAACCGTGTGGAATAAGAACGTAAAAGATCCCAAACAGCATTCGGACCAGGGTCAGTCCCCTGTTCACTTTTTCAGGATATGGAATCACCAGGAGGGTATACGCATCGGTCGATCTGACCCCAAATGCCGGGTAACCGTCCGATACATTATAAAGCCTGGCATTGAGCCGGAGATTCCACCTCATGAGCCCTGCCTGGAATTCAAACATGCTCTCAGGATAACGCCCTGTAAAGAGAATGACCCAGAAGGCCACAAAATGAAGAATCATTCCCCATATTCCAACGAAAATCAAAAGAAATCCATGGGGAATTAAAATGTAGAGCCAGCCAAACAAGGTTCTGAGCAAAAGTTCACCCCTGGAGTAGCCCTCCTGATGCTGAATGGTTAATTTCATCCTGGTCATTTTTTTAATCAGGCGAATTTCATAAAAAAACCCTTCATAGGCAACTCTTTGTTGCCGTAATAAAGCAAAAATAGGCTAATTTCGCTCCCTTAATCAGAAGTGGATCAAATGGAATACAAATTTGCAGAAATTGAGAAACGCTGGCAGAAATACTGGGAAGAGAACCGCACCTTCCGAACTGAAGATGACTTTTCAAAACCCAAGTTTTATGTACTTGATATGTTCCCCTACCCTTCAGGTTCAGGCCTGCATGTAGGACATCCTGAAGGATATACCGCCACCGATATTGTGGCACGCTACAAGCGGATGAAGGGTTTCAACGTACTTCATCCCATGGGATGGGATGCTTTCGGCCTTCCGGCAGAGCAGTATGCCATTGAAACGGGAACACAACCATCCATTACCACCCGGGTTAACTGCGACAATTTCCGCAGGCAGATTAAATCGCTTGGACTGGGATATGACTGGGAAAGGGAGATCAACACCACAGATCCCGGATATTTCAGGTGGACGCAGTGGATCTTCATCAGGCTCTACAACACCTGGTTTGACAAATCGCTTCAAAAAGGACGTCCCATTGAAGAATTGGAGATTCCCGATGAGGTAAGTCAAAGTGGCCGGTTGGCTATTCGCCGGTATCGCGATGACAAACGACTGGCCTATTATGATAATGCCAAGGTTTGGTGGTGCCCCAAATGCAAGATTGTTTGTGCCAACGAGGAGGTTCTTAACGACGGCACTCATGAGAAGTGCGGCAACCCGGTTGAAAGAAAAAATTTGAAACAGTGGATGTTACGGATTCCGCTTTACGCCGAGAGGCTCCTGGCCGGACTGGAGAAGGTGGATTGGCCTGAAGGGGTTAAGGACATGCAGCGCAACTGGATCGGGCGATCAACTGGTGCCGAAGTTGATTTCCAGGTGGCGGGGACCAACACCTCACTCCGGGTGTTTACCACCCGTCCGGATACGCTTTTTGGAGCCACATATATGGTTGTGGCTCCCGAGCATCCCATGCTCCCGGAGCTGGTCTCTGAGGAGCAGGAGAATAAAGTGAATGATTATGTGACCCAGGCCGGCCTTAAATCGGAAGTGGATCGTTCCGATCTCTCCAGGACAAAGACAGGGGTCTTTACCGGCAGTTTCGCCATTAATCCGGTTAACAACCGGCCAATCCCCATCTGGGTGGCCGACTACGTTCTGATGGGGTATGGCACCGGAGCCATTATGGCTGTTCCCTGTCACGATACCAGGGATTTCGAATTTGCCACTGTATTTTCCCTTCCCATCATCTGTATCATGGATCCCAGGACGGATGACCAGGAACTGAGAAGCAGGATTCTTGAAGGGAAAGCATGCTGGATTGAGGACGGAAGTTACATCAACTCCTCCAACACAAATACCGGACTGGACATCAACGGGCTCTCCAGGAAGGAGGGTATTCACGCGACCATTGTATGGCTGCAGGAGCGAAAGCTGGGTAACGAAGCCATCAACTTTAAGATCAGGGACTGGCTGTTCAGCAGACAGCGCTACTGGGGAGAACCCTTCCCGGTGATTCACTGGGAAGATGGAGAGATTTCACTCCTGGAAAAGGAGGACCTTCCTCTAAAGCTTCCCAAACTTCAAAAATATGAACCGGGCAGTGAAGGTGAATCTCCGCTGGCCAATGCACCCGATTGGCTGGAGGTAATTGGTCCCGATGGAAGAAAAGGCCGAAGGGAAACCAATACCATGCCTCAGTGGGCCGGTTCGTGCTGGTACTACCTCAGGTACATTGACCCCAAAAATGAGGAGGAACCATTTTCCAGAGAGAAAGAAAGATACTGGATGCCGGTGGACCTTTATGTGGGAGGTGCTGAACACGCAGTGCTACACCTGCTTTACAGCCGGTTCTGGCATAAGGTGTTGTTCGATCTTGGCATGGTGTCGACCGATGAACCTTATCATAAACTCTACAACCAGGGAATGATCCTGGCCTTTGCCTATGAAACAGCCACAGGCGCCAAGGTACCCACCGACCTCGTGGAGGAGAGCAGTGAAGGATTCTTCCACAGGGAGACCGGTGAATCACTGAAACAGATTGTGGCCAAAATGTCCAAATCGCTGAAAAATGTAGTGAACCCGGACGATGTAGTCAATAGCTACGGCGCCGATTCTCTTCGTTTGTACGAGATGTTTCTCGGTCCATTGGATGCAGTCAAACCGTGGGTTGAGAACGGAGTAAAAGGGGTTTATAATTTTCTCAACAGGGTATACAGGTTTTTTTCTGACCCGGAACATCTCCATCAACAGGAGGAGGACCCCGGGGTGCTTAAATCGCTTCATGCCACCATCAAAAAGGTAGGGGAAGATATTGATGTGCTCCATTTCAACACCGCCATCTCCCAGATGATGATCTTTACCAACCTCTGTATCAAAAAAGGAAAAGTGACCCGGATCACTGCAGAGAGTTTCATCAGGATTCTTGCCCCCTTTGCACCGCACCTTGCTGAAGAAATTTGGAACATCCTTGGCAGAAAAGGCTCGGTTGCACTTTCGGAGTGGCCGGCTTTTGAGGATCATTTGCTTCAGGAGCAGACCCATGAATACCCCGTAATGATTAATGGTAAACTCCGGTTTAAAATTGAATTACCCCTTGACATGCCAGCCGAAGAGGTACGGGAGAAGGTTCTCGCACATGAGGTTGCACAAAAATGGAGCCAGGGTGCTGCCCCCAGGCGATTCATCCATGTTCCTGAAAAAATCATCAACATCGTTGTATAATGAGAAGAGGAAGAGATCTGATTATCATGGTTCCGCTGACCATTCTCACTTTAGCCACTGTTTATTTCATTCCACAGAAAGCTAGCCCGGTTCAACCGGACGGAAAGTCCACGGAGTTTGTGGATACCCGACCGGAAATTGAAATCCCCGTTGAAATGCTCTATGGAATTCCTCTTGCACCCTATCAGGTTAGCAAAGGAAAAGTTCATAAAGGTCAGTCGCTTGCCGACCTGCTGCTCCCCTTCGGTGTAAGTCAAAAACAAATCCACCAGATTTCAATGTTGCCCGATACCCTCCTGAATGAAAGAAATATCAGGCCGGGCAATAACTTCGTGGTTTTATCTAAAAATGATAACACCGCTGAAATTTTTATATACGAAAAAGACCCGCTTCATTATGTTACTGTTTATCTCGATTCCGAATCGGTAAAGGCTGTAAACGGGACAAAAGCGGTGGAGCAGAGAATCAGGACGGCATCCGGAACCATCGAGACTTCCCTTTGGGAATCGATGCTAAAAGCTGATGCCAATCCTATCCTGGCCGTTGAGCTCAGCGAGATCTTTGCGTGGACCATCGATTTTTTTGGTGTGCAACAGGGCGACCAGTATAGGGTGATCTTCGAAGAATCATACGTTGACTCCCAATCCATCGGGATAAACCGGATTCTGGGGGCCTGGATTTATCACAATAACAAGGATTTCTGGGGTATCCCCTTTGAGCAGGACGGGGTGATTAGTTTTTTCGATGAAGAGGGAAACAGCCTGCGAAAGGCGTTCCTGAAGGCTCCGCTGAGATTCTCCAGGATAAGTTCGGGTTATTCCAACTCCAGGTTTCACCCGGTACTTAAAATCCGTCGACCTCATCACGGAGTTGATTATGCAGCCCCCACCGGGACACCCGTGCAAACGGTGGGTGACGGGATCATCACAAAAGTTGGCTACCAGAAACAAGGTGGCGGCAATTACGTGAATATCAAACACAACAGCGTATACTCAACCACTTATATGCACCTGAGTAAGTTTGGTAAAGATATTCGTCAGGGACGCTATGTGAAGCAGGGCGATGTGATCGGTTACGTGGGTGCCACCGGCCTGGCCTCCGGACCCCACCTCGATTTCAGGTTTTACAAAAACGGAAGTCCGGTAAATCCGCTGAAGGTGGAAGCCCCTCCTGTTGAGCCGGTCCGGGAAGAAAATCTTGCTGATTACAATGTGAAAAAAAAACTGACCATGAGTATCTTAAAGCTGATCTAGCAGCTTCTCAACTACCACCGGAAAATGTTCATACTCCAGTTGATGGATCCTGTCAGCCAGGGTTTCAGGTGTGTCCACTTTTCTGACCTCACATTTGGCCTGGAAAACAATATTACCTTCATCATACTCCTGGTTCACATAGTGGATCGTTATTCCCGATTCGGTGTCGCTGCTGGCTAAAACTGCCTCATGAACTTTGCTGCCATACATTCCCTTTCCTCCGTAACAGGGCAATAGTGCCGGATGAATATTGATGATCCTGCCACTGAAAGCCTGAATAAAAGCGGAAGGAACCAGCCACAGGAACCCGGCAAGTATAACCAGGTCTATCTCTCTCTCTTTTAAAAGATCGATAACCTCATCGCTTTCATAAAACTGCTCCCTGTTGAAGACAACTGTCTCCACATGAAGGGCTTCGGACCGCTGAATCACACCCGCACCAGGCCTGTTTGTAAGCACAATCACCACCCTGCCGGAAGGATGCGTTCGAAAAAAGCGAATCAAGTTCTCTGCATTGGTGCCTGATCCCGAGGCAAGTATTGCTATCCTTTTCATTTTCTAGGTTTTACACATATTGAAAAAGAGATTTTATTCAAATTAAATCACTATTTTAGACGAAATTATTGTCAAAAAAAAGGCTTTCTTTTGAAAATAGTCGAATTTTGCATTTCTTTGCACCTTTAAAAATAACCAATATTATTAATTAAAATTTAATAGTCATGTCTGACGTTGCATCAAGGGTAAAAGCAATTATTGTTGACAAATTAGGTGTTGATGAGAACGAGGTAACTCCGGAAGCTAGCTTTACTAACGACCTGGGCGCTGATTCTCTTGACACAGTTGAGCTCATTATGGAATTTGAAAAGGAGTTCAATATGGGTATTCCTGATGATCAGGCTGAAAGCATCTCCACTGTTGGAGACGCGATCAAATATATTGAAGAAAACGCAGAATAATCTGTTGTTTTTGTTCAAATAACTCCAGGCATGAAACGGGTAGTTGTCACAGGATTAGGGGCCTTAACGCCCCTTGGAAAAAATTTGCAAGAGTACTGGGAAGGCCTTGTGAACGGTGTGAGCGGTTGTGATTGGATTACCCATTTCGATACTGAGAAATTCAAGACCAGGTTTGCCTGCGAGGTAAAGAATTATGATCCCCTGCAATACTTTGATCGCAAAGAGGCCAGAAAGCTTGACCCCTTTGCTCAGTATGCCATGATTGCGGCCCATGAAGCCTATCTGGACGCGGGATTGGATCAGGCAGAGATCAACAGGGACCGCGCAGGTGTAATCTGGGCATCCGGAATTGGGGGAATCGAAACCTTCTCAAATGAAATTAAGGGCTACCTGGAGGGTGGAAGCACCCCCAGGTTTAACCCCTTTTTCATTCCCAAAATGATTTCTGATATTGCGGCAGGTATGCTCTCCATGAAGTATGGATTCAGGGGGCCCAATTATGCCACTGTTTCGGCCTGTGCATCCTCTACAAACGCCCTCATTGATGCCTTTAACCTGATCCGTCTCGATATGGCAGACCTGTTCATTTCAGGAGGCTCGGAAGCGGCGATCTGCGAAGCCGGTGTTGGCGGTTTTAACTCCATGCAGGCACTCTCTTCCAACAACGAAAACTACAAAAAAGCCTCCCGGCCTTTCGATGCAAACCGCGATGGATTTGTCATGGGAGAGGGAGGTGGCGGCCTGATCCTGGAAGAGCTTGAGCACGCGCTAAACCGTGGGGCTAAAATCTATGCGGAACTCATAGGAGGAGGTATGTCAGCAGATGCTTACCATCTCACCGCACCCCACCCTGATGGGGAGGGAGCAAGACTGGTGATGCTGAATGCCCTGAGGGATGCCAGGATTGAACCTGAAGCAGTTGATTACATCAATGTGCATGGAACGGCCACCCCGTTAGGTGATATCTCTGAAACCAAGGCGATCAAACGCGTTTTTGGCGATCATGCCTACAAATTGAACATCAGTTCCACCAAATCCATGACCGGACACCTTCTGGGAGCAGCTGGTGCAATTGAGTCCATTGCGGTGATTATGTCCATTAATCACGGGATCATCCCTCCCACCATCAACCTTGAAACCCTGGATCCGGAAATTGATCCCAAACTGAACCTTACACCGAATATTGCCCAGAAGCGTGAGGTTAACATTGGGATGAGCAACACTTTTGGATTCGGGGGTCACAATACATCCGTTATTTTCAGAAAATTTAAGAAGTAATGTGTTGAATGAACGCAGGTTCTATCTTCAACTGATTAGAATGCTGGGCTTTTTACCCCGCAATATTGTGATCTACAAACTTGCCTTTCTTCCAAAATCAGCCCTTGTAAATCATCCTCAGTCGGCCTCTACAAACAACGAACGCCTCGAGTTCCTGGGCGATGCGGTACTCAGTACAATTGTAGCCGACTACCTTTTCCGCAAATTCCCCGATAGCGATGAGGGTTTCCTGACCAAAATTCGCTCCCGGATTGTAAAGCGAAAAAACCTCGACCAACTGGCCGATCAGATCAGGATTCCCTCTTTGATACGACACCAGGTTCTTCCCGCCAACAAGTCAAAGCATATGTATGGCAACACTCTGGAAGCACTGGTGGGAGCCATATACCTTGACCGTGGCTACAGGGTTGCCCGGAAATTCTTTCTTAAAAAAATTCTTGAAAAGCACATCGACCTGACCCTGCTTGTGGACAAAGACCCCGACTATAAAAGCAGGATCATCGAGTGGTCTCAGAAAAAAAGAGTTGAAGTGGTTTTTGAGAGCCTTGAAGAGCACTCTACGGGACAAAGATTCCCAGCGTTTATCTCCACCATTTCACTAAATGGTGCAATTAAGGGAACAGGCAGAGACAGTACCAAAAAGGGGGCTGAACAACGTGCAGCCAGGGAGGCCATGAATTCCATTCAAGAAAAACAGGGATGGCAGTAAAGAAACATAAACTTGAAATGGCCATTGATGAGGATTTCTGCCTGCTGGGGATGGTGGCTGACCAACCCGACTACAGGTTATGCCTTCTGATCAACCGTACCCTCGGATTTGACTTCCGCAAACAGGATGATCTCTCACTTTACCACAAGAAACTGGATCAGGATCAGGAATTCTCACTATTTGAATACTTTGACGATGAATCGCTACTCACCTACAGGGTGATTGGGAACAGGGCAGAAAATGGATATTTTCTGGATGAATTAAAGAATCTGGACTACCTGGTCCATATACAGGGAGAAATTATGGAAGAGCAGATCACTTCCTTTTTCCGGAAAACAGCAACCATCCCTGAAGTTCGGATGTGTGTTCCCGTGGATCTGAGAAGGATTCGCAACAAGGAGCGGCTTTTGCTCTGGTAATCTTTTAAAACAACCAGCGAAATAACGGGTAGACAACCGAGTAGACCGGAAACTCCTGGTAATTCTGGTAGCCCTCTTTGTAGAGTTCGTCCATGATCGCCCCCTGCCTGATGAAAGGGCGAAACATCCAGCGGTAGAAAGGGAACAGGCCTAAAACCAGGTCAAACAGCATATCCAGCAGAAACAACAACCCGGCAATTACAGCAAAAATATATCCGCTGGTCTGCATGTTGAATCCGGGACCAATCGTGGTGATCCCCAAAAGCGCTGCGATCCATATCAACGACTTTAAAATCAGTCCGGGGGTCAGCAGATAACTCACTTTCGAACGAATCCTGGAAACGGAAAGCATCAGCGTTGAGAGAAGACCCCCTGCCACCATTCCCCCAATGAAACGCCACACCATGCTTTCGACGGGAAAAAATAACATGAAGCCAGCCAACGCAGTCAGTTTGATCAGTGTTGCAATCCTGTGAAAAAAATGAGCCCTGGCACTCCTGGGAATCACTATCCGTTTTGTCCTGGTTCTGTATTTCACCTGGTGATCCATCACCCCGAAAGTACGGATCTTCGAATCGAGGGTCAGAATCAGTTCCACCCTGTAGGGTTTTCCACCTGCCATAGCATGGGCACAGTAGCAACAACGATCTTTGCACGGTCTTTCCGCATCCATTTTTACATAACCGGCAACCTCTCTCCAGCTGGTCTTAAATTTCCCCAGGCGAAACCATGTTTTTCTTCTTGGGTAGATATAAACAAGCAACACCACCCCGGCCACCATGAAGAAGAAGGTGCCAGCCAGGCTGGCAGGATCATCCAATATGGCAATAAGGAGAGGGCCGATGACTGCTGCAAACGCAAACAGAAGTCCAAAACCATGCATGATATATTTAGCCAGCAGGATGGGATCATGCCATTCGGGACGGTTAAACATCTCCTCTTCCCTCTGTTGCTTCGCCTTTTTGGCCCGCGCCCTCTGAACCATTTGCTCCCGCTCCCTCCGGAGCACCTCCCTGGCCAGGGAATCGTCGTAAGAATCCCTTGCAGACACCTCACTGCCATGTTTCATCAGGAAGTCGTATGCTGCATCAATCTCGAAGAATTTCTCGCGGGCGCCGGGTTCCTGGTTCAGATCCGGATGGTACTTCATTACCAGTTTGCGATAGGCAGCCTTAATCTGCCCCTCCGTAGCACCGGATGATACCCCAAGAATTTTATGGTAATCTTTAACAGGCAACAGGGTCCATTTCCTGCAAGTTATCCAATCTGCCGGTTCCCGCAAAAAGAAAAAGCTGTCCGTCGGGAGGACGGACAGCCTGCAATGAACCCTAAAACTAAACCAAATTGCCTGCTACTGTTACTTTGATTAAGAAACTGTTTTGGTGTACTACAAAACTATGGAGGAATATCGTTACAATGGTTTAAAGGAAGTTAAAGATTGTTAAAACACTCTGACTGAACCAAAGAGGAGGATTATCTTTGTTCCATGAGCCGAACGGTTTTGTGGGTATTAACAGTCTTCCTGAGTATCGCCATGATTGCCCTTGTGGGTGTACAGGCATACTGGTTTAAAAACTCCATCGACGCCAAGGAGCAGCAGTTTGGTTTGGTGGTTAACCAGGTACTTGACGAGATATCCAATGAACTGGCGCAGAATCAAACCATCACCACCATCCTCGAGGAGATCAAACCACCTTTGGTCCGCCACCAGGGTACAGCGGTGTGGAACTACCGGATTGACCAGAGAAGCATCCTGGGTGAAGATGGAATCGTTATCGCAGAATCAAAGGTCCACCAGGAGGGATCCCTGGTCTATTCCCGGCCAGACCAATCATTATTAAACCAGAAGGTGGAGATGATTGATGACTCGGTACTCGTGGTGACCGGCCAGGATGAAATGTACGGGGACACGATCCTGATCTCGGCCATGAATCCTGATCAGGTCAGGGTTGAACTGGCCAAAAGCTGGAAAGAAAAGGAGATGTTTGTCAATAAGATCGTTCGGCAAATCATGGAGGAGGGAGGAGATATTGAAGCACTCATATCCGAGTCGCAATTGAAAAATCTTCTGAGCCGGAAGCTTATGGAGAAAGAGATTAATATGCCCTTTGTTTACGCCGTCTACCACGAGGGCAAGAAACCCATCTACCAATCGGAAGCTTTCAATGAGTACGAGTCCTTTAAATATTACCGATCGATCCTTCTGCCAGGAGGAGTATTTGATAAACCCACCCTGATCAGCATCTATTTTCCCGAGGAACAAAAACACTTTTTAAAGTCTATGAGAATGATGGGGGGAACCTCGGTTTTAATAACCCTGTTTGTGTTAACCCTCTTTTCACTGGCACTATACATCATTTTCAAACAGAAAAGGCTTTCCGAAATAAAGAATGATTTCGTGAATAACATGACCCACGAACTCAAAACCCCCATTTCCACCATCAGCCTGGCATCGCAGATGCTTAACGATAAAAGCATCCCCGATACACAGAAGAACATATCCCATATTTCAAGAATCATCCAGGCCGAAAGTAAACAGCTGGGCTACCAGGTAGAGAGGGTTCTGCAAATGGCCATCTTCGATCATGGTGCGCTTAAACTGAAACTGGAGGAGATTAACCTGCATGAACTCATTGAAACCGTAGCCCAGAATTTCCTTTTGCAGATCGATAAGCGGGCAGGCCGGCTGGAGTTCCTTCCGGAAGCAGATGATCCGGTGATCATGGGAGATGTAATGCACATCACCAATTTGATCTCCAACCTCATGGAGAATGCACTGAAATATACCAAGCAGACTCCTCTGATCACCATTGTCACAAAAAACGAACCTGGAGGTATTATCATTTCAGTAATTGATAACGGAATCGGGATCAGCAAGGAAGAACAGAAAAGGATCTTCGATAAGTTTTACAGGGTTCCCACCGGGAATATCCACAATGTCAAAGGGTTTGGGCTCGGTCTCAGCTATGTGAAACTGCTTGTTGAACAGCACCATGGCTCTAT
>JAWOHR010000023.1:0-10289 GCA_046485075.1 Bacteroidales bacterium
TGAAAGAGAGAAAGCACATTTTGAATCCACAATTGCAGAGAAACGAAAAAAAGACAAAGAATTTGGAAAATTCGTAAAAAACTATAAAAAAGACATGAATAAAAATAAGCACTAATTAAATGCTAAATCAAATAAAAATATGACAAATCCTCTCATCATTCATCAATAAGAACTGGAATCCTCTCCATAAATGACATCCGGAATTTCATTTTTTTCACCGGATAATTTTTGCCAGTATTTTAAGTTAGTAAAGTAGTTCTCATTCATGGTCATCCCGGATTTTATCTCAAATGGAACCTGACCTTCAGGTTTGTCAATAATTAATTCAATTTCCTGCCTGAAAATATGTCCATAATCTCTAATTCCAAATTGTTATGCAGAATAAAGAATGGAATTAACTACTTCAACTCTGATATAGATTGTGTTGAATTGTCATAACCTTATAATCACTTTCCCGCGTGGTTTACCGAATTCGGCCTTATCGAAAGCTTCGGATGACTTTTCCAACGGATATACATTCTCTGTTACCGGATGCGGTTTTTTCTGCTCAATCAAAGCCTCAAACTCATCATATTCTTGTGGTCTTTTTCGCATGTGGGATGATGTTATCCTCCTTCCATACCGGATTCTGACCCAGGATGCCCGGAAGATCGTCCCTGCTGTACCCAACAAAAATTAATATTGGATCTGAATTTTTTAACTGTATTTTAGATGAACAATAACAAGTTTACTGTTCTCTCAATCAAACCCTGAAATGAAGAAATTAAAGTATAAAAGGAATGATCAATTCATGAGATTTATTTCTGTTTTCACCTTATTGTTGCTTTCCTTTTACGGATCTGCCATCGATCAAAACCTGGCCAGCTACCGGCTTGTGAAACATTCATCTTCCATCGATCCTAACCAGTGCGGCCACCTGGTTGTGGATGGCAGTCCGGACACCTATTGGGAAAGCGACAACGCCTCCCAAAACCAATGGCTTCTGATTGATTTGGGCGCGCTGCAGACGATAGATCATTTATTGATCCATTGGGGGGAAAATTACGCAACATCTTTTAAACTTACACTTCTGGCAAAGAGTAATGAACCAGGGGATCAGGTGTTTATCACCAAAAGCGGGACCGGTGGTGATCAGGACCTGGATTGTCGTGGCTTAAAGGCACGGTTTTTACGTTTGGACATTTCGAAAGTCAAAGACCCCATTCGTGGGTGTGTGATTAAGGAGATCCTGGTGCCAGGAGAAGGACCTGACCGATTCACTCCTTCAAAGGTTGTCACCCTTTCTGCAAGCAATCTGTCACTGGATGGCGATATCTGGAACATACAAAGCTCCATGTTTGTCAGCGATAATCCAGGTGAGATCTCAAGCTCCGGATATGATGATACCAACTGGATCCCCGCGAGGGTACCCGGAACAATCCTGGAAAGCTATTACGAATCAGGAGCATTGCCAGATCCTTTGTTTGGAGATAACATGCATCAGATCTCAGACGAGTTCTTTTCAGGGAACGATTTCTGGTACAGGACGAGTGTACTTTTTCCTTCAAGTCTCTCAGGGCAAAGAATATTTTTGAATTTCTCCGGGATCAACTGGAAATCTGACATCTATTTCAATGGTCAGCACCTGGGAAAAATTGACGGGGCTTTTATGCGTGGAGTGTTTGAAGTTACCAAGCTGATAGACTTTGCCGGAACCAATACGGTCGCTGTCCTGGTGCACCATAATGAAAACTGGGTTTCAAGCAGTTGCAAGGTCATAAGGAAATACCTGGGAGCGCGCACTACGAATGGCGACATGCTTGGATTTGACGGACCCACCTGCCTGGCCTCTGCCGGGTGGAACTGGTTACCAATCATCAAAGGACGTAACAATGGTATATGGAATCATGCCGGATTCACCACCGGGGGAAATGTGAGGGTGAAAGACACCTGGGTGGAATCCTGCATCCCCTTGCCCGATACCAGCAAAGCTGAACTGAGCATTCATACTGATCTGATCAATCTTTCCGCAGAAGCAGTTGAAGGAAAAATAAAGGCTGAATTATGCGGATTCGAAATTGAACTGCCAGTGAAATTACTTCCAAATGAAGAGAAATCCCTGACCCTCGATAAATCTGTTTTCTCCGAACTTCAGGTTGATAATCCGGCCCTCTGGTGGCCCAATGGCTATGGAGCACAAGCATTAATGAAGCTTAATATCCATTTCGAGGAAAAAGGAGAGGTTTCGGATTCTGAAGTGATCAATTTTGGCATAAGGCAGCTTGACTATACAGTAAAAGATGATGTCCTGTTCGTTTATTGTAACGGAACCAGGATTCTTCTTCGGGGGGGTAACTGGGGACTTCCTGAGGCAATGATGCGCCTGGACGAATCGGGCTACGATTTGAGGGTTAAACTTCACAAGGAAGCCAACTTCAATATGATCCGCAACTGGATTGGCATGACCCACAGGGTGGAGTTTTACAATGCATGTGACAAATACGGAATCCTGATTTTTGACGATTTTTGGCTGGCAAATCCTGTTGATGGTCCAAACCCCAGGGATTTCAATCTTTTTATGTCGAATGTACGTGACAAAATCAAATGGGTTCGAAAGCATCCCTCCCTGGCAATTTATTGTGGAAGAAACGAAGGGCTGCCCCCTTTGAAATACGATCTTGCCATGAAAAAGGAATGTGAACAGCTGGATGGTACACGCCACTATATTCCCCATTCTTCAGAAGGGACTGTAACCGGACTCGGGCCGTATGATGTACGCCCTACGGAATGGTATTTCGAAAACAGGGGAAAGACTTTTCACACCGAACTGGGAATTGTTGCCATTCCGGAAGTGGAGAGCATGAGAAAAATGATGCCCGAAGAAAATTGGTGGCCAATTAATGACATGTGGGCCATTCACGATTACCAGGCGGGACGCTCTGATAAATTTACGGATACCCTTTATAAACGGTACGGGGAAGCATCAAATCTTGAAGACTATTGCAACAAAGCCCAGCTGTTCAATTATGAAAGTGCAAAAGCCATGTTTGAATGCCTGCAAAGTAACCAGGGAAGCGGGGTACTCCTTTGGATGAGTCAGTCAGCCTGGCCATCGATGATCTGCCAGCTATATGATCATTACCTGGAATATACCTCCTCGTATTTTGCAGTAAAAAAGGCTGCATCCCCTGTTCATGCCTTCTGGGATGTCCTTAAGAAAGAGGTTCTCATTGCCAACAATACCAGGTTTGCTGTCAACAATGCTGATATTGAGGCGACTATTTACGACGCGCTTGGTAAAATGATCTGGACAAAAACTAAAGAATGCGATCTTCATCCAACAAGTGCAATCAGCTGTTTTCCCCTGGATCCCCCAACCTCAGAAACCGTTCTCTTCCTGAAACTGGAATTGAAGTCCAGGGGAACCCTTCTCAGTGAAAACTTCTATTGGTTGGAAAACAGCGAAGGAAACTGTTTGGACTTAAATGATCTGCCTGTCACAAATGTTGAGATGAAGATTGATCAGGGCTATGAAAATGGTTTCATCACAGCTCAGATTAAGCTGAACAATGTCTCAGAAAGCGTCTCAATAATGAATAGAATAAAACTAAAGGATACACAGTCCGGCGAAAGTGTTTTGCCTGTATTTTTCGATGATGATTATGTAACTTTACTCCCGGGTGAGAAAAAAACAATCACCATGAAAATTGAGGAAAAATATCTGGAAAACAGGGATGTGGAAATCAACCTGGAAGGATGGAATACAAGCGCACAGAGCAGTATGATAGATTTCAGTTCCTACCGAAAATGATCAGATACAAATTCAAAAACAAATAGAAAATGAAATTCGCAGCAATGTCCTTCAGTATCCTTTTATCCTTTGGCTGTACGGAAAAAACCGAAGAAATCGTCGTTCAGGAATTTAATATGCAGATGACAGGTGAAAGCCAGATATTCAGTGAGGATGTGCTGAATGGCGAGCTTGCAGAAACCCATATCAGGCATGTGGCTTATGCCGGTCCGATCATGGAATCTGTAAGCCTGGATGAAGCTTATGTGAATATCTTCATCTTCATCAAGGGAACAGGAATACTGAAAGCGGACACACTTTCTTTTCCACTTGAACCGGAAACCATTGCAATTCCATCTGCCTTTCGTAAGGTAAGTATTGAAGTTGGCGAAAATGATACCCTGCATTATCTGCAATTTGTTAAGAAGTTGTCCCCGGAGGACTTTGAGGACCTGAAGACCTTTCCGGAAGAGAACAAATATGATATCTATTTCACCAGGTTCAGTGATTGTGAAGCCTATACTGAAAAGATCAAGAGTCCGAATACCGTAAGCCGCACGGTCCTTCCGGCTGATATTATTCCCCGGGTATCACTGGGTACAGTTGAAACCCAGGGTCCTGATGCAGTAGGCGCACATGAACATGCCATGCTGGATCAGCTCTTCCTGGGACTTACCGGCAATGATATTACCGTGCATGCAGATGAGCTTTCTGCCAGGTTCGGGGAATATGCTCTTCTTCATATTCCCATTGGTTCAAGTCATTGGGCAACTGTAGAAGACAACAAGAAGATGTATTACATGTGGATGGACTTTTTTCTTACAAGGGAGGGTCAGGAATGGCTTAAAACACATAAGCCTATCAGCAAGGATATGAGCTCCTCTTACCTACCACGATAATCACTTTCCCGCGTGGTTTACCGAATTCGGCCTTATCGAAAGCTTCGGATGACCTTTCCAATGGGTATTTATGCTCTATTACAGGCTTTAGTTTTTTCTGCACAATCAGGGCCTCAAGCTCATCATAATCTTGCGTTCTTTTCCGCATGTGGGATGATGTCATCTTCCTTCCAAACCGGATCCTGACCCAGGATGCCCTGAAGATCGTCCATGGCATGTATAATGGTGAGGCATAAACTCCGTCCGGTTTAAGAAGGCGATGTATCTCCTTGTGCGCCATCATTCCCCAGGCATCAAGAATGGCATCAAACTGAACTCCCTTCCCAATTGTATGATCCCCGCTGTACGCAAACACCTCATCTGCCCCAAGTTCTCTGGCCAGGTCAGTATTTCCTGCACTACAGGTGGCCGTTACATGAGCCCCTGTCGCTTTTGCTGCCTGGACTCCGAAATGTCCAACACCGCCAGTGGCACCGTTAACAAGTACCCTTGTGCCCTCCCGTACGCCACATCTGCGCAGACCGTTAAGAGCCGTCAGTGCCGCTATTGGCAATGATGCAGCATCTTCAAATGAAAGCCATTCAGGCATTGCCCGTACATCTTTTTGATGGACATTTGCAATCTCTGCAAGTGCACCTGGCTTCCCTGAAAAAGCAGGAATGGCGCCGTAAACATGGTCACCGGCTTTGAAATGATCTATTCCGGGAGCCACTTCCTTTACAATACCCGCAAAATCGGAACCGATGATCCTCGGGAATTTAGATCCCTGGATAAGCTTGAGAACTCCCTGCCTGATTTTCCAATCTACCGGATTTACTGACACTGCCCTGACCAGAACCAATAAACTATTCTTTTGAAGAACAGGCTCGGGCATTTCTCCGTATTGAAGTGATCCGGGTTGGCCGTATGATACAAGGTATGATGCTTTCATAATTTTTCAGAAATTAGAATCATATTTGATACTATTAATTTGCTTTTATTAATAAAACAGGTTATTTTTATAAAATAATATCATATATGATACACTAAGTGATTTTAAAATGACGAATGAAGAAATAATTAAAGTAATTAAAGAAAGAAAGGATATACTTGGAATAAACCAGGAATATCTTGCCGAGGTTTCTGAGGTTGGGCTGGCAACACTTAAGCGCTTTGAGAGTGGTAAAGGAAACATAACATTGAAAAACCTTCGTAAAATTGCAAATGTTTTAGGATTGGATATTAATCTTGAAATAAAAAAACCAAATAAATGAGACATGCGGAAGTATATTGGAATAGAATCTTAGCGGGCATCTTATCAGAAATCGATGATAATGGTTATGAATTTAAATATGACTCTGAGTACTTTAAAGACAGTTCACAACCTGCTATATGTCTTACAATACCCAAAACGAAATTAACACATACTTCTAAATACCTGTTCCCTTTTTTCTATAACATGCTTTCTGAAGGAACAAACCGGGTTCTTCAATTAAAACAATTGAAGATCGATGAGAAAGATTCTTTTGGTTTATTGCTGGCCACAGCTCAATATGATACCATAGGTGCTATTACAGTTAAACAAATAGATTAGAAAGAACCATATGGAAATTAATAAATGCCCTGGCTTGTTATCGGAGGGATTTTCAACATACAGTCCCCTTTTTCTTCGCAGAATGTTTAATGGGAAAAAGGTGAGTCATATTTTGCCATATAATGCACCAGAAACTGATGAAGAGGATCAACAGAAATTCATGCAAAACCAAAAAAGGTTTTCTATTTCAGGTGTACAGGAAAAGTATTCCGTGCTGCTGGAAAAAAATAATCTACGATTAACAGAAGAAAAGGAACAAGGTCATTATATACTTAAACCCAAACCCCATGGACTTCAAAGGACAGGCATGGTTCCTGCAAATGAGCATTTAACCATGCATATCGCTGCGCAGGTGTATAACATCCCAACTGCAGAAAATGGAATGATTTTTTTTCTCAATAATGAACCTGCCTACCTTACAAAACGATTTGATATCGGCCCAAACGGAATCAAACTGGGAACTGAAGATTTTGCATCATTAGCGGGTAAAACAGAAGAGAATGCAGGAAAGAATTTCAAATACAATTATTCCTATGAGGGTATTGCTGAACTTTTGAAAGAATATGTAGGAGCATGGAAAGTTGAAATGGAGAAATACTATAGTTTAGTAATCTTTAACTTTTTGTTCTCCAATGGAGATGCTCACCTGAAAAACTTCTCACTGTTAGAAACAATCAATGGAGACTATGTATTAAGTCCTGCGTATGATCTGCTGGATACAAGAATTCATGTGATTGATGAAAGTCTGTTTGCATTGGATAATGATCTTTTCAAAGAATGGAATTGGTCCAATTGCAGAATTCAAAATCCGGATCACCATCCTTGCAGGGAAGATTTCATTGAATTCGGGAAAGCAATTGGAATAAACGAAAGCAGAGTAATAAAAATACTTGCTCCCTTTCTGAAAGAACAACCTGAGGTAGAGAACTTAATTAACAGATCATTTTTGGATGAGGAAACCAGGATTCTTTACAGAAAGCACTATAAAGAACGGTTGGGGATGCTTAATTTGGTCCAGGAAACTCACAAATAATTCATGATCCCGCCTGCCAGCTGTAACAGGGAGATTTCAGCAAGCTTGATCTGGAGTTTGACGGAGATCAACCGCTCTTCTGCATCGAGGAGACTCTTCTGGACCTCCCGGAGTTCGAGTCCTGCCAGGCTGCCCAGCTTGTAGCGTTCGAGCGCGATCTCCAGGTTTTCCTGGGCAACCTTCAGGTTCTGTTCCTCGAGCCGCATCAACCCCAGGTTGTTCTCATACGCATAATAGAAGGTCAACAGATCAGCTTTTACAGTTTGTTCCACCTCTTCGAAACGGATCTGACTGCTTTCAATCCCTATCCTGGCATTGCTTTGCTCCCTTTTCCTGTTGAATCCGTCGAAAATGTCCAACCCGAGCGTGAGCCCGTAATTCAAACCATAGGTATGCTGGTTCAGCAGGTTACTGGCGCTATAACCGTTGTAATTGTATCCATAACCTGAGTTGAATGACAGGTAGGGATAGATTCCCGACCTGATAATTTTATAATCCATTTCAGAAATGATACTGTTCTTTGAGGCGATCTGCAAACTGGTGTTGTTTTCCAGGGCAAGTGCCTGCAATGCATCATAATCCAGGGTCGTATCAATGCTGATCCGTTCATCCCCGAGGAGGAACGCTTCTCCAGGATCATCATTCGCCATCAGTTCATTCAGCCTGATCTGTGATGCACGGAGCACCTCGTTCTGACGGGCATACCTTGAGCTGTCGGCATTCAGGTAAACAATCGACTGCAGGAGCTGCATCCTGGATGCCGAACCCAGCAGGTACCGTTGCTCATCGATGCGCACACGCTCCCGGGATAATGTTACTGCGTAGGCCAGGTTATCATAGAGGGTCATCTGCTGGAGATAATTATTGTATTCTGCGACAATTGCCGCCACAAGGTTTTCAATAGCCATCTGGGTCCTGAGTCCTTCAAGCGCCGCTTGTTCACCCAGCTTCCGGTAGCTGGTCTGCACTTCGAATCCTCTGAAAATGGTCATTCCCAAGGTTACTGCAGCCAACCCTGTAGTGTTATGCACATTGGGGGCTGCGACCGTGCTGCCATCCTCATATCTCTGACTGGTGGAATTCAAAGTACCTCCAAACCGGTTGGATGCAGTGACAACAGGCAGCATGCCGGCGTTGCCTTTTGAGTAGTTATTGACAGCAATGGCTTCACTGTTGCGCACTACCCGGAGATTAAAATTCCGCTCAAGGCCGGTCTGGATACAACGCCCGACATCATACACCTCCTGTGCGATTGCCCCGGCCGTGATAAAAATTAAAATGACAAGCGTGGCAAATCGTATACTACTCTTTAGCGTTTTCAGCTTGAATGGAATGATCGGACTCATCTGTAATGTTTTTCGATTCACTTGAGATTAAAAGATAGATCGCCGGCACAACATACAGGGTGAGGAATGTTGAAAGTGTAAGTCCGCCAACAACGGCAATACCCATTGCTACGCGACTTTGGGCTCCTTCACCCCAACCAAGTGCCAGGGGCATTACGCCGAGGATCGTGGAAAGACTGGTCATCAGGATCGGCCTGAATCGTGCTGCTGCCGAAAACCGGATTGCATCTGCTTTGCTCAATCCGGCCAGTTTACGCTGGTTGGCAAATTCCACGATCAGTATACCGTTCTTGGAAACCAGTCCGATCAGCATGATGATCCCGATCTGGCTGAAAATATTCATGGTGATCCCAAAGTACCACATGAAAAGAAGGGCTCCTGTGAGCGCCAGCGGAACGGTCATCATCACGATGATCGGGTCCTTGAAACTTTCAAACTGGGCTGCGAGGACCAGGAAGATCAGGATAATGGCCAGCAGGAATGCGAACATGAGGCTGGAGGAGCTCTCCATATAATCCTTGGAATCCCCGGCAAGCGCTGTCCTGAAGGAATCATCAAGGACTCTTTTCTTGATCGCATCCATCTCCTCGATTCCCTGACTGATGGTCTTCCCTTCAGCCAGTCCCGAGCTCACTGTTGCAGCCACAAAACGGTTGTACCTGTATAACTGGGGTGGCGCAGTGGATTCCTTTAGTGTGACGAAATTATCCAGTTGCACCATCTGGCCTGTGTTATTCCTTACATAAAGTGATTTCAGATCCAGCGGCTTGTTCCTGTCTTCCCTATTCAGTTCCCCGAGTATCTGGTACTGCTTGCCATTCATGATAAAATAGCCGAACCGTTGTCCGCTGAGGGCCAGCTGGAGGGTCTGACCGATATTCTGGGTGGAAACTCCCAGCAGGTTCGCTTTATCACGATTGATCTCAATCTGCAGTTCAGGCTTGGTGAATTTAAGGTTGACATCTGCCATCTCAAAGGTAGGATTGTTGTTCACTTCCTTCATGAACGCCGGCAGGATCTCCCGAAGTTTTTCAATACTGGGGGCCTGAAGCACGTATTGTATGGGCAACCCGGCCCGGCGGCCACCAAAAGTGGATTGCTGGATCACACTGGCCCGGGCCTGGGTCATTGTACGGAGCTCTGCCGTCACCTGTGTGGCAATTTCCTGTTGTGTCCGGTCTCTTTCAGAGGGTTTAATCAATTTGACCATCACAAACCCTCCCGAACCCCATACCCTTTGAACGATCTTATCCGCCTCGGGTACGGTCTGCGCAACCATTTCTGCCACTTTTTCAACAAAACTCAGGGTATACTCATAGGTGGATCCTTCCTGTGTGGTGATCTGGATACTCAACTGGGAGCGGTCCTCGAGCGGTGCCATTTCAGCAGGGATGTTTTTCCACAAAACAAAGATCAGCAGGAAAGCCGAAAGCAGGATCAGAATTGCTGTCAGCCTGCTGCGCAGGAACACGTCCAGTGAATTTTTATACCTTCGGTTCAGCGAAACAAAGAATTGTTCTGTAAAATGATAGGCCCTGCTTCTCCTGTGCCTTGTTTTTAAAAGTTTGGTTGAAAGCATGGGGGTCAGGGAAAGTGCAACGAAAGAAGATATGGCCACGGCCCCCGCGATCACAATACTGAACTCCCTGAACAACCGGCCCGTCATCCC
>JAWOHR010000080.1:0-5979 GCA_046485075.1 Bacteroidales bacterium
CGAGCATCGGGGCGTAGGGGTTCTTGACGACTTCGATCTTGGTTCCGGTCTGCATGGCAGGTCTCCGTGGTGAAAGGGAAGGAACGTGAGGGACGCAGAATGCGTGGGGGCGATGGACCGGTGGGCTTACGCCGCACGGTTCGCCTGGGAAGGACAGAGCCCGCCGAGGGCGTTTCACCCTCGGCGTCGGATGATCCGAGCGGGCTCGCCGATCTTTCCGGCTGTCAGCGCTGCTATCGTTTCGCCTACGCCTGCCGCGGGCAGGTGCCGCCGGGCCAGTTTCAACCGGTCTTTGTTTTTCGGGTGGGGACAACGCTCAAAGTGCCCCGGTGCAAATGCTCATGACCCACCACTCGGCAACGTTGCAGAACCCGCCGGGGGCGTTTCACCCCCGGTGCCGGATGATCCGGACGGGTTGCGTTAGCGGACTTCCACGTTTTCGCGTTCGCGTTGCTTGAGCCACTGCTTGTACTCGCGGTCGGCTTTGCGCTGGGCGGCTTGCTCTGCCCTGATTTCGGCCTTTGTCTTGGGCTTCGGGGGCTCGACGTTGACGGGCTCGGGCGTGGGTTCGTCGGAGACGATGGGCTCCGGCTCCAGCTCCGGGGGCGGGGGCGGGGGGTGGCTGAATTGATGGTGGCCAGTATCTTCTCGTTCTGCCAGGGTTTCAGAATGAAGTCCGTTGCACCCATCTTGATGGACTTCACTGCTTTTTCAGCATCCCCGTATGCTGTAATGAAAACCACCACGGCATTTGGATCCATCTCCATGATTGCGGAAAGGGCATCAAAACCCTCCTGTCCGCTGATGGCATCCTTGGTGAAATTCATGTCCAGCAGAATCACATCCCAATCCTGCTTCTGCATCATCTCAGGCAGCCGTTCAGGGCCGGAAAGTGTTTCGATGATCTCAACATGAGGGCGGAGTAAAAGTTTCAATGCAAACAGGATGTCCTCATTGTCATCCACTGCCAGAATTCTACCGATTTTTTCTTCCATAGGGTCAGATTATTATCTTTTGAAAGCAAGATATCACAAAAAAAGTGCCTTTGCATTCAATCCATTATCTTTCAATGATTTTCTCATATATCTATAACCATTTCAGGGGTTGATATGTTCGATTCCGAACATATAAATCCCGAAACCGGACACTTTTCCAAAGGAACAAAAAAGTGGTTAATTTATAATCCTGTGGTTATCAATTTTTTGCTTTCTTTGGCATAATAGTGGCAAGGAATGGGGGTAACTTAAAAGCAGACCAATGGACAATATGGATGGCATGGACCGAAAGCTTGAGAAAAAAAGGGGAATCACCAGGAAAAATATTTGGTATTTCCTTTTCGGGGCGCTCATGATCGCAGTGGTGGTGATCCTCATATTTGGAGATAAGAGCTCCAAATACAATGTGGATGTTTCTAGGATTACCATCGAGGAGGTAACCCAGGATATATTCCAGGACTATATCACAGTTCAGGGAACCGTTGAACCCATTACCACCATCTACCTGGATGCCATTGAGGGCGGCAGGGTGGAAGAGATCCTTATTGAAGAGGGCAACATGGTGAAAAAGGGGGATGTGATCATCCGGCTGAGTAACGACAACCTTTTACTGGAGATCACCAACAGTGAGGCCCAGGTTGTAAGGGCCGTAAACGATTTGCGCACAGCCCGCCTGCAGATGGACCAGACCAGGTTGAACTATAAGCGGCAGATTATCGAACTTGAGATCGCTGTAAAACAGTCCAGGCGTGCCTATGAAAACAACAAGGTGCTGTGGGAGCAGGAACATATTTCCAGGGAGGAGTTTGATCAGTCGAAGGAAGCCTTCCAGGGAGACCGCGAACTCCTGGAGCTGATGAAAGCCAACTTCAAAAATGACTCCATTTTCCGTTCGATCCAGATCGCATCGCTGGAGAAGTCATCGGAGAGCATGGAGAAGAGCATGGTCATTATCCAGAGAAGGATGGAGAATCTGAACATCAAGGCGTCGGCGAATGGGGAGCTTGCCTCGCTTAATCCCGAGGTCGGCGAAGTGGTTACCTACGGAACCCGGGTGGGGACCATCAATATACTGGACTCTTACAAGCTGAGGGTTGAAATAGATGAACACTACATTGCAAGGGTCACCCGGGGTTTAACCGGTGAATGTGACTTTGCAGGTGCCTCCTATACCGGGGAGATTAAAAAGGTCTATCCGGAGGTTCAGGGGGGCCGCTTCGCAGTGGACATGGTCTTTACCGAGGCAGTGCCGCAACAGATCCGTATCGGTCAGACCTCCAGGATCAGGTTACAGCTAGGTGAATCCAAGGAGGGTACCCTGCTTACCAAAGGTGGATTTTATCAGACTACCGGAGGGCAGTGGGTGTTTGTGCTGGATCCCTCGGGCGAGTTCGCCGTAAAGCGTGATATCAGCATTGGTCGCCAGAATCCCAGGTACTACGAGGTGCTCGGCGGACTGGATCCGGGTGAGAAGGTGATTGTATCCTCCTACCAGAACTACGCCGACCACGACAAACTGATCCTGAAGTATAACCGTTAAAACCAGACCCATGAGAAAGATGCTGATCGTTGCCATTTTTGCCGGGCTGGGTCTGCCCGCACTCGAGGCACAGACCGACACTTTATGGACCCTGGATCGCTGTGTGGAATATGCGATCAAATACAACCTGGAGATGAAGCGGCAGGAGCTGATGCTGCAGTCGGCCACCCAGGATGTGAAGCAGAGTAAAATGGACCTGCTGCCCAACCTGAACGGCGCCTTAGAGCATCAGCTGGGTTCGGGACGCGTACTGGACAGGGGCACCTATGAGTGGAAGAACACCAACGTGAGCCAGGGCGACCTTGGACTTCAAAGTGAACTCGTTCTTTTCGACGGATTGCAGAACCTGAACAATATGAAGATGAGCAAGGCCAGCTACCAGATGAACATGAAGAATCTGGAAGCCATGGAGGATAACCTCCTGCTCAAGGTGATGACCAACTACCTGACCCTTTTGCGGAACCAGGAGCTGGTGGAGGTGGCAAGGCTGAATGTTGAGGTTACGGCCCAGCAGGTAGAGCGAATGGAGAGGCTGGTGGAGGTGGGCAATGAACCCAGGGGGCGTTTGCTGGAGGTGAAGGCTCAGCTTTCCGATGTAAAGCTTACCCAGACCCAGGCCATCAATACTATGGAGATTTCAAGGCTCAACCTGATGCACCTGATGAATATTACCGACCAGGTTGATTTTGAGATTGAGAAACCCGATTTTCCCGAGCCATCAGTGTCCGATATTCCATCGCTCGATTCGGTTTACCGGTATGCGCTTCATTTTCTTCCCCAGATCAAGAGCGCAGAGTATGGCATTGAAGCGCAGGAACGTAAGCTTGCCATGCAGCAGGGACAGCGCTCTCCGAGAATTTATGCGCGGGGGCTCTACTATTCCAACTACAGCGACGGACTGTTGAACCCCCTTGATCCCGATCCGTCCAACCCCACCATGGATTATCCGCTTACAGAACAGGTATACAATAACCAGTACAAGCAGGTTTCCATGGGGATACAGATTCCCTTTTTTAACCGCTGGCAGGTTCAAACCGGGATCAACAAGGCCAAGATCGACCTCCAGGATGCCGAGTACCAGTACAGCAACACGGTTCTTGAATTGCAGAAATCAATCCAACAGTACCATACAGAAGCCATTGCAGCCCTGGATAATTACAAATCGGCCCAGGAGGCAGTTGCCAACAGCGATGAGGTTTTCCGGTTTGCCGAGGAGCGCTTCAGGGTAGGAACGGGAACGGCCCTGGAGATGCAGGAGGCCCGCCGGCAGCTTTTTAAGTCGTCATCGGAGATGATCACATCCCGGTATGTATTGATCTTTTATACAAAAATCCTCGACTTTTACATGGGGAAGGAGATTGTTTTTTAGAGATTGTTTCAGGGAAATCTTATTTTTGTTACCCGGGTATCCTTTTGGTATCCGGGTTTTTACATATAAACCTAACCCTGAACATTGAACACTGCTTTTATGAAACGCATCTTTACTCTCCTGCTTCTTGCCATCCCCGTATGGTTATCCGGCCAGGTGGTCAACTTTGCAAAAACCCTGCCCGAGCGCTCCTTCAGTCTTGGTGTGACACCCTCCTATTACTTTGACAATGCCAGTTTAGGGTTGCGCAGCATTGGTGTGGAGGCCGACCAGGGAGGGGCGATGGCCATTGGAGTAAACGGGGGTTACAGCATCAACTATTCCCTGGATCTGAATGCGAAATTGATCTACGTGATGGGTGGAAAGCCCTTTTTCGGGGCCGACCTTCAGTACCTGATCCATGAGGCCAGGTACACCTACATCTCGGTCATAGGCGGGGTGCACTACTGGGACAATTTTGGGGTGGATATCACCGGGTTGTTTACCTATGCGCTGAACTACAACATCAACCTTTCGGCCGGGCTGGACATGGATGTGAACTACGACCCCGAAATGCCGGGTAATGTGAGGTTCAGGGCCTGGTTGCCGGTCAACATTGGCTTCAACATCAGCAAGTATACCTTTCTTTACGCAGAGTATGACCTCCAGGTCTCCCAGTGGTCATGGGGTATCGCGGCCATCGGGGCAAACTTCATTTTCAGGTAAGCAAAATCCGCTGGTGCTTTATTGCTCCATTTAATAGCCTGTTAATACCACTCATGAGTAAAGAATGTGCTCCTTTAGTCGAACGGGTAGCCAATGCCGGGGATGCCCACATAATAGAGATCGAATCCCCCCAATCCGCCGGGACGGTTGGATGAAAAAATCATAAAATCATTTTCGAATTCCCACTGGGGCAGGACAATCGGCCTGTATTCGTCATATTCGGTGTTAATACCCGCGCCGAAATTAACCGGCTCTTCCCACTGCCCATCCACATAAGGCGAATAATAAAGGTCGTATCCGCCGTAGCCCCCCTCCCGGTTGGAAGCAAATACAAGTATGTTATGAATCATTTCACCGCCATACAGATCAAAATTGTTATAGGCAAGGTATGGACATTTGTCATCCCCTTCTGAAGAGAGAAGGGTATCTTTTTCGATCGGGAGCGCTTCGGATGAGGAGAGGAGATCAAGGATAGCCTTCTCCGGGTCGGTCCGGGCCCGGTAAATGTCAAAATCCCCTTCGCGGTTGGAGCAAAAATAGAGGGCTGAACGGTTCGCATTGAAACAGGGGTAGGCGTCATCGGCATCGGAATTCAGAAAGCTTACCGGAAGCGGGTCCTCATACTCATAACGGCCGGTATTGTGTGTAAACCGGATATCCTGGTTCCCGTTTATATTGTTGGAATAGAGCATTATAAATGAAGAGTAGCTGCCATTGCCATAGGCACCATCGTTTACATAGTCCATCATCATCAGATAGGGTCCCAGTTCATCTTCCGGGGTGTTGATCTTTCTTACGGCCTGGATCAAATTACTACATTCCCCCATGGTAGACTGGTAGGCATCTGCCCCTTCGAATATGGAGAGCTCGCCGCTGGTCTTTGAAAACTCAATGGATATGAACTTGTAAACAATATCAAAGTTTACCCCCCCTGAATTCCTGTTGGATGAGAAGCACAGAGGGAAGCCATTTCCGAGGATGGGAGATGATGCATTGTAATCGTCGTACACGGTGTTGATCTCAGTGAAGTTGACCGGTGTGGTGGGAAAATATGCCTTATTATATTTATAGCCATACCCCGGGCAACCCTGCAGCATCATTGCAGGAATAACGATACCTATAATTTTATACCATTTCATCTTCATCCTCTTTTCACTGAGCACTGTCCCCTGTCCCCTGAGCACTGTCCCCTGTCCCCTGAGCACTATTCCCTGGGCACTGTCCCCTGTCCCCTGAGCACTATTCCCTGAGCACTGTCCCCTGTCCCCTGAGCACTATTTCCTGAGCACTGTACACTCTTTCCCCCCCCGACCAGGTGGCCTCTACCCGGATGCCAAAAAGTTCTGCTTCCGGGGCGGTCATCAGGTCCA